>JBBDWL010000078.1:0-127567 GCA_040902895.1 Vicinamibacterales bacterium | reverse complement strand
CACGTTCCACAGTTTCCACAGGTTCCATGAGTTCGGTTCAAAGTTCTACGGGTTCTGGTTCGACAGGGTCGCTGCCCCGCGTAGCGGCGAAGCCGGATGCGGGCGGCATCGGCGCCGCGCAGCTGTCGTCGCGCATCGACGCCTTCCTCGCGGGGCGAGGAATTAGACCGCGCGACGGCGCGGCCGAAGACAAATCACCAGATCACCAGATCACCAGATCACCAAATCCCGTAGATTTCGTCTGTGAGGCGGACGTACGCGAAGCCATGAGCCAGAAACGGAAGATCGTCGTCGGCGAAAAGACGATCGTGACTCCCGCCGCGCGCGATCTTGGCGAGGCGCACAAAGTGTTCGTGCAGGCGTCCTGGCGTTCATGATCTCGGGCCGATTTACAATTTACAATCTCGCGGCTATCATCCCGCCCTCAGCGAGGCGGTTCCCATGATGCAGCGCGGCGGTTGACCGGCGCAATCGGCCTGGCACGGCCAGGGTCGACGAACACCGTCGGCGTCAGCGGCACGTCGTCGCTGATCACATAGATGCGAACCGCGGGTGACGATTGAATCTCCGCGACCGGCGGCTGGTCGAGGAACGCCAACTCGCCAGGCTCGATGAACCGCGCACGCAGCCGGTCGATCTCGTTCTCGTCGATCAGCATGTACACGGAATAGCCGGCGTCCTCGAGTGCAGCGCGCGCGCGCGCCAGCCAGCCCGAGGCCAACCAGTCATAACGAATCGTCAGACGTCCGGCATAGAAGCGCAGGCTTCCGCTGTGCTCCTCCGCGATGAACGCGGCGTTGTCGGGCAGCGCCGCGCGCACGTACTGTCCCGCCGCCGCAAACCGGTGCTCGCCGTGCCGGAAGTGGTCAGGTCGAATGCCGGTGATGAACCACAGGCCTTGCGCCGCCATGATCGCCACCATGGCAATCGCCGCGGCCGGCGCCCATCGCCCAGAAGCACGCCGCGCGGCGGCCCACAACAGCGACGCGATCAGGATGAGCAGAGGCGGGTACGCGGGCAGAAGAAATCGAAGGAACCACCAGACGTCGAACACGACGTACGGCAGATAGAGCGCGACTACGGCCGCCGCGAAGAGAGCAAGGGCGCGATGCGTTCCTGGCCCGACGAGCAGCGCCCTGCCAAAGGCGATGATGCCAAGCACGGCCGCGGCGATGCCCTGACTCTCGACGAACCAGGCCGAATAAGTCCGCGCGTTCGGCATCATAAATGCGAGGTCGAACAGCGGGTCAAGCGGACCGTAGCCCGAGCGCAGCGGCGAGCCATGGAGGTGCGTGTTGAACCAGGCGAGCAGCGCGAGGGCAGGTATGGCGGCGAGCGCATAGATCGCAAGCAAGGCGCCGCGAGAGCTCCGCTCAGCGGACGCCCGCCGCCAGATCAGCCACGCGGCGAATGTTGCAAGCAGCGCGAGGTTCGGCCTGACCAGAACGGCTAGCCCCGCAAGCGCGCCGGCCGACGCCGCGGTGCGTCGTCCCCTGCCGACCGCAGACCAGAGGCAAAGTGTCCACAGCGCCGCTGCCGGAACATCGCTCATCGGCCAGAACGCCATAAAGATGAACGCCGGACTACACGCCAGGAGCCCGGCCGCCGCGAGACCGGTCGCGGTCGAGTCCACGCGCCGGCCGAGCGCGTACGTTCCGAAAATCGCCGCGGCAACAGCCAGCGGGACCACGAGGAATGGCCCCCACGTCCCGAAAGCCAGCAGGGCGACTGCCATCATCAGGGGCAGGCCCGGAGGGTACGCCGGCACCAGCGAGTTGGGCTCCGGGCCAACGGTGTACGCGGACGCCATGACGACCCGATCCGCGTCGGGAACCCCCTGGAGGTCGAGCGGCGGTATGGAGACGATGAGTGAGCCCTGGGTCCAGAGGTAGGCCTGGCTCACATAGCCAAAGTGGTCGGAGCCGCCCGCGGTCTTGATGCCGAAGACCGCGCTGAGGATGCCCGCGGCCACCGCCAGCAACACGGCCATGACTGGCGCGGCCCATGTCTTGGCACGGGGATCCCGAAGCAGCCGGATGGTCACGCCAACGAGGCCGGCAAGTCGGGGCGCGGTGGCGAGCCCGGCCCAGAGCAGCCATGCCGAGGGCGCCAACAGAATCTCGAAGCGCGTCGCGAATGGCGCCATGAGGGTGACGACGCAAATGGCGAGCACGGCGGCCGCGACGGCGCGATGCGCGGCCGCGACTCGGCGGCCGAGCGGCACAGGCGGCACCAGCAGATAGAGTGCGAGAAGCGCGGCCCAGGCCGAGAGCGAAAGCCAGGCGCGCGGATGCGCGGCGCGGGCGCCGCGGGGGACGAACCAGAGCCGATGCAGGCCGCCCGTGCCTCCGTGATGACTCGCGAGCTCGAGATACTCGAGCGAGCCCTGCGGCGGGCCGGTGATCGTCAGCACGTGAGGACGGTCGCCGCGCCAGGCCGGATCGCTGACCGCGCAGTCGAGGCGCCGGCTGCGCTCGGGTGGAACTTCGTAGGCGCACACCGGCCGCCCGTCGAGGTGCAGCGCAAACCGCGCCGCCGACGAGGTCTCATTGCGCACACGCCAGATCGCAGCGAACGGCGGAGTCAGCGCCGCGGGCACGTCCGATGGCTCTGCGCTGGCGTGCGCCGTGCCGGCGAAAGGCTGCGCCGACCGAACGAGCTTCGCACGGGCCGTGGCGAAGCCGGGCGCGACGTGGAACGCGAACACCGCGGCCAGCAGCGTCGCCAGCAGGGCGCGTGTGGCCCGTTCACTGCCTCCTCGGATCACCGGCACGCCTGAATCATAGGTGATCACCCGCAACCTCAAGCATTAGTTGAGGTTACGGTTGACCTGATTCGGGGCAAATGCTAAGCTCCGATTCGCTTTCTATCCCAGCAGAAAGCGTTGGCTGAACATGAAAATATTCCCAACGCTCTTCCTGCTCGGCGGATTCGCCGCCGCCGCCTCGTGCGGCGGCCCCAAAGCCGTTGTCGTCGCCCCTCCGGCTCTGGCTCCTGCCTCTGCCATACAGCAGCAGCAGCCGGCCCCCGTAGAGGTGCCGAAACCGGCAGACCCCATCGACATCCTTATTGCTGACTCAGAGCGCCGGTTCGCCGAAGGGCGGAAGCACGCCGAGGCAGGACATCTGGAGCAGGCCCGGGAGGCCTTCGACGCCGCCGTCGAGATGCTGCTCGAATCCCAGTACGGCGCGCGCACCGAGCCGCGGCTGCGGCAGCATTTCGACCGGCTGGTCGATCGCATCAACGCGCTCGAGGTGATCGCACTGCGTCAGGGCGACGGCTTCACCGAGAAGCGCGCCGAAGCGGCCGTCATCGACGCGCTGCTGGCCAATACCACGTTCGCGCCGCCCGAGGCCTCTGAAAAAACTCGCGAGTCGGTGACCGCCGACATCGCAAAGTTCGGCAACTTCCCCATTGCGCTCAACTCCCGGGTCCTGTCGTACGTCGAGGCCTTCCAGGGATCGCTGCGGCCGTTCATCACGGAAGGTCTGACCCGCGCCGGACGCTATATGCCGATGATCGAGCGCGTCTTCAGGGAAGAAGGCGTGCCGCTGGAGCTGGCGTTCGTGCCGCTCATCGAAAGCGCGTTCAAGCCTTCGGCAAAATCGCGCGTCTCGGCGCAGGGCGTGTGGCAGTTCATGGTGCCCACCGCGCGCGACTTCGGCCTGCGCTACGACTGGTTCATCGACGAACGCTCCGATCCCGAAAAATCGACGGTCGCGGCCGCGCGGTATCTGAAGATGCTGCACAAGATCTTCGACGGCGACTGGGCGCTGGCGCTCGCGTCGTACAACGGCGGACAGGGCCGCGTGCAGCGTGCCGTGCGCAGCTCGGGCATGAACGACTTCTGGAGCCTGACGCGCAGCTCGGGCTGGCTGCCGCGCGAGACGCGCGAGTACGTGCCGATGATCATGGCCGCGATGGTCATCGCGAAGAATCCCGTCGAATACGGGTTCGAGCTCACGCCCCTCGCGCCGCTCACCTACGACAAAGTGAAGATGCCTGGCGCCGTGGATCTGCGCCGCGTGGCGGAGTGGGCCGACGTGTCGCTGACGGATATCGAAGACCTGAATCCCGAGCTCCGGCGGTGGACGACGCCGATGAATTATCCGGAGTATGAGTTGAAGGTGCCGGCCGGCCATGGCCCGATGCTGGCGGACCGCCTCGCGCAGGCCGATCCCGACGAGCTCGTCGCATTCAAGCGGCACGTCGTGCGCCGCGGCGAGACGCTCACGAGCATCGCGCGTAAATATCGCGTCGGCCGCGCCGAAGTGGCCGTCGCCAACGGCATCGGCACGCGCGCCCGCGTGCGCAGCGGTCAAACCCTGATCATCCCTCGTGCTGCTTCACCCGCCCTGGCGAACGCCAGTGCGTCGTCCACGCGCACGGCCTCGTCATCCGCATCGGGGCCGCAGAGCACCGTGCAGCGGGCGTCGCGCACCACGAGCGCGCCGGAGACCGTGACCTATCGGGTCAAGAAGGGCGACACGCTCTGGGAGATTGCGGCGCGCCACGATGTCACGGTGGACGAGATCAAGCGCTGGAACAAGCTGCGCACCAACGCGCTGAAGATTGGCGCAAGACTGACAATCCACAGGTAGCGGCGCTCAGTCGACGCGCAGCGCACGGATCGGGTCAACCTGACTCGCGCGCCACGACGGAATGAGCGCGCCCATCACGGCCGTCGCCACGACCATGGTCATCGCAGCGCCCCAGACGCGGGCGTCGTAAACCGACAGCTCGTAGAGATAGGACTCGAGGAAGCGCACGAGCACCGCGGCCAGCACGACGCCCGCCACGAGGCCCAGCAGGACAGGCGTCAGCTGCTCGCGCACCAGACCGGCCACGAGCCGGTCGCGCGTGGCGCCAAGCGCCATCCGGATGCCCACCTCCCGCGTCCGCCGCGCCATCGTCATCGCCACGAGACCGAACAGGCCCACGCCGGCGAGCACGAGCCCCGACACGGCGAAGGCGCCGAACAGCCACGACTGCAGGCGCCGGACGGGGATGCTGTCGCCCAGCATGGCGGCCGCCGTCTGCACGCGGACCGGGCGCAGGGTCGGGCGCTCCCGGTCGGCGAACCGCAGGACGGCGTCGGCCAGGGGCCGGCCTCCGCGAACGCCGCGCACGAACGCGACGGGATCGATCGCGCCGCCGAATCGCGCATACGGCGTGAAGACGGTGGACATCGCCGGCGCATCCCACCTGGCAATGCGCTGATCCTCGACGACGCCGACGATCTCGAATGGCGGAAGGTTGGGCCTGGCCGGCTTGTGCACGACGAACTGGCCGACCGCGCGCTGACCCTCGAAATTCCGCCGCGCGAACGAGCGGCTGACCGCGACGACCGGCGCGCCGATGCGAAGCTCCTCGTCGGTCGGCAGACGTCCGGCGATGACCTTGACCCGGGCGGCCTCGAAGAACCCCGGCGTGACGGGAATGTTCAACCCGCCAGAGGCGCCGACCATCAACGACTCTGGGCGCAGGCCATGCTCGGCCGACGCGTCGCGGCCAACCGGATCGAACCGGGAACTGTAGGTCAACGACCCGACGAGGACGTCCACGTCGGCCGCCCCAGCCGCTTCGACGTCGGGGAGGGCCCGCAGATCCTCGAGAAACGAGGCGAGCCGTTCCCGGGTCCGAACCCGGATGGCGTCCCAGTTGCCGCTCAGCGCCTCGTCGTCCAGCCAAATGGCGACGCCCAATTCGGCGATGACGACGCGGTCGGCGTCGTAGCCCATTTCGTTCGCATGCACGCGCAGCAGGCTGCCAACGAGCAGGCCGCCCGCTACGACCAGCACGACGGCCCCGGCGACCTGGCCCATCGTGATGCTCCTGGAGGCGAAGCCGGCGGTGCGCGGCGTCACCGCGCCTCCACCGCCGGCTGTGATGACCTGCTGCAGTCCCGACCGCAGAGCCCGACGGACAGGCCAGACCGAGGCGAGGAACAGGCTCGCGATCATGGCCAGCGTGACGAACACGATCACGCGCGCGTCGATCTCCGGAGATTTCAACAGGTGCAGATCGGTTGGCAGGATGCCGACCATGAACCGCAGCAGCGGCCCGGACGCAGCGAGCCCCAGCCCGGCGCCGGCGGCGAAGAGCAGGCCGTGCTCGACGAGCAGCAGGCGAATGACATCGGTCGCGCGGGCGCCGATGGCCCGCCGCAGGCCGATGTCGCGCGCACGGTCGAAGCATCGCGCGGTCATCAGGCCAGACACGTTGAGGCACGCAATGAGCGCCAGGAGGCCCGCGGCCGCGAACAGTCCCCGGAAGACCGGCCCCAGCCGCCCTTCGAGCGCGTCATCCAGCGGCCGCACGAGCGCCCGGTCCGGCTTGTTGCCGCCGCGCTCGTCCTTCACCTCCGCGGCGCGCGCCAGCACCGACTCCAGACGCTCGCGGAACACTTCGGGGCTGACACCAGACGGCAGGCGCGCCAGCACCGTCGTGTCGCGGATCGCGCGTGCATGACCGCCGCCAGCCATGACGAACTGCGCGTCGTGCTTCGCCGGGATCGTGAAACCGGGCGGCAGGACGCCCGCGACGCGGATCGGCGTGTACGACGGATTCTCGGGCTCGATCTCCGTGCCGATCACCGCGACCTCTCCCCCGAGGCGTGACTGCCAGAACTCATAGGTCACGAGCGCGGGCCGCACCGGAGGCCGCACGGCCTCGAGGAGCTCGAGGTCCTCCTGGCTGAAGCCGCCGAGGAGCGGCTGCACGCCCAGCACCTCGAAGAGGTTCGGCCGCACGTAGGCCGCGCCGAGGTCGGGCTCATTCACGCGTTCGAAGCCTGTCGTCTCCAGGACCCTCACCGAAGACATTGGGACGTCGGGAAGCGCCGCCTGCCACACGTCGATGTCCTCGGGCAGCACCCGGCCGCTGTAGACGTTGTCCCGAAAAAAGCCGAGCTCGACGGCGACGAGCTCGTCGGCATCCGCGTATGGCAGGGGCTTGAAGAGGACGCCGTCGACGACGGCGAAGACGGTGGTCGCGAGCGCAAGCGCGAGGGCGACCACGGCGATGACCGTCGCCGAGTACCAGGGCGCGCGGCGAAGCGAGCGAATGGCGGGCCCGATGTCGCGACCGGCGCGCGCGAGCCGGACGGCGACAGCCGGGCCGCGCACGCCGGCGCGAAGGCTGACGCCGACGACGCGGGCGGCGGCGGCGAACGTGCGGTCGCGAATGGAGCGGACGACCTGTCGCCGGTACCACTGGCGCGCGGCACGAATCCCATGCCGCCGGGCGACGTCCGCGAACTCCTCCGCCAGGTCGGCCGCGACGTCGCGGCCAACCTCGCCGCGGCACAGCAGGACGAGGAGGCGTTGTGCAACTCGCGGCGGCATCTCAGTCATCACAAAGCCCTCGGCGCACCCGGCATCGCTAGGACAGGACCTTGCCCGCGAGACGCCCGGCCAGGTGCTGCACGGCGCGATAGTTGTTCCGCATGGCCAGCTCGCCCGCGCGCGTCAGCGTGTAGTACCGCCGCGGCCGCCCGCCGCGCGCTGGCGTCGCTTCGCCCACCCGCGACGCCACGAAACCGCGCCGCGCGAGCCGCTCGAGCGTGGTGTGCACCGCGCCGCTCGAGACGTCCCTGCCCCGGCTGGCCTCGACCGCCTGGCGAATCGACACCCCATACGCATTTTTGCGGGCCGAGCTGACGCCCATCAGGACGAGCAGCTCGAAGACTCCAATCTGGCTGGACATCGCGCCTCCCAGAGCTTCGAGCGGTTTTCACGCGCTGCAACGTGAAAACGTTCTAACTCACAGTGTGAGTATCACACTGTATGGTGGGCGCGCAACTAAAAGGCGTGGTCATTTCTTCTCCTTCCGAGCGTGGCGAAGGATCGACATTCTGCACTGTTTTCGCGCAACTCGTTGCAGCCATGATGCGGCGCGGCTTGCAGTGTCCCGGCGCATGCTCGCCCGCCTCCGCACCGCCACCATCGTCGGCATCGAAGCCATCCGCGTGGATGTCGAAGTCGAAGTCGTCGACATCGGCATGCCGCACTTCGGCATCGTGGGACTTCCCGACGCGAGCGTGCGCGAAAGCCGCGACCGCGTGCGCGTCGCGATTCGCAACTGCGGATATCAGTTTCCGCGCCACAAAGTCATCATCAGCCTCTCGCCGGCAGACCTGCGCAAGGCCGGCGCGGCGTTCGATCTGCCTATCGCGATCGGCATTCTGGCGGCGGCGGGCCAAGTTCAGCGCAGCAATTTCGAAAACTGGTTGTTCATCGGCGAGCTGGGCCTGAATGGCGCCGTGCTGCCCGCGCGCGGCGTGCTGCCGGTGGCCGTGCACGCGCGAAGGTCAGACGTGCGGTCGCTGATGCTGCCCGCGCTGAACGCACCCGAGGCGGCGGTCGTTGGCGGCGTGGGATTGTTTCCGGCGCGCTCTCTCCTCGAGGCGGCGGCCATCATCGACGGACATGCCGAGCCGGCGCCGGTTGGGGCTTCTCTCGCGCAGGCCGACGTCCCGGCGCCCGATCTTGCCGACGTGCGCGGGCAGACCCTCGCGCGCCGCGCGCTGGAGATCGCCGCGGCTGGTGCGCATCACCTGCTGCTCTCCGGTCCGCCAGGCGCGGGCAAAACGATGATGGCCCGGCGTCTGCCGGGGATATTGCCGCCGCTCGACGATGAGGCGGCAATGGAGGTGACGGCGATTCACTCCGTCGCCGGCGTGCTGCCGGCGGGCGCGAGTCTGGTGCGCGTGCCGCCGTTCCGCGCGCCACATCACACGATCTCTGATGCTGCGCTGGTGGGCGGCGGATCCAATCCGCGCCCCGGCGAAATCAGCCTGGCGCATGAGGGCGTGCTGTTTCTCGACGAGCTGCCGGAATTCTCGCGCCGCGCGCTCGAAGTGTTGCGCCAGCCGCTCGAGGAAGGCGCTGTGTCGATCGCCCGCGCGGCAAGGGCGGTGCGCTTCCCCGCCCGGTTCGCGCTCGTTGCGGCGATGAATCCGTGTCCGTGCGGATTTCACGGCGACGGCACGGGCCGGTGCATGTGCACGCCGCCGATGAAGGCGCAGTATGCGGGCAAGCTGTCGGGTCCGCTGCGCGATCGGATCGATCTCGCTGTGGATGTCGCCGCGCTGCCGATCTCCGCGCTGGGCGGCGCGGCGGGCGCCGAGCCGAGCGCCGCGGTGCGCGCGCGCGTGCTGGCGGCGCGCGAGCGTCAGCGGCGGCGCGGCATGCTCAACGCGCGGCTCGATGGTCCGCTTCTCGTTGAAGTCTGCGCGCTCGACTCCGGCGGCTGGCAATTGCTCGAAAAGGCCGGCACGAAGCTCGGGCTAAGTGCCCGAGGCGTCAACCGCGTGCGCAAGGTTGCGCGCACGATCGCCGACCTGGCCGGCGAGGACGCGGTGCGCTGGGACCACGTCGCCGAGGCGCTGCAGTTCCGCATGCTGCAGTGACACCAACTAACGACGATGGTAGCTTCTCTGGACAAGGTGCTGAACGATCTCAGGGCCGCAGCCCATTTCGTGCGCCGGCGACGTGGTTTCAGCGCAGTTGCCGCGGTCACGCTTGCGATGGGCATCGCGGCAAATGTGACCGTCTTCGCGTTGGTTCGCGCGGTCCTGCTCACGGATGAGCCGTATCGCGCTTCTCGAGAGCTTTTCCAGCTCCTTCCCTCCGATCACATGGCCCGGTCGCCCTTCGAGCCGTCCGACCTCGAGGAGCTCGAGCAGATTTCTGGTATCGCCCGACTTGCCGGCTGCTACGGCCCGAATCTCCCGACCGGTCGAGAGCATCCTGCCCTTCTGGCGTCCGCTACGGAAGTGAGCGAGGACTTCTTTTCGCTGCTCGGAGCCGCGCCCCAATTGGGCCGCACGCTTCAACCGGCAGATTTCGAGCCCGGCGTCCGTAACGCCGTCATTTCGTTCGACCTGTGGGAACGGCTCGGAGGAGCGCCGGACGTCGTCGGGCAGCGGATTCAACTCAACCGCCAAACATTCACGGTTGTTGGAGTGATGCCGCCGACATTCGCACCGCCTTGCTTCGATGGCGACGTGCGTCGACAGGCGTGGATCCCACTCGACCCGGCCGGCAGTTCTGGTGACCTGTATTCCTCACTCGCCGTAATCGCGCGTGTCAGTCCGAAGGAGTCCCTGGATCGTGTCCAGGCGCAGTTGGACATATTGGGCATCCGCCGGGCGGAAGAGACGGGCCACGCGTCGTACGCCGGAATGTTTCTCCAGGAACTTGGGTTGGAACGAAAGCAGGAAGCACGGCCCGGCCTCCTTTTGCTGCAGTCGCTTGCTGCGTGCCTGTTGCTGATTGCGTGCGCCAATCTGGGAAGCTTGTTTCTGTTGGACGCAAGCCGGCGTGACACGGAGCTCCTGACCCGATCATTTCTGGGTGCGTCGCCCTGGCGAATCGTGCGCCAGTTGGTGCTCGAGTCGACCGTCATTGCCACAGTGGGAGGCACACTGGGCGCAGGGTTGTCATTCGTCATCGGATCCGCGATGCGCAGCCTGGCCGCGCCGGTCGTCCCTCGTGGCGTGACCTACCAGGTAGGATTGGGCGACGCCATCGTTGGTGTGGCCGCCGGCATCGCCATCTCATTGATCTTTGCGACATTTTCGGCAATCGTCGCCGCGCGCCGCGCGCGCCAGGCGGGCGGCCGGACCGAGGCGCACGCGACGGCCGGCCGATCTGTCAGACGTTTCCAGAACGCACTCGTCGCCATTCAGGTGGCGTTGTCGGTGGTGCTGGCGATCGCCACCGCCGTGGCCGGTCTCTCGTACATCAAGGTGGCCACCATCGACCTCGCTTTTGATGCCCGTGGCGTGGTGACCTCAGTGCTGTACCTGCCTTCCGATGCATCGTCGTCCGGCCGCGCGAGGGCGGCCCGGCACACGGTCGCCGACGAGTTGCGCCGGCGCGACGGCGCGCTCGGCATTGCCTTCAGCGACGCGCCCCCGTTCGCAGGAGGATCGAATTGGCGCATGGCACTCGACGATGCGAACCCGGGTGTTCCACGGTCGATATCTTCGACTGTCAGAAAGGTCACGCCGAGCTACTTCGATGTGTTGCGCATCCCGCTTCGCCGAGGCCGGCCGCTCGCGGCGCATTCTGAAAGCGATGTTGATGAGGCGGTGGCGAGCGCAAGCTTTGCCAGAATTTTTGGAACGGATGACAGCCTGCTCGGACGTGTGGTCCGCGTGGCTGGAACCGGCGACCATCGTGCGAGGTTCATGGCGCGATTTGGTGGTCACGCCTACCGCATCGTTGGGATCGCTGCTGACGTGAGCACGACATGGATATGGCAACCGGCGGGACCGACGCTCTATGTCGGCCTTGACCGAACAGGGACGAGCGAGCTCTCGGTGCTGGTTCGCACGCACAACGTGGCCGCGACGACGCGGCTGCTACCGCGCGTGATTGCGCAAACAGTTCCTGATGCACCGGAGGTCGCGGCAGAAGGCCTGGCGGCGATCGTCTGGAGAAGCGAAGCAGAGCGTGCATTCTACGTGGCGAGCGCGGCAACGTTCGCCCTGGTCGCGGTCGTGATCGCCGGGGTTGGAACCTATACGGCGGTTCGGCGTATGGTCGCGCTCCGAACAAAAGAATTCGCGATCCGCATGTCGCTGGGTGCTGCACCAAACAGGTTGCAGGCAGACGTTCTCTGGACTGCGCTCATCCCGGTGGCCGTTGGTATCGCAGGTGGACTACTGGGGGCCGTGTGGTTAGCCAGGTTAGCCGAGTCTCTTCAACACGTGTCTGTGATACTCAACGTGATCATGCGGACGGCTCCGAATGTCGCACCGACGGCTGTTGCCGTCGCCGTTGGGGCCTTCCTGCTTTCAGCGATCGCCTGTTGGTTACCAGCACGTCACGCCGCGTCAGTGGATCCGGCTGTCCTCATGAAGGGAACCTAGAACGGCTGAGCTGACTTGGCGGAACCGTGCAGCTCATGCTACCCTGTAGCACCTCTGCAACACGGGTCGCTCCCCTGCGAACCTCTATAGACCGGCTCGATAGTTCGATACGAATTCGACTTAATTACTAATGCGCTCAACCCGTTACACCATCCTTGTCGCGAACCGCGAAACCGGCGTCGTGCGCCGCTTCACGCTGCCATTGAAGCCGCTGCTCGTCGGCGTGCTGGCGCTCGTCGCGATTCCGGTGCTGATGGGGATCGGCGCGCGCTGGTCCGCCGGCGCAGAGCTCTCGACGCTGCGTCAGTCGAACGGGGCGCTCCGGGTCGAGAACGACAGCTATCGGCTGGCTACGGGCGAGCTCGCGGGACAGATTGCCGCGCTGCAGACGGCGGTCGACCAGCTGGGGAACGACGCGAACCTGGATCCGGCCACGCGAAGGGCCATACAGAACCTGCCGAAAGGCCTGCGCGATCGCGCGATGGGAGGCGGCGGCCGTCCGTCGACCGCGCCCGAAAATACGATTGGCGTCTTGCGAGGCGTCCTGAACGTCATCGACGCCCAGATTTCGAGCGTGCGCTCGGCCGTCGATCGGCAGCAGGTTCTCGCGAACGCCACGCCGTCGATCTGGCCCACCGCGGGCTGGCTCACCTCGAGCTTCGGCGGACGCCGCGACCCGTTCACCGGCGGCCGCGACTATCACGCCGGTCTCGACATCTCGGCCGACCCCGGGAAGCCCGTGCGCGCCACGGCCGACGGCACGATCAGCGAAGCCGGGTGGTCGGGCAACTACGGCAACATGGTGCTCGTCGGCCACCGCTTCGGCCTCGCCACGCGCTATGGCCATCTCTCACACCTGGCCGTCGCGCCGGGCCAGACCGTGCGCCGCGGCGACGTCATCGGCTTCGTCGGTTCCACCGGCCGCTCCACCAGCCCGCACCTGCATTACGAAGTCATGCTCAACGGGCAGGCGATCAATCCTCTTCGGTTCCTCACTCGCTAGCGCTAAGAGCTCGCGAATTGTAAATCGTAGATTGTAAATAGCATTGGCTATTGGGCTATTGCTGCCGCTTCAGTGCGCCAAATAGCTCCATAGACAATGCTATTTACAATTTACGATTTACATTTCGCGGGCTTGATAGAATTGAGGGATACCCACGGGTGGCGAAGCCGCCCATGGGGCCGTCCCCATGATCAACACCGTCCTCGCCAAAGTCTTCGGCACGCAGAACGAGCGCGAGCTGAAGAAGCTCTCGCCGGCCGTGGCCGGCATCAACGCGTTCGAACCGGCCCTGCAGGCGCTCCGCGACGAACAGCTCAAGGCCAAGACCGCCGAGTTCCGCGGCCGCCTCGCCGGCGGCGAGACGATCGACGACCTCCTGCCTGAGGCGTTTGCCGTCGTCCGCGAGGCCGGCAGGCGCGTGATCGCCCTGCGCCACTACGACGTGCAGATGATCGGCGGCATGGCGCTGCATCGCGGCTTCATCTCGGAGATGAAGACCGGTGAAGGCAAGACGCTCGTCGCCACGCTCGCCGCGTATCTGAACGCGCTCGACGGCAAAGGCGTGCATGTGGTCACCGTCAACGACTACCTCGCCCGCCGCGACTCGGAGTGGATGGGCCGCCTGTACCGCTTCCTCGGCATGACCGTTGGCGTCATCCAGCACGACATGACCGATGCCGAGCGGCAGGTCGCCTACGGCTCCGACATCACGTACGGCACCAACAACGAGTTCGGCTTCGACTATCTGCGCGACAACATGAAGTTCGATCTCTCGCAGTACGTCCAGCGAGGGCATCACTACGCCATCGTCGACGAGGTCGACAGCATCCTGATCGACGAGGCGCGCACGCCGCTGATCATTTCAGGACCGGCCGAGGAATCCACCGACCTGTATTATGAAGTCGATCGCATCATCCCGAAGCTGGCGCCCGGTAAAACCGTCCAGGGCAACGTCAAGGCGGAGGATCGCGAAGCGCTCGAAAAGACCGGCGACTACATCGTCGACGAGAAGCACAAGACCGTACAGCTGACCGAGACCGGCATGGCGAAGTCCGAAAGCCTGCTCGCCCATCGCCTGGCGCCAAACTCCGGCGGCCTCTACGACCCGGCGAACATGCCGCTGCTCCATCACGTGAACCAGGGCCTGCGCGCGCACACGCTCTTCCGTCGCGACGTCGATTACATGATCAAGGACGGCCAGATCGTCATCGTCGACGAGTTCACGGGCCGCCTGATGCCCGGCCGCCGGTGGAGCGACGGCCTGCATCAGGCCGTCGAGGCCAAAGAGAAGGTCAAGATCGAGCGCGAGAACCAGACGCTCGCGACCGTCACCTTCCAGAACTACTTCCGCAAGTACGCCAAGCTCGCCGGCATGACCGGCACGGCCGTGACCGAGGCCGAAGAGTTCAACAAGATCTACAAGCTCGACGTCATCGCCATTCCGACGAACCGCCCGTTGATCCGCGTCGAAGAGCCCGACGCCGTCTACAAGTCGGAGCGGGAGAAGTACGACGCGATCGTCAGCGACGTCATCGAGCAGCAGAACAACGGGCGTCCGGTTCTGGTCGGCACGGTCTCGATCGAGAAGTCAGAGCGCCTGTCATCGCTGCTGAAGAAGCGCGGCATCAAGCATGTCGTGCTCAACGCGAAGTACCACGCGCAGGAAGCCGAGATCGTTGCGCAGGCCGGCCGCCGCGCCACGGTGACGATCGCCACCAACATGGCGGGCCGCGGCACCGACATCCTGCTTGGCGGCAACCCCGAGTTCATGGCCCGCCAGAAGATGCTGGCCGACCAGCTCGCCGAACGCCTGCCGAAGGGGCAGGAGAAGTTCGTCGACGATGAGGAGTTCGTGTACTTCTATCACCTCGACAACTTCTATCGCGCGCCGCGCAAACAGTACGAAGAAGAGTTCCGCATGTTCACGGCGCAGACCGACGCCGAGCATGACGAGGTCGTGAGGGCCGGCGGGCTGCATATCATCGGCACCGAGCGCCACGAGGCGCGCCGCATCGACAACCAGCTGCGCGGCCGCGCCGGCCGGCAGGGCGACCCGGGATCCTCACGCTTCTATCTTTCGCTCGAAGACGACCTGATGCGCATCTTCGGGTCGGACCGCATCTCGGGCCTGATGGAGCGCCTGGGCATGGAAGAGGGCGTGCCGATCGAGCACGGCATGGTCACCAAGGCGATCGAGCGCGCGCAGAAACAGGTCGAAGCGCAGAACTTCTCAGTGCGCAAACACCTGCTCGAGTACGACGACGTCATGAACAAGCAGCGTGAGAACATCTATACGCTGCGGCGCCAGCTGCTCGAGGGGAAGATCAACATCGACGAAGAGATCGTCGACACGCGCGAGTATCTGATGATCACGTCGGAAGACATCATCAGCGGACTCGTCGAGCAGTACGCGGGCAAGGAGATGGATCCGGAAGAGTGGGATCTCGAAGGGCTCGCGAACGCGGCCGCCGAGGAGTTCGGCGTGCTGCCTGAAACCGTCAAGGGGCTGTCGCTCGACGACAAGGGTCCCGACGAAATGGCCGGGGCCATTCTCGACCTCGTGGTCGACGAGTACAAGGCCAAGGAAGCGACGCTCGATCCGACGATTCTGCGGCGTGTCGAGCGCGACATCATGCTGCAGATTGTCGACGCGCAGTGGAAAGATCACCTCTACAGCCTCGATCACCTGAAGGAAGGCATCGGACTGCGCGGCTACGGCCAGCGCGATCCACTCGTCGAGTACAAGAAAGAGAGCTTCGCGCTGTTCCAGGCGATGAAGGAGCGCATCGATGAAGAAATGGTGCGCTATCTGTGGAGGCTGCGGCCGATGGTCGAGTCTGGCACGGGCGAAACGCGCGCGCCTGACCTGCGGAAACCGCAGCGCAAGCCGCCGCAGATTACGCTGAACCAGCCGCGCGCTGCCTCACCGCTCGAGGGTCTCGCCGAAGCCCGCGCCGCGGGCGGAGGCGGACCGATGCCGCCGCGCACGGGCGGCGACGACGCGACGCCGCGCACCGTGCGGCGCGACGAACCCAAGGTCGGCCGCAACGATCCGTGTCCGTGCGGGAGCGGCAAGAAGTACAAGAAGTGCCACGGCGCCGCGTGAGCAGCAGGCTGAAGCGACAGCGCGAGCGAGCAAGGCGAGCGAGCCACGCGAACGGAGCGGGGCAATGGGGCCCCGCGAGTGGGCGTGTTGGGGAGTCCGGGGGCGACGCCCCTCGGGAGATTAAATGAATCCAGTAACCGACCGACTGATGGAAGCCTCGAAGGGACCTGCCAGCCAGATTGAGTCGGGACTGGCCGTTGCCCTCACGTTCGACGATGTGCTGCTGGTGCCGAGGCATTCGCAGATCCTGCCGAGCCAGGTCGACGTGAGCTCGCAGCTGACGAAGCGCATCCGGTTGACCGTGCCGCTGCTCAGCGCCGCGATGGACACCGTGACCGAATCGCGGCTCGCGATTGCCATGGCGCAGCACGGCGGCCTCGGCGTCATTCACAAGAATCTCAGCATCGAAGAGCAGGCCCTCGAAGTCGATCGCGTGAAGCGATCCGAGAGCGGGATGATCGTCAACCCGATCACGCTCTCCCCCACCCATCGCATCTTCGAGGCGCTCGATCTGATGCGCCAGTTCCGCATCTCGGGCGTGCCGATCACCGAAGACGGCAGCAAGGAAGGGCGCCTCGTCGGCATCCTCACGAACCGCGACCTGCGGTTCGAGACCAACGTCAACCGGCCCATCGCCGACATCATGACGAAGAAAGATCTCGTCACGGTGCCGGTCGGCACGACGCTCGATGATGCGCGCGAGATTCTGCACCAGGCCAAAGTCGAGAAGCTGCTCGTGGTCGATGCCGAGTTCCGGCTGAAGGGCCTGATCACCGTCAAAGACATTCAAAAGCTGATCAAGTATCCAAACGCGTGCAAAGACAGCCTGGGACGCCTGCGCTGCGGCGCGGCGATCGGCGTCACGAAAGACACGCTCGAGCGCGCCGACGCGCTGGTAGCCGCCCACGTCGACATGCTCGTGCTCGACACGGCACATGGCCATTCGCAGGGCGTGCTCGACATGGTCGAGAAGATTCGCGAGCGCTATCCCGAGGTCGATATCGTGGCGGGCAATGTGGCCACGGCCGATGCGGCGCGCGCGCTCGTCGATCGCGGCGTCGACGCGGTGAAAGTCGGCATCGGCGCAGGCTCGATCTGCACGACCCGCGTCGTGGCCGGCGTCGGCGTGCCGATGGTCTCGTCGGTGGCGGCATGCGCGCGCGCGGCGGCAGAGCGCGGCATCCCGGTCATCGCCGACGGCGGCATCCGCTATTCAGGCGACATCGTCAAAGCGATGGCGGTGGGCGCCAGCGCCTGCATGATCGGCAGTCTGTTCGCGGGCACCGACGAAAGCCCGGGCGAAATCATTCTGTATCAGGGCCGCAGCTTCAAGGAGTATCGCGGCATGGGATCGATCGGCGCGATGCGCCAGGGATCGCGCGATCGCTACTTCCAGGACGAGTTCGATCTGGACGCGCAGAAACGCTCGGCCAGTTCGGGTGGTCCGGCGCCATCAGCGGGCGACGGATCCGACAAGCTCGTGCCCGAGGGGATCGAAGGGCGCGTCGCGCACAAAGGCAGCGTGGCCGCGATGATTCACCAGCTGGTCGGCGGCCTGCGCGCCGGCATGGGCTATTGCGGATGTCCCGACGTGCCCACGCTGCAGAAAGATGCGCAGCTGATTCGCGTCACGCCCGCCGGCCAGCGCGAAGGACACGTGCACGACGTGATCATCACGAAGGAAGCGCCGAACTATCGCGTGGAGTAGGGGCGGGCTTTAAGCCTCTCCGCCGAGAGGCCTTCAGGCCTCCGGACTGGCACAGCGGCGGCCTACCGTTTCCGAAGATCCAGCACCGCGCTGCCCAACCTATCTGAGGCGTGGTGGTAGACCACGGCCTTGATATGTCGCGGCTGTCCCGGCACTTTCAGGACCGCCGCATGCTTCAGATTCTCCTGTGACAACCGGACGTCCGCGGCGCCAGTCACGTTGAGATCAAGTCGCCCCCAGCGCTCCGCCAGAGAATTCTCCCTCGCGTCACCGATGAACACAGCTACATCCAGGAAGTGACTGGCCTGGTCTCCTGCCGACGAAACATCCACGCGAGAGACGTCCACCAGTAGTTCGACCCTGACCTCTGTGAGGTTTCCCTCGATCTTGCTCGCCGTCGCAGAGAGCCGCAGCGGGATATCGCTGATGATCTGCCCATACGCCGCGGCTGTCGACACGCGGAGAGTCCTTACGAAGGCTTGTCGGTCGGCTGGCAGGACGGTGCGATTTGCGAAGTAGGCACGACGGTAACGAACCGTCGCTCCAGGCACGTTCACGCTGACTCTCACTTTCCGCCGCGATCCGTCCCACACCGGATTTGAAGGGTAATAGCCGATGACGTATTGGAACCGGGTTGTCGCGTCTATTTCCCTCAATGCGTCGTTGGCGCGCCTGTACAGGTACACCCCGCCTCCAGTCTGCTCCGCTGCGCTCCGTGCGTCGCGTACCCCAAAGGTCTGCGTCCAGCTTCGACTGAGAATTCGAGGTGGCCGGTTATAGCCCGGAGGCGTCCAATTCGTCGGAAGTCCGCCCGTCTGAATTGTCGACAACGTCACCCGTGCATCAGCGGCCATATCGGCCAGTATGTCGGTCATTCTGGTTCCGAATTGGTGGAAGGCAGTCTCCGTAAGAAATACCAGATGCTTCTCGCCTTGCAGCGGTCGAAGGTACTCGATCGCCGCATACAGCTCTTCGAGTTCGTGTCGCGCGGCCTTATGGTGCTCCCACCCTGTCAGCCGGCGTGTGGTGGGATCGACATTCTCGAGCAACGCCTTGCGGTGCTCGGCGAGCTCGCCTTCCACGCTGCCCCCGTACGCGAGTTGCCGTACGCGGGGCATATCGTTCCCGGCGAATACGGCTTCAATCCTCTCGACAATGTGCGGCGGCAGCAGCGGACTGCCATAGACGCCTTGGAGCCCCCTAAACCAATGCTGCAGCTGCGTCTCAATCCCCCCATGATGTTCCCGGTATCTTTCGAGCAGCTTGACGATCGACTTCCGGTCTCGCGTGAAGTCAGTGGCGCGTTGATATGCGATGAGCGTGACCCAATCCTGCGGGAGCAATTGGCGCTCGACGAAATCGATAAGTGCTTCGAGTCCCATCGCCGGGTGCTCCAGTCGACCGCGTCCCAGGACGAGGGCAAACGTTCTTTGGGGAGTCGCGTCGATTTCTAGACCCGGGTTTTCGCGACGAGGACGCTTCTCGTCTTCGGAAGGCATCGAAGGCACATAGGCCCGGGTTGAAAAGTGCGCGATTTTCTGGGGCGTATCATTCTCGTAGACCGTAAAGTCCGACGCCCGAAGGTTTGTGATTGGCTTGCCGGACTTATCGACGACGCGAACATCCACAGGCACGAGGACCGTGTCCGTTCGAAAGACGGGCTGCTGCTGCACGGGCATCTGGGCGAGCCAGACGTGCGAACCAAGGATGAGCGAAGCAAGGCCTCTGGTAACACGCATCAGGCCTCGCGCCAGTCCGTCTATTCCCTTTTACTTCCGGACGAGAGGATCGTATCGAGAATGCGTGCAAAGGCCGCCGCCGGAATTGCACCGGTCTCTCGACGTACCACTCGGAGCCGGTCCCCCCCTTCAACGAAACCAAAGAGGAATGTGGGGGTCCCGGTAATGCCGAGTGCTCGCGCGTTGTCGACATTCGACTGGACTTTGTTCGCCATCTCGCCGGCCATGCAGGCTTTGAAGCGGCTGCCGTCGAGTCCTAACCCTGTGGCCTTCTTGAATAGGCTTGGTTCATCCAAGCCCAGAGGTAGAGTGAAAAGCGCAGTATGCATTTCCCAAAATCGCCCTTCGACCCCGCTGCATTCGGCCGCTTCTGCAGCCTTGAAGGCTGCGGGATGCCTGGATTGGATCGGGAAGTGTCTAAAGGCATAGAGAAGCTTGCCCGACACAACGTAGGAGCTAACGATGCTCGAGAGGGTCTCTCGCGCGAATCGCCCACAGAAAGGGCATTCAAAATCTGAGAACTCGATGACCCCAACCGACGCGGGGACCGGGTTCGCGGTTCTCCCATTCACGCGCGAGGCGATCAGGACACCCATGAACGTTAGACAGGCGCCAATGATGGACAGCGTCGCCACAAGATCGATGATCGAACGCCAGCCTCTCTCCGATCGCTCCTGTAGGGCCATGACTTCGCTCCTTCATTTCCCACGCTGCGTTGATCCCGCAACCGCGCGCGCGCTAGGGCTCGCAAATCATCATGCCGTCGCAAACGCAGCTGAAGCTCGGTACCTCCCCTACGTCACACGAGTTGGTTCCTGCCCAAGTAACCCAGCATCCGGGGATGCATTCCGGGCCTGGGTTCCACTGGTCGCATTCGTGGTCAGCCAACCACTCTTGGTATTCGGACGATTCACAATCATTGACGCAAGCGTCAAAGGCGTCGCTGCAGTACGCCGTTGCGAAGGTCTCCCAGTCTTGTTCCTGGGAGAAATCGCAGTTTCCGCTCGCTTCCCAACCGCCGACTTGGCTCGCACTGCACGAGCAGTCATGGTTCTGGTCCCATTGGGTGCAAAAGGATGTGACCTCGTTCCAAGCGATGAGGTGAGTCTCAGTGGCAAAGACAAAGAGTCCAAGCATCACGACGATCGCCAAGGGCCTTACGCCAAGTCGCATAATTGCCTCCTTGCTCTAACCGTGAGGACCACAGTGACGTCCGTATTTTCGTCTCCGCCGCCCTCTGGTTGCGTTGGCAAGCGCGTGCACAAGCCATTCCATCATTACACATACATAGCATGGGCATATAACGACGAGGTTCGCTTGTCGGCTGCATTATCCGAATACACCCGCCCGATACTATGCACGGTGGCCTCTAAAGGGTGCGGATTCCAGCAGGCCGCTCGCTCGTCGCGACCGCCACGTCCACGACGTCATCATCACCACGGAAGCGACGGAACTACCGGGTCGAGTAATGGAGGTGCTCAGTGCTCAGTGCTCAGTGCTGCGTGCTCAGTGCGGCCGACTACTTCGACGCCCGCCATCATCCCGAGCTGATTTTCGAGAGCACGCGGGTGCGCGCGCTCGACGCCGGCCGGCTGGAAGTTCAAGGGCGCCTGACGATGCGAGGCGTCACTCGTCAGCAAACGGCCATCGTTCGTCACAGCGGGGCGGCGGCTGCTCCCGTTTTCGAGACGGACTTCGACATCGATCGCTACGATTTCGGCATCAGGGGCGGAAGCGTGATGGGGCGTCTCATCGGCCGCACCGCCCGCATTCACCTGCGCGCCGTCACGATGGAGCACACGTTATGAAGAACCTTGGACTCGTCATCGCCCTCGTCATGCTTGCGTCGCCGGCCCAGGATCGCGAGTACGAGGCCGCGCTGGCGCGCGCGCAGGCGCTGAAACCGCAGCGGCTCACATCGGTCGCGCGCATCGCGCCCGAGAGTGAGCCGGGCACGCCGCTGGTGATCCGCGGCCGCGTCTTCACGACCGACGGCCGGACGCCGGCTCCCGGCATCACCGTGTTCGCCTATCACACCGATCGAACCGGGGTGTATGACGTGCGCGCAAACGGCCCGCACTCGTGGCGTCTGAAGGGATGGGCCATCACCGACGCCGAGGGCCGCTTCGAGTTCCGCACGATCAGGCCCGGCGCGTATCCGGGCAGGACCGAGCCCCAGCACGTGCACTTCAGCATCGAAGGGCCGTCCGTGCCGCGGCAATCGCCGGCGGCGCTCGAGTTCGCCGACGACCCGCTGATGACCGAACGGACACGAGAGGAGTCGAAGCGAGCCGGCATGTTCGGCGGCGTGCGGCCGGTCGTTCGGCGCGACGGCGTGGACCACGTGGAGATCAACCTGCGCATCGAGGACCGGGGCCAGCGAAGGACACGTGCACGACGTCATCATCACAAAAGAGGCGCCGAACTATCGGGTTGAATAGGTTGCTGGTTGTTGGTATGTCGACACACGCTGAAAGAATTGCCGGGATTGTGGCCGACCTCACCCAGGTCCATAAGGAATCCGACGCGCTGCGGAAAGCCGCTGACGATGCGGCGGCAACGCGTGCGCCGGCCGAAGGCGGGTGGACCGCGGCGCAGATCGGATATCACGTCGGGCTCGCCAACCTTCGCCTGGCTGATACCACAGTGAAACGCATGGACGAGGCACCGCCTGATTTCGTCGAAGAACAGGACGTCCTGAAGCGGGTGCCCGATAAAGTGCAGACATTCGAGGCTCTGCAGCCACCCAGCGAGATCAACAAAGGCGCCGCGATCGAGAAACTCGACGAAGGTTTCAGCGCTGTCATCGAGACCTTCCGCACACTGCCCGAAGACCGGGCGCAGCAGATCGTGAAGTTTCCATTCGGCACGCTGTCGATGTATCAGTTGGGCGAGTTCGTCGTGCAGCACGCGCGCCGGCACGTGGAGCAAATCCGAAGGGCCCTGCGTTAACACTTCGGGGCGCAGCCCCGTCCTTCCTTCAGACGTGAATCCTCCCGCCGATGCCGGCCACGCGCGGCTTGTGATCGCCGCGCGCGGCGGCGATCGCGACGCATTCGGCGAGCTGTACCAGCGCTTCTCGCGCGCTGTGCATGGCGTGCTCGCAGCGCGCGTGCCGCCGCAGGATGCCGACGATCTCGTGCAGGAGGTGTTTCTGCACGCCTGGCCGCGGCTGGCCGAGCTGCGCGAGCCGGCGGCCTTCGGAGGCTGGATCTGCACGATGGCCAGACGGCGCGCGATGGATCATCACAGGCGGGCACGCCCCTCGAACGAGCTCACGGACACACTCGCTTCGGCGGATCGGCCTGATGTGTCAGCCGAAGCCGCATCGGCCATCGCGGCCATTCAGGATCTGCCCGAGGCGTATCGCGAAACGCTCGCCTTGCGGCTCGTCGACGGCCTGTCCGGCCCGGAGATCGCCGAGTCCACCGGCCTCACGCACGATTCGGTGCGCGTCAATCTTCACCGAGGATTCAAGCTGCTGCGCGAGCGGCTTGGAGCAACGCCATGACTGCAGATCGCACCATTCCCGACTATCTCTGGGATCCGGCCGCCGAGCCCGATCCCGACGTCGTCGCGCTCGAGCGGCGCCTGGCTGGCCTGCGCTTTGACCCGGCAGCGAACCCGCTTGACGTGACCCGCCTGGTGGTCGTGCCGATCGCGCCGCGGCGGCGCTGGAGACGTCCCCTGGTCGCCATGGCGATTGCCGCGTCACTCCTGATCGCCGCAAGCGTGGGCCTCTGGCAATGGCGATGGAGCTGGCCGGAAGGCCGCGCGTGGACGCTGCGTTCGCAGTCGCTCGACGCAAAGCTCGAAATCGGCCGCGGCGTGACCGTCCCGCAGGCCGATCAAGCTATCGCGAACATCGGAAGGATCGGCACCATGCGTCTCGGTGGCGGCACGTCGCTCGAGCTGCGCGCCACACGCGGCAGGCGTCACCGTGTGCGCATGCTCGACGGTGACATGCACGTCCGCGTCTGGGCGCCTCCCGGCAGCCTCGTGGTGGAAACGCCAGCAGGCGATGTCATCGATCTGGGTTGTGAGTTCGTGTTGTCGGTTTCGGGAACCACCAGTGCCGTGCGAGTGCTTTCGGGCTGGGTGCAGATCGCCAACAACGTCGATGAAGTCCTCATCCCGGCCGGCGCCTCGAGCGAGATGACCGCGGATCTTCCTCCGGGCACGGCCGTGTTCGACGATGCGGCGGCAGGATTCCGCGAAGCGGTGCGGCGGGTGGAGACGGATGGCGGCGACACGGGCGCCATCGACGTGACCCTGCGCCTCGCCCGCGTGCGTGACGTCTATACGCTTTTGGTTCTTGCCGATCGCAATCCTGCGTTGGCGCCCGCACTGCTGGCGCGCGCATCCGAGCTGTCGGCGCCGCCGGGTGACGTCACGATCGGTCGCATCCTCAGGGGCGACCGCAGCGCGCTGTGGACCTGGTCCAATTCTTTGCCGCTGCCGCCGCCGAAGAGCAAGTGGTGGCTCAACTGGCGCGACGCGCTTCCCTTCTGGTTGACCACGCGCTAACACTGCGGTGTCGAACAGCGTCCTTCAATCAAGGAGCTGTTCATGCGCATCACGCTGCTTGCCGTTGTCATCGCTGCTGCCGCGCTCGCTCATCCGCTCGCGCCAGGCATCGAGGCGCGGGAGGCGCCGCCTGTCTACAGAATCGATCCCGCCCGAAGCGTCGCGCAGTTCACGGTCACGAAACTGGGCTTCGAGGATGTCGCCGGCACGTTCCGCGAATCATGGGGCGAGATCAGGTGGCTTGCCTCCGCGCCGCAGGCCGGGTACATCCGCTGGCATATCAAAGTCGCCTCGGTGGTGACTGACGCCACCAATCGCGACAGGACCCTTCAGAGTGTCGAGTACTTCGACGCGGCACGGCATCCTGAGTTGATCTTCGAAAGCACGAGCGTGCGCGCGCTCGACGCCAACCGCCTGGACGTGCAGGGACGGCTGTCGATGCGCGGGGTGACTCGTCAGCAGACCGTTGTCGTCCGTCACAGCCGGCCGGCGACTGCTCCCGTCTTCGAGACGGACTTCAACGTAGACCGCTACGATTTCGGCATTACCGGAGGCAGCGTCATGGGGCGCCTGATCGGCCGTACTGTCAGGATTCACCTGCGCGCTGTCACTATGGAGCACACGTTATGAAGACCGCACTCCTGCTCGTTGCCGTCGCCGCCTGTGCGCCCGCGCCTGCGCAGGATCTCGAATGGGCGCGCGCCTGGGAACGCGCGCAGGCCTCGAAGCCCTCGCGCCTCACTTCAGTGGCGCGTATCGCGCCCGAGAATGAGCCCGGCACGCCGCTCGTGATCGATGGACGTCTCTTCCAGAGGGATGGCCGAACGCCCGCACCCGGTGTGACGGTATTCGCGTATCACACCGATCGCAACGGTCTTTATGACGTGCCCTCGGCCGGGCCTCACTCGTGGCGCCTCAAGGGCTGGGCCATCACCGATGCGGAAGGCCGCTTCGAGTTCCGCACCATTCGGCCGGCGTCATATCCGAACGCCACGGTCGCACAGCACGTGCACATGTACCTCGAGGCACCGTCGCTGCCGCGCCGCTCGACGACCGCCATCGAATTTGCCGACGATCCAAAGGTCGACGCGCGCCAGCGCGAGCTCTCGAAGGCCGCTGGCATGTTCGGCGGCGTGCGTCCTGTCTCGAAACGCAACGGCGTCGACCATGTCGAAATTCATCTCAAGATCGAGGAACGGCGCCGGTTTTAATCTGGTCTGTGGCCGCTACGCTGAAATCGTGATGGTGCGGTCGTCGCCGTCGCCGCGCTCAATCGTGACGCGCATCGATCCCGCGGGCGGCCGCGCCCAGCGATCGGGCCACTCCACCGCGAGCACGCCGGCGTCGCCGGTCTCGGACAAGCCGAGATCGTCGGCTTCAGCGGCAGTAAGGCGATACAAATCGGCATGGAAGAGGCGGAGCCGGCCGCCGTCATATTCCTGAATCAACGTGAAGGTCGGACTCGACACGGCTTCCGGCGCGGCGCCGAGACCGGCGGCAAGTCCGCGCACGAACGCGGTCTTGCCCGCGCCGAGCGGTCCTTCCACGAGCACGACGTCGCCCGGCTGCAGACGCGCGGCATACGCGCGCCCGACGCCCCCGGTCTCCTCCTCTGATTTGGTCCGATGCGTTTCGAGCACGGGGCCTAGGTCTGCCGCCGCTTGCGCGCGGTGAGCTCGGCCATCGCATCGCCGAGCCGCGCGATGACGTCGCTCGCCACGAGCGAGACGTCGCTGTCGTCCGCTTCGGCGAGATCGCCGGCCAGACCGTGCAGGTACACGGCCAGTTGCGCGGCTGCCTCCGCATCGAGCAGCTGCGCGGCCCAGGCGGCCACCACGCCCGTGAGCACGTCACCGGTGCCCGCCGTCGCCATCCCCGGATTGCCGGTGAGATTGATGAAGGCCGATCCGTCCGGCGTCGCGATGATCGTGCGGTGGCCCTTGAGAATGACCGTTACGCGGTGATTGGCGGCGAAGTCTCGTGCCAGCTCCAGCCGGCTCCTCTGCACGTCGTCAGTCGACATGCCGATCAGGCGCGCCATCTCGCCCGGATGCGGCGTCACGATGATGTCGACGCCTTCCTTCCCCGCCAGCCGATCCGGATCGTCCGCGAAGGCATTGAGCGCGTCGGCGTCGAGCACGAGCGTCGTCGCGGAGCGCTCGACGAGCGCGTGCACGAAGGCCGTCGTGCCCGGATCGGTGCCGAGCCCGGGACCGGCCGCAATCACATCCGCCGGAAACGCGAGCACATCGTCTATGGCCGAAAAGTCGATCGTGCCGGCAGGCGTCTCATCGAGCGGCAGCGTCATGAACTCGGGGGCCATCGCGGCCAGAATCGGCACCAAGCTGCGCGGCGTGGCAATCGTGACGAGCCCGGCGCCCGAGCGCAGCGCGCCCATGCCGGCGAGAAATGCCGCGCCTGTCCTGCCGAGCGATCCGGCCACGATCAATACGCGGCCGTAGTCGCCTTTGTGTGAATCCTGCGCGCGCGGCTCGAGCAGGCCGCGCATGTCTTCGCGCGTGAGCAGCGCGAGGCGCGGGCCTTCGAGATTATCGATGACGTCGTGCGGGATGCCGATGTCGGCGATGACGAGATCTCCGGCGCCCGATTCAGCCGGGGGCAGTACCAGAGGCAGCTTCGGCGCGGCGAGCGCCACGGTCATTGTCGCTTCGATGAACGGCCCTGGCGGCTCGGGGGAATCGGCACTGAGACCGGACGGCAGATCCACCGCCACGACCGGCTTGCCTGACGCGTTGACGTCGCCGGCAACCGTCTCGAGCAAGCCGCTCAGCGGATCGCGCAGGCCGGTGCCGAAGATGGCGTCGACAATCACGTCGGCGCCGAGCGCTTCCCCGCTATGCAGCTCCCACGCCTGCGCGTCGGCGATCTCGACGACCGAGATGCCCAGCTGTCCGAGAACGTTCAGATTGGTGCGCGCGTCGCCGGTGACCTCGGACACACGTCCGAAGAGAAACACCGTGGGCTCGATGTTGCGCTGCGCGAGAGTGCGGGCCACGACGAAGCCGTCGCCGCCGTTGTTGCCGCGGCCGGCCAGCACGGCGACCGACCCGCCGCGCAGGCCGTCGATGTGCGCCTCCATCGCCGACACGATTTGCCGGCCCGCGTTTTCCATCAACACGATGCCGGGTATGCCGATGTCGTTGATCGTACGCCGATCGGCTTCCCGCATCTGCTGAGAGGTGAGGACTCGCATCTAACTGGATTATGGCAGGCCACGGGGTTGGGCCATAGGCCATAGGCTCTAGGCCCTAGGGCCGAGCCGGGCGAGACAATGCTCGCCCGGCTTCTCTTTTAGCGGAACGCGCGTTGTCGCGTTCCGCTCTTCCCTATGGCCTAAGGCCTAAGGCCTAGGGCCTGATAAGATCCGCCCCGTGCCAGTTGTCTATGTGAACGGCCGCATCACGAACGCGGCCGACGCGGTCATTCCTGTTTTCGACCACGGTTTTCTTTACGGCGAGGGCGTTTACGAGACGCTGCGCACCTACGGCGGCGAGCCGTTTCTGTTCGACGCGCACATGAAGCGGCTGCGGCGCTCGGGCGGCATGATTCATCTCGACGTGCCCGGCACCGACGACGAGATGCTGCGGAAGATTCGCGACACGATGGCCGCCGAGCCGGGGCTGAAGGAAGCCTACATCCGCATCCTGATCACGCGCGGCGTCGGCGAGCTGACGTACAACCTCGCGGCCACGCCCACGCCCTCAACCGTCATCATCGTCAAGCCCTTTCCCGAGCCGCCCGAGGCGCATTTCACCAGCGGCATCGCGCTGGCGCTCGTCAGCGTGCGGCGGAATCATCCGAGCGCGCTCAACCCGCGCATCAAGTCAAACAATCTGCTGAACAACGCGCTGGCGATGCAGGAAGCGCTGCGTCAGGGCGCCGAGGAAGCGCTGATGCTCAATCAGCAGGACGAGATCGCGGAATGCTCGCAGTCGAACTTCTTTCTCGTGAAGGACGGCCGCGCGTTCACGCCGCCGATCTCGGCGGGCCTGCTGCCAGGCATCACGCGTGAGTTCGTGTTCGAAGTTGCGCGTGACGCAGGCGTGCCCGCGGAGGAACGGTCGCTGACGACCGCAGACCTCTGGGCGGCCGACGAGGCGTTCATCACCGGGACGACGCGTGAGGTTACGCCCGTGGTGAAAGTGGACGGACGCCCGTTCGGTGATGGCAAGCCGGGCCCTGTCACGAAGACGCTACTCGAGACGTTCCGGAAGAAGACGCGGCGCTGAGCGGCCGGTGACCTAGGGCGCGAACATTTCCTGCAGCCGCGAAAGTGCCGCGGCAGCCGCGCCGGAATCCAGCGTGCCGATCCGTTTCAGCAGCCGTGTCGTGTCGATTGTCCGGATCTGATCCACGGCGACGAACCCATCCTTGCGCTTGAAACGGCATGGCACTCGCCAGGGGGCCTTGTAGCCGCCGGTCGTCATCGGCGCCACGATGACGGTGCGCAGGTACTGATTCATGTCATCCGGCGAAACGACAAGACACGGGCGCGTCTTTCGGATCTCGTGACCATGCGTGGGATCAAGGGCGACAAGGTAGACATCGCCGCGCGATGGGAGTCGGCGGCCTACCACTCCCACTCTTCCTCGTCGAAGCGTGTGGGCGTCGCGGGGTCAAGAAGCCCAACGTCCTCTCCCTCCGCGGCCGCCTTCGCGGCCTCTGCCCATCCGGCCCGCACATCGCGCACTGGCCGCACAATGAGCTTGCCTGGCGTGGCGTAGAGTTCGACCTCCTCACGCAAGTGCGCCTGTTCCAGCAGAGACCGCGGCACACGGATGCCCTGCGAATTGCCGATGCGGACGATGCGGGCGCGGGTTGCCATTGTAATTACATTGTAGCTACGCGAGGAGGCCTTGGCAAGCAGGGGCAGACGTCAATCCGTGGACCGCGCGGCGAAAGCCTCCGCGAACGGCGGACGTGGCGAAGCCGATCCAGATGAATAGGGTCACGATCGCGAGATTCACTTCGATCGCGAGGCGCGAGACTCAGGATCACTGTGCCGGCAGAAAGGAGCGCGTGGTTCCGTGGCGTCATGCGTGCCTGCCTGCGACCGCCTGTGAAGCTTTCGCCGCCGCAGTCCCATACCCCGCAAACCCATCGATCGGCATCTGCAGCGCCGGCAGCGCGGCTTCGACGATGACCGCGCACAGCCCGGGCCCGCAATCCTCGTCGACGAGCCGGCGCACTGTCACGGCGTCGAGCCGGCCGCGATAGGGGCGGTCGGCCGAGAGCGCGTCGATGCGATCCGCGACGGCGAGGATGCGCGCGTCGGTCGTCAGCTGCGCGGCTTTCACGCCGCGGTGATAGCCCTTGCCGTCGAGCCGCTCGTGATGCGCCCCCGCATCGCGCGCGAATTCGCGGAACACCGGCACACGCTCGAGAATCTGCTCGCTCCAGTACGGATGCCGCTGGATGACCGCCCACTCCGTCGGGTCGAGTTTCCCTGGCTTGTCGAGAATCCTGTTCGGCACGCCCAGCTTCCCGATGTCGTGCAGCAGGCCGGCGCGCCGCAAGCGCACGCGGTTGGCCGCCGGCAGTCCGAGCTGCTCCGCGATGAACACGGCAATGCCGGCCACACGCGCGGAATGCTGGAAGGTAAAGGTCGACTTCGCGTCGACGACGAGCGCGAAGGCACTCGCAATCCAGTCGAGACGGTCCTCGTCGACCGGAAGGACACGCTCTTCCGGCTCCGCGGCGCTCACCGCGGCCGGCAGGTCGAGATCCTGCAGCGCCTCGGCCAGCGCGGGATCCTTCGCGATGTGGGCGGCCACGCGCACCAGCTCCGGGTCGAACCAGCGCCCGCTGCGCGCACCGACGACTTCCAGTGCCGCGTCCCTGCCCCGCTCGTTCCAGAAGATCTCGATGACCTGCGCGAGATTGACGATGCGTGCTTCGAGCGGGATGCGATCGCGCGACGATCCATCCGGATAGCCGCCGCCGTCCCAGTGCTCGTCCATGCTGCGCACCGCCCGCCACGTGCGCTCCGGGAATCCGAGCGTGCGCGCGATCTCGGCGCCGCGATCGCACCGCAGCTGAAAGAGCTCGCGCCGCGCGCCCGGCCCTTCCCAGGCCAGGGTGAACAACCGCCGGACCCTTCCGATCGTCGAAGGCTCATGCGCCGTTGCCGCGAGGCCGTACGCGATCTGCTCGCGCCACTTGCGCCAGTCGCGCATCCAGATGTCGCGCTTGGCCTCCTGGTCGCTGCCGCCGAACAGCTGCGAGACGCGCGCGGCGTTGCTCGAGCAGCCGGCGTCTTTCAACAGCAGCGCATAGAACAAATCAGACTGGCGATCGGCCGGCAGGCCCAGCTCGCGCGCGATGCGCATGCCGATCAGGCAGGTGCGCGCGGAATGACCGCGCGGATGCCCCTCGGTGAGGTCGAGCGCATACGAGAGGCCCGAAAGCACTTCGGAAAGGCGGACTCCTCCGGAGTGTCCGGATCCGAACGACGCGGTTTCAGCCGTCACGGCCGCCATTGTAGCGGCTACACTCTGTCTGTCGTAATAACTGGAGTCGACAACCACAGCGGCCGGGCCCGTTCCGGCACGCCCTGACCTCATCGTTTTTCCATGTTTCGATACGTCTCTGTCCTGTTGCTCGCCGCCGCCATCGCCGTGCCGCTCGCCGCCGACATCGGCGGCCAGGCGCAGGCGCCGCCGCGCGAACCCGCGCCCGCCCAGCCGGTGGTTCGAAGCGAGCTGCCACACGCCGCGCCCGTGCGCCTGACCGGCATCGTCGAGGCCGAACAGGCCGCGGCCATCGTGATGCCCCGCTTGCACGGCGGACGAGGCGGCGGCGACATGGTGCTCATGAGCCTGGTTCCCGGCGGTACCCGCGTCGGCAAGGATCAGGTGCTGATCGAAATCGACCCGCAAGACCAGGTGCGGCAGGCTTTCGAACAGCGCGTGTCGCTGAGCGACCTCGAGGGACAGATCGGGCGCACGATCGCCACTCAGGCCGTCAGCCGCTCGCAGGACGACACGGCCATTACCGTCGCCGAAAACGACGTCGCGCGCGCCAAGCTGGAAGTCACCAAGAACGAGTTGATCCCGAAAGTCGAGGCCGAGAAGAACAGCCTCGCGCTCGAACAGGCCGAAGCGCGGCTGAAACAGCTGCGCGAGACGTACGGCCTCAAGCGCACCGCGGCCCTGGCCGACATGCGCATCCTCGAAATCCGGCGCGATCGCGCGCGGCAGGCGCTCGAACATGCCGAGGGCAACGCCGATCTGATGACGATCCGTGCGCCGTTCGACGGGCTCGTCGTGCTCAAGACGACCTTTCGCGCCGGCACGATGACCGAATATCAGGAAGGCGATCAGGTGCGCCCGGGCCAGGCGGTCCTCGACGTGATCGATCCCAACCGCATGCGCGTGCGGGCGCAGATCAACCAGGCGGACATCACGCGCGTGTCGGTCGGCCAGCCGGCCAGCATCGGTCTCGACGCCTATCCCGGCCTCGCATTCGACGGCGTCGTCGAACAGATCGCGCCGCTCGCCACGCCCAGCCAGCGCAATCCCCGCGTGCGGACGTTCACCTGCGTCGTCTCGGTGCGCGGATCGCATCCCAACCTGCTGCCCGACCTCACCGCGTCGGTCGAGCTTCTGCCGGGGACGGTCCGATGATGATGAGCCGGCGCACGCTCACCGCCGCGGGCTGCACCGCGGTCATCCTGGCGCTGACAGCGATCGCCGCGGCGTCGCGCAACGGCGTGCCCGACGTCCCCACTGGTGACGTCGTGACCGGCCCGTTCATCGACATCGTCGAAATCCGCGGTGAGATCCGGCCCTTCAAATCGGTCGTCGTCACCGCGCCCGACGATGCCGGGCAGCTGCAGATCGTGCGCATCGTGCGCGACGGGACGAGCGTGAAGAAGGGCGACGTGCTCGTCGAGTTCGACGCCGCTGCTCCGCGCGCCGAGATGCTGGCGCGCATGACGACGCTGAAACAGCTTCAGGCGCAGGTGGATCAGGAGCGCGCCCAGGCGCGCATCACGCGCGAGCGCAACGCCACGGAGCTGCTCAGAGCCGACTACAACGTGCGCCGCGCCAAGCTGGATCTCAGCGGGCAGGAATTCATTCCGCGGCTCGACGTCGAGGTCTCGAAGCTGGGGCTGGCCGACGCCGAACAGCGGCTCATCGAGATGCAGGCCCGGGTCGCGGCCGACGGCAAGGCGGCGGCCGAGAACATCGCGCGCGCCGAGCGTCGCGTCGCGCGCGAACAGCTCGAAATCGACCGCCGCCGGGTCGCGCTCGACCATCTCGTGCTGCGCGCGCCGGCCGACGGCGTCGCCAGCATCATGCTCAACCTGCGCAACTCGAACCCGATGCAGCCGCGCCAGGAATTCCGCCCGGGCGATCAGGCGTGGTCGGACGCGCAGCTCATCGAGCTGCCCGACCTGTCGTCGGTGCATCTGCTGTCGCGCGTCGAAGAGTCGGATCGCGGCCGCGTGCAGGCCGGACAGCGGGCCACGATTCGCGTCGACGCCATCCCCGGCAGCAACCTCGAGGCGAGCCTCACGAGCATCTCGCTGCTCGCGCGTCCGGATTTCTCCACCGGCTTTCCGCCGGGACGCAACTTCGACATGAAGATCACGGTCGACAAGATGGATCGCCGGCTGCGGCCGGGCCAGAGCGCGACGGCGCGGATCGAGGTCGGCCGCATCGAGAACGCGACGCTGGTGCCGGCGGGCGCCATCTTTACGGTCAACGGACAGGCGACCGTGTACCGCCTCGACGGCCGCGCCTTCGAGCCGGTCGTCGTCGAAGTGCTGCGGCGCGGGCGCGAGTACGTTGCCGTCAAGTCGGGCGTCGCGTCCGGCGACACTCTCGCGCTGGTCGATCCCACCGACGTACCGCAGCGAGGCGCCCGATGACGCGGCGAACGCTGATCTGGATCGTCTCTATTGCGGCCGTGGGCGGTGCGTCTGCCGCTGCGGGCATCTCGACGGCCTCGTCGATTGCGGGGGCCGAGAGCTCGCTGCCGACGACACGCGCCGTACGCGGCCCGCTCTCGCTCAACGTCAACGCCATCGGCGAGCTGCGCGCGTCGCGCACGGTGCCGATCTCGGCCCCGGCGGTTGGCGGCCAGCTGCGCGTGCTGAGCATTGCGCCGAGCGGCGCGCGGGTCGAACCCGGCGACGTCATCGTGGAGTTCGATCCGGTCGATCAGCTGTACAGCCTGCAGCAGGCCGAGTCGCAGCTGCAGGAGGCCGAGCAGGAGATGGTCCGACTCAAGGCCAACTCCGCCGTTCAGGAGGCCGAGGCCAAGGTCGCGCTGCTGACAGCCCGCTTCAACGTCAGGCGCGCCGAGCTCGACATCCGTGGCGACGCCGAACTGGTCGCGCAGAACCTCCGCAAGAAACAGGAGCTGACGCTCGAGGAGGCGAAGCGGAGCCTGGCGCAGCTCGAGCGCGACTTCGACTCGCGCGCCCTGACGAGCGCCGCGCAGCTGGCCGTCCAGCAGGAGCGCTACAAGAAGGAGCGGACGGACGCCGAGCGCGCGCGCCAGAACATCGAGAGCCTGACCGTCAGGGCCGAGGTGCCCGGCCTCGTCGTCGTGCGACAGAACCGCGATGCGAGCGGCGGGATCATGTTCAGCGGAATGACGCTGCCTGACTACAAGGCCGGCGACACGATCAATGCCGGCCGGCCCATCCTCGACGTCTACGACATTTCGGCCCTCGAGGTGCGCACGCGCATCGACGAGCATCAGCGCGACAACGTCATGGCCGGCCAGCGGGCGACGGTGACGTTCGACTCGATTCCCGGGCTCGAAATCGGCGCCGAGGTCGTGAGCGTCGCAAACCTCGCGACGCGATCGCAAACGCCGGGTCCCGGCCGGCAGTTCGACTCGTCGCTGCGCCTCGATCGCATCGATCCACGCCTCAGGCCGGGCACGTCGACGCGCCTCGTGCTGAAGGGCGAAACGATTCCCGAGGCCCTCTACCTGCCGCGCACGGCGATTTTCGAGAAGGACGGCAAGCCGATCGTCTATGTGCGGCGCGGCGACTTTTTCGAGCCGGTGCCGGTGACGATCGCGTACCGCACCGAAACGCACACGGCCGTCGAAGGGATTCCCGAGGGCACTGAAGTGTCGCTCGTCAATCCGGATCGCAGCGCGACCCAGACCTCGGCCACCAATCCGATGCCCGACAGCGGCACGATAGGAGCGCCGGGTGGGCGCGGCGGTGGCGGCGGAGGGGGGCGCGGCGGACGCGGAGGCGATCGGTGAGCATCCCCGAGCCGACCGCGGCCGCGCCGCAGCGGCGCCGGCCGCTCGATCTCGGCCCCGAGCTTCAGCAGGGCTTCGACAACCTGCGCGCGCACAAGCTGCGCTCGGCCCTGACGATGCTCGGGATGATTTTCGGCGTGGCCGCGGTCATCGCGATGCTGTCGATTGGCGCGGGCGCGCAGCAGGAAGTCATCGCGTTCATCGAGCAGCTCGGCGTGCGCAACGTCATCGTCGAAGCGCGCGAGGCGCCCGACACGCAGACGCTGCAGCGCGTCCGGCAGATTTCGGCGGGCCTGTCGTTCGAGGATTACCGCGGCATCCTCGCGACCGTGAAGGAGGTCGACCTCTCGTCGGCCCGCAAGCGCGTCGTGCCCTCGCAGGTGCTGCCGAGGCCGCAGGCCGAGCCGCCGGCGGTGTTCGGCGTGGAGCCGTCGTATCAGGCGATCGCCAACCTGCGCACCGTCTCGGGCCGCTTCTTCACAGACGCGGAGAACACCCACGCGGCGCCCGTGGCCGTGCTCGGCCAGGCCGCCGCGGCGTCGCTGTTCGGCGCCGACAACCCCGTCGACAAGCACGTGAAGATCAACGATCAGTGGTTCCAGATCATCGGCGTGGCCGGCCCGCAGATGGCCGCGCGGCAGGAGGTCGAAGGCGTGCCGGCCATCGACCGCAACAATCTGGTCTATGTGCCGCTGATGGCCGCGATGCTGCGGCTGGAAGAGTCCCAGAGCCGCCAGCGCGACGAGATCGACGGCATCTATCTCGGCCTGTCGCAGAAGGCCGACGTCAGCGGATCGGGCGCGATCATCCGCGGCCTGCTCGACGCCTCGCACCGCGGCGCCGGCGATTTCAGCGTCATCGTGCCCGCCGAGCTGCTCGCCGAGCAGCAGCGCACGCGGCGCCTGTTCGAGATCGTCATGGTGTCGATCGCCGCGATCTCGCTGCTGGTGGGCGGCATCGGCATCATGAACATCATGCTGGCGAGTGTCATGGAGCGCACGAAGGAGATCGGCGTGCGCCGCGCGATCGGCGCCACGCGCCGCGACATCATCCGCCAGTTTCTCGTCGAGACGACGCTGATCACGATGACGGGCGGGCTGGCGGGCGTCGTGGTGGGCATCCTGCTGTCGCAGTTCGTCGCCTACGCCGCTGGCTGGTCGACGATCATCAGCCCGATCTCGGTGATCCTCTCCTGCGCGGTGTCAGTGACAGTCGGCATCGTCTTCGGCCTCTACCCCGCCATGCGCGCCGCGAAGCTCGATCCGGTGCACGCGCTGCATTACGAATAAATGGGGGACGGGTCTTAATTATTCAGAAGTCTGTGGAAACTGCGTACAAACTGAATAATTAAGACCCGTCCCCATTTATTCACACGAGCAGATCAGATTCCTGTCCCCATACGGATTGTCGATGCGCCCGACGGCCGGCCAGAATTTGCCGTGCGATTTGAGGTACGGCAGCGGATAGGCGGCCTGCTCGCGTGTGTAGGGATGCGTCCATTCCGTCGCCGTCACGTGCGCAGCCGTGTGCGGGGCGTTCTTCAGAAGGTTGTCTTTCCGGTCGGCCTTGCCGTCGATGACGTCCTGAATCTCCTGCCGGATCGCAATCAGCGCATCGGCGAAGCGATCGAGCTCCTGGCGCGGCTCGCTTTCGGTCGGCTCGACCATCAGCGTGCCCGGCACCGGGAACGACACCGTCGGCGCATGGAACCCGTAGTCCATGAGCCGCTTCGCGACGTCGCCTTCCTCCACGCCGTGCGCCTTGAACGCGCGCAGATCGAAGATCATCTCGTGCGCGACGCGTCCGTTCTTGCGCGCATAGAGCACCGGATAGTGCTTCTCGAGCCTCGCTTTGAGATAGTTGGCGTTGAGGATCGCCCACTTCGTCGCCTCGGTGACGCCGTCGCGGCCGAGCATACGGATGTAGCCGTACGAGATCAGCAGGATGCTTGCGCTCCCGAACGGCGCGCCCGACACGGCCGGAATGCCCTTCTCGCCGCCGACGTGCACGATCGGATGCGACGGCAGGTACGGCGCGAGATGCGCGGCCACCGCAATCGGCCCCATGCCCGGGCCGCCGCCGCCATGCGGAATGCTGAAGGTCTTGTGCAGGTTGATGTGGCACACGTCGGCGCCAATCGCGGCCGGACTTGTCAGACCCACCTGCGCATTCATGTTCGCGCCGTCCATATAGACCTGGCCGCCGTGCTCGTGGACCGTGCGGCAGATCTCGCGAATGGCATCCTCGAACACGCCGTGCGTCGACGGGTACGTCACCATCAGGCACGACAGATCGCCAGCGTGCGCCGCGGCCTTGTTCTTCAAATCGTCGAGGTCGATGTTGCCGTGTTTGTCGGTCGCCACGATGACAACGCGCATGCCGGCCATCGCCGCGCTTGCCGGGTTGGTGCCGTGGGCCGACGAGGGAATCAGCACGACGTGGCGATGCGTCTCGCCGCGGCCGCGATGCCACGCCTGAATCACCATCAGCCCCGCGAATTCACCCTGCGCTCCGGAGTTCGGCTGCAGCGATGCCGCCGCGAAGCCGGTGATGGCGCATAGGTATCGCTCGAGCTCCGCGATGATCTGCCGGTAGCCCGCCGCCTGGTCGGCCGGAATGAACGGATGCAGCTTCGAGAATTCGGGCCACGTAATCGGCAGCATTTCGCTTGCCGCGTTCAGCTTCATCGTGCACGAGCCGAGCGGAATCATCGACGTGTCGAGACCGATGTCCTTGCGCTCGAGCGACCGGATGTAGCGCATCATCTCGGTCTCGGAATGATGCGAGTTGAACACCGGATGCGTCATGAACGCGCTGTTGCGCGTCAGCGCGCCGAGCACCTGCGGCAGCGTACGGCCGTCATTCGGCGGCAGGCCCGGAATGGGCGTCTTGCCCACCCCTTCCGCGAAGACCCCGACGATGTCGAGCGCGTCTTCCCTGCTCACCGTTTCGTTGATCGAAAGCGCGATGATGCCTGGCGCGGGGTAGCGGAAGTTGATGCCGCGCGCGAGCGCCGCCGCGCGGATGGCTTCCCACGCCGTCGCGCCGCCGGTGTCAACCCGGATCGTGTCGAAATAGGCGGTGTTCGTCTGTTTGAAGCCGAGCGCGGCGAGCTCGCCCGCCACGACGCGCGCCACGTCATGCACGCGTTGCGCGATGCGCTGAAGGCCGCCGGGACCATGAAACACGCCGTACATCGCGGCCACGTTCGCGAGCAGCGCCTGCGCCGTGCAGATATTCGACGTCGCCTTCTCGCGGCGGATGTGCTGCTCGCGCGTGGCCAGCGCCATGCGGAAGGCCTTCTGCGCCGCCGAATCCTGCGACACGCCGATCAACCGGCCCGGCGCCTGGCGCACGAAATCGTTGCGCGTCGCGAAGAACGCCGCATGCGGACCGCCATACCCGAGCGGCACGCCGAGCCGCTGCGAGTTGCCAATCACCACGTCGGCGCCCATCTCGCCAGGCGGCGTGCACACGGCGCATGCGAGCAGATCCGTGCCGACGGCCACGAGCACGCCGGCCGCATGCGCGCGATCGATCAGGCCGGTCAGATCGCGCACTTCGCCATGGTCGTCGGGTGACTGCAGATACATCCCATAGACATCGTCACCAAGCTCGATGCTTTCGATGTCTCCGATCCGCAGCTCGAGCCCGAGCGGCTCGGCGCGCGAACGCAGCACGTCGAGCGTGTGCGGGAAGACGCGGTCAGACACGGCAAAGACTCGGGCGTCCTTCTTCGATTTCGCTTCCCGGGACCGGTGCAGCAGCGTCATCGCCTCGGCAGCCGCCGTCGGCTCGTCGAGCAGCGAGGCGTTCGCCACATCCATCCCCGTCAGGTCAGCCACCATCGTCTGGAAATTGAGCAGCGATTCGAGGCGCCCCTGCGCGATTTCAGCCTGGTAGGGCGTGTAGGGCGTGTACCATCCCGGATTCTCGACGACGTTGCGGAGAATGACGGAGGGTGTGATGGTGTCGTGATAGCCAAGGCCGATGTACGACCGGAAGACCTTGTTGCGCGCGCCGGTGGCGCGCAGGTGCGTCAGGTATTCATGCTCGCTCTCGGCCTCGGGCAGATCGAGCGGCCCGGTCAGGCGGATGTCGGCCGGAATGGCTTCGTCGATCAGGGCGTCGAGCGACGCGGCGCCCACGGCCTCGAGCATCGGCTCGAGATCCGAAGGGCGCGGTCCAATGTGTCGGAAGACAAACTTATCGGGGGATTCAAACAACAACAACGGGCTCCAGGCCATAGGCCATAGGCCTTAGGCCAGAGCCGGGCGGCACAATGGCCACCCGGCTAATCTCTCATCCAACCAACTTGTTATAGGCGTCGGCGTCAAGCAGCGACGCGGTTTCGCCCTCGTCCGACAGCTTGATTTTTATCATCCATGTCTCGTGCGGCTTCGAATTGACGGCCTCGGGATGGTTCGTCAAATCGCCGTTCACTTCCGAGACTTCGCCGGTCAGCGGCGCGTACAGCTCCGAGACAGCCTTCACGGACTCGATCGTTCCGAACACTTCGCCCTGCTTCACGGCCGTGCCGACAGCCGGCAGCTCGACGAAGACGACATCGCCCAGCTGCTTCTGGGCATAGTCGGTAATGCCCACCGTGGCGCTGCCGTCCTCGAGCCGCACCCACTCATGCTCGTTCGTGTATTTCAGATCGGATGGATACATGACAACTCCAAGGCCCCAGGCCATAGGCCATAGGCCTCAGGCATGAGCGGCTCGCGCCGTTGCGGTCGCCGCTATTGCTTCTCCCGTTTGTAAAACGGCGTCGGCACCACTTTCGCCTTTGCCCTCCGGCCCCGGCAGTCGATTTCGAACTCCGTGCCGTTCGCGGTCGCGTCGATCGGCAGCATCGCCAGACCGATCGCCTTCTTGAGGTACGGCGTCTGCGTTCCGCTGGTGACCTTGCCGGCCTTCTCGCCGTTGACGTACGCGTCGTAGCCGTGCCGGCCGATCGCGCGGTCGAGCATCTCGAATCCCACCAGCTTGCGCGTGACGCCTTCCGCCTTCTGCCGCTTGATCACGTCGGCGCCGATGAAGTCGGGCTTCTTCCAGCCGACGATCCAGCCGAGATCGGCCTCCATCACTGTGGTGTGCTCGTCCATGTCGTTGCCGTACAACCGCATGGCCGCCTCGAGGCGCAGCGTATCGCGCGCGCCGAGCCCCGCGGGAATCACGTCGACCTCTTTGCCCGCATCCAGAATCGCGCGCCAGACACGATCGGCGTCGGCCGGCGGCACGAAGACCTCGAAGCCGTCTTCGCCGGTATATCCGGTGCGCGAAATCGTCGCGCGCACGCTCGCCACTTCGCCCGTGGCGAACCAGTAGTACTTGATCGCGCTCAGATCGACGCCCGTCAGCGTCTGCAGCGTGGCCTCGGCCTTCGGGCCCTGAATCGCCATCAGCGCATAGCGCGAGCTGTTGTTGACGGCCACCGCGTCGCCCAGCGCCTTGATATTTTCGACGGTCCAGGCGAAATCCTTCGTGATGTTCCCCGCGTTGACCACGAGCATGTAATGCTCGTCCGTCAGCTTGTACGTCAGCACATCGTCAACGAAGCCGCCGTCGGGAGTCGTCAGCGCCGAATATTGAATCTGACCGATGGAGAGCTTGGCGGCGTCATTGCAGGTGATGTGCTGCACGGCATCGAACGCGTTCTTGCCCGCAATCTCGATCTCGCCCATATGGCTGACATCGAACAATCCGGCGTGCTCGCGCACCGCCATGTGTTCGTTGACGATGCCGGAGTATTCGACGGGCATGTCCCAGCCGGCGAACGGGATGACGCGCGCGCCCATGGCGTGATGCGTGGCGTGCAGCGGAGTTTTCTTGAGGGTGCCGGCCTGGGTCATTGTGCGGGTGGCGAACGGGTAATGGTACTTTCAGAGCCGCCGCCGGGTCAAAGGCGACGCACTGAGCCTGTTTCGACGGAAAGAACGCATTTCCCGGTATGACGGCAATTCTCGCGCTCACGCTTTCGACCGCACTGATGTCACCGGCTGCACGTCCCGCCGATTCTGCGCCCGACGCGCGGCAAGCGCTGCTGACACAGACGGCGCGCGGCATTACCACGCGCCCGGCGTTGCTCACGCAGGCCATGCGGCTGGCGCAGGCCCCGGCCCTCGAGGCGGCCCCGCGCTCGCGCTTCGCGCAGCCAGGCGGCGATTCCCTCAAGAACGGCGCCATCATCGGCGGCGCCATCGCGGGCACGGGGATGGGCATCTTCGTCTACACGCTCTGCAAAGCGCTCGACGACACCGGCGGCGAAGCGAATTGCGCGGGCCCCGCACTGCTCTACGCGGCCATCGCAGGCGCGGGCGGTGCGGCGGCAGGCGCCGGCATCGACGCGCTCTTCGACGGCGCTCCCGCCATGCGCGTCCGCGTGCGCTTCTAGTGCACCGGCGGTTTCCGGACGCCGGAACTGAAGTTCCTGCCTACCAGCCGGGAACGCTGAGGGCCGACCAGGCCCCGCTCGCGCAGACGTAGCCAATCTGCAGCCGCAGGCTTCTGCCAGGCGGCGCGAATCGCACCACCCACGCGACGCCTGTCGTCTGCGCCACGAGGCGGCCGAGCGTGTCGATCGTGGACGCCGCCCCCGCCGCAATCCTCACCGGAGTTTCGACGGGACATTCAGGCCCTGCGCCGGGCTCCTTCGTCCGCCCGGCGGGCGGCGCGACCCGCCTGTACGCAAGGCTTCGCAGCACTGGATCGAAGAGGGGCTGAGCCAACGGAAGCCTCGCGCTCGAGAGCACGCGCCTGGCGTTCAGCGCTCCGATGATGTCGGCCGGCGTCTCGGCGTGCCGGAACACCAGCGGCGGCGCGTTGCTGACGATTCGGTAAGTGCCTTTCGCGGTGAAAAGTGGGATTGCCTCATCCAGCGTGACCATGTGGCCGCTCTCGGGCGCCAGCATCGTCTGGCGTTCGTCGGCAGGAACGATGAAGCCGGCCGGATGTCCGGCCTGCGCGAGCGCGGTGGCGAACGAGAGGGCGTCGGCTCCCGACATCGTGCGCGAGACCAGCCCGGGCCGGTGCGCGGTGGCCCGTCGGCGGGGCCGCCACGCGAACCGGCGGTGTCATCACCTGCGCGATGAGGATCAGCGTGGCAACACCGGCCGGCACAGCGGCGACGGTCATGGTGGCGGGTCGCGGTGGTACGCAGCCTTCAGCGCCGCAAAGAACACTTCGGCGATTCGCTGATTGCCGCTCTCGTTGATGTGCAACCCGTCGGGCGCCATCATCGTGGCCGTATCGATGTTCGGGAAAATGTCGACGAATATCGAGCCGGTCGCGGGCGCGAGAATTCTGAGCCGGTTGTTGTAATCGGACAGCTGCTCGCGGGCCGGCGATCTGAAGTTGGGCGGCAGGCTCGCCAGAAACACGCGCTGCACGCCGCGCGCCGGCGACAGCTCAATCAGCTCCTCAATCGCATTGACGATGGCGTTTTGCGGGGCGCTGCTGAGGAGGTCGTTGGTGCCGTGCATCATCAGGACGACCTGGGGCTTGTGCCGCGCGAGCGCGGCCAGATAGCGATCCTTCGCAGAGGAGTGGGCCACCGGCTCACCACCCAGTCCCTCATTGAAGACTTCGATCTTCTGTGGGGTGTACGTCGCCGAGAGCAGCGCGTGCAGCTTGTAGGGATAGCTTTTCTGCCCACCGGGCGTCGACGGATCATGAGCGGGCCGCAGCCGGATCTGCCCCAGCGTAGGCGGATCGCCTTCCGTAAGGCTGTCGCCGAACGCCATGATGCGCGTGACCGCCAGCGTAGGCGGCGGAGGCGGCGGCGGCGGATCCTCGACTGGTGGAATCACGACCGGCGGCTGTGTCGGCACGAAGGGCGGGCGATCGCTTCCGCACGCGGCGGCGCACACCATCAGCATCAAAACGAACGCGCGTCTCGTCATCGTGGTTACTGGCCCGACCCGGTACCGGCCGGCGGCGGTTCCTGCCAGACGATATTCAGGATCTTCCATCGGCCGTCGTGCTTCGCGAGGTGCATGTAGTCGACGCCCCACATCGCGACGACTTTTGCGCTTGCGGTCTGGTTCAGCACCTCGAACACGACCACTTCTTTCGGGTACGTGTCGATGGGACGCTTCTTGTCTTTGTTCCAGTTGGCGGCCAGCGTCATCAACTGCTCGCGTGTCATCGGCGCGAAGGTGAAGTCGGCGCCGCGCTCCTTGCGGTAGTAGCCACGCTTGATCATGTCGGGATGCACACTGCGCTCGAGGCGCGCGGGCTCCACGTTGTAGATGCCTTCGACGTAGTCGAGGGCGGCCTGCCGTACCGCTTCACGGTCGGCAGCCTGAGATTGGCGTCCGGCGCCGATGGCGACCGGCGCTGCGAGAACCACTGCGAGAGCGACGAGAGAGAAGCGTTTCACGAGGATCATTGTAGATGGCGGCGGCGCGCGAGGTCGAGCCGGCTCTGGCCTCGCTACGTGCCGGCCAGCGGCAGGTCGAGCACGAGCTGGCGCTTGGTTTCCTTGAAGCCGGCGCGGCGATAGAAGTCGCCGGCGCGCAAGCGAATCACGTTGGTGCGCACGCGCAGCCGCGTGCACTTGTGCTTGTACGCCCATTCCGCGGCTTCGCCGATCAACGCGCGCCCGATACCGAGCCCGCGATGCTCTTCGTGCACCACGAGGCCAAGCAGATCCGCCTCGAAGCCGTGGTCGAGCGCCCAATCGGCGTGAACATGCGCCCACCCAATCAGCTGCCCTTCGAGCTCCGCACCGATCAATCGATGATCCGGCCGGCCGCCGATCGCCTCGAGGCGCGCCTTCGTCGCTGCCGGCGTCACCGGATACCCAAGCTGCATGCAGAGCTCGCTGACCGCGGTGGCATCCTCTGGCTTCACTTTGCGTAGGCGCATCCGCAAAGTATAGCGGTCAGCTCCGTACCTTCAGCAGAATGGGACCGGCCCGCGGCGGAGGAATCTCGATAACGGGTGGGTCGAGCCCGAGCTCCTCGCCCCCGCAGATGCCGGCAAAAAGCCAGCGCCCCGAAAGCGGCAGCGCAACGCGCCAACGACCCGGCGCAATCATCTCACCGCGGACTACCCTAAGGCCCATAGCGCCCATCGGGCCCGCGGCCTGAAGCTCACACCCCGCAGGCAGATCGACAATGACATCGAGCCCCAGAGCCGGCCGCAGCTGGATGTCGCCAAGATCGAGCACCGGACCAAGCGAGCCGGCTTCACCAAGATCCATGCGCAACGATCCACCGTCGGCGGTCACCGCCAGCATCACGCGTCCCTCGTCAGGCGCCACCAGCTCGAACCGGCCGTCTACTCCGGTGCGGACCGGCTCGACGCCCAGCGCAGCCGGGTTGCGCGCGGCGGCCACCGCGTCGATCGACGGTAAAGCCTGCACGACGGCGCTGACCGGCACGCCCTCCTGCATCACACGCCCGCGAATGAGCGCGCGCGGGCGAAGCTCGAGACGCGCATGGTGCGGCGGCACCGCCACCGCACGCGTGCGGCCGCGTGATGGATGCACCGCCAGCAGCTCGTACTTGCCCCGCGCGAGCCCCGCGAACGCGAAGCTGCCCGAGCCGTCCGTAACCGCCTCGCCGATGCGCTCGAGCGGCCGCTCTTCTTCCGGCGTGGCCGGATCGGACACGTCAAGGACCCGTGCGAGCATCACGGTGACACCATCGATCAATGCGCCGCGACTGCGCACCTCACCTGTGAGCAGTTCTTCGACCGGCAACGCGATGTCGAGGGCCGCAGGAACGGTCGTGAGCATCGCGCCGAGCGGAATGCGAGTCGTCGCTGCACCAGGACTCCGAAATTCGACCTCGGCCTGCGACGCGGGATCGCCTTCGACCCAGAAGGCCTGCGGCGTGAGTCTGTGCAGCGACACCCCGGAAGCGGGCCGCGGCTCTGTCATCTGGCCGGAACCACGTGTCAGTAAAGGCCGCACCACCACGGGCCTGGCCTCGACCGCCGCATCCGACGGCACCCGCACACGTACCAGCCGGCCCCCCAGCGCCGATCTCCACACTGTGATCGGCTGCGTTTCCTGCTCCCGCACCAGCGCAACTCTCAGGCGTGCTCCGGCTGCCGCGATCAATCCAGCCGCGTCGACCGGCACGAACAGACACCGCGACTGGTCCTGGAGTGATTCGCATTCGATGCCTTCATGGCCGGAGGCGCCAATCCAAATGACCTCGCCTTCGGCAGCCGGCGCACGCACCGTACGCTGCCATCCAGGCCTGACGCTCATCGTCTGCACCACGGCGCCCCACTCGGCCTCGCGAGACGTGAGGTAGTCGGGCGATCCAGCCGGGCGCACGAGCACACGGCACCGGCGGCCCACCGGCCCCATGACCATAAGAGATGGGCCGGCCGCCCGGCGCCAGTCGCTCAACGTTACCCAGCGGCCGCGCCCATCCCGGCATATCAGCGAGGTCTCAACCTCACCGTGGAGAAATTCGGGTGGGACATCGATGGCGTGTGCGCGCATTTCGGTCGTCTGCGGGGCCGGAAACATGATGGCCATCGCCGACAGCAGCAGAACCGGCGCCATCACTGCCTCTCGAGCGCGTCAAAAGCTCGGGCCAGGTCGGCCGCGTCAACAGCTTTACCGGCGCGCGCCAGGTCACCGGCGGTTGCGACGCGCAGAGCGCCGGCCGACAGAAACGTATACGCGGAGCACACGTCAGCGACGTCGTGCAGGCGATGCGATGAGATGAGCACACAGGCGCCCCGTTCACGATGCCGCCGCAGCGCCGCCGCCAGCCAACGCGATCCGTTCGGATCGAGCCCTTCCCAGGGCTCGTCGAGCAACCCGATGTCCCAGACGTCGTTCGACAGAAATACGGTGAGCCCGAACAGCTGCCGGGTTCCACGCGACAACCGGCCCAGACGAGCGCGCGTGTTGGATCCAGCGTTGAACAACGCCGCCCACTCGTCGGCGCGGCACTGGCCGGGCAGCGTCGACTCACCGCCGAAGTACATCACCCGGCCGCTGGCCGTGACGCGGCCGGATGCCGGCGCGATCAGGCCGGCCGCAATCCGCAGCAGTGTGGTCTTCCCCGCCCCGTTCGCCCCGATCAAACCCATCAACGTGCCGGGCTGCATCGTGAAGGTTGCGCCGGCAAAGACCGTGCGCCGGTGATACGCGGCCCCCACGTTTTCAAATGCGAGACTCACGAGGCCGCCTCGAGCGGATAGTCGCGCCCGCGTATGTACCCGCCCGCCATCGTCAGCGCACCCAGAGAAAGACTGAAGAGCGCCGCTGCCACCGCGTCACGGGGCGGCAGGTGATCGCCGATCATCAGAAACGGGCACATCATGGCCAACGCCGCGCCATGCATCACCTGCAGCGGAGAGCCATCTGACCGCGCGAGCATCGCGCCGTACTGATCAGTTCCGATTCTCGTCGTGACCGCCAGAACAATCAGCGCCAGCCAGAGACTCCCCGTGACAAGCCGGCCTGCCGGCAGCGCGAGAGCCCACGACATCACGCTCACGAAGACGAACGCCGCCAGCCGGCCGGATTCGAATGCAACAGGCACCTGACCCGTCCGACCGGCTTCAATGGCGGCAACCAGCAGCCACAAGGCGGCCACGAGCCAGATGGAATGGAGCGCGTGCCCCGCGGCTACCGCCATGCGAGGCCACCGCACCAGCGCGGCATCGAAGTGGCCGGCCGAAGCATGCCGCGCAAAACCGGTTGACGCGCAGACCATCTGCCAGAGCAGCAGCATCGCCAGGGCCTCGTCGAGGCCGGAGGGATTCGCCGCCACGATCCACGCGGCATACATTGCAACGGCCGCCGTGAGGGCCACCAGCCAGGACGGCATCGGATCGGCGGCACGAAAAAACCGCACGATCCGCAGGATGCGGCTCATCTCGGCACCTCAATCAAGTGGCCCGATCGCGCGATCGCCGTGATGTGCCGCGCATCCGCCCAGACGAACATCCTCACGGGAACAGGCGAGCGCAATTCCCGAATCTTGCTGCCATCCTTCCCAAACTCACCTATTCGCGCTGCTGCACTTCCATCGCCATCAAACAGCACCACCACCCGCTCATCGTCCACCGCAATGGCGTCGTGGATGGCACGAGTTTCAGGTTTTGCGAGCAGCGCCGCGGGTGCAACGGGATCGACTGACTCGAGCGTGGCGAGTCTCTCGAGACCGGTTGCATCCAGCATGAGCAATTCGTTTGAGCCGGGCAGCCAGCACACGACGCGAGGCGGGACGCTGCACGAGAGCAGGTGCAGAAGACTTTCTTCAGCACGCGCGAGCCCCAACGAGACCCTGCGCGGCGCGCGCATTCCTGACAACCTGCCCGACGCGTCCAACTCCCACACCATCGGCGTTCCCGGCTCGTCGACCGCATGCTGCGCGATCATGCCCGTGGCGCTGTCGAGGAGATTGCCGACGCGGGGCGACGGTTGCGCAACCTGCTCAACGCGGACGACCGAAGCATCAACCGTCAGGCGCACGAGATCGCTGAAGTCAGCAATCGAATAAAGTGCACGGCCGGCCTCGCCTAAACCCCACAGCCTGGCGCCCGACCGGCCGCCAATCGGCACGCGCTGGATGCCACCCGATGCCGGCCGGATCATAACGAGCGCGGGCCGGTTCGTCAGCAGGACGACCTGGTCAGAGAGAGCGGCGCGGCCCACAACTCTCTCCGTCTCGTTGAGCACGGCAGCGGCCTCGGGCGGCGTGGCGCAGCCCATGCTCGCGGCGAGCCACGAGGCGCGGGTGAGCGCCGCAGCGACACCCACCCGCCGGAGGCTTAGCGGCCGATCAGTTTCTCGCGACCGCAATCGATGAACTCGAGCTCGCAGTCCATACCCGCCAGCCAGCGCTTGAACCAGGTGTCGCGCGTCGCCGCGTTCTGAAAGCAGGCGGCCAGATCCTCGAAACAGCCGGCCCAGGCGGCCGACGGCACGGCGCTGAACGCCGCAACGAAACACAGAACCACCACCATCTTCTTCATCGTCTCTCTCCGGAGATGGCCGGCGCGAAGCCGGCCCGATGCGGCGCAACCCGCCGCGGGCGACCTCACGTGACTCACGCAAGAGGCGCATGATCCTCCTTCGACGCCGCCAGCTCTCGCTGACGCCGCTCCCCGCTCCATCGCAGATAGCCCTCGAGCGTGTGATAACTGATGCCGAGCAGACCACACGCCTGACGCTTGTTGCCGCGGCAGCGATCGAGCATCAGCCGCGCGTACCGGCTGCCCCAGGCGCGCATGGTGTCGTTCCGGCTGGCGGCATCGACGATGAGACCCGCGAATTCGCCGGTCACGGCGGCAGGTAAATCGGCGACGTCAACCAAGGTGCTCGAGGCCAGCGTCACCGCACGCTCGACGACACGCTCGAGCTGACGCACGTTACCGGGCCACTCACAGGCCTGCAGCACGTCCATTGCGGACGCGCTGATCCGCACGCGCCGCACCGTGCGATAGCGCTCGAGAAAATGCTCGACCAGAATCGGGATGTCGCTGCGCCGCATCCGCAGCGGCGGCACCATGACCTCGACACCGTTCAGCCGGTAATAGAGATCGGCGCGGAACGAACCTTCGGCGACCAGACTCGCGAGACTGCGATTCGTCGCCACGATGATGCGCGTGTCGACACGGCGCGAGACATGACTGCCGACGCGCTCGACCGCGAAATCCTGGATCGCGCGCAGCAGCTTGGCCTGCGCCGACGGCGACAGATCCGAGACCTCGTCGAGAAACAACGTGCCGCCTTCGGCCTGCTCGAACTTGCCGCGGCGTCCGCGCACGCCAGTAGCCGTGCGGTCTTCGATGCCGAACAACTCGGCTTCCACCAGCGTTTCAACCAGCGCAGCGCAGTTGATGGCCACGAACGGACCACGCCGCCGGCGGCTCTGCTCATGGATCTGCCGCGCCACCAGCTCTTTGCCGACGCCGCTCTCGCCTTCGATCAGGACGGTGAAATCGGTTTCCGCAACCCGCACGATTCGCTCCCGAACACGCTCGATGGCCGGACTGGCGCCGATCAGCGCACTGTCGGCAATCCCGCGCAACGCGCGATGAGACGTCGGCGGGCGCCGATCGAGCTCGGCGACGACCGCTGCGAAGGCGGTGGCGGCACGCAGGAACGTGCGCTGGGTCTCGGTAATCGCGGGATGCCCGACGTGCAGGATCCACGTGCTGCCGGGCACGTCGGCCGCGAACCCTTGCGGCAGCGCGTGCGGCGGAATGACGTCACGCAGATACACCGCCGTGCCCGGGTGAAGCTCGCGCAGGGCATCTTCGAGGACCACGCGCAACGGCACCGGCGAATACTCACGGACCGCCAGCGTGACCCGCTCGATGAGATATTCAAGCGCCGACGACCATTTCTGATTCGTCTGGCTCGCCTCGATTGCGAATCCCGCCGGCGGGACCCGATCGACACACTCTCGCTGGGACGCTGCAACTGCGCGATCGTTCGAGCTCACGTTCGCCTCCCGGGGAGTGGCTGCGCCGGAGATAACCAATTGAAGTGCCAAAGCCCTAACTCCTTGCCTTCCTATAACTTCAGGCAGCCAGGATGCGGCGGCTGCGATGCAATGGGTAATGTCTACCCGGAAACCCTCTTGGCCTCATTGCCGTTGCTGGGTATTCCCTACCCGAATCACGTTCGCTCACCGCATCTGCTGCCAAACCCTCACCCTCGGATCCCATCGTCTCAACCTGACCCGGCCGGTGGCTGGGGTGATGGTGACCGCAATCTGCGTGCGTCCGTCAGTGAGATAGATCGATCCGGATGACGAGCTGCCGTCGGAATCGAAGGTGGCGATATCGGACGTGCCGAAACGAACGGCGGAACCGCCCGTGACGCCGTTGACGTCGGGCACGCCGTCGAGCCGCGCGATGTGGACTGATGGACAGCGTGCGCCGAACGCTGCCTCCTGATCGACCACCGGGTCGATGCCGTTGGCGATTTCAGCCGTGCGAATGCCGTTGCCGTTGCCGTCGACGTACGATCCGATGCGCCAGTCGCCGCTGGTTTCGCGGAAGCGCACGCCGACCGCGCGGCTGCGATGGAGCGCCTCGAGTCTCGCGTGCTGCAGGTAGCCGGCGATGAACGCCGCCGCGGCACGCAGTTTCAGGGCGCGGGTGATCTCGACTGTGGCCGGGATGGCCGCGCCTGCCGCGGCCATCGTCAGCGACAGCGCGAACAGCACCTCGATGAGCGACAAGCCGGCGGCAGAGGCGCGGCGCATGTGTCACCGCTCGCCCGGCTCGGTCTTCGGCGCGGTCACCACGATCAGCGGCTTGAGCTTGAGAAAGCTCTTCTCGCCAATGCCGCGGATGTTCATCAGCTCTTCGGCCTTCTTGAACGGTCCGTTCTTCTGGCGATACTCCAGGATGCGCGTGGCCGTCGCGGCACCGATCCCTGGCAGTTTCTGCAGCTCGGACGCCGCAGCGGTGTTGATGTTGACCGCCGACGCCGCGCCGGCGGCTTTCTGCGTGCGCGGCTGCGCGGTGTCCTGCGCCGCCGCCGTCGCGGCGGTGGCGGCGGTTAGGCAGACGATGAGTGAGAGCGCGAGTGCGTTGAGATGTGACATCAGGTTTTCCCTCCGGAAATGGTGGGCCCGCTGCGGACGGCCGCGTCAAGCGGTGAGGTCGGCACCTGTTCGTGACGTCCGGCGGACCCGCGCGCCACATCGCAATCGAGGTGCCTGCCGCAGGCGCGCGCGTTCCGGTGCCGGAAGTGAAAGAGCAGAGAGAAGTTAGGAGAAAGCCATCTGAAGTGCCCCGCCGGCAGCCGAGCGCGCGCGACAACCGGCGTTGCGGCACAGACCCATCCGCGGCGTGCGGCCCCGGCTACCGTGGTTGCCGCCAGGCGCACGCTCTCGGAAAACACGTCAACGGCGGTTGCGGGCCTATAATCCTGGTGCGCCTGCGTGAGGAGAATGAAGGACTGATCTGTGCGGACCCTCTTGATCGCGCTCGCGGCGGTGGTCTCGATGACGGCGTCGCGCGCCGGCCTGCAACAGCTCGACGCGGCAGGCGCCGCGCAGGAACGACCCGCCGCCGGGCAGCCAGACGCCGCGCAGATCGTCGCAGCGGCCGCGCGGTGGATCCCGCGCTTCAACCAGAACCTGTCGGGACTCCTCTTTCGTGAGCGCTACCGCCAGCAGCTGGCGTTAGCCGCAGGCATCGCCGGCCCGCGCGAGCGGATCATCGAAGCCAACGTCTTCCTTCTCAAACTGCCGCCGCCCCGCGACTTCGTGCTCTTCCGCGACGTCTACAAGATCGACCATCGTGCGGTCGGCGATCATACCGAGCGGCTCGAGAAGCTTCTGGCCGCCGGCGCGTCTGACGATGTGCTGCAGCAGGCGCGGCGGCTGACCGATGCGAGCGCGCGGCACAATGTCGGACGGTACACCCGCAACGTCAACATTCCCACGATGGCATTGGAGTACCTGGCGCCCGAGATGATCGGCCGGCTGCGCACCCGCGTCGCGGGTACCGAAACCGTCGCGAGGCTTCCAGCCGTGATCGTGGAATTCGAGGAAACAGCGCGCCCCACCCTGGTGCGTGGTGTGGGCGATGTGCCCGCGAAGGGCCGGTACTGGATTCATGCCGAGTCGGGAGCCGTGATCCGCGCAGAGCTGGAGTTGACCGGCCAGCGCACCACGGGCCGGATGCGGGTCGAGCTCGAGCTGCACCCAACCCTGGGCGTGTGGGTGCCGAAGGAAATGACAGAGGTGTGGCGCAGCCCGGCCGAGCGCATCAACGGCTTCGCGCAGTACGACGGCTATAAGCGGCTGGCCGTCTCGACGAAAGAAGTCGTCAAGTAGCATGCGCTGGCTCCTGCTCGCGGCGGTGCTCGTGTCGCAGCCGGCGACGCAGTCGATTCAGATCTGGAGCGAGCATCCGATCGCCGTCGACATCGAGTGGCTGACGATCGACGAAGCCGGCAAACCGACGGTCACGGCGCGGCGCGAGACGGCCATTGGTCCGCCGGTGCCCCTCGAATTCACGCCTGGCGTCGATCGCTATGTGCGCTTCTCGTATCGCGGCGCATCGCCGCGCACCTACTCGACAGCCGAGCTGATCAAGGCTCGCAAGCTGCACGTGCCCAACGTGCTGCCGGGCGGCGAGCTCCTGCTGATCGTGCCGCGGATGACCGTGCGTCCCGCACAGCTCGTTATTGAAGGACCGAGAGGACGCACCCTGCCGCTCGACGGCGCCACGCACATCAGTCTGTCGGGCATGACCGCGGGCGAATACCACATCGTCCCGGTATACAACGGCGGCTTCAAAGGCGCGGTGAAGACCGTCGCGGTTCTCGCGGCCGAGACCACGCTGCTGTATGTCGCGCCGGAAGCGGTGGGCGCCGTGCGCGTGATCGCCGCGCCCGATGTCTGCGACGCAGCGACCGAAATGGGTCTCAACACGCTCGTCGTGCCGAACGTGGGCGCCGCCTTCAAGGGCCCGCCCAACCGCGTGCGCCTGATCAGCACGCGCGATCCGCGATGCGAGATGACGTTCGCGGGCCTCGGTGCCGGCCAGTTCGAGGTGGTCTATCGTCGCGGCGGGGCATCCACCGGCAGCAGCGCGTTCGAAATTGTTCCTCAGCAGGTCTCGATCGTCGATGTGGCAGGCACCTCAGTGCGCGTCGAAGGACGCGCGACGCTCAACGGCAAGCCGATAGCAGACGCATCGGTGACATTCGCGCCGCGCCAGACACCTAACCAGCAGCGGCCGATGCAGGCCGCGGAGACCAAGACAGACGCGGAGGGATACTACAGCGTGCCGCTCGAAGCCGCTGGCACCTATAGCGTCATGCTGCGCCGCGCGCGCCTCGGCGTCCCCAGCTCGCGGCTCGTCGAGTTCGTCGTCGGCCGCAACTTCCACGACTTCATGCTTACCGGGGGGACGATCAAAGTTGAGCTGACCGGTTGGGACGGCCGGACGTCCGTACAAGTCAGAGTTCAGGGGCCGACCAGCAGCATCTCGGTCACCACCTTCAGCACGCGAGGTCCGCTGCCGCCGTTCGAGGCGATGCCGTTCGGCACATACAAGGTATCCGTGCTCCCCGGCAACGCGAGGGGAAGCGCAATCAGCAGCACACCGCCTGACGCCAAGACCGTCATCATCTCGGCCTCATCGCCGGAAGCGACCGTCAGCTTCCAGTTCCCGGGGCGATAGCAACCTTTTCGCCGCCGCGCCCGTCTTTCTACAATGTAGAATGCGCCGCTTCCCCGCACGTCTGCCGCGGCTCGTCATGGCCGCGTTCCGCGCCCTGATCCCGGCCGCCGAACGCGACGAGGTCATCGCCGATCTGCAGGCCGAGTTCCGGCTGCGGGCCTCGGCCGACGGCCCGCGCGCGGCCCGGCGCTGGGCGTGGCGCCAGGCGATCGGCTCGCTGCCCTTTCTGTTGCGGCGCGGCTACTGGCGCGGCATGACGGGATTCGAGCCCCACGCAAGTCAGTTGCGACCCGGAGGACCAATGTTCGAAAGCTGGATCATGGATTTTCGCTACGCGGCACGCCGCCTGATGCGCCGTCCCACGTATGCTGTGCTCGCCGTGCTCACGCTCGCGCTCGGCGCGGGCGGCACCGCGGCCGTCTACAGCGTCGTGCACGCGCTGCTGCTCGAGCCGCTGCCGATCGCGCGCGAAGAGCAGGTCGGCGTGCTGTGGTTCGACGGTTCGTGGAACGAACAGGAAATCCTGGCGCTCCGTCCCGACTTCCCCGGCTTTCAGAGGATGGGCGCGTACCGGCCCGACGATCTCACGCTCGACGTGCCCGGCGCGCCGCTGCGGCTGCTGCCCGGCGTGGCTGTGTCGCACGAGCTCTTTGACGTGCTCGGCGCGAAGCCCGCGCTGGGCCGCACCTTCGAAGCGGGCGAAGACGCCATCGGAGCCGAGCTCGTCGCCGTGTTGAGTCACGGTCTCTGGCAGGAGCTCGGCTCGGATCCCAACATCATCGGCAGCCGCCTGCAGCTTGGCGGCGCGACGCGCACCGTGGTGGCTGTGATGCCGCGCGGGTTCTGGTTCCCGAGCCCGAAGACGCGCATCTGGACGGCCGCGCAATTGACTCCGGCGAACAGGTCGGGCCGCTACACGCTCGTCGGCCGCGCGGCCGAGGGCGTGCAGATCGAACACATGGACGGCCAGCTGCGCGTGATTGCCGATGCGCTCGGCGCGCGCTTCCAGTATCCGCCGCAGTGGGACAAGACGCGCGCGCCCGAGGTCACGCCGGCGCGTGAGTACTTTGTCGGCGATGTACGTCCGAGTCTTGTCGCGACCCTTGCAGCGATGGGCGTCATTCTGATCATCGCCTGCGCGAATGTCGCCGCGCTGATGCTGGGTCAGGTGGATTCGCGCGCGACCGAGCTGGCTGTGCGTGCGGCGCTCGGCGCGAACCGCCAGCGGCTGCTGCAGCAGCTCCTGCTCGAGTCGGTCCTGATTGGCATGCTTGCAGGCATCGCCGGCGCGGCGCTCGCATCGGCGAGCTTTGCGCTGCTGGTGGAATCGCTGCCGCTTGGCGCGCTTGCCGACAACGCCACGCTCGACTGGACCGTCTTCTGGGCCTCGATGCTCGCCGCGCTCGCGGCGGCGCTGCTCATCGCGCTTGTTCCCGGCATCGCGCTGTGGCGCGGCAGCAGTCTGCGATCGACGATGGCGACGACGCGCACGGGTGGAGTGGCCGGCCGCGGCGGCAGGCTCGAGGGCGGGCTCGTCATCGCACAGATGGCCGCCGCGGTGCTGCTGGCCGCAGGCGCCGGGCTGATGATCCGCAGCGTGGCGAATCTGCGCGCCATCGATCCCGGCTTCGACACGCGCGGCGCGCTCGTGGTCGACGCGACGATGCCGCTGGGATTGAGTCCCGAAGAGCGGCGTCGCACGATTCTCGACGCGCTGCCTGCGCTGGAGGCGCTGCCCGGAGTCAGATCGGTCGCGGCGGCGCAGAAGATTCCCCTTCGTGATTCCGGCGACAACTGGGGAATTCGCGTGAGGGGCAAGCCCGATGCGGGCGGCACCACCGCGTTCCGCATGGTCACGCGCGACTATTTCTTGACGATGGGGATGTCGATCCGGCACGGACGCAGCTTCGGACCGTCCGATCGCGAAGGCAGCGATCGCGTGGTGGTGATCAACGAGGCGTTGGCGGAGAAATATTTTCCGGGCGAAGACCCGCTCGGTCAGGTGCTGCTGACGGGCTTCGACACGGGCGAGCGCATCATCGGCGTGGTCGGCGATGCGGCCGAGGCGAACCTGACCGACGCGCCCGTGCCGGCGCGCTACATGATCTATGAGCACGTGCCATTCGTATCGAATCAGCTGGCGTTCGTGTTGCGCACCGCGTCAGACGACGTCACAAGCGGGCTGATCGAGCCGGCGCGCTCCGCAATCGCGCGCGAAGGCAGCCGGCTGGCCGTGCAGGAGGTAACGACGCTCGGCAACATCTTCGAGCTTGCGGTCGGACCGACGGGCCAGATCGTGACGCTGTTGTCGCTGCTGGCCGGCCTTGCGCTCGTGCTCGGCGCCGTCGGGGTCTATGGCGTCATCTCGCACTATGTAACGCGCCGGTCGCGCGACTACGGCATCCATCTCGCGCTTGGACAAACGCCTGGCCGCGTGGTGAGGCAGGTGGTGACACGCGGCGCCGCGCTCGTCGCCACCGGCAGCGTCATCGGCCTTGTCGCGGCGATCTTTCTCACGAAGATCCTCGCAACGCTGCTGTATGGGATCGATGCGACCGATCCGATCTCGATGGCCGGCGCGGTCATCGTCCTGCTGCTCGTGGGGATGCTGGCGGCGTTCGTGCCCGCGCGCCGCGCGAGCCGCACGGATCCCGCGATCGTCTTACGCGAGTCGTAAAACAGGGGACGGGTGTCTTTTTGTGAGGACGCGATGGTGAGGCGACGTCAGGATCCGGAGCCCGTGCTGCTTGGATCACTCGAGGAACAGGTGATGCTCGCGGTGGCGCGCACAGGTGAAGACGCCTACGGCATGAACGTGCGGCGCGAGCTCGAGTCGGTGACCGGCCGCGAGATCACGATCGGATCGGTGTATGCGACGCTCGATCGTCTCGAGGCGAAAGGCCTGGTGTCATCGACGCGCACCGCGACCGCCGCCGACGCGGCATCACGCCGAGTATTCGCCGTGACTCCGCTCGGTGCGCACTCACTCGAACATACGCGCGAGATGCGCAATCGGCTGTGGACTGGGGTGAAGCTCGCTCCGAAGGCGCGGTAATCAAGGCCCGCGGTAGAATGCCGCACTCCTTCATGGTCGGCACGAGCCTCGGGCATTACCGGATTCTGCGTTTGGTCGGGAAAGGCGGCATGGGCGACGTCTATGCCGCCGATGACCTGACGCTGGGACGCACCGTCGCACTCAAGGTCCTGCCCGACGGCGTCGCCGCTCTCCCGGGCGGACTCGAACGCTTCGAGCGCGAGGCCAAAGCCGCTGCCGCGCTCACCCACCGCGGCATCGTCACCCTGCATTCTTTCGAACACGCCGATGACGTGCACTTCATCACGATGGAGCTCGTGGACGGCGCTCCGCTGGCGGCGCACATTCCGGCGAACGGCCTTCCGCTTTCAGACCTGCTGCGCATCGCGATTGACCTGGCCGACGCCGTAGCCGCTGCCCACGCGCGTGGCGTCGTCCATCGCGACCTGAAGCCGGCCAACGTACTGATGACGGCCGATGGACAGGTCAAGATTCTGGACTTCGGTCTTGCGCAGCTGCACGAGCCGGCCGGACTTTCCGGCGGTGATGCGCCCACGCGGCAACTGACCGGCGAGGGCCACATCGTCGGCACCGTCGCCTACATGTCACCCGAGCAGGCTGAAGGCCGGCCCGTCGACCATCGCACTGACATCTTTTCGCTCGGCGTCATGCTCTATCAGCTGGCCACCGGCCGCCTGCCGTTTCAAGGCGACACGGCGATGTCGGTGCTTTCCGCCATCATCAAAGACACACCGCGGCCGGCCGCCGATCTGAAGCCGGATCTTCCGCCGGCGTTTACGCGCGTACTCAAGGCGTGTCTCCAGAAGGATCCGGAGCGCCGCTATCAGAGCGCGAAGGACCTGCGCAACGAGCTGCAGACCTTGCAGGAGGAGCTCGACTCGGGGGAACTGGCGCGCCCCGAGGTCGGATCGGCCGCAGTGCCGCGTCGCCGCCGGCCCCTCGTGATCGCCGCCATCGCCGCCGCCGGCGCACTTGCGCTTGCCGTCGTGCTCTGGCCCCGTGGCGCGGCGGCTCCGTCGCCTGCGCCGGTGCTGCAGCACACGCAGCTCACGTCGGCCTCCGGCATCGAGGCCGAGCCGGCGCTGTCACCTGACGGCAAGTGGTTCCTCTTCGTCTCGGGCGCGGCCGGCAACGCCGACATCTATCTGCAGAGCGTGGGCGGCCAGACGGCCATCAACGTCACGCCCGATTCACCCGCGGCCGATCTGCAGCCGGCGTTCTCGCCGGACGGCGAGCACATCGCCTTCCGCTCGGAACGCGACGGCGGCGGTTTGTTCATCATGGGCCGGACGGGCGAGGCGCCGCGCCGTCTGACGTCGGAAGGCTTCGATCCGGCATGGTCTCCCGACGGCCGGCAAATCGTTTACGCCACCTCGTCGACGCCGGTCGCCACCAGCCGGAGCGGTCTCAGCACGCTCAAGGCCGTGCAGGTCGACAGCGGAATCGTCAGGCCCCTCACGGAGGACGATGCGATGCATCCGGCCTGGTCACCGAACGGCCGCTTCGTCGCCTACTGGGGCCTTGGGCGTTCTCCCGGAAGCAGCCGGCCTTCGAGCACGAGAGATCTGTGGGTGGTCGCGGCCGAGGGCGGCGCTCCCTGGCGGCTCACCGATGACGAGGATGTCGACTGGTGTCCGCAGTGGGCGCCTGACGGCTCCTTTCTTTATTTCATCAGCAACCGCGGCGGCAGCATGAATCTCTGGCGCCTGCCGATGGACCCCGACACCGCGCGGCCGGCGGGCCCACCGCAGGCGGTGACCACGCCCGCGGCGTTCGTGGGACGAGCCCGGTTGTCGCAAACCGGTGAGCACCTGGTCTTCGAGGCCCGGGTGACGGCCAGCAACATCCATCGGGCCCCGTTCGACGCGACGCGAGCGGTCATGGGGCCAATCGAAGCGGTCACGACCGGATCGCGCGCGTTTCGCTTCGTGATCCCGTCGCCGGACGGCCGCTTCCTCGCGCTCGGCACGGGGTTTCTGCAGCAGGAGGATCTCTTCATCAGCGCCACGGACGGCTCCGGCCTGCGCCAGCTCACGACCGATGCCTTCAACGACCGCTGGCCGGAGTGGTCGCCCGACAGCGAGCTGATCACGTTCTATTCGAATCGATCGGGAAAATATGAGATCTGGACCGCGACGAAGGCAGGGCAGCTGCGCCAGATCACCGACGCCGCGGATTTCTCGGCGATTTATCCGCACTGGTCGCCCGACGGTACGCGCATGATCTTCAGCGACGTCACGGGCCGCCGCGCCGTCGTGATGTTCGATCCGCGCAAACCGTGGCGCGATCAGACGCCCGAGGTCCTGCCGGCGCCGGCAGGCGAAGGAAGCTATCTTGCCGGCATCAACGTGCAATGGTCGCCCGACAGCACACAGCTCGCCGGCATCGTCAACGGGGTGCTGACGATCTACGACATCCGTACCCGCAGGTACCGGCCGATCCGCGGCGCAACCAGCAGCCCCTACAAGTGGCTGCGCGACGGCCGGATCCTCATCGGTCCGGGCGGGGCGCCACGCCTGGTCGATCCGGTGAGCGGCGCGATCCGCGCCGTCGCGGTGCCGTCGTTTGGCGGTCTGGAGGCGTCGGAGTTTCGGGTCAGCGCGGACGAGCGGACCGTGTATTTCCCGCTGACCAGCAATGACAGCGACATCTGGCTCGTCCGGCTTGGCGGGAAATAGCTATTCAGCCGAGCGGAGACAGAGGCGCGACCGTGGCGCCATATAATCGCCCCACCGGAGTTTCCCATGAATATGCGTGCGCTTCCTGTCTGCCTTGCCGCCGGCCTGCTGGCTGGTTCCTCGTCAATCCTTGCGGCGCGAAGCGCTGCTGAGCCGACACCTCCGGCGACGCTTGCGGAGCCGGATGTTAAAGACACTCGGCTGCTGACGCAGCCGGCGCTCAGTCCGACGCACGTCGCGTTCGTCTATGCGGGCGATCTGTGGGTGGCAGAGGCGGGCGGCGGCAGCGCGCGGCGGCTTACGGCCGACGAGGGCACGGAAGCCAGCCCGGCGTTCTCGCCCGACGGCAGGCTGATCGCGTTCAGCGCGCAGTACGACGGCAACGTCGACGTCTACACCGTGCCGGTCGAAGGCGGCATCCCGACGCGCCTCACCTGGCACCCCGGCGCCGACACCGTCCAGAGCTTCACGCCCGACGGCAAGGCCGTCCTCTTCACATCGGGACGCGCCGTCTTCACGGGCCGGTATCAGCAGCTGTTCACCGTGCCCGTCGGAGGCGGCATCGAGACGCAGCTGCCGATCCCGAACGCCTCGCAGGCCACGTACTCGCCCGACGGCAGAAAGATGGTCTACAACCCGCTGTCGCCGTCATTCCTGCAGTGGAAGTCGTACCGCGGCGGCACGCATTCGACGCTCACGATCTATGACGTCAGGACGCACGCGACCGAAAAGATTCCGCAGCCGGCCACGCGCGCCAACGACGTCGACCCGCAGTGGATTGGCGACACGATCTATTTCCGATCCGATCGCAACGGCGAGTTCAACGTCTTCGCCTACGACACGCGCACGAAGGCCGTGCGCCAGGTCACCGAGCACAACGACTTCCCCGTGCTCGACTTCTCGGCACGCGGGCCCCGCATGGTGTACGAACAGGCGGGATACCTGCACAGCCTGCCGCTTGACGGCAGCACGCCCGCGGCGGCGCGGCTGAAGATCGGCGCGGCGGCGGATCTCAGGGAGCTCCGCCCGCGCTGGGCGAAAGGCACGAACTGGATCCGGGGCGCCGACCTCTCCCCCACCGGCGTGCGCGCGGCGTTCGAGTACCGCGGCGAGATCGTCACCGTGCCGATGGAGAAAGGCGATCCGCGCAATATCACGAACACCACCGCCGTCCACGAGCGCTCGCCTGAGTGGTCGCCTGACGGCACGCGCATCGCGTACTTCTCGGACGAGTCGGGCGAATACATGCTGCACATCGCGCCGCAGGACGGCCGCGCCGACGCCAAGGCCATCCGCAAGTTCGCGCCCGGCGGCGCCGGCTTTTACGAGATGCCGAAGTGGTCGCCCGACGGCAAGCGCATCGGCTTCGCCGACAACTCGCAGTCGCTCTTCTGGATGGACACCGAGACCGGCAAGGTCACGAAGATCGAATCGTCATACGTCTATTCACCGGGCCCTGTGCCGATTCGCTATGCCTGGTCACCCGACTCGAAATGGATGGCCTACACGATCAGGACGAACACCCTCGAGACGACGCTGAAGCTGCATTCGATTGACCAGTCAAGGTCCTTTGCCGTCACCGACGGCCTCGGCTACGTCACCGAACCGGTGTTCGACAAGAGCGGCAAGTATCTGTACTTCCTCGGTTCGACCGACGCCGGTCCTGTCGTCGACTGGTTCGCGATGTCGAACGCCGACATGGAAGCCCGCAACAGCTTCTACGTCGTCGTTCTCGCCAACAACACGCCGAACCCGCTCGCGCGTGAGAGCGACGAGGAGAAGCCCGCGGCGCCCGGACTTGGCGGCCGCGACGCGCAGCGTCCGCCGCCGCCTGCGCCCAATCCCGATGCGCCTGCGCAAGCCGGTGCAACACCGCCGGCGGCGCAGGCCGACGCGCTCGCACGGCCCGCCACGCCACAGGCGCCACCGGCCCCGACGCGCATCGACATCGAGGGGATCGAGTTCCGCATCCTCGATCTGCCGGTGCCCGCAGGCAACATCGCCATGCCGCAGGCGGGTGAAGACGGACAGCTCTACTTCATCCGCAGGACGGACGGCGCCTCGTCGCTGCACCGCTACGACATGACGAAGCGGCGCGCCGAACCGTTCCTCACGCCGGTACAGAACTTCACCGTCTCGCGCGACCGCAAGCGCATTCTCTATGTGAACAACAATGCGTGGTCGATCGTGCCGACCACTCGAACCGTGCAGCCGAGTGAAGGCCGCCTCAATCTCGACGCCATCGCGGTGCGCGTCGATCCGGAGGCCGAGTGGAAGCAGATCTTCGACGAGGCCTGGCGCATCAACCGCGATTACTTCTATGCGCCGAACATGCACGGCGTGAACTGGGCCGAAGAGAAATCACGCTACCGCGAGTTTCTGGCGCACGTCTCGTCGCGCGCCGATCTCAACCGCGTGATGCAATGGATGTCGAGCGAGCTCGCGGTCGGCCATCACCGCGTCGGCGGCGGCGACGTCGGGCCCGAGCGGCCCGACGCGGTACCCGGCGGCCTGCTAGGCGCCGACTACGAGATCGCCAACGGCCGCTATCGGTTCAAGAAGGTGTACGGCGGACTGAACTTCAATCCGCAGCTGCGCGCGCCCCTCACCGAGCCCGGGGTCAATGCGAAGGCCGGCGAATATCTCCTCGCGGTCAACGGACGCGATCTGCGCCCGCCGGCGAACATCTATGCCCTCTTCGAGAACACGTCGGGCCGCATCGTCGACTTGACGATCGGTCCGAACGCCGACGGCAGCGGCTCGCGCACGGTGCAGGTCGTCCCCATCGCGAACGAGAACGCCCTGCGCAACCGCGACTGGGTGGAAGGCAACCTGCGCAGGGTCGACAGGGCCACGAACGGACGCGTCGCGTATGTCTATGTGCCGAACACGTCGACGCTCGGCCACACGTATTTCAAGCGCTACTTCTTCCCGCAGGCGCACAAAGACGCCGTCATCGTCGACGAGCGCTTCAACGGCGGCGGATCGGTGGCCGACTACTACATCGACATCCTGAAGCGGCCCCTGTCGTCGATGTGGGCGATGCGGTACGGCGCCGACTACAAGATGCCGGCGGCATCGATTCAGGGGCCGAAGGCGCTCATCATCGACGAGACCGCGGGCTCGGGCGGCGATCTGTTTCCGTGGATGTGGCGCGAGGCGAAGCTCGGTCCGATCGTCGGCAAGCGCACCTGGGGCGGCCTCGTCGGCACACTCGGGTTTCCCGTACTGATGGACGGCGGCAGCATCACCGCGCCCAACCTGGCGTTCTGGACGCCGGAGCTGGGATGGGCCGTCGAGAACGAGGGCGTCCCGCCCGACATCGAAGTCGAGCAGACGCCGGCCGACGTCATCGCAGGACGCGATCCGCAGCTCGAGCGCGCGATTGCCATCGTGATGGAGGAGCTGAAGAAGAACCCGCCGGCCACAGTCACGCGGCCGGCGTACCCGGAGCGGGGCAAGACGCTCAGGGGCACCGTTATCAAGAAGTAAATATGGATCCAAAGCGCCGTCTCTCCGCGGTCTGGTTCGCCGACATGGTCGGCTATACGACGTTGAGCCGGACGGACGAACCGGCGGCACTGAAGCTCGTCGAGTTGCTGCAGGATCTCGCGAAGGAGATCGTCGCGGCGCACGATGGCCGTGTGGTGAAGTTCATCGGGGACGCGGTACTGGCGGAGTTCAGCAGCACCGACGCCGCAGTCCGCGCGGCCGTCGCGGTGCAGGAGCGATACGTCGCTGCCGCGAAGGAACGCGGCCAGGACTCGCGGCTGCGCGTCGGCGTGCACCTCGGCGAAGTCGCCGCCACGGCCGACGGCGATCTGTACGGCGACGGGATCAACACCGCGGCGCGGCTGCATCAACAGGCGACGCCCGGTCAGGTGGTCATCTCCGAGGACGTCTGGCGCCAGCTGCGCCAGCGCCCGGAGTTTTCGTTTGCCGCGCTCGGCGCGGTGGAGCTGAAAGGGATCACGACGCGCGTCGAAATCTACACCGTGCTGTTCGGCTCGCGCGCGGCGCTGAGCAGCGCCCCCGCGAAGACGCGCAGCAGGGCCATCGCAGCGGCAGCCATCGCGACCGGCCTGATCGTCGTCGCGATGCTCGGCTTCATCGCGATGAATCGCGGCGGCGCGCCTTCCGCTCCACCACCTGCTGCGGCCGATTCGGCACGAGGTGCTTCGACAACCCCGCCGCCAGCCGTCTCTCCGCCACAGCGGCAGGCAACTACACCGGCTCTCACACAGCCCGCTCCGAAGGCGGCCGACGTGCCTGCGACGAAACCGGCCGGTGTGCCGGCCGCGGAGCGTGGCGCGCCGCCGGCAGCGCGCACCGCAGGCGCAAGCCGTCCGCCGCGCACCCCGGAGAACATGCGTGAGGTCGCCGGCATACGCGCGCTCCTCGAGCGCCTCGCCGAGGCTGTGGGCAGCGACAACCCGCGCGAGCGGATCGCCGCGCTGGGGCCTGGGGCCGTGCCGATGAGTCTTCACGGCGTTCAGCAGATGCGTGATGCGTTTGGTGATGGACTGATGGCGCGCGTCGGGCGGATCGAGCCCATCGCGACTCGTGACGATGCGGTGGAGATCAGGTTCTTTCTACTCGTGAGCAGCAACACGCGGCAGCAGACACCGCTATCGTTCACCGCGGCGGTTTCACGCGGTGGGGACTTCACGTTCATCGAGCTGCGCCGCGAGTTCCAGCCTGGCCGCGGGCGGGGCGGAGGCGGTGGCTGATTATTTCAAGTGCTTCGAGAGCTCGGGAAACAGCTGCAGCGCGGCGTGCGCCGCGTTGCGCACCTCGAGAATGTCGTCGTGCTTCGGATCGCCCTGAGGAATCGAATCGATCAGCAGATCCGCGAAGCCGACGATGATGGAGAGATGGTTCCCCATCTCGTGAAGGAGCCGTTCGCCCGGCGTCGCCTTTTCAGCCATGGCCTTGCGCTGCCAGCGCGGATTGAAGCCTACGCTGTCTTCGATCGCAGCGCCTTGATGCCGCGCTCGATGCGCTCGGCGAGCTCGCGCTCGGCCTGGAGCGCGCGCAGGGTCGACTGTCCTGACGCGACCATCTCGGTGAGCTTCGAGAGACTCTCCATGACGTGTTCGAGCACGGCGCGCTGCTCGCCCACCGTCTCCATGTTCACGCGCACGTCTTCGAGCAGGTTCGTGATCACGCCGACCTTCAGCTGCACCTCGTCGACGAGCCGCTTCTTTGCGGCAATGTCCGAGAGGCGCGCTTCGGTGTCGCGAATCGACGCCACGAGCTCGTCGACGCGCGTCTTGAGCTGCAGCACGTCGGCGCGGTGCTCCTCGACGAACTGCAGGTCCGCCTTCGAGCGCGCGCTGACCTCGAACACGCCTTCCACTTCCTTGCGCACCGCTTCGACGACTTCCTCGCGGGCGGCCAGGGCCTGGATGCGGCGCTCGATCTCTTCCGACATCTGCCGCAGCTCCGACAGCTTGCCCTCGAAGGCGCCGATGCGCTTTTCGGCAAACGCGAGCTGCGTGCGGCGCTGCTCGAGCTGACGGAACGTGGCGTCGAGCCGCTTGATGTGATCCTCGGCCGCCTCGCTTTGCGCGGCCACGTCGCGCTGACGTCCCTGCACGCGCGTGAGCTCTTCGAGCATGTCGTCCTTGATGCCCGTCGACCGCGTGAGGTACTCGCTGAGGCCCTCGACTTTCTTGAGATGATCGGCCGCTTCGGCGGCCACCGACTTCACCGACGCCAGCATGTCGCTCACGCGCCGTTCCTGCCCGGTGAGCTCGGCCTCGTCCTTCAACGCGGATGAGACGCGCGCGCTGGCCTTGTCGACAGCCGACTTGAGCACCGAGACCTGCGTCGTGAGCGGCAGCAGCTTCGACTGCACCTGCGCCACGCCGTCGAGTTTCTGCCGCACGTCGGTGACCTGCAGCGCCACGCTGTCGCACGCGCTCTTCAGGGCATCGATCTCGGCGCGGCGCGCGATCTGGTCTTCGACCTTCTGATCGACTTCCGACGTCAAGGCGTTGAGCGCATTCAGCCGCGTCTCGACGCGCTCCACGAACTGCTGATATCCGGCCAGCCGCGTCATCTGCCGGTCGAGATCGTCGGCAATCGACACGAGGTTGGCCGCCTTCTCGGTGCCGTCTTCGACCACCGACAGCTTGTCGGTGATGCCGTCCATCCGCGCATCGAGCTCGGGCAGCGACACGCTGAACGCCGTCACGCGCTCGAGGAACGTCTCGAGCGCCGCACGGTCTGCCGCCAGGCTGTCGCGCAGCTGCGCGGCGGCGGCGTGGGCCTTGTAGAAGTCCTGGATCTCGCGCCGCAGCTGTTCCAGGTCCTGCCGGGCCGCCTGCAGCGTCTCGACCTGCCACGTCGTCTTGCGCGCCAGGTCGTCGACCTGCGCGAGGCCTTCCTGCAGCCCCTCGAGCGCCATCTGCTTGCGCGTGATCTCGTCGGTCTGCGCCGCGATGGTTTCCATGCCGCGCATCAGCGCGTCGACCCGCTGCGTCATCGCGCTGACGCTCCGCTCGCGTGCCGCAAGGGCGTCGTGCGCTTTCTCGAGCTCCGCGGCCGACGTCTGCAGTCCGCGCACGCGGCTGTCGATCTGCTCCAGCTCGCGCCGGCTTGCGTCGACCTTCTCTTCGTGCCGCCGCACGAAATCGGCCAGCGAGGTCCGCTCCCGGTCGAGCCGCGTGAGATCGAACGCGAACGCCTCCTTCGACTTGATGCCGGCCTCGAGCTGCGCGGCCGCGTCACGCGCGAGCTTCTCGATCCGCTCCACGGTCTCTTCGACGCGCGCGGCGGTCTTCGTGCCTTCATTCAGCTTGCCGACCTGCACGTCCATGCTCCACACCAGCTCGTTGAGGCGGTTGGATTCGACGATTGCGTGTTCGATGGTGTGTTTCTGATTTTCGAGAAGCTTCGCCTTCTGCGACACGTGCTCGGCCAGCGCGTTGAGCGCGGCGATGCGCTCTTCGGCCGAGCGGCTCATCTCCTGGAGCTTGGCGAGCGAGCCCAGCTTCTTCTCGACTTCCTTGACGGTCTCGTGCGTGGCGGCCGTGTCTTCCTTCGCCTCGCGCGCCGCGTCGCGCACCTTCGTCTGCTCCTGGGCGATCTGGGCCGCGGTGGCGCGCAGGTGCTCGATCTCGGCCTGCAGGGCGACGGCGCGCTCGTGCGATTCCCTGACCCCGCTGGTCGACTGCCGCAGCTCGTCGCGCAGCGCATCGAGCGTCTCCTGTTCCTTGCGGAGCGTCTCGAGGCTGGCCTGCGTCTTGAGCGCGTCGGCCGACAGCTGCTGCACCGCCTGCCGCTGTCGCGCGAGCTCGCCCTCGGGCGCCATCATGCGCTCGGCCTGCGCGACGGCGTCAGACAGCGTCTTGACGCGCGCGTCCAGCGTCGCCAGCGATTGCACGTGCGAGTCGACGGCGCCGATCTTCGACGACAGTTCGTCGATGCGGCCCACCGCCTTCGCGGCCTTCTCCTCGACCTGCTGCACGGCCTTGCCGGCGACTGCCACCTTGGTGCCGTGAAGCTGCACTTGCGTGAGCATCGCCGACAGGGCGGCGCGCTCTTCGCGCGCGGCGGCAATCAAATCCTGCAGTTCGCCGGCCTGATTCCGATTGCCGGAGCCCATTCGTTTAATAGCATCGAGCATCGTTGGTTCCTGGTTCTGAGTTGCGGGGGGGCGTGAAGAATAGCACAGTCACGCGGCACGCCGGAGAGGTCTCCGCTACTGCTCTTTAATGACCCGGGCGACCCGGAAAATGTAGTCGACCGACGAGGCGAGGGTGATGGCGAGCGACGCGTAGATCATGGCGGTGACGATGAGCATGGGCCGGCCGATGTAGTTGGCGACCAGAATCACAACTCCGGTCGCCAGGAACGTGGCCGTGGCCGCCTTCCCCAGCATCGAGGGCTTGAAGGTGCGCCGGCCGATGGCAAGGTTGATGACCGCAACCGTGGCGATGATGGCCACGTCGCGGCTGATCACCAGGATCGTCAGCCACAGCGGCAGCCGGTTCGGCGCCTCCGACGGCAGCGTGAGCACAACGACCATGCTGAAGATCAGGAGCTTGTCTGCCACCGGATCCAGCCACGCGCCGAGCGTCGTCTGCTGCCTCGTCCAGCGCGCCGCGAGACCATCGAGCATGTCGGTCAGCGCCGCGACCAGGAAGGTCGCCAGCGCCCATCCATACATCCCGTACACCATCGTCAGGACGAACGGCGGCACGAGCAGCACGCGCAGCAGCGTCAACTGGTTCGCGGCAGTGAGCTTTGACGTCCAGGACACGCCACAAGAGTAAGTCGAGTAAGTCGAGTAAGGGAAGTAAGGGAAGTAAGGGAAGTAAGTTTAGAGCGTGAAGTCGAGATCCCGCTTCATCGCACGGGCAACGACGCGCGCGGGGATGGCCGCGAGCGCGCGGTGGCGGAGCCATCGCAGGGGCGCAGTCGGGGCGTGGGCCACGCGGCCCATGAGATAGGAGCGCGTGACGAAGCTGTTCGCCCGGGCGACGCGCGCCCGTTCGTAGCGTGCGAGTGCGTGCGCGATGTCCGGTTCGCGGGCGATCGCGTCGGCAAGCACGACGGCGTCCTCGATGGCCTGCCCACCGCCCATCCCCATGTTCGGCGTCATCGGATGCGCGGCATCACCCAGCAGCGCCACGCGGCCCTCGGTCCATTTGCGGACCGGCCGGCGATCGAAGATGTCGGTACGGATGATGCGCTCGGACGGCGTCGACGCGATGATCGCGTCGATGGGCTCGTGCCAGCCGGCGAAGCGCGATCGCAGCGCGGCCACGCGATCCGTCCCGTCCCGGCCGCCGGCCGCGGCATCCGCGACCGCGAACCAGTAGACGCCGCGGCCCCCGATCGGCACGATTCCGAATCGCCGCCGCGGGCCCCAGGTCTCCGTAAAGCGCTCCGTGCCGGCGAGGTCGAACTCCGTCAGGGCGCGCCAGCTCGTGGAGCCCGAATAGCGAAGCCTCTCGTCGCCGCGCATCGCGCGGCGCACCGCCGAGTGCAGGCCATCGGCGCCGACGAGCAGATCGGCGTCACAGCGATCGCCATCGAAGAACTCGACGCGCACGCGATCGTCGCGCGCGTCGTATCCCGTGACGCGGCGGCCGGTCTCTACCGGCGCGCCGAGCGCCTTCAGCAATGCCTGCTGCAGGCTCCATCGCGACATGGCGATGGTCGCGCCCGGCATCAGCTCGCCAACGCGGTAGCCGCTGATCACGCGTCCATTCGGATCGCAGATCGCCGCCTCTTCGAGACGCTGGCCGCATGCGCGGACCGGTTCATCCAGATCGAGATGCGCCAGGGCGCGAAAGGCGTTGTCGGAAAGGGCGATGCCGGCGCCCGCGGGCATCAGCTCCGGGGCGGCGTCGACGATACGGAAGGGACGCCCGAGGCGAGCGAGCGCGCAGCCCAAGGTAAGGCCGCCTATGCCCGCTCCTGCAATCAGAATCACGTTTAGCGCGCGAGCGCTTGAAGACGCGCTAACGCGTCAATGGCCTCCGCGCCGGTGATCGGGCGCGTGAGGTCGAACTGGCCGTTGGGCGCGGTCATGACTTCGCTCGCCACGGCGATCGACACGGCGGGATAGGCGAGATGGCCGGGCGGCACGTCGGTGAGCGAGGGCCTCGCGCCGCGCCATCTCGCGGCCAGGCCGGGCCGCCGCGCCGCCATCACGTTCAAGGCGCGCGACACGGCCTGCGCGAAGTCGCCGCGGCGCACGATCGAGTCGGGCTGGAAGGTATGGTTCGGAAACGCATCCATGATGCGCGCCCGCGTGACGCGCTGAATGTACGTGTTGGCCCAGTGGTCGCGGATGTCGGTCATCACGACCGGCGCGCGCTGCGGAGCGGAGGCGAGCAGCGGCTCGAGGCGCAGGCCGAACAGCGCCGCCAGCTGCGCGCGCGTGATCGACGGCGCGCCGGGGATGGCGCGATACTCCGGCGGCAGCGCCGCGTCGGTGATCTTGCGCCGCAGCTCGAGGGCGCGCGCGCGATAGGCCGCACTCCCTTCAATTGACGCGGCCGTTTCGAATTCCGCCGCCGCCGCCGCATACTCGCCGCGGCCTTCGAGAATTGCGCCGGCGATCGCGTGCGCGGCCGCATCATTGCGATCGAGCTCGATCGCCTTGCGCGCGTGCGCGAGCGCCTCGTCGAAATCGCCGCGCTGCTGCTCTACCCCGGCGAGCTCGCGATACAGGAACCCGCTTTCAGGCGAGGCGGTGATCGCGCGCTCGTAGGCCGCCTCGGCCTCGTCGAGCCGGCCGGCGCGCGCCGCCGTCTGCGCGCGCGAGACCTGCTCCTGCACGGCGCGAAACCGCAGCACTTCGACGCGGCTGCGCACCGACGCCATGTCAGGACTGGCGGCCAGCGCGCGCTCGAACGCGTCGAGCGCGCCCGCCTGTTCGTCCTGCCCGAGCAGCGCTTCGCCCTTGCCCAGCAGGGCCGGCACGTACGCCGGATTGACTGCAAGCGCGCGATCGAACGCCGCGACGGCCGGTGCGAAGTCCTTCCGCGCGATGTTGACGTAGCCAAGCCCGGCCTCGGCCGGATAGAAGCCCGCCTGCGAGGCCAGCGCCTTGAACTCGCGCTCGGCGCCGCGCAGGTCGCCCGCCTGCAACCGGTTCCAGGCCTGCTCATGGCGCGTGGCCGCGTCCGTGGCCGCAAGGGCCTCCGGAATATCAGGGAACGGAAGATCGGGATAACGCGCGGCTCCTGGCGTCACCGGCGCCGGCGCGGTGCGAGGCGCGCAGGCCGCCGTGAGCGCGATGAGGGCGACGACGAGAACCTCGGCCCTACGCAGTGAGCACCTTCGGCTTCCGGTCGGCCCATCGCGGCAGCGGGACGGCCAAGATGGCATCAAGCAGATCCGCCTTGCCCTTCCCTGTCGCGGCGCTGATGAAGACGGCGTTCGGCCGCATGTAGCGCAGCCGGTCGAGCGCGTCGCGCTCCATCACGTCGATCTTGTTGACGACTTCGACGACAGGCACCTTGTCGGCGCCGACTTCGCGAAGCACGGTGTTGACGGCCTCCTCGCGGCGCTCGAGATCGTGCGCCGATCCGTCGATGACGTGCAGCAGCAGATCGGCCGCCGCCACCTCCTCGAGCGTTGCATGAAACGCGGCGACGAGCTGATGCGGCAGGCGATCGATGAATCCAACGGTGTCCGAGAGCAGGATCTGTCCGCCGTCGGCCAGCCGCACGCGCCGGATCAGGGGATCGAGCGTCACGAACAGCGCATTCGACGCCACCGTGCCCGCGCCGGTCAGCAGGTTGAAGAGCGTCGACTTGCCCGCGTTCGTGTAGCCCACCAGCGCCACGGTCGGCTGCGCGTTCTTGCTGCGGCGATCGCGCAGATGCGCGCGCCGGCGGCTGACGTCGTTGATCTCGCGCTCGAGCACCGAGATGCGATGGCGGATGCGCCGGCGATCCGTCTCGAGCTTCGTTTCGCCGGGGCCGCGCGTGCCGATGCCGCCGCCGAGGCGCGAGAGCGCCTCGGAGGATCCGACCAGGCGCGGCATCAGGTAGTGCAGCTGCGCGAGCTCGACCTGCAGCTTGCCTTCGCGCGTGCGCGCCCGCCGCGCGAAGATGTCGAGAATCAGCTGGGTGCGATCGAGCACCTTGCGGCCGAGCGCCGTCTCGAGATTGCGCAGCTGCGCCGGCGAAAGCTCGTTGTCGAAGATGACGGTGTCGACATGCGACTCGTCGCACGCCTTCGCCAGCGACAGCACCTTGCCGCTGCCGATGAACGTGGCCGCGTCGGGCTTCGGCCGCTCCTGTATGACTTTGAGCGTCACGGCGGCGCCGGCGGCCATGGCCAGGCCTTCCAGCTCTTCCAGAGCGAGGTCAGGATCGATACGCCGTGAGTTCTTGGTGGTGACACCGACGAGGGCCGCGCGCTCTTTCATCTACTGCAGCGATTCTAGCACCCGGCTCCACGCAACCGCGCCGTCGCGCACCAGCCGCGGCGCCGCGCCACCGACGCCGCGCAGATCCGCAATGGTCGAGGGCTTGCCGCCAGGCGTCGGTCCGCCATCGATGATCAGATCGACGAGGCCCTCGAGCGAGGCCGCCACGGCGCGTGCTGTCTCGGCGGGTGGCGCTCCGGTCTTGTTCGCGCTGGTCGCGGTCAACAGGACGCCGGCGCGTCCGGCAAGCGCGCGCACGAAGTCATGCGCGGGGACGCGGATGGCGACGGTGCGGTTGCCGGCGCTAAGCACCAGCGATAGCGGTCCGGGCCAGAAGATGCGCGCGGCTTTTTCGGACTGCGCGTCGAGCGATCCGAGCAGATCGATCACCTGCTGCAGACTGGCCGCCACGAGCGGCAGGGCGAGCGTGGCGGGCCGTCCTTTGATCTCGAAGATCCGCGCCACCGCGTCGGCATGGGCCGCATCCGCTGCAAGGCCATAGAACGTTTCGGTCGGCACCGCGACGACACCGCCGCGTGCAATCACATCAGCCGCGCGGTCGAGCGCCTGCGGATCGTCGGCGCTCAGCGTTTTATCGGCTGCCGGCATCACGCATCCGCCGCATCACCAGCGTCGCCAGCAATCCAAGTCCCACGGCGTTGGCCACGAACACGGCATTCATGCTCGTCGCGCCGATCAGTCCACCGAACACCGGGCTGAGCGCCAGGCCCGACAACGACGCGGTCGTCAGCAGTCCAAAGCCGGCGCCGTGCGATCCGGGCGGGATGACTTTTCCCGCTTCCGCATACGCCGTCGTCATCGCCGCGCCGATGCCGAGACCGAACACCGCCGCCGCCGCGATCATCACCCATACGGGCGGCTCGATCGCGAAGACGGCCGACGCCAGCATCGACGCCGACGCGCTGCCGGCCAGCACGAAGCGCGCGTGTCTGACTTCGAGCATCCGCGCCGCGGCATAGTTGCCGAGGGCGCCGGCGCCGGCCGCGACCGAAAAGATCACGCCCGCGATCAGCACGACCCGGTCGGCCTCGACGCCCGCGGCATCGAGATACAAGGTCAGAATGGGACCGAAGCTGCGGTCGATGAACTGCAAACCGAAGACGACGAGCATCAGAATGATGAAATTCTCGAACGACAGCACGTCGCGGAACGACACACGCCCGCGCGCCTCCGGCTCATCTCCTTCGGCATGCGGCGCTTCCCGATACAGGAAGTACACGAGCAGCACGGCCAACAGATAACAGGCGCTCGCCACGAGGAATGTGTTGCGCAGACCCACGACGTGCGCCAGCGAGCCGCCGATGACCGGACCGAGGGCCGGACCAAGCCGCTGCGCCGTGTGCACGTACCCAATCGCGTCGGCCATTCGGTGCGCCGGCGCCGACTCCGCCGCCATCGTCAGCGTCAGCGCGCCGTAGCCGGCAAACAGACCCTGCACGGCGCGCAGCGCGAAAACGTGCCACGGTTCGGTCACGAATGCCATGGCGCCCATCACGATCACGAATGACAGGAGCGAGCGCTCGACCATGATCTTGCGGCCGAAGCGATCGGCGAGCCGTCCCCAGGCCGGCGCCAGCACCGCGGTGAGCGCCGGGGTCACGCCCATCGAGAAGCCGGTCCACAGCGCGATCTGTCCCGTGTCGCGAAGGCCGAGCTCGACGAAGTAAATCGGCAGGAACGGCATCACGAGCGTGAAGCCCATGAAGCCGATGAAGCTCGCGATGGTGACGGCGAGCTGGTTGCGGAACCAGGAAGTCATTGCCAGGCGCGGGGACCCCTGCCCCCGCCTTAGAACTGAATCTTCACGTTGCGATCGCTCTTCACATGAATGGTCTCGATGAAGCGAATGAGGTGCGGGCTGGTCTGCATGACGATCGAGCTGGTGCGGATGCCGTCGCCGAAGAACCTGACGCCGCGCATCAGCGTACCGTCGGTGACGCCTGTCGCAGCGAAGATGATCGAGTCGGCCGACGCGAGGTCGGCTGACTTGTAGACTCTGCGAAAGTCGGTGATCCCCATCGCGCGGCAGCGCTCTTCGTGCTCGGGCGTCTTCACCACCAGGCGCGCGAAGATTTCGCCGTTCAGGCATCGCATCGCCGCGGCCGTCAGCACGCCTTCCGGAGCGCCGCCGATGCCCATCACCGCGTGCACGCCGCTGCCGACGACCGCCGCGGCAATGCCCGCCGACAGATCGCCGTCGGGAATCAGCCGGATGCGCGCGCCGGTGGCGCGAATATCTGCAATCAGCTTCGCGTGCCGCTCGCGCTCCAGCACCACGACGACGAGATCTTTGACGCCGCGGCCAAGTGCGTCCGCGATGTTGCGCAGGTTCTCGGCGACCGGTTTGTCGAGATCGACCTTGTCTTTCGAGCTGGGCCCGACGACCAGCTTCTCCATGTAGAGATCGGGCGCGTGCAGCAGGCCGCCGCCGCTCGATGCCGCGAGCACGGCCAGCGCGTTCGGCGCGCCGGTCGCGCACAGGTTCGTGCCTTCGAGCGGGTCGACGGCGATATCCACCTTCGGATAGCCGTCCGTCTTTCCGGCCGGCATCTTTGCCGCGAGTCCGACGCGCTCGCCGATGAACAACATCGGCGCCTCGTCACGCTCCCCTTCGCCGATGACGATGGTGCCGTCGATCGGCACCGTGTCCATGCACGTGCGCATGGCCTCGACCGCCGCCTGATCGGCCGCGTGCGCATCGCCAAAACCCATCGTGTGCGCGCAGGCGATGGCGGCCTGTTCGACGACGCGCAGGAAGTCGAGCGAGAGATCGGGATCCTGCTGTTGCATGGATTATTCCCCTGCGGGCCTGCCCGCCGACGCCGCTTCAGCGGCGAAGGGGGGTAACTCGCAGCGCGTGGGCCTGTCCTGGCGGTACCCCAGGACGTAGTCGGCCTGCATCAACGTATGAATCTCGCGCGTGCCTTCGTAGATCACCGCGCCCTTGCAGTTGCGATAGAAGCGGCCGACCGGATATTCGTCTGAGTAGCCGTTGGCGCCGTGCACCTGCACGGCGTCGCCCGCGCAGCGCTCCGACGCCACCGTCGCGAACCACTTCGCGAGACCAGTTTCGCGCGTGTTGCGGCGGCCGATATTCTTCATCCATCCGGCCCGCATCCAGAGCAGCCGCGAGTTCTGGTAGTCAGACTCCATGTTCGCGATCATCTGCTTCACGAGCTGGTGCTGGCCAATCTCGACGCCGAACGTCTTGCGATCCTTCGCGTATGTGACGCTTGCGTCGCGGCACGCCCGGATCAGTCCCGTCGCGCCCGCGGCCACGGTGTAGCGCCCCTGATCGAGCGCGAACATGGCGATCTTGAACCCTTCGCCTTCGCGGCCGAGCAGATTCTCGGCCGGCACGTCCATGTCTTCCATCTTGAAGAAGCCGGTGTTGCCTGCGAGGATGCCCCACTTTTCTTTCAGCGTCCCGCTCGAAAATCCCTTGAACTTGCGCTCGACGATGAACGCGCTGAGGCCGTTCGGATCGCGCTGGCGCTTCTTGTCGAGATCGGTCCACGCGAACACCAGATAGTTGTCGGCGATGTCGGCCAGCGAGATCCACATCTTCTCGCCGGTCAGGTGGTAGCGATCGCCTTTCTTGATCGCGACCGTCTGAATGCCGCGCGCATCGCTGCCCGCGGCCGGCTCGGTCAACCCGTACGTCGCGATCTTTTCGCCCTTCGCCTGCGGCACCAGATACCGCTGCTTCTGATCTTCGGTGCCCCACGCCAGCAGCGTGAGGCAGTTCAGGCCGGCGTGCACCGACATGATCACGCGCAGCGACGTGTCGACGTACTCGAGCTCTTCGCTGACGATGCCGAGCGAGATGTAGTCCATGCCGGCACCGCCGTACTCCTGCGGCACCGAGCAGCCGAGCAGACCGAGCTCCGCCATCCGCGGCAGGACTTTCGGATCGAACTTGTGCGCGCGATCGAGCTCGCGGATGCCCGGCTGCACTTCCTTCGCGCCCCATTCGCGAACGGTTTGTTCGAGCAGGCGCTGTTCTTCGGTGAAATCAAAGTTGAGCATGGAAGGGAAGTTTATCTAATCCTGAGGAACATGCTCCAGGTTTCATAGGCAGGAGCGCCCTCGGTGAAGCGGATCGGGGCGTGACCGGTGACCTCATAGCCGACATGGCGATACAAGTCGACATTGCGCGGATTTTCAGTCGAGAGCGACACGCCGGCGGATTCGGGGTCGTCTTCGGCCATGCGCCGCACGAACTCGAGCAGCCGCCGGCCGATGCCGCTGCCCTTGTGCGACGGTCTGACGCCGATCATGTTGAGGTGGTGGTGCGGTTCGGCAGGGAACAGGCGGCTGGCGGTTTCGGCGTAGGCCTCGTATCGGAGCCGTGCGTCTTCGCCAAGATCGCGCCACGCAGCCGCGGCCATCTCGGCGACATCCGGCGGCGGCTCGGGCTCGCGCGGCATGGTGAGCAGAATCGCACCGAGCAGCTCACCGGGCTTACTTTCCTTACTTTCCTTACTTTCCTTACTCGCCTTACTCGCCTTACTTCCACTTACTCCGTACATCGGCCCGCCGCGCGCCGTTCGCCGCGTCACGAACAGCCGAATCAGCCGCCGCTCGCGCGCTGCGACGTCGCCGTCTTCTCCGACCGTACAGCGCATGACGGGATAGCCGGCGAACGCCTCGGCGTAGACGTCGACGACATCATCGAGGCGATCGAGAGGGAGAAGATCGATCGCCGGCTCTCCCGCCACGCGAGCTGCCTATTTCCGGCGCGTATAGGTGATGCTCATGGTCTGCATCTCCTTGCCGTCGGGACCGGTCGCAAAGGCTTTCATCACTCGCGTGTTGCCGCGCGATTCCGTGACGGTCTTCTGTTTGACGCGCTGGCCCGACGGATCAGGACCTTCCATCCACCCGGTCAGGGTTTTCGCCGCCGGATCCCAAGTGCCTTCCATGGTCGCGAGCCCAAGCGACATCGAATCGGTCCAGCTGCCGACGTATCGTTTCTTTGCAGGATCCCAGACAAAGAGCCCACGCCCCTCGAAGGGCTGCCCCATCAGGTCCCCCTTGAACTCCGAGACCAGACAAAGGCCGCCGCAACCCAGCGTGTTCACTTCAACGCCTTTGAACGTCATCGGTGGAACCCCAGGCGCCGGAACGAGCTCGATCACGGCATCCCAAGTGCCGGCATCTGCTTTCAGGATCTCGTGCTCAGGCCCTGGCTTTGGCGTCGGCGGCATCTGCTGCCCGGCCGCGTGCACCGTGGCGGCCGCGCCGAGCGCGACGACAATCGCAGTCAACGGAACGAATCGGAACAAGCGCATGTCATGCACCTCGACCGGAAACTATATCGCACGCGAACCCGATGTTCGTGACGCGCACGCCGAGCACACGCTGATCGGGGGCTTGCGCCGGCGGCGTCATGGCTGGCGACACGATCTCGAGCTCGATCTGATCGGCGCGCGCGCTACCGTGCGCCTCCCCGGCTGTCTTCTCTGTCGCGTCGAGAGCCGGAATCCGATGGCCGCGCGGCGTGAACTCGAGCGGCACGCCCTTGAAGCGCACCTCGTACGCATCCGGTTCCGGCCCGAGAATCCGTACGAAGCAATCCAGGCCCGTCCTTTCGCCGGAGCCAATCGCCACCCGGCTGCTCCCCATCGTCCACCGCCACTTGCGATCGCCGTCCTGCTCCATCGGATAAAACTCCTCGAAGCGGATCTGCTCCGTGTCGCGCAGCGGCAGCAGCGTGGGTCGCACGTCTGGAATACGAAGGATGGTCGCCGTGGGTGATTCGTACAGCACGTCGAACCCGGCAGCCTGGCGCAATGCATCGCTGCGGAGCGGCTCGCGGCCGCGACGCTGGAGCGCGGTGCTCAGGCGCCCGGCATACACATAATGGATGCCGCGAGCCGAGAGCTCAGCGCCGGCGTGTGATGTGTGCGGATCGCCGCGCCGCATCAGCGCAACAAAATCGTTCCAGGGTGTTGCGGGATCGATGGCGTAGCCGCCCGACCAGAAGATGGTGCGATGGCCCGTGAACGGCAGCGGCAGGCCCCAGTCGGCCGGCGCGTTGAAGAGAATCTCGCCCCGCGGAATGTTCGCGCGCATCCAGGCGAAGTCGGGCAGCACGCGGCGATCGGTGAGCGCGAGCTGCGGATTGCGATGCACGGCGTGATACAGACGCCAGTTTGCCCAGGGCACGAAGCTTTCGTGAAGCGGCAGGAAGACGATCCACGCGACGACGGCCCAGACGAGGAATTGCCAGCGCGACAGATCGATCCGGCGCCGTGCGACGTGCGTGATCCACTGCACGGCGCCGGCGAGTCCGATCGCGGCCAGCACCGGAAGCGTGGCCACTTGCGCGTACCAGATGCGCTCGGGCAGGTGATACCAGAGACTTGTGGCCCACGTGTGATGGCGCGCGAGCAGCACGAGCAGGCCGAACACGAGATGCAGGACGAGCAACGGGCGCAACCGCGTGCTGACGATCGCGACGACAGCCCCGAAACCGGCCATGGCCGCCAACCCGGTGCGCAGCGTATCGGGCAGCGGCAGCTGTGTGTCGAAGTACGGACCAATCGGCGATCGATACCGCGGATCGCCAGAGATGACGGCGCCAATCGTGCGCGCCTTCTCGATGAATTCCGCGAGCGGCGGCCACACGGCGCCGCCGGCGATGAGGGCCATGGCCGCGGTGGCGAAGACGGCCACGAACGGCAGCGCCGCACGCCACGCCAGCACGCCGCCGGACGCGAGCGTGACGCTCACCACGAGCGTGATGATCAGCGCGAAGAACAGCTGTGAGGGATGGATGACGAGCAGCCCCGCCATGCAGAAGCCCGCCGCAACGACCGCGGCGATGTGGCGCCGCTCCGCTGACGCGAGCGCGAGGCGGCTGACCGGAAGTGCGGCAATCGCGCCGGCGAGCAACGGATAGCCGCCCCATCCCCACACCTGATACGGCATCCACCAGAACACCAGACTGAGCGCCGCCGCCGCCATCGCGGTCCAGCCGCGTCCGGTGAAACAGGCGGTGAAGGCATACACCGACAGCGGCAACGCCGCGCTGATCAGTACGAACGCGCGCATCAGCACGTCGATGGGATCGAGCGACGTCGTCTGCGCCACCAGCGCGAGCCAGCCATGCAGACCCCAGGGGTAATACGCCGGCCTGCCGGCCGCGTCGAGCGGGGGCGCCATGACTTCATGCGGGTTGAGCGAGCCGATCTCGTAGATCAGCCGAAACCAGTTCGCGTGATCGAGCCCGTCGTGCAGCGGCGGAGGCAGCACGGCGCCGCTCGAGAGCGGCTCGAGCTGCGCGACGACCACCAGCGGGGCCAGCCAGACGAGCCATGGCAGCCACCGAAGCGCGCGCGGCAGATCGCCGGGCCATCCGCGCACCTGCACTCGCGCGCGTCCGCCGAATCCGCGCCGCAGCGCGAAGACGATCGTGAGAAGAAGCGCGACCACACCGAAGACTGGAACGGGTCTGATGGCCAGCCCGGCGACTTCCGCGACGTACGCGGCTCCGGCGACAACGGCGAGTGAAATGCCCGGGGCGGCGGCGGTGCGTTCGACGCCGCTCCACTCGACGCCGGCCACCCAGAGCACGAGCAGGCCCGGCAGCAGGCCCCACGCCAGAATGGCCAGCGCGAACGTGAGCTCGTTCATGAGGAAGCCGCGAACAACCGTTCGCTCATGCGGAGCGATGCGCGCGCTGCAGCAGCCGCTCGGCGCCGCGCCATCGCAGCAGCTGCGGATACAGCGGCTTCCGCGGCACGCGCGCGACGTCGAAGCTCAAAAACGCGAGCAGCAGCTGCGCGCCGACAATGACCGGCAGGGCCGCCAGCATCACCGTACCGGAATAGGCGCCGACACCCCTGCCCTGCCAGGCGATCCATTGCACGGCGCCGTAAATCGTGCCGAACGTCAACAGCGCCACGCCGAGTACGAGCTCGACGGATGCCGCCGAGAAGTCGCGCAGAAAATATTGATAGAACAGCCGCCGCACGGTATTGGCCGCATGCTTCAACGCGAACGGCACGATCACGCGCTGCAGGCGCATGCTGCTGCGCTCGTCGCCGTATCGCGCATCGATGGGCACGTCGCGCACGACGCCGCCGACCAGACCGAGGTGATACAGCATGTCTGACTCGAAGAAGTACCGCTCGGCCACACGATCCAGCGGCAGCAGCTCCGCGACGGCGCCGTGGATGGCCGTGTAGCCGTTGGTGGGATCGAAGATGTCCCAGTAGCCGGTCGAGAATTTCGTGACGAACGACAGCCCTGCGTTGCCGGCGATGCGCGCACGCGGCATCCGGTGGATGTGGGCAAGGCTGTAGAAGCGATTGCCTTTCGCGTAATCGGCTTCGCCCTGCACGATCGGCGCAATCAGCCGCGGCATGTCGGCCGGATCCATCTGCCCGTCGCCGTCGATCTTCACGATCACATTTGCGCGCTCCGCCAGCGCCGCCCGGTAGCCGGTGATCACCGCGGCGCCCACGCCGCGGTTCGACGCATGAAAGATCACGCGCACCCGCGGATCGGCGCACTGCTCTTCGACCAGTGTTCCGCTTCTCTCAGGGCACCCATCGTCCACGACATAGATCGCCGCGCACTCGGGGCCGATGCGCGCGATCACATCGAGGATCTGGTCGCGCACGCGATAGCACGGCATGACGACCGCGACGCGCCAGGGCTGCGGATCGGCGTGCGCGCCCTGCGTCTGCCAGAGCAAGGAGTCGCCGGTCATGCGGCCGGCGCCCTGTACAGCAGCACGCTGCCGCGATAGCCGAGCCAGAGCCACGACGCGGCAAGCAGCATCACGCCGGCGGCGGCCAGCGCGAGCGCCGTGGCGATCGCGGCTCCGGCAAGGCCGTACTCCGGGATCAGCAGGATGTTCAGAATCACGTTGGTGGCCACGTACAGCGCCATCATCACGCTCTGGCGCCCCGGCAGTCCGCTTTGCAGCAGCAGCTGATCGAACGGCACGAAGAAGGCGTAGACCGTCATGCCAATCAACAGGATCTGCAGCACGGAGACACCCAGCAGGAACGCCGGGTCGAAGCGCGCGGCGATGAGAGGATAGCTCATCGCCACGGCGACCGCCGCCATGGCGCACGTGCCGCCTCCGACGAGCGACAGTCGGCGCGTCGTGCGGGCCAGGGCCGCCCGATCGCCGCGGCTTGCGAGCTGCACCAGCGTGGGATACGCGACCGTGCGGATGACCACCGGCACCTGATAGATCGCCTCGGCGAAGAGCATCGCAAACGCGTAGATGCCGACGGCACGGTCGGGCACGAAATAACTGAGCGCGATCACGTCGACGCGCAGGTGCGCCTCGAGCAGCACGCCGTTCACGAGGCCGCGGCCGCCGAACGCGAAGTGCCGGCGGCACCACTCGCCCATCGCGGCTGCCGGAATGCGAAACCCCGGCCGCACGGCCGCCAGCAGGCATGGCAGCAGCGCGAGCTCCGCGGCTGTGAAGATGGCGCCCACGGCATGCACGGGCAGATCCCCGCGAGTGATCACGGCGGCGGCGATCAACACGAGCGCCGCGCGCAGAAACTGCATGACGGCATAGCGGCGCAGCAGTCCGCGGCCGTTGAGCGCGCCGAACAGCACTTTGTTCAGCGCGAAGAACATGATGCCCGGCGCCACGAGGTAGAGCCCGCTGCGCACGTCGGAGCTGCCGGCGAGTGACGCCAGCGCCGCCGCGCCGGCGGTGAGGAGGCCGCCGGCCGCAAGGCCCAGCAGCGCCACCATCGTGACGCCGGCCGCGATGATCGCGTCATCCGCGGCCCCCTTCCAGGCGTATTCGGCGACGTGCTTCTGCGTGGAATCGTGGATGCCGAACGCTGCCGCCTGCGCGCCGATGACGTGCACGGCATAGAGCTGCGCGAAGACCCCGAGCGCGGCCGGGCCCATCCGGCCCGCGATGAGCAGCGTGATGATGCCGCCGACGCCGGCGGTGACGCCGAGCGCGGCGAAATTCCACGCCGTGTCGCGCGCCATCCGGCGTCCGGGCACGAGGGATCGGATCATGCCGGCGGCTGCAGCCGTGGGATCTCGTCGATGCGCGACAGTACTTCCTCGAGGTTGAAGCCGATCACGCGCGCGAACTCGCGCAGCTCGCCGAGCCGCGGCACGTTGTCGTCGGCCGCACGCGCCACCGCCGTGGCGCGATCGATCACGCCGTCGCGAATCTGGTGGCTGCGAAAGACGTCGAACTCGCTGAAGCCGGCGACGCGCTGATAGATATAGTTGATGAAGGCGGTATAGCCGTCGCCGATGCGCCACGTGTTCGATGACTCGGGCGACGTCTCCCAGCCGTATTCGTCGCCGAGCGTGCGATCGATAGTGGCCTCGTCCCAGGGCTCATAGGTATAGAGATAGAGAAAGTCGTCGACGCCCACGAACGTCGCGTGAAACGACCGCAGGCTGTTGATCAGCGACTCGTTGAAATAGCGCGGATTCGTCGCGAACTGCGCCGCGTAGTACGCCGCGAGCCGCGCCTTCTTGCCCGTCTCGAGGCCGAACAGCCGGTTGTTGTAGTTGTTCTCTTTCACCCCGGCGAAGCCCGCCTTGAACGGCGTGCGCTCGAGATCGTTGCCCGCGCAGAACACCACGAGGTCGATGCCCGTCTCGCGTTTGAGGCTGCGCGCGTGGCTGTAGAAGAACTTGTCGCCCGCCATGATGAGCGGCACCATGCCGAGCCGCGGCCGCGCGAGCCATGCCTCGATGTTGCGGCGAATGTAGCGGCGCTGCGCGGCAATGTCGGCCGCGCGAATCACATGCTCGATGCCGAGCTTGCCGCAGATGCGCGCCTGATTGCGCCGCGCCAGGTCGGTGACGAGCCCCCAGTCGTACGTGAAGGCGATCGGCGTCATGCCCAGCTCGGTCTTGAGCAGGTGGAGCCCGTACGAGCTGTCGCGTCCGCCGCTGAAGCCGACGATGCAGTCGGGCGAGCCGTCTGTGCTGCGATAGGGCGCGAGCGCGTCGAGGAGCGCCTGACGTCCGGCCACTTTCTGCGTGACGTGCTCGTGGCAGTGGTTGCACACGCCCTGGCTGTCGAACGCGATGAACGGATAGGTGGCCGGCAGAATGCAGCGCGTGCACCGCTGCACCGGCACGGGATCGCGCGTGCGGTCGACGATAGGACGGGAGCGACCCGAAATTCTACCCGGCTTATTTTCGGGGGTCGCTCGAGTCATATCGAGGGACGGACAGCGCAGATCGACCTCGGTCAGGCGGCCGCTGCCGGCCTCGACGGTCACCGCGCGGCCCGGCGCGAGGTGCGTAATGGGCTGATCCGCGCGTCCAAGATGCCCTTCGCGGAGCAGCGACCGCAGGATGTGTGCTTCCGAAGCGAAGAGAAACACGCCCGCGCCGGCGCCGCCTGTATAGAAGAGCGAGCCGGTGTTCGTCGCGAGCGCGAGCTCGTTGCGCGCGCGCGCGAACATCGCAATCGACGCTTCCCCTTCGAGCAGCTGATACGTGCGGCGCAGCGCGTCGGCCATCGTGGCGCCCGACGCGAGCTCCGCGGCGATGTTGCGAAACAGAACGGCGGAGTCGAGCTCGATGTCTTCGGCCACGCGCTCGGCCTCGCCTCCATCGCGGTCGTCGGCCTGCCCATCCGGCCGCCGCGCCGCAATCATGGCCTCGGGATTGGTGACGATGCCGTTGTGCACGCCGACAACTTCGTCGAGCAGCACCGGCTGATTGTTGCGCTCGAGGATCTGCGTGCCGTTGGTGACGAGGCGGCAATGTCCGAGGCCTGCGAGCTCGACCGCAGCCGGTGATCGCTCTTGCGGCGGAAGAGACGCGTCGAGGAAGCGCTGAAACTCAGGATTCACCAGCACGCGGCTCGGCGCGAGCGCCCGGCGATAGACGGCGATTTCGGACGGGAGTACGAGCGCTACACCGGTCGCTTCACGCCCGCGCGGTTCGGACAGCGTGATGAGCGATCGAATGGCACGCTGCACCCGTGAATGATCAGAGGCCGTGCCGGAAGGACAAACAAAACCGAAGATGCCGCACATGCTGGGGAGTACACGTTAATTATAGTGGCGACGCCGGAAGGCTCATCCGTTCGAGAAGGGCGATGAAGCGCGGTTCGGCGCGGAGGGCACGCCATTCAGGAGCTGCTGCAACGCGAATCATGAAGCAGCTGCGGTCCTCACAACCGCGCTCCAGCCACTCCAGCGCTTCGTCAACGCGGCCGAGCGAGAGGTAGAGTTCAGCGAACGCGACGGGGGTGATGTATTCGCGAGCGGCGCGCGCGAGCAGCTCCGCCAGCAGCGCTTCCGCGTCGGCGGTGCGCCCCCTCCGCGCGTGCGCAACCCCGAGCGATGCCACGAACAAAGGCGCCCGTGCCGTACCGACCGCGCGTGCGGCTGCTTCCGCCGAGCCTGCGAGGTCGCCCGCCGCCCACCTGGCCGAGGCCAGTGCCCAATGGGCGATGCCGGCTTCAGGATCGAACTCCACGGCACGCTCCGCGAGCCGTGCGCTGGCCGCCACGTCGCCGGCCCAGTAGTGCACCGACGCAGCGATGTAGGCCACCACCGCGGAGTGCGGCTCGAGCTCGCACGCGCGCAGCGTGGCCGCGCAGGATTCCGCGCGCCGGCAAAGCGCACCCAGCAGGACGCCGCGATACGCGTGCGCAAGCGCCAGCCGCGGGTTCAGTTCGAGCGCACGCGCATAGGCCGATTCGGCGCCGCTCCAGTCGAACTGCATCCAGAACCGGATTGCACCAATCGAGTGATGGGCTTCCGGCAGCTCCGGATCCAGCATGAGCGCGCGTTCCGCGGCTGCCTGCGCCTTCGGCAGCATCTCGCTGGTCGGACGCACCGAGTAAATCGCCATCACCGTATACACGTCGGCAAGTCCGCTGTGTGCCAGCGCGTAGTCCGGATCCGCGTCCGCGGCCTGCGCGAACGCGTCCAGCGCCAGCCGCAGGTGCACGTGGTTGCGCCGCTGCCAGTGATAGCGTCCTTTCAGATAGAGGTTGTACGCCTCGAGATTCGACGTGCCCGGCCGCACGAGCGGAGCCTGCGCAGCGTCCAGCAGCTTTACCTTCAGCTGCGCCGCGATGGCGCGCGCGATCTCATCCTGGATCGCAAACACATCATCCATGTCACGATCGTAGCGCTCGCCCCACAGCTGGAACCCGTCATCGACACTCGTGAGTTGCGCGGAGATGCGCAGCCGGTTGCCGGCCTTGCGCACCGTGCCTTCAAGCACGACCTGCGCGTTGAGCGCGCGGCCGATCTCGCCGATGTCGAGGCCCTTCTCGTGGGCGCGCACGGCCGACGTGCGTGACGCGACGCGCAGACCCTCGAGTCCCGACAGCGCCGTGATGATCTCGTCGGCCATGCCCTCGCAGAAGTACTGCTGATCGCGCGCCTGGCTGAGATCGGTGAACGGGATGACCGCGATCGAGCGCGTCGAACGCGCGGCACGCGCAGCCCCCGATTCGAGCTGCCGCTTGATGCCGCGAAGCTCCGACAGCAGTTCGGAGGCGGATGGCACGCGGCGGCTGCGCTCCTTTGCCATCGCTCGTACGATCAGCACATTCAATTCGGATGGCAGCCCCGGCGCCGCACTGGAGGGCGGCGACGGGTCGCGATTGAGAATCGCGTCGAAGATGAGGGCGCTGGTCGGTCCCGCGAACGGGGGGCGGCCGGTCGCCATCTCGTACATGATCAGACCCAGCGCGAAGATGTCGCTGCGCGCGTCGATCGGCTCGCCGCGCGCCTGTTCGGGCGACATATAGGCGAGTGTGCCGACCGCCGTGCCGTCCGCGGTCAGCGTCGCGGCCGCGACGGTCTCGTCTGCAGCGCCCGGCATCTGTTTCGCGAGGCCGAAGTCGAGCACCTTCACCTGGCCGCGGGGCGTCAGCAGCACATTGGCCGGCTTCAGGTCGCGGTGGATGATCCCTGCGCCATGTGCCGCATCGAGGGCATCGGCAATCTGCGTCGCAATATCGATCACCTCCGCGACGGGCATCGGCCTGCCCGCGATGCGCGCGGCCAGGGTGTCCCCCTGGATCAACTCCATCGCGATGAAGTGGACGCCTGCGTCGCTGCCGACGTCGTGGATCGTGCAGATGCCCGGATGGCTCAGTGCCGAGGCCGCGCGTGCTTCGCGCTGCAGCCGCTCGACGGCTTGCGCGTCGCCGGCCAGCGCGGGCGAGAGGAACTTGAGTGCAACGGTGCGCCCGAGATGGAGATCCTCCGCGCGATAGACCACGCCCATGCCGCCGCTGCCGATGCGATCGATCACGCGGTAATGGCCGAGCGTCTGGCCGATCAGGATATCGCCGGAAGGCACGTGAGATGGCAAGTGCGGGCGATTATACGCGCCAATCGCAGCGCGGATTTCGCGCGACCACGAGAGCGCCCTCTGTGCTTACGGCTCGTACAAGCCAATGAGGCGCAGGCGCGCCAGTCGATCGAACGCCGCATCCAGCGACCAGATCAGCGCCCCGGCCTCGTGCGCGATGGCGGCAATCAGGAGATCCCCGACACCGAAGCTCTCCCCGACATCCGCGGTGCGATCGGTCCAGCTGTCCATCAACCGCCAAGTTTCATCTGTTGGATAAGCAATCGGTAATGCCGACAGGCCCGAGCGCAGGGCCGCGCGATCGCGCTTCGACGTTCCGCACAGCAATTCAATTCTCACCGGCACGGGCAGCAGCACCTCGTCGCTATCGAGCAGCGGCCCGAGTGCTGCCGCTTCAGCACTATTGCGGTGCCGCAGCGCGGCAATCCACACAGAACTATCGACGACGATCATCGTCGCGGGCGCCGGCGGCTCCGTGCGACATCAACGTTTAGCTCTACTTTTCCAAGCAGTCCCTTGAGGTGCTCGAGCCGCTGCCGCCGGACCAGTTCCTTCAGCGCCACCACGATTGTGTCGGTCTTCGACTTGAACCCAAGCTCACGGCGGGCTTCCTCGAGAAGCTCTTCTGGCAGATCCAGGGTCGTGCGCATACGATAGAGTGTGAATCGTATGCTTTGATATGTCAATCAGGGCTCGTCTTCTATGCGCTAGCCCCTACCCCGGCCCGCGCCGCGCGCATCCGCTCGAGGAACGCCGGCCAACGCGGATCCGCGCGCAGTTTCGACAGCAGCGGATTGACCGTTGCGATGAACCGGTACGGCACCGCGCCGGTGCGAAGCATGGCATCGAGCCATTCGAACGCTTCATCGGGCCGGCCCGCGAGCGCGTGTGCATTGGCCAGCGTCAGCGTGTATTGCGGATCGGCCGCTGCCCAGGCGCGCCGTTCCGGCGTCACCGACTGCACGAGACGCTCGCCTTCCCCTTGAAGACCCCATTTGAGCGCCTGCAGAAACCACGTCAGCTTGTCATCAGGCAGATCGCGCTCCATCGCTTCCGCGACCGCAATGGCTTCATGTACGCGCCCTGCCGACGCCAGAATTTCAACGTGCATGACGGCGACGATCGGGTTCAGCCGATGCGCGTCGTACGCACGCATGCTGACGCTCAACGCGTCATCGAACCGGCCGTCCAGCAATTCGACAAAACCGGCCATGCCGAGCACTACCGGCTCGAGTGGATCGATCTCGATCATGCGGGCGACGACCGGCCGCGCGGCCTCGACGTTGTCCGTCATCGACGACGAGAACACGAACAGCCCCATCGCCATCACATCCGCTTCGCCGGCGGTGATGACCTTGCCCATCCGCGCGGCGCATTCGCCGAGTCTGCCGCTGTGAGCGGCAATCATCCCGCGCAGCCGGTCCGCGTGCGGCGAGCTGGGATCGATCGCCTCGATGCGCTCGGCCACTCTGCGCACCTCGTCGAGTTGCCCGCGGTCGGTGACCACGCCGAGATTGAACAGCTGCCAGGCAGCCTCGCCTTTCACCGATAACAGCATCACGTTCTCGCCGGCGGCTGCCAGTCCCTGTTCGATGTCTCGCAACGCCGATCGCAGCCCTTCCTCCGTGAACTTCAGGAGGCCCGCGCGCGCGCGCAGATACCACTCGTATGCAGCCGGATCTTCGATAGGCCGCTTCGCGATCTCGCGGCTCTCTTCCGGCGTCAGCTTCACGCGCAGCGCGTCGACAATCGCCCGCGCGACGCGCTCCTGGATGTCGAAGACATCCTCCATCGTGCCGTTGTACTTCTCGGACCACATGTGCGTGTCGCTGGCCGCATCGATCAGCTGCGCGCTGATGCGCAGACGGTCGCCCGCCTTCCGCACGCTGCCTTCGAGCACGTACTGCACGTTCAGCTCGCGCACGAGCGACGGCAGGTTGCCCTTCCGTCCTTTCAATTGCATCGCCGACGTGCGCGAGATCACGCGCAGGTCGTGGATCTTGGACAAGTCCGAGATGATTTCCTCGGTCAGCCCGTCGGCGAAGAATTCGTTGTCGGCGTCGGCACTCATGTTCTCGAACGGCAGCACGACGATCCCCTTCTCCGAAGACCGGACGGCCGCGCCGTTCGAGCCGTCCGACCCGGCGCCCGAGATGGCCTCGAGCGCGAGCGCCAGGTCGTGGGTCGAGTGAAAGCGTTCCCCGGGACGCTTCGCGAGACAGCGCGCGACGATCCGTGAGAGCGCAAGCGGAACGGAGGGATTGAGCTGCTGCAGGTCGGGCGGGTCGTCACGCATGATCGCGGCCAGCGTATCGGCCGACGTGTCGCCGCGAAACGCGCGGCGGCCGCTGAGCATCTCGAACAGGATGGCGCCGAAGGCGAAGATGTCGCTGCGATGATCGACGGCCTGCCCGCGCGCCTGCTCGGGCGACATGTATCCGGCCGTGCCCATCACCATCCCGGGACTGGTGCCCGTGTTCAGCTTCGTCTCATCGCTTGCGGCGCGTTCGGCATCGGTCTGCCGCGCCAGGCCGAAGTCGAGAATCTTCAGACGCCGATCGCGCGTGACGAACAGGTTCTCGGGCTTGAGGTCGCGATGGACGATGCCCTTGTCGTGCGCGGCCGCGAGCCCGTTCGCGATCTGCAGCGCGTACTTCACAACCGTTTCGTATGGCAGCGCGCCGCCGGCGATCTCGTCGCGCAAGGTCGTGCCCTCGAGCAGCTCGGTGACGACGAAGGCGATGCCCTCGTGCTCGCCGACGTCGAAAATGCCCAGCACGTTGGGATGCGCGACGGCGGCGACTGCGCGCGCTTCACGCGCGAGACGTGCCGCGGCTGCCGCGTCGCCCGCTGTGTGCGCCGACAACACCTTGATGGCGACGGCGCGATCGAGCCGCGTATCGCGCGCCCGATACACCTCGCCCATGCCGCCGGCGCCGATCGCGTGCAGGATTTCGTACGGGCCGAGGCGGGTGGATCGTTGGAGCGCCAAGAGAGATGCGGATTATACGTGGGGTGCGCACCCCGGGCCAGGTTCCGGTACGCTCACGGCAGCGTCATGCCGCTGCTGATCATCCCCGTCCTGCTCGTGCTGGCAGTGATCATCCTGATCCCCGTCGGGATCGTGCGGCGGTATCAGGTGGGAACGTCGCGCCAGCGCGCACGCGGCTGGCTCGCGGCGCTCAATCTGTTCGCGCTCGCGCTCTCCGTCGTCATTTTCGTCACCGCGGCAGCGCTGACGAACATCTGGGTCCCGAACGCGCTCTTGTACACCGCGGCGGGACTCGCAGGCGGGTGCGCGCTCGGCGTCGTCGGATTGTGGCTCACCCGATGGGAGCCGGGCCTCGACTCACTTCACTACACGCCCAATCGCCCGCTCGTGCTCGCTCTCACACTCATCGTCACCGCACGCATCCTGTATGGATGCTGGCGCGCGTGGGAATCGTGGCGGGCCGGGCTGTCAGGCGATTCGTGGTTCGTTGAGGCGGGTGTCGCCGGCGCGATGGCCGCCGGCGCTGTGGTGCTGGGGTATTACTTCGTGTTCTGGCTCGGCGTACGGCGGCGACTGCGACAGCACCGCGGCCGCCGTCTGCGCCGCATCTAATTTCCCTTCGGCGCGATGTAGCTCTTGCGCGCGCGCGGTTCGAGACCGCGATCCGACAGCTTCACGTCGATGTCGTGTTTCTTGCCGTCGCGTTTCGGCGGGGCGAAGCCAAGCAGATACTGGCTGTGCAGCTCGTCGGCCACGCGCGCGAACGCCGCGCCGAGATCGTCGCGCGGCCGCACGTCCAGGTAGCCACCGCCGGTCTCGAGAGCGGTGCGCGCGAGGGCGGGATCCGGCTCGTCGGCCCTCATCGCCGCTGAGAGGCCGCCTGCGCCGATGCCGATCGGCGGACGCGCCTGTCGCTGGCCGCGGCTCCGCATGCCGATGCCGTACACCATCACGTCTTCCCTGATCGCGCGCTGAATCACTTCGGCCTGGCTGATGAAGCGCCTGCCGAGCATCGGTCCGCTGTCGCGGCCGTCGCTGAGCACCAGCACCACGCGGCGCCGGTCCGATGCCGTATCGAACGCCTTCATCGCATCGTCGAGCGCTCGCCAGAGCGGCGTCGGTGCATTGGGATCGATCTCCACCGGCAGCGCGCTGTCGAGCGCGCGCGCATCGCGCGTCCACTCGGGACTGATCACGATGTCTTTGCCGAACGTGCCGAGACGCGCGACATCTTCGGGCGCGAGCCGCGCGAACAGCTGGCGCGCGGCGGCGCGAAGCAATCCCAGATTGCCCTCCATGCTGCCCGATACGTCGAGCATGACGATGAGTTGGATCGGCTTCGGCGAGTCGTCGAAGACGGTAATGGGCTGCGGCTTTCCCTCGTCGCGGATCTCGAACTTGTCCTGCGTGAGGCCGGTAACGATGCCGCCTTCCCCGTCGGTCACGGTGACGAAGACGCGCACCGTGTCGGCGCCGGCGCGAAAGACCGGCTGTTGCTGCTGCGGCGGCTGCTGCCCAGCGGCGGAGACAACCGCGCACGCGACCGCCGCGAGCACGACTGTAGGGATGACGCGCATCACTGATGAGCTCTTCGGGCGCATAAATAAGCCGGGCACAATTTCGGCGAGGCTGGCACGTACCAGTGTACGCGATGGTCGAGAGCCCTGTGCGTCGCGCGCTCACGGGCCCCGCGCCGGCACGGATTTCTCAGGACTCTGGCCGGCCAGAGTACGGCGAACGTCGTGCCGGCCGTTGCAGATTCGGCTATGCGCACAGTTCTATCAGCGCTGAAGTATCGTTTCCCCATGTCCATCCGCGCCGCCGCCGCTCTCTCTGCGATCCTCCTGTCTGCTCAGACTCCTCAGCCCGCCACCACCTGGGCATCGATCGTCGCCGACTGGGAAGCGTTCGAGCGCCGTGAGGATCCGTACGCGGCCGCGCTCGAAGGGGATCGCGCCGCGCTCGCAAGGCTCCCGGAGATTACCCCGGAGGCCGATGCGCGGCGGCTCGCGGCGCTGAAGACATTCCAGGCGCGGCTCGCGGCACTCGATCCGAAAGCGTTGAGCGACAACGACGCCTTCAATCACGCGTTCCTGGCGCGGCTGGTGCGCGAGCGCATCGAAGCGGCCGCGTTCGATCCGGCTCGCGTCGCCTTCATTAATGAAGGCGGCGAGAGCGCGAATCTTGGCTACGTCGCCCGCACGACCGCGATCGCGACGCGCGACGATGCCGGCGCGTGGCTCTCGCGCCTGCAGGCCGCGCCGCGACTGATCCAGGAGAATATCGCGAACGCGCGCCGCGGCCTCGCCACCGGCTTCACGCAACCGCGCTCGGTCGTCGAAGGCGCGATTGCCATCGCGAAGGCCGAAGCGGCGCTGACTGCCACTGACGATCCGCTGCTGATCCCGCTTGCCGCGCTGCCGGCCTCCATCAGCGCCTCCGACGCCGCGTCGCTCCGCGAGCGCGCGCGCGAGATCGCCGCCGGACCCATCGCCGCCGCGCGGCGCGACTGGCTGCGCATGCTCGAATCGGAGTATCTGCCAAACGCACGTCCGGGACTTGGAGTGGGATCGCTCAAAGAAGGCCGGCCGTACTACGAGTTCCTCGTTCGATCGTTCACGACAACGTCGATGACGCCCGACGAGATCCACGAGATCGGCCGTGCGGAAGTTGCGCGCATCCGCGCCGAAATGCAGATCCAGATGAAGGCGGCCGACTTCCAGGGCACGTTCCCGGAATTTCTGCAGTGGCTGCGCACCGATCAGCGCTTCTACGCCAAGACGCGGCAGGATCTGCTCGAAAAAGCGTCGGAGATCGCCAAGCGCGCCGACGGCCAGCTGCCGAAGCTCTTTCGCCACTCGCTGCCCCGACTGCCGTATGACGTGCGCGAGGTACCGCGCGAGATCGAAGACCAGTACACGACCGGCCGCTACTTCCAGGGGTCCATGCAGAACGGCGTCGCAGGCGGCTACATCGTCAACACCGGCAAGCTCGATCAGCGGCCCCTCTACGAGCTCCCGGCGCTCACGGTGCACGAAGCCGTGCCCGGTCATCATCTGCAGGTGGCGATCATGCAGGAACGCGGCGACCAGCCGTGGTTCCGGCGCAACACGTTCGTGACCGCGTTCGTCGAGGGCTGGGGACTTTACTCCGAATTTCTCGGCCTCGAGATGGGCGTCTATCGCGATCCCTACGAGCGGTTCGGCAAGCTGTCATACGAAATGTGGCGCGCGTGCCGCCTGGTCGCCGACACCGGCATCCACTGGAAGGGCTGGACGATCGACCCGGCGCGCGCGTGCTTCGCCGAAAACTCCGCGCTCGCGCCGCACAACATCGAGACCGAGCTGCTGCGCTATATCTCGTGGCCGGGCCAGGCGCTCGCCTACAAGATTGGCGAGCTGAAGTTCAAGGAGTTGCGCGCGAAGGCCGAGAAGGCGCTTGGCGATCGTTTCGACGTGCGCGAGTTCCACGACACACTGCTGCTCGGCGGCTCGCTGCCGCTCGACATGCTGGAGCAGCGAGTGGATGCGTGGATTATTTCCGCCGCAACTCGCTCGTCCAGTCGAGGACGGCGATGATATGCGGCGCGACCGTCGCGGATGCGGCAGGCCGCGGAGCCTCCTTGGGCATGACGAACCGGCGGCCGTCGGGCATCACGTGGTAGAACAGGCCGTTGACGAGGCCCGGCGTGCCGGCCACGGCAAAGAGGTTTCGCGGCGCGCCCGGCTGAAAGACCGCGCCCTTGGTGATCGCCACACTCATGCTCGGCTGAGCTGAGCCGCCGGGCGCCGCGCCTACTGGCTGTTCATGAGTACGCGTGCCTTCGCCGCCGCCGCCGTTTGCGGGTAGTACCGGACGATCGCATCGAAGGACTGCCGGGCTTTGGCGTGCATGCCGCTCATCACATAGGCGCGGCCCAACGCGAGCAGGAACTCCGGTTCGGCGACACTGCCGGGGCGCTCCTTCAGGGATTTTTCCAGCAGCGCGGCCGCGCGTGCGCCGTCCCTCAGTTCGAGGAAACTCAACGCCATCTCGTACAGGATCGACTGCCGCAGCTCGGCGCTGGTGCGAGCGCGGGTATGTCGTGAGGCCCGGTCGTAGTACGCCGTGCCGGCCTCGAAGAATCCCGCCGTGCGCAGCGCGCGCGCCATCGCGAGCAGATCGGCAAAGCTGTTCCTGTCTTGCCGCAGCCGCACGTCGAGGCTGTTGATCTCCGCGATGGGCGGGATCGCATTCACGACATTCGTCAGATCGCCGGCGCCCAGAAAGCCGCGATGAAAGACCAGCGGCATGCCGTGAGAGTTCGCGAACACCAGGTGCGGCAGCGCCCCGACGTTATAGGTGCGTGCGAGCTCGCGATGCATGTCGAAATGGAGCCGCACGCCGATGATCCTGCGCTTGAACACCGCGATCACATTCGGGTTCGTGTACACGTGCGCGTCCATCGCAATGCAGGGCGCGCACCACTCGGCCCAGAAGTCGATGAACATCGGAAGGTTGGCCTTCTGCGCCGCGGCACTGGCCGTCTTGAGATCCGTGTACCACGAGATTTCGCCGGCCCGCGCCTCAACGGCGTAGCCAAGCAACGCCATCGCAACAATCAGCGATCGTGACAGCCGCGACACATTCATGGCTAGAACTGGACCCGCAGCCCAAGCTGCACCTGAAAGGGCGTGGTCCTGAGCGTGCTGCCGAGGATGTACTTGCGGCCGGCGTCCTTCACCTGCCCGAAGTTGGGGTTCGTGCTCGGCACGGAGAGATCGTTTCCATACGTGGTCTGCGTCGTCTCTACGTTGTCGGCATCGAACACGTTGAACCCTTCCACGAATGCCGACAGGTTCCTGCCGCGCACCAGAAAGTTCTTCTGGATTCTCAGGCTCACATCTGAAAAACCGCGGTTCCTGAATGTATTGCGCCGGACGACGCGGCCGTTACTGAGCGGGCGGTCGTTGGCAACGCCGTCGCGATTCGAGTCTGTGCCGGTGCGCGCGCTGAACGGCCGGCCCGAGTTGAACCGCATCTGCGTCGCCACCTGCAGCCCGCGCGGCAGAAAGACCACGCCGTTGGCGGCGAACTGGTGCCGCTGATCGATGTTCGACCAGCTGTATTCGTTCTCGAGGTTGTTCACGTCGGTGTAGAACGCGCTGCTGAAGCCGCCGTTCTCATGGTCATCGTCACTTCTGCTGAACCCAAGGGTGTAGCTGGCGTCGGCCGTGACGCGCGTCCGGCGCAGGCTCAGCGCCGCGGTCACCGCTTTGTAGTTCGAGCGCGCCGTGGATTCGGTGACGTACACCGGGCCAAATCGCGGATCCGGCCGCAGCGTGTTGACGCTGACCGCGGAGCTCGGCGTATAGACCGGGCGTCCCGCCGCGTCGACCGTGGGCGCCGGAAGATTGATGTCGCGCACGCGGTCCATCCGCGACACATCGATCTGCGTGTAGTCGATGGTCGCGATCAGTCCGCGCAGGATCTGCTGCTCGAGCGCGGCTCGCCAGTGAATCGCGCGCGGCAGACGGAAATCAGGATCGAAGTAAAAGACGCTGGTCGACCGCGCGAGCCGAGAGGCCGGATTCGACAGCTGATTCAGCTGGGCAAGCGTGAAGGCCGGCAAGGTGCCGAGCGGAGCCTTTGACAGATCTATTCCCATGCTGGCGAAAGCATTCAGGATCTCGGCGGTGGTGTTCAGACTGACGTTGCTGCTGATCTCCGGATTCCCGCCGTTGCTGGCCATGGCCTGCTCGAACAGCGTGATGTACGGCGGCGCGTAGAAGACGCCCGCGGCCGCCCGCAACACCGTTTTCGCGTCGCGGCGCACGTCCCAGGCCACGCCGAGCCGCGGCCCGAACATCCCTTTGTCGTCGGGGATCTCCGTCGCGAGCGGATGCCGGTTCTGCGGAACCGTGGCCGGCATGTAGTCGGCGAACAATGCCAACTCGTACCGGAATCCGGGACTGATGGTGAGGCCCGGCAGCACGCGCCACTCGTCCTGCAGATAGAACGCAATCTGATGTTTGTGCGCGTCGATCGTGCCCGAGCCGGCGAACTGCGTGTACTGGCTGGGCCGGCGCGCGAGATAGTTCGTGAGACCGTCGAAGCGATAGATGCCGTTCTGGCCGGGGTCGAACACCACGCGTGAGAACACGAAGTTCGCATCGACACCGCTCTTCATCGTGTGGGCGCCGGTCACGATCGAGAAGCTCTCGACGAACTGATACCGCGTGTCGGTGAAGTCGTACCCGACGTTGCCATAACCGAGGCCGGTCGCCTGCGGTCCATAGATGGCAATGGTCCGGAACGGCGCTCCGTCACGCACCGTGACCTCGGGTCCGCTGCCAGGATTCCACGGACGGAACTCACGCGCGACCTGAACCCGCAGCTCGTTCACATGCCGCGGCCCCACTACGGACGTCAGCTGCAGGAAGCCCGTGACGTTCGTCCGGTTGCTGGTCGGCGACGCGTTCACGACATCGCGATTCGTAATGGAATCGGCGCCGAGCCCGTTGGTGTTGATGAACGAACCGACCGAGTTGCTGATCTTGCTGCGCGTGACATCCGCCCGCGCGACGAGCCCATGGCTCTCCGAGAACCGGTGGTCGAGGCGGTTGACGCTCGATTGCAGCTCGCTGACGGCGGTGAGACCGTTTTCCGGTGCGACCGCGAGCAGCGCCTCGGCGCCGGGCGTGCCGCGAAGCTTCAACAGATCGAGCTGGTCGTAGCGCACCTCGACCGGCTTTGAGTTGTATTGGACCTCGGACGCCACGAAGAAAAAGGTGCGATCTTTTCTGATGGGACCGCCGAACGATCCGCCGGCCTGGTTGCCGCTGTGAATCTGCCGCCGGCCGAACGGATCGTCTTTGGTCAACGCGTCGTGGCGGAACAGATGGAAGAGCGAGCCGCGGAACTGGTTGGTGCCGGCCTTGGTCGCCAGATTGATGATTCCGCCCGTGGATCGGCCGAACTCCGCCGAAAACGTACTGCGCAGCACCTGCAGCTCTTCGAGCGCCTCGACGGTGAAGCTTGGCGACATCTCGACGTGACCGCAGAAGTGCGAGCTCGTGTAGTCGCCGCCGTCGACGTTGAAGCTGGTGTAGACGCCTTTCTGCCCCGAAATCGAAAAGCCGCCGCACTCCGGTTCTATCTGCGTCGCCGGAGTCTGCAGAAACAGGTTCTTGATCCGCCGTCCGGGCGCCGGCATGTTGCGCAGCTGCAGGTCGGTGAGGACGGACTTCGCAGACGTCTCGCCAGCGTCGGTGCGTTTCGCCAGGACATCTACTCTTTCGCGCACGCCCATAACCGGTGCGACCATTCGGCTGGCCATGCCGGCGGCGACGACGGCCGTCTGCGCATGCAGCGCTGCCGGCATCGCCAGAATCACGACGGAACACGAGAGCACTGACGCGAGCTTCATCCTGGCCTCCATGCGCGCCTCGCGCGTCAGTGGGAGACGCTCGCAGCAGACGTGCCGCGCATGCAGCCGCCCGGGCCGAACGCCTCGGCGATCATGGCCGTCATCTGGCCGGCCGTGAGCGTCGAACCCGAGGCGAAATTGAACCGCCCCTGGTTGTTCTGCCACGTGTTGTTGAGCGGCGGCGCCTCGAACAGATCGAAGCTCAGACTGGGCGCGATGTTGAACGTCGCGTTGTCACGCGCATCGTTGTCCTGGATGGTGTTGTCGCTCGCAGTCGCGAGCGCCGCGATCCCGGCGCGTCCGTTGCCACGCGCGCGATTGTTGCGAACCACGTTGCCGGTGGCGACGTTCAGGAGGATGCCCCAGTGGTTGTCGTTGACCTCGTTGTCGGTGATTTGATTGCCCGAGTTACCCGCCGCGCTGAACAGGTTGATGCCGCAGCCAAAGCGCGAGGGTGCCGTCTGTGCGCCATTGTTCAGCACGCGGTTGCCGCGGATGACGTTGTTGCGGCTGTTTGCCTGCAGGGTCAGACCGTCGTGTCCGTTGTTGCGCAGCAGGTTATTCGTAATCTGCGCGCTCGTGGCGCCGTTCAGCACGATGCCGTTAAACGGGTCGGTCGGCGCCAGGGGCGGCGCCGCGTTCGCGGTCTTGTTGTTGTTCGAATGAATCTCATTGTCCTGAATGATCACGTTCGCGACGCCGTCGACCGTGATCCCGACTTCGAAGTTGCGGATGATGAGGCCAGACAGTTTCACGCCAGGCGCCGTGATGTGAATGCCGGTGCCGCGTCCGTCGAGCAGCGCGCCGTCGAGCACGCCTCCGGCACCCCGGATCTCGATGCCCGCCCTGTTGATGACCACCCGCTCGCCGATGACACCCCGCACCTCGATGAACTGGCCATCGGGCACGACCCTCATCGCCGCGGCGATCGTCGGAAAATTGCCGTCGGTGCCGGAGCTCACGACGTAGTGCGTCCCGGCCGGTGACGTGGGCGAGGAATCGCTCCCGCATCCGAGGATGACGCTCGTGGCGGCGGCGATCACGGCGGCGGGAATCATCCATCTGCGCGTTCGGTCTCTCATCGGGTGGGCTCCTTATGTAGAACTGCCGTGGCGGCCTGGGACTTCCTGTCTATGTACGCGGCAGCTACCGGAAAAAGGGGCCACGCCTTTATGCTGTGCATCTTGGCTACGGCCGATACACCCACGCCTCGACCTCAGCAGCAAAGCGACTGGGCTCGCGTCAAGGCCGTCTTCCTCGAAGCCATCGACATCGCCGAGGAGGACCGCACGGCCTGGCTTGACGAGGCGTGTGCGGGCGACGCGGCGCTCGGCCGCGAGGTCGCGTCGCTGCTGGCCAGCGATCGTGATGCCGCCTTGCTCTTCGAGACGCCGGCGGCCGCGATGCCCGGTGCGGGCGGTTTCGGCAGCATCGCGCTCACGCTGGTGCCTGGATCTCGCATCGGCCACTACGAGATTCTTGGTTTCATCGGCGCCGGCGGCATGGGCGAGGTCTATCGCGCGCGCGACGTGCGCGATGGACGCGAGGTCGCCATCAAAACGGTCAATGCCGCGCGTGCGCATCCAGCCGGCGAGCTCCGCCTCCTGCACGAGGCACGGCACGCCTCGACGCTCAGGCACCCGGGCATCTGCGCCATTCACGAGGCCGGCGAAGACGCCGGCCTCCCCTTCATCGTCATGGAGCTGGTCGAGGGCCGCACGCTCGCCGACGTGCAGGGGGACGGGCCTCTGCCGATCGAGCCGGCACTGCGGTATGCCATCGACATCGCCGACGCGCTCGAGCATGCGCATGCGAGCGGTCTCATCCATCGTGATCTCAAGCGATCCAATGTCGTGATCGCGCGCGACGATCGGGCGGTGGTGCTCGATTTCGGGCTGGCCAAGCGTCTTCCGGAACGGAGCACGGCGCACTCGCTCGACTCGCTGACCGCGACCGGCCAGGGCCCGTCAGGCACGCTGACGCATATGGCGCCCGAGGTGCTGCAGGGCAGGCGCGCTGACGCGCGCGCTGACGTGTGGGCGCTCGGCGTCCTTCTGTACGAGCTGGTCACAGGCGAGCTGCCGTTCCGCGGCCGCACGCCGTTCGAGACGAGCTCCGCGATTCTGGCGGATCCGCCGAAGGCCATCGCGCGCGCGGTCCCGCTTGCGCTGCGGCTGGTGATCGCCCGCTGTCTCGAAAAAGATCCCTCGCTCCGCTGCCAGCACGCCCGCGACGTGCGCGACGCGCTGCGGTCCATTCGCGAGCGCCGCTCGTGGCCGGTTGCCGCGCGCCTGCTCGTCACGAGCCGCACGGCGCAGCGGCGCTTCGCCCTGAGCGCGCTGGCGCTGATCGGCGCGGCGCTGACGGTCGCCTTCGCGGTCCGCCCTGCCGAGCGGCGCATCCATGCGATTGCCGTCATGCCGCTCGAGCATGGCGGGACGGCGGATGATGCGGCGTATGCGGGAGGCATGACCGACGCGATTGCGGCGCAGCTGGGCGCGTCGGCTAACGTTCGCGTCGTCTCGACGGCCTCGGTGAGCCGCGCGGGGCGCACGCCGCTCGAGGCGGGCCGCGCCCTTGGCGCCGACGGCATGATCCTGGGCGCGCTGCGCCGGACGCCGCGGGGAATCGAGCTCGATCTCCGCCTCGTTGACGCCGTCGATGGAGCAACCCGGTGGTCGCAGTCCTTCGTGCGCGGTCCGCGCGATGGGCTGGTACTCCAGGCTGAAGCGGTGCGCGCGCTGGCGGCCCGCATCGACGCGGCGGTCACGCCCGAGGCGCGGGAGCGCCTGACGCTGGTGCCGGCTATAGGGCCGGAGGTGTACGAGGCGTACCTCAAGGGCCGCTATGAATGGAACCAGAGAACCGCTGAATCGCTGCAGCGGGCGGTCTCACATTTCGAACGGGCCATTGCGCTCGATCCCACCTACGCGCCTGCATATGCCCGTCTGGCCGACTGCTTCAATCTGCTCGGCACGGTGATGGTGGGATCCGGCTCTCCGCGGACCTATCGCCCGCGTGCCGAGGCCGCGGCGATCAAGGCGCTGCAGATCGATCCGGATCTTGCCGAGGCGCACGCCGCACTCGGCTACGTGCGGCACTATTCCTGGCAGTGGGACGCTGCCGAGCAGTCGTTCCTGCGCGCGATCGAGTTGAATCCCAGCGCGCCGCTCCCCCGGCTCTGGTATGCGAACCTGCTGATGTCGAGGGGACGCTTCGACGAATCGCTGCGTCAGGCGTTTACCGCGCGCGATCTGGATCCCTTCTCGCTCGTCGTGCACACCAACATCGGGTGGGTTCAGACCAATGCCAGACGTACGAACGACGCGATCGCCACGCTCGGCCGCGCTGTCGCGCTGGGTCCCTCCTACCCGCAGGCGCGGTGGCGGCTTGCGGGGGCCCTGTCCGAGGCCGGACGCCATGAGGAGGCGCTGGCGGAAGTCGATCGTGTGCGTCAACTCACCAATCGCTCGACATCGAGCCTTGCGCTGTTTGCACACATCTCGGCGACCGCGGGCCGCGCGGGCGAGGCACGGCGGATTCTCGCGCAACTCAATGAGATGGCAACGCGTACGTATGTTTCCCCGGGCATCATCCCCGGCGCGTATGTCAGGCTCGGCGATCACGACTCCGCGCTCGCTTGGCTGGAGCGTGCCTACAACGAACGCGCGAATTCCACGGCGTACCTCGCCGTCGATTTGGATTTGCAGCCGCTGCGCAACGATCCGCGATATCAATCACTGCTTCGTCGCGTCGGGTTGGCGGACGTGCGGGTGCCATGACGGCGCGCGTCACGGCGGCATCGGCGGGCATCACGGATCTGCTGCTGCAGTGGGGCGGCGGCGACCATGAGGCGCTCTCGCGCCTGATGCCGCTCGTCTATGCCGAGCTGCGGCGCATCGCGCGCGTGCAGCTGCGCCACGAGGCGCGCGGGCAGACGATCCAGCCGACCGCGCTCGTGCACGAGGTCTATCTGCGGTTCGTCGATCAACAGCGGGCCGGCTGGCAGAACAGGGCGCAGTTCTTCGCGGTGGCCGCGCAGCTGATGCGCCGCGTGATTGTCGATCACGCGCGTGCGCGCCAGGCCGGCAAACGCGGCGGGTCGGCGGTGCACGTGGTGCTGCAGGATGCAGACGAGCAGAGCGCCACCGAGGACGCGCGCGCGGAGGCCACGCATGCGGCTGACATGCTGGCCATCGACGCAGCGCTCGACCGGCTGACTGCGATTGATCCCGAACAGGCGCGCATCATCGAGTTGCGGTTTTTCGCCGGCATGACGATCGAGGAGACGGCGCACGTGCTGAAACGGTCGCCGCGCACCGTCAAACGGGAGTGGCGCCTGGCGAAGGCCTGGCTCTTTCGCGAGCTCGGCCCCGCGCGCTGACGGGCCTGCCTTTGCACAGCACATCGGCCGGTACGGATTTCTCAGCACTATCGCCGGCGAGAGTACGGCGAGCTTTGTGCCACGGCGCACAGATTCTGCAGCAGCAACGAGGCAGTCGATGTCGCCACGCTCTGTGAGCTAGCACGAGATTCGCGCGACTCGCGCTAGCCTCGCGCGAGTGATGACAAACGCATGCCAGCTTCATAGCCAACGCCTGCCGACGCGTTTCGCACAGCTCCCACAAAACGTCCCCCTTTCTCTCGTTTAGGAAGCAGACCAACAACCAGGGGACATTTCTAACGAGCTTTGACAGAACGCAAACCGCCTTGACGACGGGCCGACGACGATGGCATCGTCGTCCCGAGGTCGGCGGGAAGGTGCGTTTCCGTGAAACGAGTATCGGTTCCGAAGCCGCTGCACGACGTTCTCGGTGATGAGGGCAGCGCGGCGCTCGTCGAAGTGCTCAACCGCCAGCAGGATCAGATGACCGACGATATCGCGAGAGCGATCACCAGGGCGCTCGAGCCTCGATTCGCATCAATCGAGGCGCGTCTGGATCGCTGCGCGACGAAGGAAGATCTGGCCGGCTTTGCCACGAAAGCCGATCTCACCGGCGTTGCAACGAAAGCTGACCTGGGGGGCTTCGCTACGAAGACGGATCTGGCAGGCTTTGCGACGAAGGCTGACCTGGCCGACTTCGCCACGAAGGCGGACCTGGCCGACTTCGCCACGAAGGCCGACTTGGCCGGTGTCGCTACGAAGGCCGACTTGGCCGGTGTCGCTACGAAGGAGGACCTCGCCGGTGTCGCCACGAAGGCCGACCTGGCCGGCTTCGCCACGCAGACGACTGTCGATCGAGTAGCCGAGAAACAGGAAGCCTTCGCCGTCGCTCTCGAACGGGGTCTTGGCAACATGCGCGCCGACCTCGCCGGCTTTGCCACGCAAGCGGCTGTCGACCGCCTTGGCGAGAAGACGCAGGCAGCCGTCGATCGCCTTGGCGAGAAGACGCAGACCTCTTTCGACCGGCTTGCCGAGAAACAGGAAGCATTCGCCGTGGCCTTCGAGCGCGGGCTTGGCGGCATTCGCGTGGAGCTTCGCGGGTTCGCCACCCAGGCAGCCGTCGACCGTCTAGGCGAGAACACTCAGGCGTCTTTCGATCGACACGCCGAGAGACAGGAAGCGTTCGCCGTGGCACTCGAGCGCGGGCTCGGTGGCATTCGCGCCGATATGGCCGGCCAGCGGGCCGACATGCTGAAGTGGATGTTCCTGTTCTGGGTCGGGCAGGCGTTCGTCGTGCTCGCCTATCTGCGCGCCGCGGAGTAGCGCCAAGAGCCTTTTCAGCGCGCGATCGTCATCGAGAACGCCACGTTGTAGTTCCCGCCCACCGCCAGCACCGTTCCACCCGAGTCGATGTGCAGCAGCGTGGTGTTGTTCTTCGCATTCGGATCTCCGCCGGTCAGCGTCGTGCCGTTCGGTGTAACCGTCCAGACCTTGCAGCCGCCCCCGTCAGCCATCTCGCAGGTCACGTTGATCGGATCGACCGCGGCAAAGTTGGTGGGATTGAATGCATCGTCATACCCGGCGAGAAATCCGGCTTGGTACTGGCTGCGATAGCTCGCGCGCGAGCCATGGCGGGTGTTGTATCCGCGATCGGCCGAGCGATACCAGGCGTGGCGATTGGGATCGTAGCGGCTGCCATCATCCGCATCGTCGCGCCCTTTGACGAGCCCGTCACGATGGCCGTTCTGATAGCCGGCCGATTGCGATCGCGCATAGTCATCGCGACTCCTCGTCGGACGACGCTCCGTTCGTGGAATCGCGCGGCCGCCCGTGTCGCGCCCGCCAGCGGTGGGCCGGCGGTCGTCTGTGCCGCGCCGATCGTCTCTGCCGATGTCATCCCGATCACGGCCACGGTCATCGCGCTCGCCGCGTCCGCCGCCGCCGTTACCGCGTTCGACACGCGCGTTGCGCCCGTTCTTGCCGCGGCCCTTGTCTTTGATGCGCTCGTCACCATAAATCACGCGCCCGCCGGTGCGCGCGGCGACGCGCTGCGCTTCGGCGCAGCTCGTGGGGGCAGGCTGATGGCCGGGCGACCTTCCGTCGTGCCAGACCCGGCATTCGCCCGCGGGCGGCATATGGCCGGCCGGAACCCGGCCGCGTTCGTTGCGCCCCTGTGCGGCAAGTGGAGCGGCGGTGAGAACAATAAAGAAGGTTGTGGCCGCGAGCTGCTTCATCATGAACACGACTCAGAGCAAACGCGACACCAGCCGGAATCAGCGAAAACAGGCCTGTTACACACTCGAGGTGTCGCCCGATCTCGTGCCGCAGCGTCACCTCTGAGGACACTGGAGAAAAACATCGAGGGCCGTCGACGGTGCCGCCGGCTAGACCGGCCAGCCCAAGGTCACGTGCAGGGCGGTTGGCGCGGCGGCCTCCGCCGTTTTCACCATCAGGAACTCGCCGCCGTCCGCGCTCACGTCATAGTTGGCGACCGTGACCGTGCCCGGCGCGTACTTTCCCTCCAGCACCGTCTCCGGCACGCCGGCCTCGTCAACTCCGCCGCTCATGTCGACGCGCATCACGCGGTCGCCGCTCCGATAAAACAGCTCGCGGCCGTCGCGCGACCACACGGGTTCGGCGCCGCCGCCAACTGACAGCTGCCGCTTCCCTGTCGCATCCGGATACGACAGCGCGTGAATTTCCGGCCGTCCCGATTCGTCGGTCGTGTAGACGACCAGCCGGCCGTCGGGCGAGAACACGGGCGCATACTCGTTGAACCGCGTGCGCAGAAACGGGCGCGCGGTCGACGCGTGGCGATCGAGCACCCAGATGTCGGCGCCGGTCTCGGGGTGATACTCGGTGAACAGCAGCGTCGATCCGTCGGGCGACCATGACGAGGCGGCTTTGTCGAATTCGCTGGCGATGAGCAGCTCGGGGGGCGACGCGCGATCGGGCTGCACGCAATAGATGTCTGACGCACCGCCCTCGCGGCTCGAGCTGAACGTCAGCATCCCCGGCTCGGGACCCCAGATGCCGGCGAAGTTCTCTCCCTCGAATGTGACGCGTTCGAGCGTGCCGCCGCCGAAGCGGCGCCGCCACAGGTCGGAGCTGCGCCCGCGCAGACTCACGACGACGGCGCGGCCGTCGGGTGAGACGCGCGGCTCTTCGAGCGCCTCGCCGGCCGCATACTCCGCCGTGATCGCGCCGGTGCGATCGACGCCGACCAGCGATCGGCGCAGCGACTGCGCTTCGCCCGGCACGTGCACGAGCAGGCCGGCCGTGCTCGCGCAGGTGAAGTGCGCGACGCCGGTCGCATTCATCGCGACGCCCGGCTGCACGACCCGCGCGGCGGCCGTGATCTCGCGCGCGTCGAGATCGAACGGCGCGGCAAACAGCGTGGCGCCGCGGGCCCATACCAGATATCCGCTCGGCACGTAACGGCCGTCGGTCGCATGTCGCAGCAGCATGCGATGTCCGGCCCCACCGGAATCCGCGACGGCCAGCGATGCCTCGTCGAATGACGCGGCGCCGGCATGTCCCACCGTGAAGATCACGCCGCGGCCGCCGGGCAGCACGTGCGGCCAGCGGTGCGTGCGCTCGCCCCCGTCGAAATCCACGATCGTCAATGGGGCTGCGGATCCTCCGGACGCATGCACGCGCCAGAGTCCCGACGTCGGTCCGGGCGCATACACGATGTGCCCGTCCGTTCCCCACGACGCGCCGCGCACGTCGCTCACCTCGCACAGCGTGATGGGCGGCCCGCCCGCCAGCGGCAGCTTCTGCAGCCGGCGTCCGCACTGAAAGCCGAGCCACTCGCCGTCAGGCGAGAAAAACGGATTCGACGCGCCTTCGGTGCCGGGTATTGGCGTGGCCGTGACCTCGGAGAGCGGACGCAGATACAGCTCGGTCGTCGCGCCCGCCGACGCCGCATACACGATGCGCAAGCCGTCGGGAGAGATGGCGATGACGCCATTCGGGATCGACGCGAGTGGCGCCGTGTCGCTCAGTGGAATTGCGAGCCGTACGGGCTGAGCATGCGCGCCTGCAGCGGGCGGCGCAGCCGCAGGCGCCGGCGCTGCTGGCTTGTCCACCGCCCCTTCGCGCACCGCCGCTACAAACCGGTACCCACGCCGCGGCACCGTGGCGATGTATGGCTGCCCCTCGGTCTGTCCGAGCAGCTTGCGAATGGTGAAGATCTGCTGGCTGAGATTCGCTTCTTCGACGATCGTGTCGGGCCACACGCGCTGCAGCAGCTGGTCTTTCTCCACCGTCTCGCCGCGGCGCTCCAGCAGCGCCAGCAGCACGTCGAATCCCCGCGCGGTCAGGGGCACGGCGTCTGCGCCGCGCGTCAGCTGCCGGCGGGCGGCGTCGAGCGCAAAAGGGCCGAAGAAATACTGGGAGCCCATGGTTTTGAGAACTTTTGAGGCTTCTTGAGCCGCCTCTTGAGGACGCGGCGCATGCCGCACTGTCATCATCCGTCCTGTCGCGGCGGCGGGCGTATTCTATCGGACGCGCGCCGGGCGGCGGCACCCAACTTTAATTAAAGGAGCACACGATGGCGGTTTACATGGTGGAACGGGATCTCACGGGCATCACGATGCCCCAGCTTGCCGGCGCGCAGCAGGCGGCCATTGCGACTTCGCGGAAGTTCACGGCCGACGGCACGCCAGTGCGGTACATTCGCAGCACGTTCGTCCCTGGCGAGGCGCGCTGCATGTGCCTGTTCGACGCCTCGAACGCCGACGATGTGAAGAAGGTGAATGACGATGCGAAGCTGCCTTACACGCGCATCGTCGAGGCGCTCGATCTGACGCCGGCCTCCTAAGAGCACGTTGCGAAATTAGATGACCGGCTTCAAGTAGTACCAACACACGAGCGAGCAGGCTAACGTGAGAAACGCTTCGTGAATACACGGTCGCCGCTCGTATCGCACTGCCAGGCGGCGGAACCGATGCAGCCAGGCCACGGTGCGCTCGACGACCCACCGGGTCCGACCCAAGCCGCTGCCGTGGGGCGTCCGGCGCTTGGCGAGTTGGGAGGCGATGCCGCGCTGGTGGAGTTGATCGCGATGAGGCTGGGAATCGTACCCACGGTCGCCCTGAATGAGCCGCGGCTTCCGCGCGGGTCGACCGGGGAGGCCGCGCAGCAGTGGGAACGCATCGACGAGCGGGAGCAATTCCGTGATGTCGTTCCGGTTCGCGGCCGTCAGCGACGCGACGAGCGGAATCCCGTGGGCGTCGGTGAGAACATGATGTTTCGACCCGGCTTTGCGGCGATCGGTAGGGTTCGGTCCAGTTTTTTTCCCCCGCGCAGCGCGCGGAGCGACGAACTGTCGACCACGGCGCGGGCCAAATCGAGCTGGCCCCGGCGGCGCAATTCGGTGAGCAGCGCGGTATGCAGGCGCTTCCAGACGCCCGCCCGTTGCCAGCGCACTAGCCGCCGCCAGCAGGTGGTGCCCGAGCCGCAGCCCATCTCCCGCGGCAGCATGTTCCACGGAAGCCCGCTGCGGAGCACGAAGAGGATCCCCGTCAGCACCGCCCGGTCGGGGATCGGCTTCCGCCCTGCGTATCGACGGTTGCGGCGCCGACGTTTCGGGAGTAGCGGCTCGATGCGAATCCATAAGTCATCGTCGATTAAGGCTTGGCTCATGCCTGACCGCCTCGCTGTCGGTCAGGCGAAAGTACCAAGCCCTCGATCAGAGTACAAGAGGGTCGTCAGCTAATTTCGCAACGTGCTCTAAGGGTGGCGCAGCCCTTCTTGACCGCCGACGCTTCGGCGGAGGCGGTCAGGGCTCGCGTTGGCTTCCGCCTGTCGGCGCTCACGGCCCGCAGGCGGAAGCATCGTCCTCTCTCGCCTCCGCTATAATCCCCCGACTCCTCCATGGCCTTAGGTCCCGGGAACAGAATCGGTGTGTTCGAAATCGTCGCCAAGCTGGGCGAAGGCGGCATGGGCGAGGTCTATCGCGCCCGCGACACGAGGCTCGATCGCGAGATCGCGTTGAAGGTCCTGCCGGAGCTGTTTACGAGCGACCCCGAGCGCATCGCCCGGTTCGAGCGCGAAGCCAAAGTGCTGGCGATTCTCAATCACCCGAACATCGCGCAGGTCTACGGCTTCGAGGTTCCGACCGAACACTCGAAGCATGCGGCCATCGCGATGGAGCTGGTCGAAGGACCGACGCTCGACGAGCTGATCCTCGCGAATGCCGCCGACAGCGGTTCGCCCGGGCTGCCGCTCGATCGCGCACTGGCGATCGCGCGCCAGATCGCGACGGCGCTCGAGACCGCGCACGATCAGGGCGTCATCCACCGCGATCTGAAACCCGCCAACGTCAAAGTGCGCGACGACGGCGCCGTGAAAGTGCTCGACTTCGGTCTCGCAAAAGCATTCGCGGCCGACGCCGAAGCGCAGCAGTCGGCCGTCTCGAACTCGCCGACGCTTACCGCGCGATCGACGCAGCTCGGCATGATCATCGGCACCGCGGCCTACATGTCGCCCGAACAGGCGAAGGGCCGGCCTGTCGATCGCCGCGCCGATGTCTGGGCCTTCGGCGTCGTGCTGTTCGAGATGCTCGCCGGGCGCCGCGCCTTCGAGGGCGACGACGTGTCGGACGTGCTCGCGTCGGTGCTGAAGACCGAGCCTGACTGGAGTCTGCTGCCGGCCGATCTGCCGCCGCCGGTACGCCGCCTGCTGCGCCGCTGCCTCGAGAAGGACCCAAAGAAGCGCCTGCGCGATGTCGCCGAAGGCATGCTGCAGCTCGATGAGGGGCTTGCGGCGGGATCGACGACGTCTGGCGTGACGGCGTCGGATGTTGCGGCGGCCGGCGGCATTCACAGCGCACAGCCTCTCTGGCGTCGTGCCGCGCCGCTGGCCGCAACCGCCGTCGCGACTGCGCTCTTGGGTCTCGCCATCGGCATCTGGCGTGCGCCTGCGCCGCCGGCGCCCCCCGCGACGGCGCGGATGCTCCACGTACCGCCCGCAGCGGCCCCGCTCTTCGCATCCGGCGCGCATGGGGATGTCGCCATATCCGGGGATGGGCGCACGATCGCGTACGTCGCGTCGATGATCGGCCCTGGGGCAGCACAGGTCTATCTCAGGCGGCTCGATCAGCTCGAGGCCGCGCCGGTCCGCGGCGCGCAGCCCGCCGTCTCGCCATTCTTTTCACACGACGGCGAGTGGGTCGGCTTTGTCGATCAGATCCAGCAGTTGGCACTGAAGAAGGTGTCGGTGCTCGGGGGGTCCGCGGTGCTTCTGACGAACGCCCCCACGCAGGTTCTGGGCGCGACGTCCACCCCCGATGGCGTCATCTTTGGTACGCGCGGCGGGGCTCTCTATTTCGTCGGCAACGCCGGCGGCGAAGCCACGGCGATCACATCGCTGGACCGGACTGTGGGCGACACTGCGCACCTCTGGCCCTCGGCCGTCCCGGGAACACAAGTCGTGCTGTTCTCCATAAGTGCTTCATCGACGCCGAACCTGCTCGACGGCGTGCTTGCCGCCGTGGATCGGGCGAGCGGGCGCGTCGCGCGGCTGAAGATCGCGGGGACACATCCACGGTACATCTCGAGCGGGCACATCGTCTATGCGACGGCGGATGGATCGCTGCGCGCGGTTGGCTTCGATCCGGCACGTCTCGAGTTGACGGGCAACCCGGCGCCGATCCTGGAAGGCGTCGGTTTGAAGCCGAGCGGCGCCGCGAACTTCGACATCTCCGCAGGCGGCCATCTGGTGTACACGGGCGCAGGCGACGCGGCCGGACGCCGGACGATCGCCTGGGTGGATCGCGCCGGCCGCGAGACGCCTGTTGCGGCGCCGGTCCGCAATTATTTCTACGTCCGCCTCTCGCCCGACCAAACGCGGCTGTCGCTCGACTCGCGCGACGAGGAGCAGGACATCTGGATCTGGGACCTGAAGCGCGAGGCGCTCACACGGCTCACCGACAAAGCGGGACCGGATAATTACGGCCTGTGGACGCCCGACCATCGGATCATCTTCAACTCCGAGGCGGCCGGACGGACGGAGCTGTTCCACCATCGACCCGACGGCGTTGGCCAGCCGCAGCAGTTCACCGACACATTGGCCGAGAAGCACGTGCCCTTTCCGAATGCGGTGACGCGCGACGGCAAGCAGGTGATCTTCAGGGCAGCCAGCGGGGGCCGCCCCAAGAACAATCTGTTCGTCGCCGACATCGCCGGCGGAAAGACGAACGTCCGCACGCTGCTCGCGACCGAGCACGATGAGCGCAACGCCGCCTTGTCGCCCGACGACGCCTTCATGGCGTTCGAGTCGGACCTGTCGGGCGGCCGGTTCGAGGTCTTCGTGCGTCCGTTTCCAAACGCCGACGCGTGGCAGAGCAAGGTGTCGACGGAAGGCGGCGAAGAGCCGGTATGGTCGCCCACCGGCCGCGAGATCTTCTACATTGCGGGCGGCAAGATGATGGCGGTGCCGGTGACCACGTCGGCCGGCGCGATCCAGCTCGGCAAGCCGGCTCCTCTGTTCGACGTCTCGCCCTACTTCTTCGGAGCCGTGGGACGCAACTATGACGTCTCGCGCGACGGCCGGCGTTTCGTGATGGTCAAGAATCCGGTGAACGCGGCGGCTCAATCGACGCCGATTACGATCGTGCTCAACTGGGTCGAAGAGCTGCGCGCGCGCCTGAAGTAGAGGAAACACAATGCTGAACACTAAGGACGCACTCGCCACGATTCCCGTCAGGTCGGTCAAGGAGGCGCGCCGGTTCTATGCCGACGTGCTCGGACTCACGGTCGAAGACACGTCCGAGCAGGGCGTCGTCGGCCTGAAGAGCGGCGTGACGAAGATCCTCGTGTACGAGTCCACGTTCGCCGGCACCAACAAAGCGACCGCCGCGACATGGATCGTCGGCACCGACCTCGACGCCATCGTCGCCACGCTCAAAGAGCGCGGCGTGACGTTCGAGCACTACGACTTCCCCGGCACCACGCTCAAGGGCGACATCCATGAGGCTGGCAGCACCCGCGTCGCGTGGCTCAAAGATCCGGACGGGAATATTCTGGCGCTGGTGAATGGGTGAACGGTTAGATCAGCGCGGTCATGATCGCGGTGAACGCCGCGACGTGCCCTATCCAGAACAAGAAGCACCACCTGAGCAGCCGCGTTTCCATCTCGGACATCCGCAGCCGGAGGCCGGCGTCCACCTCCACGAGACGGCGTTCAAACCGGTCAGCTGCGGCGGTCATCACCTCGTCCTTCCATTCGCGGCCGCCGGCGTTGATCGCACTGACGAGTGCGAGCGTCGCAGGCGGACCCAGTCGCTCCTGAAGCGCAGCCGGCACGTGCTCAATATCCATGACATCGCTTTCCGTCCGACCTCAGGACGACGATGCCATCGTCGGCGGCAGGATGCAAGCGTGAAGACGTGCCGGGAGAGCTGCCGTATGATCTGAACGCATGGGGCGATGTCTTGCCGCTGTCGTCGCGCTCGCGGCGTACGCCATGAGCGTGCAGCAACCGTCGGCTGGCCGGCCTGTCCTTGAATCATTCGTCGAAGGCAGGGGCCGCACCGTCGTGTTCCTCGACGGCGGCATCTACGGCGTGTCATTCGAGCCACATGCGAGACTGCTCCGCCCCGATTTCAGGGTGGTGCGTGCCGAGACGCTGGCGTTCGAGCGCGCGCGGAAGCAGGCGCCCTTGCCGTCCGGATATTCGCTCGACATGGAAAGCGAGGCGATGGCGCGGACGCTTGACGCCCTGGCGCTCACTGGGCCGGTTGACGTCGTGGCTGCGTCGTTCGGCGCGCTCGTGGCGCTTGATTTCGCGCTCGATCATCCGCGGCGCGTGCGCACACTGACCTTGTTCGAGCCTCCGGTGTTCTGGGCGATGCCGGCCGCGATGATCTCGAATGATTCAGGGCTGGCCGCGATGATCGAGGTAATCCGGGAGCTCGATCCGTGGGCCGACCCTACCGACGCGCAGATGGCCGCCTTCCTGTGCACGCTCGGCACGTGTGGCGCGGAGCCGCCCGACGATGGGACCACGGAACTGAAGATGTGGGACGCCCACCGCGCGTCGCTCCGTGGGCTGTCGACCGTGGCAAACCATCGCGATTCGATTGACCGGTTGAAGACGCTGACCATGCCCGTTCTGCTGATGACCGGCGCCGCGAGCGTCGGCTTTCACCGGCGCATCAACGACGAGCTCGCTGCCCGCCTTCCACGGGTCGAGCGTGTGGAGGTCACCGGTGACCACACCGCGCCACTCACCGCCCAGGACGAGTTCCTCGCGAAATGGCGCGCGTTTCTCGAGAAGCACTACCCGGAATCCGCTTACGTCCCGCAAAACGTCCGGTAGCCGCGCGAGTCTCGAGGCGCCAGCCGGGCATGGCCCATCATAGCGAGATACGTCAGGTCGCCCGCCGGTCAGCGCAGCAGCGCGCTCATCCCTCCTGGCGCAGCCCGCCGATCTCCTGGCGAAGTCCGCCGATCTCCTGGCGCAGTATGCCTTCTGCTACGACCTCATCGACGACGATGCCATCGTCGTCTCGGGAACGCAATAGAGGTTGGAACGCATCAGCATGTGGATGAGGGTGCTACCATGCCGCCGGTGCTTGCTTCGCGCCGCGCCCATCCGCACCTCTATCAGATCAACACCTGGCCCTGGCTGGATGCGCTGTCGTCCGCGCAGGGCCGCCTCGCCGAAGCGCCATGCGCGAAGGCGGGCACGATGCGACTTGCCGACGTGCCCGACGCGGAGTGGGACCGGCTGGCCGCGCTTGGCTTCGACTACATCTATCTGCTCGGCATCTGGAAGCGCAGCATCGCCGGACGCCGCCTCTTTCGCACCGACCCCGCCGCCTTCGCGCGCTTCGACCATGCGCTGCCCGGCTGGACGGTCGAATCCGTCGTGGGTTCTCCATTCTCGATCGAGGATTACGTTCCCGATCCGCGCATCGGGTCATGGGCGGATGTTGACGCCGTGCGCGCCAAGCTCCACGCGCGCGGCATGCGCCTCATGGTCGATTTCGTGCCCAATCACACCGGCCCCGATCACGTCTGGATCGCGAGCCACCCCGGGTATTTTCTGCAGGGACGCGAAGAGGATTTCCATCGCGACCCCGCGGCGTTTCTGCTGATCGAGCCGCCGGGCAGGCCTCCGCTTTTCATCGCGCGCGGCCGCGATCCGTACTTCGCGCCGTGGGCCGACACCGCGCAGCTCGACTACTTCAATCCCGCCACGCGCAGCGCGATGGTCGACGTACTGAAGGAGATCGGCCGGCATGCGGATGGTGTGCGCTGCGACATGTCGATGCTGGTCTTGAACGACATCTTCGCGCGCACTTGGGGGCCGCTTTTGCGCGGCCGTCCCGCGCCGGCCGGCGAATTCTGGACCGATGCGATTGCGGCACTGCCCGCCGACTTCCTCTGGATGGCCGAGGTCTACTGGGGCATGGAAAGCCAACTACAGGCGCTCGGCTTCCAGTACACGTACGACAAAGTGCTGTACGACCGGCTGAAAGGCGACGCCGGCGGCGTGCGCGCGCATCTCACCGGAGACGCCTCGTGGCACAACCGCATGGCGCGCTTCCTCGAGAATCACGACGAGGAGCGCAGCGTTGCGGCGTACGGCCGCGAGCGCATTCCGGCATTGATGGTGCTGATTGCCACGCTGCCGGGCCTGCGCTTCTTTCATCAGGGGCAGTTCGAAGGCTACTCGATGCATCTGCCGATGCCGCTCAATGCGGCGAAACCCGAGACGGCCGATGCCGGATTGATGGCTGAATACGAAACGCTGCTGCGTGTCACCCATGATTCGGTGTTTCACGACGGCGACTGGCGGCTTCTCGACGTGACACCCGATTCGGATGACTCCAACGCTTCACTTGTCGCCTGGCGCTGGAAACACAGCGACGCGTATCGCCTGGTCATCGTCAATCTCGGCAGCGGTGCCGCGCAGGGGCGCGTATGGATCGCGCACGAGGTCCCCGGGCGCGGGGAGCTCACACTCACCGATACGCTGAGCGGGGACGCATACGGCCGTTCACGCCCCGACCTCGAAGCGCACGGCCTCTACGTGCGGCTGGACGCGCACCGCGCACACCTCTTCAACGTCACGGCGCGTTAGTCCGCGCCGTACAGCGTCAGCTCCGGCACGTCGCTGAAGTCTTCCGGATTGAGGGTCCAGAGGCGCGCGCCATGCTCGAGCGCACAGGCCGCGATCGCAAGATCCATGTCGCGGCCGCGCGCGCGCTTCACCGCGCGATAGAGCCGGGCGGCACGCGCGGCCTCCAGCGGTCCGAAGCCGCGGGCATCGGCCGCGGGCAGCAGCGCTTCCTGATCTTCGAGTTCTTCCGGCGTCCTGGGGCCTCGCAGCCATTCATAGAGCACGAGCGCCGAGGCGGCCAGCACGTGGCCGCGGCCGACGGCGCGCTCCACGAGCGGCAGCGAGCGCCGCCCGCCGGTGAGCGCATCGACGAGGACGGACGTGTCGAGGTGAAGGATCACCGCGCCGGCCGGCTCCACCCCATGCGCCGCGATCGCCGGATGCCGGCGAGCTCACGAGCCACGGCGGCCTGCGGCCTGGTCGGCGGGCGCTTCCCGATCCGGCGCAGGATCCCCAGCAGACGCTCGCGCTCCGGATTCGGCAGCAGGTCTTCGCGCGCGGCGTACTGCGCGATGGCTTCACGGACGATGAGGCTCTGCGGCTTCCGCGTGCGCTGCGCCGCGTTCCGCAACGCGCCGACGGTCTCTTCGTCGAGCGAGAACGTCACCTTCGGCATGCGGCAATACTACCATACTACCCACCATACCGACCTTTCTGAGTGAAATCAGCTACGCGCCAGCACCGCCACTATCGCCGCGAGCGTCGCGATTCGGTCTGCTTCTTCGACCGATTGCTGCGTGTTCCCGTCGTGTGTCACCGGCAGATAGTGGATGCCGGTGCCGGAGATGCCGGCCGAGCGGATGTCCTGCCGGGCGCAGCTCGCGTCTGATTCGAGACGGCCGTCGCAGGCGAGTTCCGACACGAAGGCGCACACATCGGGGTGCAGCCGCCATGTCCGGACAGGAAGCCTGCCCGGAGTACCTCCTGAGGCTAACGCGCGTGGCGGTCAAGAGCGCTCAGGACAGGACGACGCCGACGACGATGTAGAATCGCCTTGTGAAGGCAAGGAGGCCTGCCCTCGACGATATCCGCAACCAGCCCGCTTACACGCTGGGCGAAGCCGCCCGTTACCTGAAACTGCCCCCGGCCACCTTGCGCTCCTGGGTTGTCGGCCGCGGTTATCCGACCACGAAGGGGCGTGAGCAGTTCCGTCCTGTCATTCGGCCGGCGCAGCCGGCTCCGGCGCTGCTGTCGTTCTGGAACTTGATCGAAGCGCACGTGCTTCGCGCGCTGCGCGTCGACCACGCCGTGGCACTGAAGGCCGTTCGATCCGCTGTGCAGTTTGCCGAGCGCGAGCTTGGACTCGATCGCCTGTTGCTTCGCCCAGAGCTTCGCTCCAAGGGCGGGGAGCTCTTCATCGAACGTTACGGGCAGCTGATCAACGTGACGGCCTCCGGCCAGCTTGCCATGAAGGAGCTGCTCGACGCCCACCTGCGGCGGGTCGAGTGGGATGCTCAGAAGAATCCGTACCGGCTGCACCCGTTCCTGGCGACTGAGATGCTGTCGACCGCCATGCCCATTGCCATCGATGCCGGCATCGCCTTCGGCCGGCCGGTCCTCGTCAGCCACGGGATCTCGACGATCGCCATTGTCGAACGCGTGGACGCGGGCGAGGCCCTCGATGAGATCGCGGCCGATTACGGCCTCGAGGTCGAAGACGTGAGGACGGCGGTGTTGTACGAGCGGGCTGCTTGAGTGAAGTCTTCTTCACTGACCGCGATCTAGGCCTCACATTCCCCTCGACACTCCGAGGCGCTGGACTTGCCGTCGAGCGTCATGCCGATCACTTTCCTCCTGATTGCCCCGACGAGAGATGGCTTGACGAAGTCGCAGCTCGCGGATGGGTTGCGATCACGCATGACGCCCGCATCCGCTACAAGCCGAATGAGCTTGCCGCAGTCGTGCGCCACCGAGTCACGCTCCTGGTCGTCGTCGGAAAGGCGCCACACCTCGAACTTGCCCGTTCATTCGTGAACACCGTCGCGCAGATTCGCAGCACCAACACGATCACGAGCAAGGAGGCTGGCGAGACCCTCGCCGATAGTGGCTCGCTCTTTCTAAAGTTGATGAAAGAGTTGGGATCCAAGGCCGATGTCCAGGAAGGGTTCGCCGCGGATTGGAACGTCGTGGCTGCTTGGTTGGGTTGCCACGGGCGAGACCTCACCGATGCTGACTACGAGAAGTTTGGCCTCGTCTTCCGTTCCTACCTTGCGCGTGGAGTTGCGCCGTCGGTTCCCTTAGAAGTGCTGTTCAAAGAGTTCGCGGAGATGGCAAAGAGGGAAAAGTGGCAGTTGGTTCCAGTGCCTCCGGAACTCGTTCCAGTGTTCAAGCGATTGCTGGCGTCGGATAAGGATATCGACGAGAAGCGAGCCAATGATGCCCTGCGATTCGCCGCAGCTCTTGCGCCGCGCCCAACTCCAGGCCAACCCGCATCATCGTCTCCGGATGTTCCATTAAGCGGATTCCTCTTGCTGCCTCGATCGTCATGCTATTGATGGCGTCGGCAGATAGTTGGCCGTATGGCTTCTATCAGCTGCTCCGCATAGTCGTGACTGGCACTGCAGTCTATGTTCTGGTTCAAACCGCCCAATCTCGCAAGGTCTGGCCGTGGATAATGGGCGCTATCGCGATCCTATTTAATCCGGTTCTTCCAATCTCCTTGACACGAGAGGAATGGCAGCCAATCGACTTCGGTGTGGCGATCGTCTTTTCCATTGCCTTGATCCAGGCGCTCCGACGTCGGCTGTGAGTCATCCGCACAAATGAAAAAGCCGTCATTCGAACAGGGCTTCTTCTTGACTGCGCTCTTGATCGTGGCGTCAGCAGCGTTCTATACCAGCTTGTCCCGCGCTCCTTCGCCAGAACCGGAACGCTACATCGACTACTGTGGCGACTCCCTCGACAAGCGGCCGGGCGCGGTACAGCAGGAAGGGGTCACGCCGTTGCTGCTGCCCGACAGGGATGTCCCCAAGTACCGGGAACAAGTGCAGTGGATTCGCCCTGCAACCAGCGAGGAGCTCGGGATCCTTCTTCGCCGTTACGCACTACGCTCGCTGCCTTCCGGCTATCAACTGTGGACGGTGACCGTCGACGCCCCGAGTATCGCGCACACTTTAGCGCGTCAGTATCAATGCGTTATCGAGGGGATGCTAGACACGAGCGAGTGAGATTTCGAACAGGTCAGCTGTCACTTGTACGGGACCCCATGCGAGCTATAGAGCGGTGAGATTTTGCCGCCCCCGAAGCTCCTGGCGGCCTTCCTGACATTGGCGTCTTGCAGGTCTAGTGACCGAAGGCTCCCATCAGGCACTTTAGCAAGCGACTCAATTCGCAGGAAGCGATCGCCATACTGTTCGGCGAAATCTGCGAGTGCGTGACGTCGACGTAGCCTCCCTCGCGCCAGCGGTCGACGCGGTCGCGGACGCGGTTGATGTCGCGGTTCTCTTCCCGGCGTGCCGGTGTCTCGTCGAACAGCCGCCGCGCCCCGCGCGCCCGCGGCTGCGCGATGGGCACGAAATACGCGCTCTTCCGCCGCGCCGCGACGATCTCGTCGGTAATGCCCTCATCGTCGAAGCGATGGTGCTTCGTGGGAGCATGGAACGGCGAATTGAGAATCGGGTTCTCGATTGCGACAGGGGCCATTAATAATTGCGCTGGAGACGCGCAAAGTGTTGATTGGATTGGGGTTGGGAGTCAAGGCCACATCTAGGCCGCCCGAACTTTCTTCGGCGGCTCGATGGCTGGCCACAACTCGGCCACGCGTCGGCAGGCACGTTCGAGTAGCGGAGTACCAGCGCCAGAAATGAGTGGTCGGCTAATGCGTTCCCCAGTCGTCACGTGCCAAACCTCGACACGAAACGGCCCAAGGGGCGGAAGGTGCGCAGAGGCTGCAGCGGCCATGCCCTCTAGCAGGAGAGTGCAGAGAGTCGGGGTCGGCATCTGCTTCCCAAACTCGAGTTTCACCAGCACTAAGTCGCCGGCTTCCCGTATTGCCAAATCAGGACGAGCCTTGACCGTGACTCCATGGGCGTGCCACTTGAGGGCAGGACGCCTGAGCACTTGGCTCGGATGGACGGAGAAGAACCGACGGTAGGCACGGAGCCCACGCTCGTTGTTGACGAATCGTTGAGCCCGGCGCCAATTCTCGGTCTCTCCTGCCTTCTCGGCCAGGACGTCGGCAGCAGTCGCCAAGGCATCCGGGTCAAGCCGATGCGCGTGATATCCCACGATGGTCTTGGACGCCTCGGAATAGTACAGGCTGCGGGCCCTCCCTTCCCCCTTCTCCCGATACTTGTGATCCTGCAGTATCTTCTTCTGGCGGGCCTCCGATGCCGCGACGCACTTCGCGAGATCTTTCACGGTGATTCGAATCTCTTCCTGTTCCATCGAGTCCTCCAGGGTACACGTCTTGGAAACGTGTAGCACCGACGTGTGGCAGGGTAGGTCACACCATCAAGCCACTTGGCTGACGACGAACGATGAGGGTGCTTCATGGGTAACAGCAGCCGGGATGCGTGGTCCGACTGGACGGCTCAGATCGAGCGCCATTACCTGGAACGGGGCCTTCTCCCAACGCCTACGCAAGAAGGTCTCAGTCCGCCAGTCGATGTCGTCAGCGAATTCTGGCTCGAACTGAGCACGGAGCGGTCACGGCTGGCTCCGCTTTGCGTTCTGGGCGAGGCTGCGGGAGCAGCTCCTCAGAGAGCCGCAGTACTGCTGCTCCTGTATTACCTGACCACGGAGAGGCCATACCTTCGGCTGTCAGACGAGGATGAAGAAGCCCGTCGAGAGGTCGTTCGCGAGTTGTTTGCTGAGGCTGTGAACGCCTTGGACATTGCCTCGCTCGACCACGCGTGGCGGATCCGATGGGAATTGCTATTCGCGGCTGGCGCTGGCTCGTGGCGACAGGTCCAACAGTTGACGGCACGCTGGAGCCAGGTGTGTCCGAATGAAGAATTCGATGCGCAGAAGGCGCTTGCGCGCATATACCTGCTGAGTGTGCATCCGCTAGACAAGGAGGAAGAACCTCTCTTGGATTACTGGCTCCCTTACGAGGGATCGGCGTGGGCTCGGACCGGCGATCTCTTCGTGCTCGCTTCTGCTCTCCATCTCGACGCCAGAGACAAGCCAACCTCCGCCGATTGGACACTTCCGCATTCGATCACAGCAGAGGAATTCGCAAGAGTTGTAGACATCGACAACGCATTGACCAAGGCGACCGAACGCTGTGACGGTGTTGACGTGATGTGGGAGGCCATAGGAGCCTGGGCGAGCGGCGCGATCGGAGTCCGGCTCTCTCGGCCGGAAAGAGTACTGGAGGCCGCCAGGCGATACGACCGCCTTTCCGAGATCGCCTCATTCCTCGGCGACGCGACTGACGACAAGGGTAACGCACGCTGGCTGGCTGCCCGTTCCGCCGCTGTACTCTACAAGCATCTGCGCCGGTGGGACGACGTGCGCCGCATGACAGTGACGTGGTGCGATCTGCAGATGCATTTGCACGACGACGGTGTCGAAGAAACGGGTCTCGCCGAAGCATGGAAGTTTCGCGCTGAAGCCGAGCGAGAACTGGGACTGACTGATATGGCAGAGTCGTTCGCGAAATACGTTCAATTCTCTGCGGAGACCGATAACAACTGGGAACACACTGAACTGATACGCCTCCTCTACGAAAGCCGAGACGAACTTGTAAGAAATCGAGGCCTCCACATGCTGGCTCTGGAACATCCAGAGCGCTCGAGCGTGGCGCAACTCCTGAACTGGGACTGGTCGGCTTTTTCGCGGATGTGCCCGCGAGCGCAGGCCCGCTGGTGGGAGGGCTTGCTTTTCGTGTGCGACGAGCGAGTCCGGACCGCGTTCGGCCGGCCACCGTGGCGGTATGCGGGAGAGTGTTTCGGAGAAGCCGTGGCTCTCGAACTGAAGGAGCGCATCTTCATTCCCTTCGTCGCAACGCCAATCTGTACCAGTGACCTCCCCGACAGAGAGCGCCGACTTGCGAACGCCCTGACGCGCGCGAAGATTCCTCTTGGGATGCTGATTGACTTGCTGGAGCTCACGCAGAATCCGAACAGCCGGCTTGGAAGGCAAGTCTCCGACCATTTGGGCAAGGCTCACCTCCCCCTATTTGCGGTAGCTCGCTCAAGAACAGAACTGGCCAAGGCGCGCGAGATCGTGGACATCAGGAATCTGGCCGCCCACGATGACATCAGGGAAGCCGAGACGCGGAAGATCTACGTCGGCGCGAAGAAATTCCTGGATCTTCTCACCGCGAGCGGGGCACGCGGCGCTTGACGCGAGTCCAGGCGCGCCGTCGACGATCGCTTGACCTCGGCAAAGGCGCTTGCCTAGCCTCGAATGCGATGAAAAACAAATGTTTCGTTTGCAACACTTACAACTGCATCACGGCCCGTGGGTATGACTCCCAGAACGAGCCAATTGGCACGTTCGGTTTTTGCCTGGAATGCCATTTCCATTTCCTGCAAGATCGCGACGGCGAGATCAAGCCGATGCAGGTTCGCTGCCTCTTTTGCGTTGGCAAGGAGGGCACACTGAGGCTGGGTGTTTTTGGCTCCCCCCCTGCGCTTGGGTATCGATGCTTGATTCACGGACTCGCGGTGGAAGTACGCCAAACGCCGAACGGTGTGCGCTTGATCCGGGCCGCCTGATCTCAACGACGCGCTCACAGCTTGCCCCGCCTGCGTTAGGAGATCGGGCTGGCTGGCGAGGCGATAGGCGGGCGGGACACCGGGCGGCGAAACGGCATTCCATGTGGCGGCGAGCGAACGCCATGCCAGCACGGGAGAAACGACGGTAGCATCGTCGACAACCTGATCCGCACGTTGGGCTTCTTTATCGGTCCGACGTCACCCGTGCTAGACTCCCCGCACTCCGACCCCTTCACCGTACCCTGCTTCGCGAGGTCCTCATGAAGATTCGCTTTGCCGCGCCGATCGGCACGCTCGCACTCGTCGTGATGTTCAACACTCCTGCCCTCGCCCAGGACGTACCCAAGCCCGTCGAATACAGGCTCCTCGCGACGTCCAAGACGTCGACAATGCAGAAGGAAATGCGAGAAGCGGGGGAGTCCGGGTTCCGTTACGGCGATGTGATGGGCGGCAAGACCGCAATGGGCGGCTCCGAGGTCGTCGTTGTGATGCACAAAGACGGCGCGCCCGGCACGTATGACTACCGGCTGCTCGCGACCACCAAGACGTCGACGATGCAGAAAGAACTACAGGAAGCTGGCGACGCCGGCTTCGAATTCCGTGGCCAGACGGTCTTCAAGAGCTCGTTCGGTGGCGATGAGGTCATCTGCATTCTCGAGAAGGACGTCTCGGCGCCGATCGTCCGGTATGAATACCGGCTCCTGGCATCGAAGAAGACGTCGACGCTGCAAAAGGAACTGATGGAAGCTGGCGATGCCGGTTTCACATTCGTCGGGTTGACGGTAGCGAAGACGGCTCTCGCCGGCGAAGAAGTCGTGGCGATCCTCAGGCGAGCGGTGAAGTAATGCTGATGCGCGCCCTGTCGCTGCGGCTCGCGTGTGTCGCCCTTCCGGCGGCACTGATGGCCAACGGACCGTCGGCGCCACAGCACGAGGCCTATCTCACCTGGTCGGCGGCACAGGTGGAAGCCGTCGGCACCAATGCGTACCGCCGCGGACGCGTCGGGGGGATGTTCAACACACGGTTGCTGAAGACTGAGCGCGCGTATAACTACAAGCTGGCGGCGACATGGCTGACACCGGACGTCATACGCGCCACCGCGCGGATGATTCAACTCCGTAGCCGACTTTCAGACGACGAAACTCGCGCGCTCGTCCAGGAAGCGGAAAGCACGCCCGGCACAGTGGTGATTGTCGAGATCGACCCGCGCGAGGGCTCGGGTGTCATCCCGCAGGACTGGGAAGCGTTTCTCGAGCCCAAGGGCTCGCCCGACCGCGTCCTGCGAGGCACGATCGCCCCGCATCTTCGCGAGGTGAAAGCACTCGCGGGCGTTCTCAGGCGCAACTACGACTACGACCGGTTCTGGATCACCTTTCCCTTGCGGCTGGAGGGACGGCGTGCATTCGAGGCGACGGACACGGCCGTTGAACTCGTGGTGCGCATCCATGGGCGCGAGGGCCGGGTGGAATGGCCCATGCCGCAATCCGTACTCAGGTAGCCATATCGGCCTACTGGTGCCGCCCGCAAATCGAGCCTGCTGAACCACACACCCTGCGCCACGCGCTCTCGAGCATGGAGCCGGCCTCGACGATGAGTCCGTCGGCGCGTTCCAGCCCTGCATCGTCATCCTCCTAGAACACTGAATTGACCTGCGCCTCTGTCTCTAGCAGCGTGGCCATGACGTCATCGAACGGGAGGGGCTCACCGAGGTACATGTCGCGCATGGCCTTGTAGTCGTCCCTGAGCGCCTTCTCGCGCTCTCCGGATGGGACAAGTTTGAAGGTAGGGGCGCGCGCGAGATCGTAGCGGGCCCAGGCACTTCCGAAGAAGCGGCTCTTCCAGGCAACGACGCGGCCCCGCAGGTCGTCCCGTGAGATGGCCGCAGCCACGGCGGGATGTCGCGCAAGAGCCGCGGTATCGGCGTAGTGACGCGAAAAGCGATCGGGCATGGGCGAGTCTGCGGGACGATGGTGCTCGCTATGCAGAATTGTCGCCTTCTCCCAAAACGTCCGTTGAGCGTCGAGAGCGACAACGCTGCATTGCCAGTCGCCAAACGCCTCGGGAAGTACATCGGCGATCCATGGGCGGACAGGTTGGCGTTCGATGGGCCGTTGGTCGCTCAGCGAGCCGAATTCAAGTTTCACCGCGCGCTTCAGGTAGTCGAAACCAACAGGCTGCGACGTGGGATAGCGAAAAGACACGACGGGAGAGCCCGTGCCGGCATCGACGGCGAAGCCGAGCCACGGTTCAGGACGCGGGCCGAGCGAGGCCACGATCGTCTGCTCGAGTTCCGGCGCCAGCGAATCGCGCACGACTTGAATGCACGCGGTCTCTGCCTTCTTCATCCACTTGGTCCCTTGAGTCTTGCTCAAGCTCGTCGTCAGATCAGGCTCGCTGATGCCAAGGAACGCAGGAGCCAACGACAGGTCGATGTCCTCAGAGAACCGGTCGATCACGCCAAAAACCTTCGAGAGAGGTGCCGCCTTTGAAGACGAGCACATCGCGAAAGCTGGCGTCGAACAGCACACCGAGGAGCCAAGAGACCCAGAAGTCCTTCTCGAGCATGACCACCGAGATCCCCTTCCGAGCGGCCGCTTCCTCAAAGTAGGTCCTCCGCTCGTCGGGAGGAAGTTGCAGAAAGCGCAACTTCACGGTCAGGCCTCCGCCAACTCGCGAAGGAACTCGTGCATCCAAACCGGGGACAACTTGATGTCCTTGATGAGCGAATGCCGCTCGGCAACCGGTAGAGTTCTCTTCAGATGATCAATACGTTCGCGCGTAATGTGCTTTGGGCCCAAGTGTCTGAAAGCCTGAATGACCAACCCCGAAAGACGACCGGCCGCTGCCACGTTGCGCGGCGTCGTCCGCCGAAGCTGCACGGTGACGGAGCCGAGCCGAACGAGTCGGCTCGTGCCATCAGTGAGGAAAACGATCTTTGCCGGAACCTGGTCGGACAAACCAAGCAGATTCGCTGCATAGGCGCCCGAAGGCTGCAAACGCACTTGGTCTCGACCAGCCAAGGCCCTCGCCACCTCATCGGGGGTCGGAGTCAGGACGCCGAGCTTGGGATGCCGTTTCGGGTAGTCGTACAGGCCGCGCGCCAGCTGCCGAAAGTGCCCGGCATCAGTCTGCCGTTTCAGGGCTGAGGCAGTAGCTCTACGGGTGGCCAAGTCGAGAAAATGGCTGGGAGTGAAGACCCAGCCCCTCCTGTGACCATGAACCCTGTCAAGTATCGCCTTTTCAAGAGATTGCTGTCTTTTTGGCATCTTGGGTTTGAAGCAAAAATGACACAAATTTGCTTCAAATGAAAGGGCCGAGCTTGTGCATGAGGACGTAGGTCTGCGTCCTTTACCTAAACCTATCCCAATGCATCGCGCCCATCATCAGGCGGATGCCGTTCATCGAACACGACCTCGATCGAATCCGGCGCGTCGGCGCCGATGAAGCGGCCGTTCCCAACGTGCGCGAGCGTCATGGTGGGCCCATGACGCGGTGACTCGATCCAGAGGTCGCCATCGCGATCGGCAATGACGACGTCGAAGACGCTGATGTCGTACGTGCCGCGAATGCGCGCGCGCTCGGCGAGGGACAACGCGACGGGGCGCGCACGGACTCGGGCAGGCGCAGCACGCGGCGCGCGAGGCGGCGCTCGATCGCATCGGGTCCGGCATCGCCGCGATTGGTCAAGACGACAACCGTCAGCTCATCGTCCGGATACCACGCGGCCATGGCGGAGTAGCCGAGCATGGCGCCGCCGTGCGCGATCTTGCGGCGAGCGTCGGGCTCGATGAGCGACAGACCGAAGCCGTGGTCCGCGGCCCCGCTCGACGACACCGGCGTCGGCGCAATCATCGCGGCATAGGACGCAGACGAGACGACACGGCCGGTATGCAGCAGGCGCGCCCAGCGCGCCAGATCAACAGCGCTGCCACACAGGCCACCATCGCCGCGAATCCAGTGCATGTCCCGACGCACCTCCCGCGTCAGTCGAATGTCTGCCGCGGCATCAGGTCGAGCACCTGCAACTCGGAAGCAGTGAGCCGCTGCTTTCCGCGACGGCCCACCAGGTGCTCTCCGGCGAACGTGAGGAACTCCGCGACCTCTTCGTGCACGCGGATGCTGCGTTCGAGACGCTCGCGCGTGAGCTCGTTGATGTCGACCGTGCCGCTCTTCTTGATGAGACGCTCCAGCACCCGCCGCTGACCGTCAGCCAGCGCCCGACGCCGCACCACGCGCCGGCCCAGCACCGTCCTCAGCTTCCGCCGGTCAATCTCGAAGAGCAACACACCGGGCAGCACGTCCGCTGCACGCAACGCCTTCGCCGACTTCTTCTCCGCGCGTGACTTTCTCATCACCGTCCTCCACTTCGCCGAAGACGATGGCAGCGTCGCTCAAAGCGCGCAAGACAGATTCGTACGGAAAAACGTCTACCGCGTGAATAGGGCAAGCAGCAGATTCTGCAACGCGCAAAGCGCGGACGATCGGAATCGCGCCGAACTTCGCACGCTCACTTCAGGGCACGCCGCTTGCGAGACGACGATGGTAGGCTTATGGAGGGCTGGCGATGGCTGAACCACTCGAAGTGCTGACCGCGAGGATCGAATCTCTCGCAGAAACGATGACCGAAGGCTTTGCCGGCGTCGGGCGACGACTCGATGGCATCGACGGACGGCTCGACGGCATCGACGGGCGGCTCGACGCGCACGACGGTCGCTTCGATTCGATTGATGACCAGCTGCGCGACATCCCGGCGCATTTCACTGAGTTGCGCAGTTACATCGACACGGGGCTCGAGAAGACGCAGACGACTCTGAAAGCCGAGATCGGTCGCGTCGAGCGCAAGCTTGATCAGTTCATCGACGGCCAGTTGCGCCGTTAGCCCAAAGGCGGACAAGCGGCACCGGAGTATTATCCCCCTCCATGGCCAAGCTTCTTGCCGCCCTGCTCGCCCTCGCGCTGACGACGACCGGCACGCCGGCGCCCGCGCCCATCCTCGACGACCAGCGCGCCGCGACGATGCCCAACATCGTCCTCATCTTTCCCGACAATCTCGGATGGGGCGAAGTCGGCGCGTACGGAAGCGTGCGCGGCGACATCACGCCGCGGCTCGACAAGATGGAGGCTTAGGAGTATTCGTGCACGGTGTCGCGCGCCGCGCTGATGACGGGACGCTACGCGATTCGCACGGGCGCGACGCAGGGCGCCGGCATCACGCTGTGGGAGCTCACGCTCGCCGAGCTGCTCAAAGGCGTCGGCTACGCGACGGGACTGTTCGGCAAGTGGCATCTCGGCGGCAACGCGCCCGGGGGAAAACGAGAACCGACGCATCAGGGGTTCGACGAGTACTACGGCATCCCGCGCACGAGCAACGAAGCGCAGACCGGCATCGCGCAGGGGACGCAGACGCCGAACTCCTCGTTCATCTGGGAAGGCAGCACCGAAGCGCCCACGCGCAATGTCAAGCCGTTCGACATGGAGACGCGCCGCACCATCGACCGCGAGTCGGCCGAGCGCGGCATCGCATTCATGGAACGCAACGTCCGCGCGCGCAAGCCGTTCTTCATGTTCTACCCGATGACGCAGATCCACTTCCCCACGCTCGCGCATCACGACTTCGCCGGCAAGACCGCCGCGGGCGACATCGGCGACGCGATGGCCGACGTGGACCACAACGTGGGACTCGTCCTCGACGCGATCGATCGGCTCGGCATCACGAAAGACACCATCGTCTTCTGGTGCACCGACAACGGCGCCGAACAGCGCCGCCCGTGGCGCGGGTCGCCCGGGCCCTGGAGCGGCTTCTACAACACGGTGATGGAAGGCGGCATCCGCACACCCTGCATCGTCCGCTGGCCGGGACGGATCCCCGCGGGACGCTCATCGAACGCGCTGGTGCACCAGGTGGATCTGCTGCCGACACTCGCCGCGGCCATCGGCCGCGACATCGTGCCGAAAGACCGCGCGATCGACGGCGTGAACCAGCTGCCGCTGCTCGACGGGAAGCAGACGAAATCGAACCGCGACAGCGCCATCCTGCACGCTGGCTCGCAGAACTCGCCGCAGGTGTATGCGGTGAAATGGCACGACTGGAAGTTCCACTATCTGTTCCAGCCCGAGGCCGGCGCCCGGCCGCTCGACACGCGGCTGTTTCACCTGCTGTCGGACCCGCGCGAAGAATCAGACGTGAAGGACGCGAATCCGTGGGCGAAAAGCGTGATGGACAGGATCGTCGCGGAGTTCCAGGAGTCGACGAAGCGGTATCCGCACGTGCCTCCCAACGCCGGCTGACCCTTACGCGCCGCCGATCCGCCGGTAGACGACGCGGGCCGGCCCTCCCTCGGGCACTTGACATCACATCCCGTGATCTCAAGAATCGCGAGCTCGTCCCTATGGTATATTACGAGTGCAGTTATTCACCTTATTAGGTCTTTTATGCAGATCGATACGACCAAGCGGCTCAACAGGAGCGTTACCCGCCGTGACAGGCTCTCCGCGGTGCTGAGCTCCGGAGACATCGTGACGGTCGACGGTGCCCAAGCGGCGCTCGGCGTCGACCGTCGAACCGCGGCCAAAACGCTCGCCCGCTGGACCCGTCAGGGCTGGCTCGCGCGGGTCCGGCGGGGCACCTATGCGCCAGTCCCGCTCGGTTCGTCGCAGGCCGTCGTCGCCGTGGAAGACGCATGGATGCTCGTCCCCGAGCTTTTCGGGCTTGGCTACGTCGGCGGCGCCAGCGCCGCGCACCACTGGGACCTGACCGAACAGCTGTTTCGTACCGTCTTCGTTTACACGACGCAGGTGGTGCGCCGGACGAAGCAGACCATCCACGGCACGCGGTTTTCCGTGCATCACATCGATCGACGGTTGCTCTTCGGTACTCGTCCGCTATGGCGCGGCAGTGTCAGGATCGACGTCTCAGACGTGCACCGCACCATCATCGACATGCTGAACGATCCAGGCGCGGGCGGCGGCGCACGTCACATCAGCGAATGCATCGCGGCATACTTCCGCCGAAAAGACGCCGACCCGAAGCGCCTCATTGAGTACGCCGATCGACTGGGAAACGGCGCCGTGTTCAAACGGCTTGGATTTCTCGGCGAGCGCTCGGACGCGCCCGCGGCGGTCATGGACGCATGCCTGCGCCGGCTGACCAAAGGCTACGCCAAGCTCGATCCAGCGCTGGCGGCGCCGCACGTTGTACGACGCTGGCACCTGCGTATACCGGCCAGCTGGAAAGACGCACGGCGCGATGATTCCCGCCACTGAAATTCACGCTGTCGCGGCCGATCTTTCGCTCGATTCGCAGATCGTCGAAAAAGACTATGTGCTCGGGTGGCTCCTGGCCGGGATCTATCACCATCCGGAGCTTGCCGATGCCTGGACGTTCAAAGGCGGAACGTGTCTCAAGAAATGCTACTTCGAGACCTACCGCTTTTCGGAGGATCTCGACTTCACTCTCGCGGAGGCAGCACACCTTGATGCTACGTTCCTGACCCGCGTTTTCACGGATGTCGCGTCCTGGGTCTATGACGAAACAGGCATAACGGTTCCCGCCGACCGCCTTCGCTTCGAGACGTTCACCAATCCTCGGGGCGGCCTGAGCTGCGAAGGCCGCGTCTACTACAACGGGCCGTTACAGCGGACCCGCAGCATCCCCCGGATCAAACTGGATCTCACGGCCGACGAGCTCCTCGTCCTGCCTGCCGTCGAACGCCCGGTCGGGCATCCCTACAGCGATCTGCCCGCCGAAGGCATCGTCGCCAGATGCTACGCGTACGAGGAACTCTTCGCCGAGAAGGTCCGCGCTCTCGGCGAACGCACACGCCCGCGCGATCTGTACGACGTCATCAATCTCTTTCGTCACGGGGAGTTCAGGCCCGCAGTCTCGACATTGATGGACGTCCTGAGGCAAAAGTGCGAGTTCAAGAAGACGCCGGTGCCGACGCTCGCCGCGCTGTCGGGCAGCACCGCCGAACTCACCGCCGACTGGGAGGCCATGCTCGGACACCAGCTGCCGGTACTGCCTCCATTCGACAGCTTCTGGGATGTCTTGCCCGAGTTCTTCACCTGGCTGGAAGGCACACCTCTCGCGATCCCGCCGTCGGTTCCGGTCGCATCAGGGGAACGAATTCTTCGCCCGCCTGTCGGATACTTCCGGCTCCAGCGAGTTGAAGGCTCATCCGCCTTAGAGACGATCCGATTCGCCGGAGCCAATCGGCTCTGCGTCGACCTTGACTACATCAATGAGCAGGGCGAACGCAGCGTTCGCACCATCGAGCCGTACTCGCTTCGACGAACGCGCGATGATCACATTGTGCTCAAGGCTTCCCGGGTTGATACAGGCCAGGCACGAAGCTACCGGCTCGATCGCATACGGAGCGCGCGCGTGACGGACCGCACGTTTGTGCCCCGGTTCGCCATTGAGTTGTCGGCGATCGAAGAGGGAGCGCAATCGTTCACGCCGAGAACGACCGTTCGTCCTCGATCAATCTCGGCAGGACGGCAGGATGGGACTGCGCGGGGCGGACCGGATATCTGATCTACTGAGAAAGACACGCGTGAGACACGCGCTCCGGCGGCATCACGAAGAACACCATCGTCTTCTGGTGCACCGCCGAGGCTTCGGGGGGCAAGAAGCCCCGGCCTACCCGCCCGCCGCGCGCCGATAGACGACGCGCGTCGTCGACGGCGGTCCGCCAAGCACGCCGCCGCGCGTGGTTTCGACCATGAGCGAGTCGGGAGATTCGAGCGAGAGCCTGCGCGTCACTTCGAACGCGACGGGTTTGCCCGACGCGGGATCCTTGAAGTCGTGCAGCGTCGTGATGACGAGCGTCTGCCCTTCCCAGGCGGGCTTCGACCGCTCCACCTGAAAGCCGCGCCCCATCATCACGGTGTTCTTCGATTCGCTGCCGTCGAGCGCGAACGTGAACTTCAGCGGCGGCTGCATGTCGCCGCGCGTGAAGAAGGCGTATTCGACAGTGAGCGCGCGTTCGGTCTGCGCAATAGTGATCGTCGATCCCCACCCGCTGCCGAGATCGCCGCTGCGCACTGCGGGACCACCGCCGCGCCGGCCCTGGGCCGGCGGCTGCACGGGCGGCGCCGGCGACGGCGCGGGCGCATCCATCGTCCATCGGCCTGAGAAGTCAGGACGGGACTGCGCCGACGGCTCAAATGCAGCCATTAGAGTCCCGAAAGTCAGGCCGAACAAAACGGGCGAGAACCCGGCCTTCGCCATGTTGACGGCCATTCTAGCGATTCCGCTTGCGGGCCAGGACCTCTTCGTGCAGCACCCGCATATGCGTTCCCTGCGCGTCGATCTTGGCGCCGAGCGACATGCCCTGCTTGGAGATCTCCGCGCGAAGCGCCTTTCCTTGCTCCGCGATCTCGCTTCGAACTGCAGACAACTCAGCGCGCAGCTCGGCGCGAAGTGGCAGAACCTGCGGCTGCGAGGGGTCAGTAGGACCGAGTTGTTCTTCCAGTTGCGTCACGCGGTTCTCGAGATTATCTACTCTGGATTCAAGCGGTTGCGATGCCATGGATCTTCGGGGCGGGGACGACGGTAGCATCGTCCTCGGAGTAAGTCGAGTGAGTCGAGTAAGGCGAGTGAGGCGAGTAAGGCGAGTAAGTCCAAGTACCAGGACGGGCCCGAAACGGTGGCGCC
>JBBDWL010000077.1:16697-27583 GCA_040902895.1 Vicinamibacterales bacterium | reverse complement strand
AATGTGTTACCCATGTCCCCGGACTGTTCTGTTACCCTTCTCCCCGGACCGCACCGACGCGCATGCTAACACCCCGACGCAACCAGACGGTGCCGTCCACCGTCAAAAGGACCCATGCGCATACTCATGATTCCCGTTCTTCTGTTTGCCGCCGGCCTGACGCAGGCGACGCCGGCCGGCCCCGTCTATGACGTCAGCTTCGTGCTGGCGGAAGCCACCTACACCGGCGTCACGACATTTGCGGTCGATCGCAAAGGCGTCGTGACCGGCACGATGAAAATCGCCCAGCCTGCCGTGGTCGAGGCGACCCTCGGCGGCACCGTGAAGGACGGCACCTGGACGATCGACCACCCCTATGCGATGCCGGTGCAGGGGTGCACAGGCACGATCAAGGGCAAGGCCAAGGTCCCCGCCGATCGGAAGGTGATTACCGGCACGGTCACAATCGGCGGCGGCTGCGCCGAGCAGCCGACCGAGGCGACGTTCACGTTCACGCGGCAGGCGCCGAAGCGGTAGGCAAAAAAATAGGCCGGGACATCGCGTCCCGGCCCGTCTGCGGCTGGCGTGCGCCAGACGCGATCGCGCTATTTCAGATGCTTGCTGACCATCTTGGTCATGTCGAACATGCTGACCTGCGACTTGCCGCCGAAAATCGGCTTCAGCTTGTCGTCCGCATTGATCATGCGGCGGTTCTTCGCATCCTGGAGGCCCTTGCGCTTGATGTAGGCCCAGAGCTTCTTGGTGACTTCGGTGCGCGGGATTGGGGTCGAGCCCACGACCTCCGAGAGCTGTCCGCTCGGGGTCACGGGACGCATGAACGCCGCGTTCGCCTTGCGTCCGCTGCTCTTCTTTGCTGCTTTCTTCTTCGCTGCCTTTTTCGCCATCGTCTCTCCTTGGAGGTAGAAAGGTCTCGGTGCGCGTCGCGCCCGGACACAGCATCGCACGAAATTGCGCATCTGTACATGGTTTCTAGAGGGAAAACGCCCTTTTTTCCCTCTGGCGGCGGCTCGCGGCCGGGAAAAGCGGGAATGGGGCCGGATGTGCTTCGCTTCTAGAATAGAAGGCACATGCTCAGGAAGGTCGTGAAGGGTGCGCTCGTCCTCGTGCTGCTGCTGGCGGTGACCGCCGGTGCGCTGTACGCCTTTGGCGCCCGCATCGTGCTGGACGGCGGCGGCGGGCTGCACGTGCAGTTCGTGAAATCGGCCGACGAACAGGCGCAAGACGTCGCGCGCCACCGCGAAGCGCAACGTGCGCAGATGGCAGCCGTACCCGGTATACAAGCGGCGGTGCCTGCCCCGCCGGCGGCGGAGGCCTCACCGATTTCATCGGTCACGCCGGCGGCGTCACCTGGCTCATCGGCACCTGAGTCCTTGCCTTCGTCCCCCTGGCCCGACTTCCGCGGCCCGAGTCGCGATGGCCACTATCGCCAGACGGCTATCCGCACAGACTGGCCCGCCGGTGGACTCACGCCGATGTGGACGCAGCCGATCGGCGGCGGATATGCGTCGTTCGTGGCCGCGCGCGGGCGCGCGTTCACCATCGAACAGCGCGGCGCGCAGGAGGTGGCATCGGCGTACGACATCATGACCGGCCGCGAGCTGTGGACGAATAGCTGGAACGCCGCGTTCAGGGAAATGATGGGCGGCGACGGTCCGCGCGCGACGCCGACATGGTCTGACGGCCGCGTCTATGTGCTCGGCGCGACGGGCGAGTTTCGTGTGCTCGATGAAGCCACTGGCCGCGTCGTGTGGCGCGTGAATATCCTCGAAGACAACGGCGCCTCGAATCTTCAATGGGGCATGTCGGCCGCGCCGCTGATCGTCGACAACACGGTGATCGTGGTGCCCGGCGGATCGGGCGGCCGCTCGGTCGTCGCGTACGACAAAGCCACCGGCAAGCGCGCGTGGTCGGCGCTCGACGATGGGGCGTCGTACTCGTCGCCGATGCTGGTCACGATTGGCGGCGTGCAGCAGATTCTGGTGTTCACGGCATCGCGCCTGGCCGGCATCACGCCCGACAAGGGCGACGTGCTTTGGGAATACCCGTGGCGGACGATGTACGACGTCAACGCCTCGCAGCCGCTGGTGATCGGCGACAACCGCGTGTTCATCTCGACGGGCTACGGCACCGGCGCAGCGGTGATCGAGTTGACAGGAGCTGATGGCCGCTTCACCGTCCGCGAGGTCTGGCGCAACATCCGCATGAAGAATCAGTTCACCAGCTCGGTGTTGCACGAAGGTTTCATCTACGGGCTCGACGAGGCCATCCTCGCGTGTGTCGATGCGGCCACCGGCGACTTGAAATGGAAGGGCGGCCGCTACGGGTACGGACAGATCATGCTGGCGAGCGGCCACCTGATCGTGCTTACGGAAGCGGGCGACATGGCGCTCGTGCGCGCCACGCCGGCGAAGCACGAAGAAGTCGCGCGCTTCCCGCTCTTCGACGGCAAGACCTGGAATCACCCCGCCATCGCCGGCGGCATCTTGCTCGTGCGCAACCTCGCGGAGATGGCGGCGTTCGATCTGCGTATCCGCTAGTCGTCAACTAATCCATGTGATTGCGGCCTTCTTGACCCTCCAACCCTCGGCGCCGCGTTTCAGGAGAATGAAGTTCCCTTCGCCGCAATGGCCTCCGCAGGAGAATTCCAGAAACAGCAGCGCTGTGCCGTCATCGAGGTACGCCGGAAGGCTCGTAGAGGCAATGACATTTGCGTCGTACTGCTCCATCGCGGCGCGCAGTTTCTCTCGCGCGACGAGAAGCACGTCTTTCGCGGGAGCCGACGGCAGGAACTGAGCGACGGCATTTCGCGCGACGAGCGCGTCGATATGCGCCTTCGTGATCTCGCGAATCGTGCGCTGCACGTAGAGCGTCGTCTTCTCTCCGTAACCGAAGCAGCGGATGCCCGACCGCTCGTTCGCGCACGGCTCGAGCGTGCGGTCGAGCATGAGCACACGCCCGCGCGGTTTCGCCAGGTTCAGGGCGTTTCGAGTCTTGTGATTGAGGGCGGCGTCGATGACCGCGAGATCCTCCGCGCTGACGATCGCCCGCTGCGCGGCCGGCGGCGCAGGCGGTGGCGGCGCCTGCGACTGAGCCAGGACGGCCAGGAACATGACGGTCGTGAAGAATGCGTGCAGCAGCATGCGCTCTTCTATTTGACGATGAGCAAGCGGTAGTTGGCCGGATGCAGGAATTGAATTCCCTCCTCCATCAGAATCGCGTCATCTTCGATTGGAATCCGCAGCTTCTTCCCGCCCCATTCGGCAACAGGTGAGTACGCGAAGTACTCGAACGAGAAGATGTGCTTCGGGTACAGCTCGAACGTCGCCTGCAGCGGCTGCCAGGTCGTGAGCGACGGGCCGATGTCGTGGCCGGTGTTGCCGACCGGATGGAAGCCGTAGACGACATCGGTCTTCGCGTCGGCGTTGGGTTTGTTGAACTCGATGACGCCATAGCCGGCGGCTCGAAGCGCCGCATCCATGTTCTTCATCGTTGTGTCTGCGCGGAGCCCGGGCTTGATGGCCCGCTTCAGCACATCGCGCACGGCGAGCGCCTTGTCGAATGCCGACTGGATGCTCGCGGGCGGCGCGGTCTCGCCCGGCTTCAGGACGTAGGCGACGCGCTTGACGTCGTGCCGAAGTTCATCAGCCGCACGCCCCAGTCGATCATGATGACGTCGCCGGGCTGGATAATGCGTGCGGTCGACACCGCAGCGATTCCCTCTGGGCCCGTCACGTAGACCGACGGCATGTCGAACTCTGACTCGAGCCCGCGCTCGAGCAGCCGATCCTGCAGCCACCACGCGACATCTTCGAGCGTCGTTCTGCCCGGCCTGATCACCTCGTTCGAGAGCGCCCGCTCCGCGAGCTGCACCGCGATGCCCGCGGCCTCGCCAAACGCCACAATCTCCGACGCCACGCGCCGCGAGCGGAACTCGCTGACCAGCCGCTCCGCGCTCACGAATCGAGACGCGAAGGGCTCGCCGAGCGTTTTCACCAGATGCGCGTGCATGCTGTGGGAAAGGCCGTCTGCCGGGCCAATCTCCTGCGAGATGTTCACGCCGATCGTCTTCGGATTGCGCTCTTTGACGAATGCGGCAAGCGTGGATGCCGCCGCGAAGATGTCGTACGCGCCCGACTCTTCGATCAGGTAGCCGCTCGGGCCCAGCGCGGCGCGCTCGATGCGATCGCCACCGCGATCGCTGAAGACGTAGTAGCCGATCCCCGACACGTAGCCGCGACCGAGGTCTTCCCACAACGGCTCGCGATGGTTCTCCTTGACCGCGACGATCCACATGTCGATGCCGTGCGCGCGCATCGCGCGCGGCAGCACCTGATCGAACTTGTCGAGCCGGATCTGCCGCTGCATCTCCCAGCGGCGTCGCGCCTCGCCGGATCCCTCCTGCGCCAATGCCGCGGGCGCGAGCAATGGAAGGACGAGCAGACAGGCAGCGGTGACCATCAAAGGCTGTCTCATGCGCACACTATAATGGCGCCGCTCCATGCCGGACATCTCAGACCGGGGCCCGGTGACGCGGCTCCTCGGCGACCTGCGCCAGGGGCGGCGCGAGGCGGTCGACGAGGTGCTGCCGCTCGTCTATGCGGAGCTGCGCGCGATCGCCGCGCGCTATATGCGCCAGGAGCGCGCCGGCCACACGCTGCAGGCCACCGTGCTCGTGCACGACGCGTTCCTGAAGCTCGTCGATCAGACGCGCGTCAACTGGCAGGATCGGGCGCACTTCTTTGCCGTGGCCTCGCAGGCCATGCGACGCATTCTCGTGGATCATGCGCGAGCTCGTGACGCCGCGAAACGCGGCGCCGGGGCGGAGCGCGTGTCGGCCACAGACACCGTCTTGCTCGCCGGGAACCCGGCCCTCACGCCCGAAGATTTGCTCACGCTCGATCAGGCGCTCACGGAGCTGGCGGCTCTCGACCCCTCTCAGGCCCGCATCGTCGAGCTGCGGTATTTCGGCGGACTGAGCATCGATGAGGCCGCTGAGGCGCTGAACATCTCACCCGCGACTCTCAAACGCGAGTGGGCGCTCGCGCGGGCATGGTTGCACCGAAGACTGGCTGCCGCCCAATGACGGACAACGCGCGTTGGGCCGAGATCAAGGCTCTGTTCGGCGAGGCGCTGGAACTCACGCCGGCCGATCGCACGCGTCTGCTCGATGCGCGTTGCGCGGCAGATCCGAACCTGCGGCGCGAAGTCGAATCGCTGCTCGCGTCGCACGATGCGGCGGGTGATTTCATCGAGACACCGGCGTCCGTGACGCTCGCCCCAGAGGATCGCAGCCGCGCCGGTGATCTCATCGGTCCGTACCGGATCGAGCGCGAGATCGGTCGCGGCGGCATGGGCGCCGTGTATCTGGCCGTGCGCGCCGACGACGCGTATCGCAAGCGCGTCGCGGTGAAGGTCATCAAGCGCGGCATGGACACCGACGAAATCGTCGCCCGCTTCCGCCGCGAACGTCAGACGCTGGCGAACCTCGACCACCCGAACATCGCGCGCCTGCTCGACGGCGGCACCACCGACGATGGACTGCCCTACTTCGTGATGGAGTACGTCGAAGGCGAGCCGCTCGACCGCTACTGCGAGTCGCGCGCGCTTTCAATACGCGAGCGCCTTCGATTATTCCGCACGGTGTGCAGCGCGGTGCAGTTCGCGCACCGCAATCTCGTCGTGCATCGCGATCTGAAGCCCGACAACATTCTGGTCACGGCGGACGGCACGCCAAAGCTGCTCGACTTCGGCATCGCCAAGCTGCTTACCGGAGCCGACGGCGGCACCGTGGCGCCGACGCGCGCCGCCGAGCGGATGATGACGCTCGATTACGCCAGCCCCGAGCAGCTGCGCGGCGAGGCTGTGTCGACCGCCACCGATGTCTTTTCACTCGGTGTGATGCTCTACGAGCTCGTGTCGGGACGCCATCCCTTTCGGCGCGACGGCCGCCCGGCGTACGCGATCGAGGTCGCCATCTGCGAGGACGAGCCGCTGCGCCCGGGCGCCGGCGAGATCGATCTGATCGTACTGATGGCGATCCGGAAGGAACCGTCGCGCCGCTACGGCGCCGCGAATGAGCTCGACGATGACTTGCGGCGCCACCTCGAGGGTCTGCCGGTCGCCGCGCATGCCGACTCGGTGGGCTATCGCGCGTCGAAGTTCGTACGCCGTCACAAGGTGGGCGTCGCGGCGTCGGCGCTCATTGCGGCCTCGCTCGTCGCCGGCATCATCGGCGTGAGCACGCAGGCGCGCATTGCCGCGGCCGAGCGCGACCGCGCCCGTGTCGAGGCCGACAAAGCGCGGCGCGTGAGCGCGGTGCTCGAGCAGATGCTGCGCGCGGCCGATCCGGCGGTCGACGGGAAGGACGTCACGGTCGCGGCGGTGCTCGGCGAGGCCTCGCGCCGCGCACGGATCGAGCTCGCCGCGCAGCCCGACGTACGGGCCGCGGTGCGGGCCGCCATCGGCAACACGTATTACAGCCTCGGGCTGTATGACGAGGCGGCCGCCGAGCTGCAGGAGGCTTTGAGCCTGTCGGAATCGCTGCATGGCCGCGATGCGGTCGAAACCACCGACGCGCGCGTGAAACTGGCGTACGTGCATCTCGAGCAGGGCGATGTCGAGGCCGCGGAACGCGGCTTCGCGCGCGCGATGACGTCGCTCGAGGCGGCCCGCGCACGCGATGTCCGCGACGTGCGCTCGCGCGTGATCAACGCGATGGGCCTGATGGCCGCGCGCCGGGGACAGAGCGATGCGGCCATCGCGCACTACCGCGAAGCGCTCGACATCACGCGGGCGCTGTACGGCGACATGGACCTGCGCGTGGCCGAGATCACCAACAACCTGGCGGTACAGGCGCAGGCGAAAGCCAATCTCGATGAAGCCGAGCGCCTCTATCGCGACGCGCTTCGCGTCGCACAAACGCTGCAGGGCGAGCGTCATCCCGGCTACGCGACCGCGCTCAGCAATCTTGCCGGCGTCATGCATTCCCAGGGCCGGCTCATCGAGGCGCGGCCGCTCTACGAGCAGGCGCTCGCGCTTCGGACTGAGCTCCTCGGCGCGGATCACTCCGACCTCGCGTTCACCGAGTTCAACTACGCCGACCTGCTGCTGCAGCAAGGTGAGTTCGAGCCGGCGCGTGCGGTCACCGCCCGCATCCTCGCCCGCCGGGGCCGCGCCCTGCCGGAGCGGCATCCGATCGTGCCTGCCGCGCTCATCAATCAGGGCCGCGCGCGCCTGGGCCTCGGCGACGGGGCCGGCGCCGAGCGCGACATTCGCGAAGGCCTGATGCTGCGCCGCGCGATGATGCCGCCGGATCACTGGCTCATCGCCAACACCGAGAGCATTCTCGGCGAGTGCCTCATGGTTCGCGGCCGCGTGAAGGAAGCCGAGCCGTTGCTCGTCTGGAGCTACCAGCGGCTGCTCGCCAACCGCGGTCCGGCCCACGAGCGCACCCGCGACGCGCGGGCGCGCCTCGTCCGGTTGTACGAGACCACCGGGCGCCCGCAGCTCGCCGCCGGCCTCCGCTCGCCGGCAACGCCGCGTCCCTGAGCCGGTTTTCCGGATTCCTCCGCGTAATCCATTGACACCCCGATTCGGGACGTTCTGCGTCCCCAAGGAGAACTGCGATGGAGCGCGTGATCTTCCGCCACCTTACCGGCTCGAAGGCCCTCGAGGTCGAAACGTTTCCGCTGTCCGACTTCCGCTTGATTCAGATCGGCCGCGATCCGGTCTGCGACCTTCGCTTCGACGCGACCCGCGACGATCTGGTGGGCCGCCTGCACGCGCGCATCGAGCGCGACCCGGCCGACCCTCACCGTTTCACACTCGTCGATCTGGGCAGCCGCAACGGCACGTTTCTCAATCAGCAGCGGATCACGGCGCCGGCAGTGCTGTCGCCGGGCGACGTGCTGCAGTTCGGTCCGGGTGGCCCGCAGCTCGAATTCCAGATCGACCCGCCGCCCGAAGGCCTGATGAAGACGCGGCTCGCGCCGCAGGCCGGCGCGCTCGAGCCGACGCGCGTCGCACCCGTGGCGGGCAAGACCGCCGTCGGCGCGGCCACCGTCGAGCGCATGGTCGCCGACGCGCAGAAGACCACACGCAAGTCAGCCGTCATTGCCGCCACCATTGCCGCCGTCGCCATCGTCAGTATCGGCGCGGCGGCGTGGCGAATCGTGCGCCCGCCGATGGCGCCGGCCATTACGGCCGCGGGACCCGCGGCCGTCAGCGCCACCGACATCGCGGAGCGCAACGCCGAAGCAACGGTCTTCATCGAGATGAGCTGGAAGCTGATTCTGCCCGGCACCGGCGAACAGCTGTATCAGGAGCACCTGCCGCCGCAGCGGCGCGGTCAGCAGCCGGTGCCACTCTATCTGCGGCTGCCCGACGGCACCATCGAGCCGGCGTTGACGCTCGAACGCGGGCGCAATGGCCTCAACCAGCCGATCGGCTCGCAGAGCCGCGGCTCAGGCTTCGTGGTCACCAATGATGGCTTCATTCTGACCAACCGCCATGTCGGCGCGCCGTGGGAAACCTCATATACCAGTCTGCAGCCGGGTGTCGTCTACGACCCGCAGACCCGCAAAATGCAGGCGCTCGAACGGCCGCCGGCGCGCTGGGTGCCCGCCGCGTCGAAGGTGCTGGGCCGCCGGGCGCTCGTGGGCAAGAACGTCGAAGGGCGTCTCGATTACCTGGACGTGACGTTCGCGCGCAATCGCCTGCGCGTGCCCGCGAAGCTGGTGCGCGTCTCGGACAAGCACGATGCCGCGCTCATCAAAGTCGATCTGCCGCAGCCGGTGAAGAAGGTCGAGTTGTTCGATAACTACGACACGGTTCGCCCCGGCATGACGGTGACGATCATGGGCTATCCGGCCCGATCGCCCGAGATCGTCGTGGGGTCGACGTCGCAGGACCCCTTCTCGCGCGAATCGCAGGTGCGTGTGGTGCCCGATCCTACCGTGACCCCCACATCGATCGGCCGCGTGCTGCGCGGATCGCAGCGGCCGTCCGACGGCTCGGAGCTCGAGTACTTCAGCGGCTTCGGCGACTCGTACCAGCTGAAAGACGATGCGGGTGGCGGCAACAGCGGCGGTCCGCTCTTCGACGACCAGGGGCGCGTGATCGGCATCTACTACGCCGGCCGCAACGACGGCTCGCTCGGGTTCGCCGTGCCGATCAAGTACGGTCTCGAGCTGATGACGGTAACCGCGGTCGTTCGTTGACGGAAGGAACCGGGCATGGCTGCGCGGCTGGCAATCCATCAGGAGCTTGGCGACTACCGGGTCGCCGAGTTCCTGGGCGCGGGAGGCATGGGCGAGGTCTATCGCGCCGTTCACCGCACGTCGGGACGCGAGGTCGCAATCAAGATCACCGGTATCACCGGCGCCGCGGCGCCGGCGGGCGGATCTGAAGCGGGCGACCGGTTCGAGACCGAGGCGCGCATTCAGGCGTCGCTGTCGCATCCGAACATCGCCGCGATGCACAACTACTTCGAGCACGGCGGCCGGCGGTGTCTGGTCATGGAGTTCGTGCCGGGAGAGACGCTGGCCACGCGCCTCGCGCGTGACCGCCGGATTCCGGCGGCGGCGGCTCTCGCGCTGCTCAAAGAGGTGGCCACCGCGGCCGCGTTCATGCACGTGCGCCGGATTGTCCACCGCGATCTGACGCCCGCGAACATCCGCATCACGCCTGACGGACGCATCAAGCTGCTGGATTTCGGCATCGCACAAGTCGAGCACCGGAAAGGTCTGACGGCAGAGGGAGAGGTCATCGGCACGCCCGCGTATCTATCGCCCGAGCAATTGCGGTCTGGCGGTGCGACGCCGCAGTCAGACGTGTGGGCACTTGGCGTGCTGCTCTTCGAGATGATCACCGGACGGCCGCCGTTCGGCGGACGATTTCCCTCGGAAGTGTGGCAGGCGATCGAGAAGGGCCGCGTGCCCGAGGTGAACGGGACGCTGCCGGCCGGCGATCCGAACCGGCCGCGCGTCGACGCCATCCTGCGCCAGTGCCTGGCGGTTGATTCCTGCGCACGATTCGCCAACGCGGGCGAGCTCGTCGCGGCGCTGGCCGCGAACGCGACCCACGACACCCACCGAACCCACGGCCACCGCACCCACGCTCAACCCACGTACCCACGCACCCACCACGCGGTCGTGTGGTTCGCCGCCGCCGCCGTCGCCGTCCTGGTGTTCGTGGCGTCGCGCGAAAGTCATACGGCCCCGCCGACCAGCGTCCATCGCATCGACGTCACCGAGGGCGTGGCCGAGGTGCTGATCAACGGCCGGCATCGTGGGCGCACGCCGCATGACTACACGGCGGCGGCCGCCGAAATCGTGACCATCGAGCTGCGGCAGGAGGGCTTCCTGCCCGTGCGGCAGCGGTTCGTTGTCACCGAGAGACCGGTATGGACATTTTCGATGAGGCGGCAGCCATGACCATCGCGGCTGCGGTGCTGACCGATACGGGGCTGCATCGCCGGATCAATGAAGATGCCGTCGGCGTCGTGCCCGGAACCTGCAACGGCACGCGGCGCGATTTTCTCGCGGTGGTGGCCGACGGCATGGGCGGCCACGGACATGGCGACATCGCCAGCCACGTTGCAGTCGCGGCGGTCGTGCAGGCCTATCCGCACGGCGCGGCCGACATCGTCGAGGCGGTGCGCGCCGCCGTTGAGCGGGCCAACGCCGCGGTGTTTGCCCTGGCCCAGCAGAGCGCGGCGCTCCGCGGCATGGGCACCACGTGTACGGCCATCGCCATCCGCGACGGCGAGGTGGCGTGCGCGCACGTCGGCGATTCGCGGCTCTATCTGATCCGCGGCGGCAGCATCTACGCGATGACGGAAGACCACTCGGCCGTGGGGGGGGGGGGGGGGGGGGGGGGGGGGGGGG
>JBBDWL010000077.1:10397-16687 GCA_040902895.1 Vicinamibacterales bacterium | reverse complement strand
CGTCGCGCGCGGACTGCTCTCAGCCGACGCTGCGCGGCACCATGCGGATCGCAACGTGCTGCTGCGCGCCGTGGGCACGGCCGCCGACGTGGCGGTGGAGGCGTGGGGCCGGCCGTTTCCTCTCAAGCCTGGCGATCGGCTGCTGCTTTCGACCGACGGACTTCACGGTCTTGTCGGCGACGAGGAGATCGGTGCCGTCGTGAGCACGCTGGATCCGGATGCCGCGTGCCGCGAGCTGATCGCGCTGGCGCGCGCGCGCGGCGGCCACGACAACATCACGGCTGCGGTCATACACATCGAGATTGACGCCGGCCCGCGCCGGCATGGAGCACAGTCATGATCGGACGAACACTCGGGCCGTACAACATTGTCGAGCGGATCGGCGAAGGCGGAATGGGCACCGTATATCGCGCGGAAGACGTGATGCTCGGGCGCGACGTCGCCATCAAGGTGCTGCGAGCGGATCTGGCGCACGACGCGACGCTCATCGAGCGGTTCCGGCAAGAGGCGCGCAATCTCGCGCTCGTCGTGCATCCGAATGTCGCGGCGCTCTATGGTCTGTTCCAGGAGCAGGGCGTGCTCTTCATGGCCATGGAATACGCGCGGGGCGAGACGGCTGATGCGATGCTTCGGCGGCGCGGCGCGCTGCCGTGGGCCGAGGCCGCCGGACTGATGACGGGCGTGCTCGCCGGGCTCGATGCCGCGCACCGGCGCGGCATCATCCATCGCGATCTGAAGCCCGCCAACCTGATCGTCGGCGGCGGCGGTGTGAAGATCACCGACTTCGGCATCGCGCGGATGCTCGGCGCCGCGCGCCACACGCGCACCGGGGCGATTGTCGGCACGCTGGCCTACATGGCGCCCGAACAGATTCGCGGCGAGGAAGGCGACGGCCGCACCGACATCTATGCGGCCGGCATGGTGCTCTATGAACTTCTGACGGGCGCCGTCGCGTTCCGGCACACGAGCGAGTACGACTTGATGCGCGCGGTCGTCGAAGAGCCGGCCCGCGCCCCGCGCGCCTCGGACGCCGAGGTGCCGGGGTGGCTCGACGCGATCGTCGTCCGCACGCTCGAAAAGAATCCGGCCGCCAGATTTCAAACCGCGGATCAGATGCTCGCGGCCCTGAACGCAGGCCTCGACGATGCCGGCGCATCCGCCGTGATGGCCACACGGGTTGCCGAAGCGCACGTTGCGGCCACGCGCATGGCGATCGCGCCTGCGCCTGAAACAGTGATCGCCGTGGCGCCCGCTGCGCGGTTTGCAATACCCGCGGCGTGGACGTGGAAGCATCTGGCGGCAGGGGCCGCCATCGTCGTCGTACTGACGACGCTCGGGTTTGCGGCGATGGGTCGCGACGATGGCGCGCGGCGCGATGAGCAGACGCAGCCGGCCGCCGTCCAGCCGCCGCCTGCCTCCTCGACGGTTCCGCCGGCGGTGTCGAGCGGGTTCGAGCCGCCCCGTGAGCCGATCGCGCCGCCGGCGCAACCGCCGGTCGCCGATCGACCGATCCGGCGTCCGGTGGTCACGCCAGCACCCGCGCCGGCCAGACCCGCGCCGGTAGAGACCGCGCCTCCCGTCGTGGAACTTCCACCGGCGGAGCCTCCTGCGCCCGTGGCTGCGCCCGCGCCGGCGGTACCTCCTGATGCGCCGCCGCGCCGGGCGAGTCTGGATGCCGTGACCTTCGACCGCGTCAAGCTGCTGCAAAACATCGGCGGCAAGGTGCGCGAAGTCGACGCGCAGCTGACGTTCGACGGCGACCGCCTGCGCGTGACGGCCGAGAAAGACGGGCTCGTGCTGAAGACGCTGGCCTACCGCGCCGTCACGGACGCGACCTTCTCACAGTCGAAGCATCCGCGCTGGAAGGAAGGCGGCGCCGCGGCGGTGGCCGTCGGCGTATTCGCCGCGCCGTTGTTCTTCATGAAAGGCACCAAGCACTGGCTCACGGTCGAAGCCGGACCCGACTTCATCGTGCTGCGGCTCGACAAGAACAACTTCCGGATGGTGCTACCCGCCTTCGAGGCGCGGTGGGGCAAGACGATCGAGCGCCGCGCGGAAGATCGATGACCAGCCTGATCATCGCCGCCATGGTGGCGGCCGCGGGCATCAGGGCGATCGCCGGCGTTCGGCGTGACCCGCGCTGGACGCGCGCCAGCATCGCGCGACAGCTTGCCTGGATTGGAGTGCTCTATGCAGTTGTGGCCTTTCTCGTGTGGATGGCCGTGACGCTGCTTCCTTCAACCCCGCAGGCGAGCGGCCTGCAGGATGCGCGCCCGCCCCTGGTTGTCACGTGAGGGTCCTATTACCGCGTCTCGATTCCGAAAGGCTGGCGCTTCACCGAAAACGCGAACGCCTTCGAGGCCGCCGCACCTGACGGCGTGACGGGCAGCACGGCCTCGCTGGCGCTCGGCATGTTCGGCAACAGCGTCACGCCGCGCGCCTACCTCGAGATGGTGCTGCGATCGCTCGGCCATGCCGACGCGCGCATCGTCTCGTGGCAGGACCTGTCGCCGGAGCCGGCGTTCATGAATTACCGGTGGGAGCGGGGTTATGCCGAAATGACGTTCACCTATCGCGGCACGCCGGTGCGTGCCGCGGCGCTGGTCGGCGTCATTCAGGGTGCGGGCCAGTACGGCGGGGTGATCATGGCGGCGCAGGCGCCGGCGGCGCGCTGGTCGCGCGATCGCGCATATCTGATGCGCGTGGCGCAGAGCGCCGTCATCACGAATCCACGCCTGGCGGCCGGCGTCGATCGCATGACACTGCCGAAGAATGTGCCGCACGAGTATGTGTATGGGGAGTACAACGCGGCCTTCGTCGCGCGCGGCGTGCCCGCGGCAAAAATCTCGCAGGCGCAGCAGGAAGGCACAATGGGCTACGAGCTGATGCAGTCGATCGAAACCGACCGGCTCTATGAGATGCCGCTCGAAACCTACGACGCGAAGATCGGCGGCTACCGCAATCCGGATCGCCCGAGCGAAAAGCTGGTAAGGCCGCCGTACCTGCGTTAGCGGGTGGCACCAGACGAATCACCGGGCAACGCTAACTCGGGTACCCGTACGGCGCCTGCAGCCCCAGGGGAATCCCGAGCGCCCAGAATCCGAGCAGGAAGAGCGTCCAGAGCACGATGAACGACACCGAGTACGGCAGCATCATCGACGCGACCGTGCCGATGCCGGCGCCGCGCACATAGCGCTGGCTGAACACCACCACCAGCGGGAAGTACGGCATCAGCGGCGTGATGATGTTCGTGCTCGAGTCGCCGATGCGGTACGCGGCCTGCGTCAGCTCCGGCGACAGGCCAACCTGCATCAGCATCGGCACGAAGATGGGCGCGAGCAGCGCCCACTTCGCCGACGCCGATCCGATCAGCAGATTCACCGTCGCGGTGACGGCGATGATGCCGACAATCGTCACCTGCCCCGGCATGGCGAGCGCCTGCAGGAACGTCGCGCCCTTGAGCGCCACGAGCGCGCCGAGGTTGGACCGCCCGAACTCCGACGTGAACAGCGCGGCGAAGAAGGCCATGACGATGTAGTAGCCCATGATGCTCATGGCCCGCGTCATGCCGGCCACGATGTCGCGATGCGATTTCACCGTGCCCGCCGCATAGCCGTAGGCGATCGACGGCAGCAGGAACAGCAGGAAGATCAGCGGCACGATCGAGCGCATGATCGGCGCCGTGAAGGCCGTCAGGTCGCCTTCGGGCGAGCGCAGCGGGGACCAGACGGGCCAGGCCGCGGCCGTGAGCGCGGCGATGAGCACCAGCATCGCGGCGGCGCCGGCGGCGAGTCCGCGCGACTCCGCTTTGGTCAGCGGCTCGAGCTTCGGCATGTCGGCGGTGTCGCCGTCCACCGCGGTCGCCGCGAGCCTGGGCTCGACGACGCGATCGGTCAGGAACCAGCCGAGCCCGACGATGAGCGCGGTCGATGCACTCATGAAGAACCAGTTGCAGAGCGGATTGACGAGCCGCGCCGGATCGATGAGCTGCGCGCCCGCCTGCGTGAACCCCTGCAGCAGCGGGTCGATGCCCGACGGGATGAAGTTGGCGCTGAAGCCGCCCGAGACGCCCGCGAACGCCGCGGCGATGCCGGCCAGCGGATGGCGGCCCGCCGTATAGAAGATCACGCCGCCGAGCGGAATGACGAGCACGTAGCCGGCGTCGGTGGCCGTGTGGCTGAGACACGCGACGAGAATCAGCATCGGCGTAAGCAGCGCGCGCGGCGTGAGGTTGAGCAGCCATTTCAGCCCCGCGTTGAGGAACCCCACCGACTCGGCCACGCCCACGCCCAGCATCGCCACCAGCACCACGCCCAGCGGCGGAAACGTCACGAACACCGTGACCATCGTCGCCAGGAATGTTGCGAGCGCGGTGCCGGTGAGCAGGTTGTTGACGCGGATTGGCTGGCCGTTGCGCGGATCGATCTCGCTGAACTGCACGGGCGCCAGCAGCACGCTGAAGACCCACACAAGCAGCATGGCGATCAGGAACAGGATCGCCGGATCGGGCAGCATGTTGCCCGCCTTCTCGACGCCGTTGAGGAAGCGGTCGAGCAGCGTCGTCCGGCGTGCGCTCTGCGGAGTCGATGGCGTGCTCACGGGCACCTCGCAAGGTAAGGCCAGCGGCAGGTCTGGCGCGGCCTAGTGTAGCCGGAGTCGGCGGAATCTTTACGGCGTAATGTCTGGCCTGTACTCGCCGATGAAGTTCATGATCATCGACGCCTCGGCCATGTCCTTCGCACGGAAGCGGATCGAGTGCGAGTCGGTCCGCTCGAACATCGGCAGATAGGCCAGTACTTCCGCCGGCATGTAGTTCTTGAACGTGACGTCGACGGTAACCGGCCCTGGCAGTTTGTAGGGCTTGAAGTTGCCGCGGCGCGCGAGCGCAGCCTTCACGCGCTCCCCAATCAGCGCGTACGACGCCTGGGGTGTGAGCGTGGATGCCGAATGAAAGCCGAGGCTCCGCTTGGTTTCGGCGGCCTCGATGTTGCCGACGGCCTTCCTCACCTCTGCAATCGCCGCATCGTCGCCCGACATCATCACGACCGGCACGTTGAAATGGCCGGCGATGGCCGCGTTCCACGAGCCTTCGGTAACGTTCGTGCCGTTGACGGCAACACGCGTGAGATTGGCGCTCGAGAAGGTATGCGCGCGCACGCCGGTGGGATTGTTGGTGCCGGCGTGATAGCCGATGAAGATCGCCGCGTCGATGTTGTCGTCGACGCCGGCCATCATGCCGAGCCGCCGCGGCCACGACCGAATGATGCGCACGTCGGCCGGGAACTGATCGATCAGCAGATTCTGTCCGTTGCCATGCGAGTCGGCGACAAGGATCTCGGTGGCGCCCGCGGCCTTCGCGGCGTCGACGGCGGCGAGCGCTTCCTTCGTCATGAACTCGCGGAAGCGTCCGTACTCGAATCCGGTGGGTCCCAGCTGCTCGCCGGTGACTGCGCCCGCCACGCCCTCCATGTCGACGGAGATGTGAACTTTTAATTTCGTCGGTTGCTGGGCCGATGAAGGTGCGAGTGACGGCGCCGTAACCGCGATGGCGACCGCTATGACAACGGATGTGAGAATCGATGAATGCATGGGGTCTCCTGACGCGTGAGAGTGTACGCCAGGAGTGTGGAGGCAGGCTCGGCCGGGCGCATGGCATTTTCCGGTTCTCGATGTGTAATCTCGTTCGATGACCCTGGACGCTTTCCGCGCGACGCTTTCAAAGGCTGCACCTCCCGCTGTCAACCCGGCCCTAACGGCGCTTTGGTGGGATGGCAAAGGTGACTGGACGCGCGCGCACGAGACCGCGCAGGACATTGATGACGAGACTGGCGCCTGGGTGCACGCGTACCTCCATCGCAAGGAGGGGGACGAGAGCAACGCGGCCTACTGGTATCGCCGAGCGAAGAAGCCCGTCGCCCAGGATTCGCTCGAGAGCGAGTGGGCTCGAATCGTCGAAGCATTGCTGTGAGCCCGGAAGCCACACGACGCGCAGACACAACTTTTCCACAGGCTCAGCGAGCTCGGGTGGTCATTTCTGCGTCGATCGCCTCTATCTCAGTACGGCTGGCGGATGAAGGTGCCGTCGCGCAGGTCCTGCATCGCGCGGCGGATCTCGTCCTGCGTGTTCATCACGATGGGCCCGTGCCACGCCACCGGCTCGGCGAGCGGCTTGCCCGACACAAGCAGGAAGCGCACGCCTTCGGGGCCTGCCTGCACGACCACCTCGTCGCCGCGGTCGAAAAGAATGAGCGACCGGTTGCCGCTCACATCGAGCACCGGCGCCTCGTCGA
>JBBDWL010000077.1:0-10297 GCA_040902895.1 Vicinamibacterales bacterium | reverse complement strand
TCGAAAAGAATGAGCGACCGGTTGCCGCTCACATCGAGCACCGGCGCCTCGTCGATTTCGCCGGTCGTGTCGGTCAGCACACCCTGCGGACGCGACGCGTCTCGGAACGTGCCGGCGCCGGCAAAGACATACGCAAACGCATGCCGCGACGTCTCGACCGGCAGCACCTTGCGCTTGCCGGGCGGCACCGAGATGTCGAGATAGATCGGATCGGCCGCGATACCGTCTACGGGCCCGCGCTTGCCCCAGAACTCCCCGCACACCACTCGCACCGCCGTCCCATCATCGTCGACGATGACGGGGATGTCGGCGGCGTGAACGTCCTGATAACGCGGCGCGGTCATCTTGAGCGAGGCAGGCAGGTTGGCCCAGAGCTGAAAGCCGTGCATGCGGCCGGCCTCGTCTCCCTTCGGCATCTCCTGGTGGATGATGCCGCTGCCGGCAGTCATCCACTGCACGTCGCCGGCGCCGAGCGTCCCCTGATTGCCGAGGCTGTCGCCGTGCGCGACGGTGCCCGCGAGCACGTAGGTGATCGTCTCGATGCCGCGATGCGGATGCCATGGAAAGCCGGCCAGATAATCGTGCGGCCGGTCATTGCGGAAGTCATCGAACAGCAGGAACGGATCGAAGTCGCCTGTGTTGCCGAAGCCGAAGCCCCGGTGCAGCTTGACGCCCGCGCCCTCGAGGGCCGGAGTGGCTGTGCTGATGCGTCTAACGGCCCTGATAGACATGATGCGTGTTATGACGCCCAAAGCCGGTTGCAGGATCCGAAATTGAAACCCGTCCCCTATTTTCGGAAATTTACATCCAGAATGCGCAGGCGCTCGAGGTGCACGGCGAGTCGGGCGCGGAATTCTTCGAAGCTGCGGCCGGCGGCCGGCGACCAGGCGACTTCCGCGAGCGCGCTGGCGCGGGGAAAGGCCATGTATTCGACCGCCTTCGGGTTGGGCAAATATTCGGTCCAGACCTGGCCCTGCACGCCGAGGATGTGCTTCCGGAATTGCGGCTCGAGCGCGGGCGGCATCGGCTCCCACGCGTACACCTTCTCGAGCGGCAGGAACCCGCCGATGGCAGGCGGCTCCGCTGCCTTGTCCTGCGACTGGTAATAGTCGAAGTACGTGTGGCTCGTGGGCGCAAGTACCGCGTCGTGGCCGGCGCGCGCAGCGGTGATCGCGTGTTCGACGCCGCGCCAGGCCATCACGGTGGCGTTTTCCGCGAGCCCGCCTTCGAGAATCTCGTCCCATCCGATCAGGCGGCGTTTCCGCTCCGTGAGAAATCGATCCATCTGCTTGATGAACCAGCTTTGCAGCTCGTGTTCGTCTTTCAGATCGAGTTGCCGGATGCGCGCCTGCATCTTCGGGCTCGCCTTCCACTGCGTCTTCTCTGCCTCGTCGCCGCCGATGTGAATCCAGGTGCCGGGAAACAGCTCGAGCACTTCCGCCAGTACGTTCTGCATGAACGAGATCGTTGCGGGCTCCGCGTTCAGGATGTACGGCGACACTGCCCATGTGGTGCGCACTTCGACCGGTTCGTCGACCGATCCACGCTCCGGGTAGGCCGCGACCACGGCCTGCGAGTGTCCGGGCATTTCGATCTCAGGCACGATCGTGATGAATCGATCCGCGGCATAGGCGACGATCTCGCGGATGTCATCCTGCGTGTAGAACCCGCCGTGCGGTCTGTTGTCGAAATGCTCCGGGCGCGGATTGGTGCGGTGCGGCCCGACGAGCGTGTGCTTGCGCCATGCCGCAACGCTCGTGAGCTTTGGATACCGCTTGATCTCGATGCGCCACCCCTGGTCATCGGTGAGATGCCAGTGGAAGCGGTTCATCTTGTGGAGCGCCAGCAGGTCGATGTATTTCTTGACGAACTCCTTCGGCTGAAAGTGCCGCGAGACATCGAGATGCATCCCGCGCCACGCAAACCGCGGCGTGTCTTCGATGGTGACGGCCGGAATCGTCCATTCCGAACTACTTACTTCCCTTACTCGACTTACTGCCGCCTCTCGGTAAACGCCGGGCGGGAGCAGCTGGCGCAGCGTTTGAATTCCATAGAACACGCCGGCCGGCGCGGCGGCGCGAATCGTCACCGCGCCCGGCGTGACCGCGAGCCGATAGCCCTCGGATCCAAGAGATTTGTCGAGCGCGCGATCGAGCCGCAGCGCGATGTGCGAGCCCGCCGGCGCGCGGCCCGTGCGCACAGCCAGATCGAATCCCGTCGCCGGCCCGAGCATCGATGCGAGCTGCCGGCCCTGCTTGCGCAGCGCGGCATCAGTGACGATCGCTGTCGTTGCGCTGAGTGTGAACGCGCCCGTGCCGCGCTCGACGCGCACCGGCTGCGGCACGATCGCGATGGCGGGAGACGTCTGCCGCGCGTGAATGGCTGCGGGAACTAGCGTGCCGAACGCGAGCACGGCAGCCACGGCAACGACGGCTGGGATTCGCATGAAGCGCCATGCTAACAGACGCGCAAAGGCGGTCCGAAGAAAACCCTGCGCGGCACAACGCCGAGATCGGTCGAACGCTAATCGTGCGCCGGAGCTCACCCTCGAGGTGTGCGACGCGCTGCTCGAGGCTTTGGGCGTGACTTCGGGCGTCGGCAATCTGCCCGTGCTGGATGATGTCCCAGATCAGTCCCACGATTGTCTCTCCTCTCTCCGCGCAGCGCGCCGGCGCCTAGCGAATCAATCTCACGATGATGAGGATGAGGACAATGACGAGCAACAGGTGAATCAGATTGCCGCCTTGCGGCAGGCCCCGGAATCGCGAGCGGCCAAAATAGCCGAACGCCCACAGCAGAACCAGGACGACGATGAGGATCTCGAGCATGGCGGCCTCCGGGGGAATCCTACCGCGTAATGACCTTCCCCGGCAGCGCCCACGTGATCTTCGAAGCGTCGACGACTGGGACGCCGTTGACGAAGACGTATTCGACGCCCTCAGAATACTGATGCGGCTCGAAAAACGTCGCTTTGTCGCGGATGGCCACGAGGTCGAAGACGACGAGGTCGGCCGCCATGCCTTCACGAATCAGCCCGCGATCCTTCAGTCCCATGATGAGTGCAGGCAGTGACGTCGACGACCGAATCGCGTGCTCGACCGAGATCGCGCCGCGATCGATGGCGTAGTGGCGGATCTTGCGCGGGAAGCTGCCATAGAACCGCGCGTGCGTCGACGGCGGACCGTCCGGCAGCGCGATGCCGGCATCGGTGGATGTCGCAACCCACGGCTGCCGCGCGAACCGTTCCATGTCGCTCTCGTGCATCGAGAAGCCGCGCATGCGCGCGCCGCCGCGCCTGTCTGACAGTCCCTCGAGCTGAATCTGAATCGCGGCTTCGACCGGATCGAGCCGCCACAGCTTTGCGATCTCCGCAAGCGACTTTCCGTAGAGCGACTTGTCGGTGTAATCGTAGACGACGATGTTGGCGGCGCCGCCGCGCCGGGCGATCTCGTGCGCGATGTCGGAGCGCACGGTCTGCGCGAGCTTCGCATCCGCGAGCGTGCGCCGCAGCGCTTCGGCGCGCGGATTGGTGCCCTCGGCCGGCGCCTGACCGGTTGCGGTGCCCCCCGCCCAATTGGGAATGAGCACAGTCGAACCGTCGGTGCCGCTGGTCGGATAGGGATACTGATCGGCCCAGACGTCGACGCCGCGCTCGCGCGCGCGTTCGATCAGGCTGATGGCGGCCGCGCTCGATCCCCAGTAGTTCGCGCCTTTGGCTTTGATGTGCGACGCCACGACGCGCGCGCCTGACTTCTCGCCAATCTCGATCGTCTCGCGCACCGCGTCGAGCAGCGACGGCGGACCGGGACCGTGCTGGCTCGGCACGTACCAGAGCGGGTCGGTGCCTTCGCTGCGCTCGTGCGAGATGTAGACGCCGTCGAACGCCGGCAGCTCCTTCGCGAGCTCCACGAGCTCTGACGTGACGCTCCAGCGTCCCGGCTCGTACTCGAGTCCGGCGGACATGCCGACCGCGCCTTCCTGCAGCGCCTGCCGCACGAGCGCGCGCATCTTCGCGACCTCTTCCGCGGTCGCGGGCCGCCGCGAATCGCGTCCCATCACCTGCGATCGCACGGCGCCGTGCCCGACCATCAGCATGGTGTTCGGGCCGATCTTGTTTTTCTCGATCAGATCGCGCTGCGTTTTGATCGGCCATGGCGATCGGCCGTCCTGATTGACGACGACAGTCGTGATGCCCTGCGCGACCAGATTCGGCGCCGCGCGTATCTGCGCGTTCTCGTCGCGAAACCCTCCCCGCTCCCTCGCCCCATCGTCGGCATGCGAGTGGATGTCGATGAACCCGGGCGCCACGAATTTGCCGGCGGCGTCGATGACGCGCGCGGCCGTCGCGCTGCCGAGCCGTCCGACGGCGACGATCTTTCCGTCACGCACGCCAAGGTCTGCCGGAAACGCGGGATTGCCCGTGCCGTCGAAGACGCGGCCGTTCTTAATAAGGAGGTCGCACGACTGGGCGGGTTGCGTCTGAGCAGCGAGCGTGGCGGCGCAGAGGGCGACGAGTGCCGTGCCCATGAAGAACCTGGATTTCATAGGCGAGAGATTAGCAGTTCTCAGACCGCGCGATCCCGGATTTGAGGAATGTGGCGCCCCGTGATGATGTCCCACACGTTCTTGTGTTCCATGTACCGGCTCCATTCCTGCCACTTCGCGTGATTCACGCGGGATTCGATCAGCAGGAACAATGGCGCCAACAGCGCGCTGGCCCCAAAAAGTACCCATGACTCAGGCGCCAGATCGGGAAACGGCTGGCCCATCACCGCGAGCACGACGAGACTCATCGACATGACGGCGCCACACGCCATGCCGGCGGTCGCGAACGGCAGACCGGTGCGGCGCCAGCATGTGAGCGCGACCCATGAGAGCTGGATGCTGAAAAAGCTCCAGAGGATGATCGCGCCATGGCCGTCCTCCTTGGCGTCCTCATTTTCGAGCTGCTGACTTTTTCGCTCGCGGCGTGCCGGGCTTGACGTAACCAACGCGCGGCGCCGGCCCAACGCCACCAGGCACCGAGTACGCGAGCGCGACGATGCCGCTGGCCGGCAGTGTCTTCTGGTCTGTCAGCACCAGCTTCGTCGCAGCGCCAGGCGGCAGCAGCGCAATCCCGGATCCAATCATGACGGGCATGACGGCAACTTCCACCGTGTCCACGAGCCCAGCGTCCAGCAGCGAACGAAAGAGCGCGCCTCCGCCGAACAGCCAGATGTCTCGGCCTGGCTGCGCTTTCAACGCCTTGACGACGTCGCTGGGGTCGTCGCTGACGATGCTGACGCCGGGGCGCGTAGTTGCGGTAAGGGTGCGGGAAAAGACAATGACGTCAAGGCCCGGCATGGCGCCGTCACCACCCTGCGCCGTTACGACTTCATATGTCCTGCGTCCCATGACGGCGGTGTCGAATTCCTTGTACAGCGCGGCAAAGTCGATCGCCGGATCCGGCACGATCCACTCATATTCGCCGTTCGGCCCGGCGATGAAGCCGTCGAGGCTTACCGCCACGTGGTAGCGGAGTCGTTTGCTCACGATCCCAGCACCTTGGCGATCTGCGTGATGGTATTCCAGTTGCGCGTCGTGGCCGGGACGCCAAAGAGCCGGTCGAGCGTGCCGAGATAGCCGATCGCTTTCATGTGCCGCCGGTACATGCCGAAGATGAACTGATTTTCCTGCGCGAGGATTTTCAGCATCCACTGGCCGCTGGATGGAAGACTGATGGGCGTCGGCGGCGCCGAGCGGGGGCGTTTGGACAGCATGCTCACGAAGTGGACGACGTCTGGCCGCGCGGGCTGATCCGCAAAATGATTGCGAGACATCATCCTCGCAATTTCGCGGCCCTGACAGATCATGATCTCGGTGTCGAACGGAAGTCTGCGCGCCAGTTCGCCGCGAAGCTTCACCTGACTGATTGGCCGCCGGATCACGAAGGTGCCCGCCGCGCCGATGTTGACGGCATCGAGGTGCTTCAGTTGTTTGACGAGCGTCGTCGGACGGAACGTCCGGTGCCCGCCGACGTTGACGCCTCTCAGAAGAACGACGAGTGCCATGCGGCGCAGATTACTACGGAGACATCGTCGAGCGCATGGCCTCAGCCTCCCAGAGGCCTTCGTAGTGAAGCACTCGTCCGTACGCATCTGTAGCGAGGCGGGCGCTGAAGGGTTCGCCGTCGACGACCGCTCGGTTCACATAGATGTCGAGTCTCATTGCGTCACCCTGTACCCCATCAACCTGCCCACGACGGCGAATACCCTCATCAGCGCGTCAGGAGGCTTGACCGTCCGGATTTCATCTCTGAAGCTGGTCATGAGAACGGCCAGATAAAGGATCGCCTTCGGAGTGATCCGTCCCTGCGCAACGACGCCGCTTCTCACGATCCGATGAAGACCCTCGAAGTATTCACCGAACTTCATCGCGGGTGCGTGGATGTTATAGACGCGCGTGGGCGCATGCGTCGCATTGCGGAACGTATGAGCGACCCCCGGATCCACCGTCGCCTTCTCGCCTGCTGAAAGGGTTCTCCAAGTGCCGCCCATGTAGAGATCGAGCGCCCCCTCGATCACCTCGTACGACTCGCTGGCGTGCGGATGGATGTGAACCGGAGTGCCTCCGGTTTGCGGAGCCAACTCCCACTCCATCTCGAATGACCTGCCTTGTGTCTCGGCGGCCGTCTTCCTGATGTGGAATATCGCCCCGATGGGACTCAAGTCGAGAATGTCACCGGCCTTTGGCATGCGTCGCACTCCACGGCGAAAGTCTACCGTCGTCCACTGGGCCGCGCGTTCACACCTGGAGGCACTCGGTGAAGAAGTCAGCTTGGGCGGATGACGACTGATCGAACTCGGAGCTCGGATGGTACAAGAGTCCGAAGTGACCGCCGTTGACGTCGAGCCACTGCTTCGGTCCAGCCAGTTTGTCGTAGGCGTCGCGCGCGATGGCCGGTACGGCTCCCGGCATCTCATCCTCCGGAGAGACGGTGAAGTGAGAAGGACAGAAGACGTGGGCGGCACACAACCCCGCATGCCAGGCTACCGGTGTCTTCGGCCGTGCTCGCGTCACGTCGTTCACCCAGCGCGTGCCGAGGCGGCCTCCGTGCTGGATGAACCACCGATAGGCAGTCAACGGTGTCAGCGCCGACGGTCGCCGAACCTGATCATCGGACACAACCGGCATGGGCCCTTCGACCTCGTCACTGGAAGGTCGAACATTTCCTGAGAGAATTGTCTCCTTCAACGCGCGATACAGCGAGCCGTCAGGATCCTCTGGAGGTAACTCTGGCCCGAGGGCAGGAACCTGTACGGCAACAGCGGCGACACGTGGATCGAGCGACGGTCATTCCGCGGCGGGTCGCGGAGAAGCCGTGCGCCATCACGACAGCCGCGAAAGGCGCGACACCCAGATTCATCTGCCGTCTCTTGTGCCTCCTTATTGTCGCGCTGGCAATGACCCACGCGCCGCTCGCCCAAACCAAGGCGCAGAACGACAAGGCGGCCGCCGATACCTGAAGAAAAAGGGATTGCCGCTGCTCACCGAGCGGGCGCTGTCGTTCACGACGTCTGAAGCGAGGAATGCAAGCACTTAGGCGACTACATCAAGTGTCGGCGGCTCGAACTCGGGCTGCTGCAGCGCGAGGCCGGGAACCGACGGGGGCCCGCCTGGGGCACGACCTGCGGGCAGGACCTCCCTCCGAATCCCTCCTTTTGCGGGCCGCGCCACGACAGCGGGTACCTCAGCCGTCCGACCGCCCAGCGCATGCGGCATGAATCTCGCAATTGGCGGCCTCTTGGAGAGGAAGACCAGATGTCAGGTTTCGTACTCGCGGCAGTGACGGCGGCGATGGCGCTGTTACCGCAGGAGCCGAAAAGTGTTTCTCCGCTGTCGGAGCTCGATGCCGATCTAGTGTTCACGGCCACGGTGCGATTTGATTCGCTGACCGTTGAGAGGACCGGCGCGCCGACGGTTGAATTCTCTGGCGCGCTGCTCGACAGAACCGAGTGGACTGTCGAACGCATCAACCTTCCCGCAACGCTGGAACCTGGCGTCACCTACCGCAATGGCGGAATACGGCTGCGCGTGCTTGCGACCTTCAAGACCGCGGAGGCGTTTCTACAGGCGCTTGATGCGCTCAAGGCGCAGGCTGCGGCGGCCAAACCCCAAAACGATCGAATCAAGAACAAGAAGCCGCCGGAGAAACGACGACATGACTGAATTACTGCTCCCCTTCTCAGTCGCCGCGCTGCTTGCCGGCGCACCGCAGACACCGTTATCGCCACCTATACAGACTCCGACTCCTCCACAGGTCTCGCAGGAGTCGCGCCCGCGACGCCCTCTCCCGCCCCTCACCGAGGAGGAGAAGAAGCGCCAGGAAGCGGCGAGTCAGCGGCGCGCCGCCGCCGCGGCCACCGGCGATCCGGACGTCCTGCTCGATATTCCCAACTTGTCCGTGGAGCTGATCGAGATTGACGTGCAGAACCTTCGGGCCCATCTTGCGCTCGATGCGCGCCTGGCGAATCTTCTGCAGTTGTCGGCCGGCGTGAACGTGTCCGTGGATACGGTAAAGATCAAGATCGAAGGCATCCGCGCGGAAGCGCTGCTCAAAGTCCGCCTCGACAACGTCGTGACGATCATCGACCGCACGCTGCAGACGATCGACAACAATCCGGAGATTGTCGCGCGCCTGCTGTCGACAGTCGACACCGCCGTCGGCACTGTCGGCGGCATTGCGAACACGGCCATCCAGCCCGGCGGCGTCGTGGACCGCACCGTTGGCGTCGTGGGCAACACTCTCGACAACGTCACACGTCCTGGCGGTTTACTCACGCAGACCGTCAACACGCTCGGTCAGACGGTGCAGCGCGTGATCGAGCCGACGGGCCAGATCCTGGAGCGCACGCTCGACTCGACCGGCAAGGTCCTGTCATCGAACGTCGTGGGCAACCTCGCGACCGACGCTGCCGCGGGCGGATGGAAAGTGGTCAACGAGACGAAGAACACGGCCGGTCAAACGGTCCGCCGGCTGCAGGACACCTCGGGCGCCGTCGTCGAGCTCGTGCTCGACGCAGCCGGAAAGATCGTCGCGACGAAGGTCATCTCTCAATCGCCGAAGCGATGAACACCGAGCGGGAGCCTCACAGGCTCCCGCTCGACAACCTCTCCATTCAGCTTCGACGCAATTCGAAGACCTGCGAACAATCAAAATGCTCCGGGAGGGGCAAGTCGACGAACTGTAGCCAGGACTTCCTCTACGTCGCACGGCTTGTGGAAGATGGCATCAGCTACAACGTGCACGTCGTCGTGATCCAGTGCCGTCACAACGATGCGCGGAATCATCCGAAGGTCCGCGTCATCTTGAATATACCGAAGAAACTCTGTGCCGGAGACTCGCGGCAGGCGAAGGTCGACAACCATCAATCGAGGACGTATCCCTTGCATGAGATAGTTGGCGGCTTCCTCGCCATCGCCGGCTGTTAAGACGTCATAGCCCGCGCTCTCGAGCAAGTGTGATAACCCGTCTCGCGCATCAACATCATCTTCGACAACGAGAATGCGGCGTCGAATCGTCAAGCTTTAATCGTAGTCCAAGGTTTGGCGCTTTGGCGCTGAACATTGGCTCCGGCCTTAGTTCTAAGCAACGGCCCTCGCCAGCGCGAACAACTGGATCCAAAAGATCCGTAGCGATCCGATACGCCGACGCCGGAACGGTGGAGAACGCTAGTGTTCGTTAGGGTACGGTCGTTGCTTGCGGGCCCTGCCGATGGCTCCCCGGCGTAGGTACCCGTCTGTCTCCTCACCACCGATCCGCTCTCTGCTGAGAAAGGCTGACAATCTGCTTGAGGAAGCTGCGAAGCTGGGGAGTGAAGCTCGCGATGCCCTGAGGGAGCACTTCGGTCGGAACGAGCGCGACCGGCACCATGAACAAACGGAGTCCAAATGTGAAGCTCGCACCGGGGGCGTCATGAAGAAGCGTCGCTCCAAAACACCAAGGGCGAAGACCTGATGCTTTCCCAGAAGGGCAGCGAACCTTCCCGGCGGTGCAGGCGATTGTTGCCTGAGATTGCTCTGCGGTAATGTAGTCACAACGTCCGAGATAGACTCCGGTCACCTGACTCCGGCTCAGGGCTCCAGGTCGTTTTCGGAGTTTTCGCGATGATAGTCCCACCGCTCCTCATCCTCGTGGCATACATTCGGTTTTCATTAGGTCCGCTCATGAAAGGGGTGCGCGTTTCGCATAGGTCCATGCCGGGTGGAGGCGCCGCTCGGAAAGTAGACCAGTACGCCGCTCAGAACGTGATCCAGT
>JBBDWL010000076.1:126749-129677 GCA_040902895.1 Vicinamibacterales bacterium | reverse complement strand
GGGCCCCGCGAGCGACCGAGCCAGGCGGGGTGCAGGGGTCCCCGCCGGAGAGCTTGGAAGCGGAGCGGGGCGTTGGGGCCCCGCGAGCGACCGAGCCAGGCGGGGTGCAGGGGTCCCCGCCGGAGAGCTTCGAAGCGGAGCGGGGCAATGCGATTTCTTCTTAAAGGCGGCACGCTCGTCGATCCGGCGGCCGGCATCAACGCGCAGCGCGATCTGCTGATCGACAGCGGCCGCATCGCGAGGGTTGGACAGGATCTTCCCGCCGACGGCGCACGCGTGCTTCAGGTGCCGCGCGGTACGGTGGTGACGCCGGGCCTCATCGACATGCACGTGCACCTGCGCGAACCTGGCCACGAGCACAAGGAAACCGTTGCGACGGGCGCCGCCGCCGCGGTCGCGGGCGGCTTCACCGCCGTCGCCTGCATGCCGAATACCGATCCGATCAACGACCACGCCGGCATTACCGGCTACATCCTCGCCAAAGCGGCGGAGGCTGCGCTCGCGCGCGTCTATCCGATTGGCGCCGTGTCGATGGGATCGAAGGGCGAGCAGCTCACCGAAATCGGCGACCTGCGGCGCGCCGGCTGCGTGGCCATTTCCGACGATGGTCGTCCGGTGGCAAGTGCGCTGTTGCTGCGCCGGGCGCTCGAATACGCGGGCATGTTCGACATGCCGGTCATCGATCACTGCGAAGATCCGTCCCTCAAGGGCGACGGCGTCGCGCACGAAGGTGCGAAGTCGTCGATGCTGGGCCTCAAGGGACTGCCCGCCGTGGCCGAGACGCTGATGGTCGACCGCGGCATCCTCTTGTCGGAGCTCACCGGCTCGCGTTTTCACGTCGCGCACATCAGTGTGGCGACGGCGCTCCGCGCCGTGCGCGAGGCCAAGGCGCGCGGCGTGCGCGTGACCTGCGAAGTCGCGCCGCATCATTTGTGTCTTACGGATGACGCACTCGAAGGCTATGACACCAACACAAAGATGAATCCGCCGCTTCGCGACGCTTCGGATGTCGATGCGATGCTGTCGGGACTTGCCGACGGCTCGATCGACGTCATCGCTACGGATCACGCGCCGCACCACGCCGACGAGAAGGCGCTCGAGTTCGATCGCGCGCCCTTCGGCATCGTCGGGCTCGAGACGGCCGTTCCGCTGTGTTTCGATCGACTCGTGCATCGAGACGTGATCTCGTTGTCGCGGCTGGTTGAGCTGCTCTCGGTCAATCCTGCCCGTATCCTGAAGGTCGAGGGCGGCACGCTTGTCGAAGGCGCCCTCGCCGACATTACGCTGCTGGCGCCGGATCTCGAGGTGCGCATCGAGGCCGCGAAGCTTGTCTCGAAGTCGAAGAACACCCCGTTCGACGGCTGGACCCTCAAAGGCGCGGCCGCGGCCACTATCGTCGGCGGGCGAGTCGTGTATCTCAATCAGGCGATCGCCTGGGACGGCGCGTGGAGAACAGATGTCTCGCAAGGATGAAGTCAGGCGCCAGGCGCTCGACAATCTCAGGCAGTTTCACGTGCTCATGCTCGACGGGCACTTCGACTATGGCAATGGCTTTCACGGGCGTCTGTATCTGAACGCGCACCAGCTGTTTCAGCATCCGTCGACGATCTGGCGCTTTGCGCAGGATTTGCTCGACGTGCTGCCCGACAGCATCGCGAAAGCGACCGAGGTCGTGGCCGGCCCCGTGATGGGCGGCGCCCTGCTTGCGCACACGGTCGCCGGACTGCTCGACGGCCGCCGGAGTCTCAACCATCCGCCCTGCAGCTTCGCGCCCTTCACCGAAGATCAGGGCGAGCTGGGCCTCCGCAGCTTCTATGCCGACGTCATGGGCGGCAAGCGTGTGCTGTTGGCCGACGACGTACGCAATACGGGAAAGACATTTCAGCGCTGCAAGGCGCTCGTGGAGCAGGCGGGCGGCACAGTGATCGCCACAGTCGAGATCTATGACCGCATGGAAGCGATGATCGATCTGGGCGTGCCGAACATCGCACTTGCCGAGTACAAGGCCCCCGACAACTTTCCGGCCTCGGAGTGCCCGATGTGTACAGCGGGCGAACCGGTCACGGTGTTCTAGGATTTGGTGATCTGGTGATCTGGTGATTTGATGACTGCGCGCGACACAGTGCTGAAAGCGGCGCTCGACCGGCTCTACGAGTCGTTCAATGCGCCAGACTCCGCGTTCGATCCGGTGCAGGTCGTGCAACGGTATCCGCGGATCGACGACCGGGAAATTGTCGGTTTCGTCGCCTCGGCCGTCGCATTCGGACGCGTGGCAAGCGTCGTCAACTCGACCAACGCGATATGCGAGGTGCTGGGCGAGCATCCGGCGCGCGTGCTGCGTACCTTCGATCCCGCGACAGACGGCCGTAGGCTTCGGCCGCTGGTGCATCGATGGACGCGCGGCGACGACTTCGTTGCGCTGTTGTGGATTCTGCGCGCATTCGTCGATGAGTTCGGATCGATTGAAAAGGCCTTCGCGGCCGGCCTGGGTGCAGGCGATGCAGATGTCGGTCCGGCCATTGAGCGCTTCAGTACTCGAGCGCGCGACGTGGATCTCACTCCCGCCTACGGTCGCAGGGCCGGGGGCGCAGGGCGTGCCGCAGGAGTCCATTTTTTCTTCCCCCGGCCCTCGTCCGGTTCGGCATGCAAGCGGATGAATCTGTATCTGCGCTGGATGACGCGTCATGACGGCGTCGATCCCGGCGGCTGGACGTCGGTGCCGGCCTCGAAGCTCGTCGTGCCGCTCGACACGCACATCATTCGCGTGGGGCAGTGCCTGAAGCTCACGAAATACAGAAGCCCCGGCTGGAAGATGGCGGCCGACATCACGGCATCGCTGCGAAAACTGGATCCGATCGATCCGGTGAAGTACGACTTCAGCCTCTGTCATCTCGGCATGATGGGCGGATGTCGCTTTGGTGGCGCAGC
>JBBDWL010000076.1:0-126649 GCA_040902895.1 Vicinamibacterales bacterium | reverse complement strand
ACTTCAGCCTCTGTCATCTCGGCATGATGGGCGGATGTCGCTTTGGTGGCGCAGCGTTTCGCGATGGCGTCTGTCAGCTGGCGGTTGTATGCCATGCTGGGCGTGACGCGAGGAAGCGGAGCGGGGCGAAGGGGTCCCCGCGAGCGACCGAGCCAGGCGGGGTGCAGGGGTCCCCGCCGACAAAATAATGTCAAACCGCGTGCTCGCCTTTATCGTGTGCCTGCCAATCGCCGGACTCATCGGATTCGCTGCCGGCCGGGCAACGGCGGACATCGGCGTCGTGGCGCACGTGCCGGCTCCCGGCGGCAAGTCACATGTCCGTGTGGTGCGGAAGTTTTCCCTGGGCCCGGTCGACCAGCGCGTGCTGATGGGCCATGGGAGCGAGCGCATCGAACTGAAGCGCCTGGACGATGCCACCGGCGCCGCGGGCGAAATCATGTGGGCGCCGGATGGATCGCTGGCGGGCGTGCTGCTGAACGGCTCGAGGCTGATAGTGATCGATGCGGGCGCTGATCGCGTGCTGTACGAGCTGCCGCTGCTCGAGACGCAGGATGGATCGCGCATGGCGCGCGGCATCGGATTCTCGGCCAACGCCATGGCCATCACCTTCGACGACTGCCCGCGCACCGGCGCCGGCTGCCGCTCGCGGTTCATGGCTTTGCCGACACGGTAGCGAAATTCTACCCGGTTGAATTTCCCCGGTTGCGTCTCTGTTACTTCGAACCGGGGAAATTCAACCGGGTAGAATTTCGCGTTTCGTGCGCGACAGCACGCGCTCGTACGCGTCGAGCGTGTCGTCGATCATCCGCTCCACTGAAAACCGCTCTTCCACGCGCGCGCGGCCGGCTTCGCCCATGCGCGCGCGCATCGCATCGTCCTGCAGCAGCGTGACGATCGCGCGCGCGAGCGCCGGCTCGTCGTGCGGCTCGACGAGCAGTCCTGTCCTGCCTTCATCGACAGCCTCGTCGACACCGCCCGTGCGCGTAGCGACGACCGCGCGCCGGCAGGCCATGGCGTCGAGCAATGGCGTGCCGAGGCCTTCCGTCACGGAGCTGAGCGCGAACAGATCGAATGCCTTGTGCAGCGAGAGCACGTCGGCGCGCCAGCCGGTGAGGACCACATGCTTCTCGAGTTTCAGATGGCGGATCTGTGCTTCAAGCGCCGCGCGCTCGTCGCCTTCACCCACGATCAGAAACCGCGCGTCGGGCACCTTGCGAAGCACCCGCGCGGCGGCGGCCACGAAATGCCGGTGTCCCTTGTGCGGCACGAGCGCGCCGACAGTGCCCACGATCGGCGCACCGTGCGGCAGCCAGAGCTCGGCATGCAGGTCAACCGGCTGCGCCGCGTCCACGTGCGTGATGTCGATGCCGTCATGCACGGTCGTCGTCAATCTGGCAGGGATGCCGTCGGCAATGAGCTGCTGGCGCACGACTTCAGATGCGCAGAGAAACAGATCGACCTGGTGGTATTTCCACAGTGAGAACGCATTCCGCTTGATGCGGAATGCGACCCTGCGCGAAGCGACAAGCGGAGGGCAGGGCGGAGGATAGGCCATCGAGATCGCCATCGAGCTCATGGCGACGGCGTGCGGGTCGTGCGCGTGCAGGATGTCGGGCCTGAGCTGACGCAGCGCGCGAGAGAGCCGCCACCCAGACGCGAAGTCCATTTCGCTGCGCGACGCCATCGGGACGACGTCGAGACCCTCGCGGGCGCGCCGCTTCAATTCGCCGTCGGGATGCGCCGCGAGCCATGCGCGGTGTCCGTGGCTGCGCAGCCCGAGCACGGTCAGCAGTGTCTGGTTCTGCGCCCCGTGCCACGCCCGCGATGTATCGACGTGGACCGAGAACATTCGTTATCGGTTCCGCGCGTCCCTGAGATACGCGAACTTCAGGTACACGTAATACGCCTGAAGCGCCGAAACCCGCAGGCCCACGATGCCGTCGAGAAAGCCGCGCCGGAGCAGATAGCTGCGAAGAAATGCCGCCGGCGGATGCAGCAGCAGCGCCAGCGCGCCCGCCCGTCGTCCGCGGCGGTGCATCTCGCTGGCCGACAGTTGCGCATAGTGCCGCAGCTTCTCTTTGCGCTCGGCGACGGACGCATCGCCTTCGTGCAGCAGATCGTGTCGCAGCGTCCCGACCGGACCATCGGCCGTCACCGACTCGTGCACGTCGAGCGGCTTCCACCGCGCGCGGCGCCGATCGTAAAGCCGTACCTGGTAATCGGGATACGCGTCGGTCGTGCGCAGCCACTTGCCGAAGTGGCGGGTCATGCGGGGGATTCTGAAAGCGGCTTGGCGCGGCTCTGTGGCCAGCACGTCGCGGATTTCAGCCGCGAGGCCGTCACTTACGCGCTCGTCGGCGTCGATCGAAAGGATCCAGTCGTGCGAGGCCTGCGCCGCCGCGAATTCCTTCTGCGCCGCATAACCTGGCCACTCGCGCGGAATGACTTTAGCGGTGAATCGCCGCGCGATCTCAGTCGTGCCGTCGGTGCTGCCGGAGTCGACGACGATGATCTCGTCGGCCCAGCGCACCGATTCGAGGCACGCCTCGATGTGATGCGCCTCGTCGCGGGTAATGACGGTGACCGTCAGCTTCGGCACGGTGCACAGGTTAAAGCAAAACGGGCCGGCCCGTCTTACTTCCTTACTCGTCTTACTCGCCTTACTCGACTTACTCCTAGAACCCGCCGCCGAGGGGCGCGACCTGCACCAGTTGGAAGTCGACGAGCGACTGGTTGTATTGGATGATGGCGTTCAGTTCGGCGTTGCGCTGCTGCACGACGTCGCGCTGCACCTGGGTAAGCTGGAACAGCGTCGAGAGTCCGACATCGAAGCGCTTCTGCTCCGCCGCGTAGCGCTGCTCGGCGAGCTCGCGTGCGAGGCGGGTCGACTGCACGCGCTGAAAGTTCGAGGTCACATTGCGGGCCTGGGCGCGCACCTGCTGCACGATGCCGAGCTCGAGCTGTTTGAGCTGCGCCTCGTCCTGACGACGCTGCAGCGTGGCGCGCGCGTGATTGGCCTCCGCGGCCGCCTTGCCGATCGGGTACGAGAAGTTCACACCGACGCTCCAGTTCGGATAGACAAAGCCAAAGACGTCACCAAGCGTCTGCGAGAAGCTCCGGCGAGTGGTGCCTGTCGGAATGTCGCTGTCGAAGTCATAGGCGAACTGCGTGCCGCCCGACGCCGTCCCGGTGAGGCCCGCCTGCAGGGCGAGATCGGGAAGTGTGGCATTTTTCGTGAGCCTCAAATTCAGGTCGGTCGCGCGGAGCTGCTGCCGCGCGATCACGATATCGGTACGCGCTTCGAGCGCGGCTTTGATGGCGGCGTCGGTATCGACCTCGAGCGGCTGCAGCAGCGGCTGATTTGACGGCTCTATGCGAGCCGTCCAGAAGTCAGGCGCGGTCGAATCCAACACCAGCATGCGCAGATTGTCCTCGTTGGCCTGGATCGCGGCTTGCGCCAAAATAACGGCTTCCTCGTTGCCGGCGACTTCGGCCTGCGCCGCAATGATGTCGATCGGCGCCATGGTGCCGACTTCGACGCGCACCTTGTTGGCCCTGAGCTGCTCCTGGGAGAGCTGCAGATTCTGTCGGGCGACCTCGAGGCGCTCGATGGAACCGACCAGCGCCCAATACGCCTGACGAACGTTGCGCTCCACACCCACTACGCGCTGCCGCAGGGTGATGTCGGTAATCTGCCGCGCGATGACCGCCTGCTGAATCTGGTTTTTGACCGGATTGACGAGGAAATTGCGTAGAAGCGGCTGTCCCGCCTGGACGCTGAACGATGAGCTGAGATTCGGATTGAAGGGCGGCCGAAGGACGCTCGTCGTCGAACGAGACCCGCGCCACTGTGCCGTGATGTTGCCGTTCGTCCACGGTATTGAGTTTTGTGTGAAGGTGAAGCTCGAAGAAATCGCGTCGTTCGAAAATGGCTCGTTGCCTTCGGTAAAGCTTCTGGGTTGTGACGTGCTGCCGGAGGTTGACACACCGGTCGACAGAATCGGCGCGTACGCCGACCGCGCCGCTGCGATGTTCTCGTCCTGAATCTGCGGATTCAGCCGCTCGATCTGCAACCCGAGATTGTTTTTGAGCGCGAGCTCGACCGCTTCGTCGATCGTCAGCGCGCGCACAGGCCCGGTCGGCTGGGCCGTTTGCGGCGGCACTGTCGCGGGAGGCGGGGTCTGCTGCGCGGCGGCCGGCACCGGGCCGGCCAGCATCAGAAAACCCGAAAGGCAAACGATCGTGTAACGCACCAACCGCATGGCGAATTGCTCCAGAGAAAAGAAAGGGGGGTTAACCGGTACGCCCCACAGTGCAAGAACCGGGGCACTCAGGACTAGACGCGCCAGGACGTGGCCGGGTTCACGGATTGTATACTACGCGTTCATTTACTGAGGTTTAACGCATGTCACGACGGTCCGTTTACGCCACCGCCACGCTCGCGCTGCTGCTGTTCGCATCCGTGCACGCGCAGCGTCCCACTTCTGCAACTCCCGCCTCCGCGCGTGGCGCTTCGGCGGGCGAGCCCGCCGCCCGCGGTGCGGCGGCGTTTCCGCTGACTGTCGACAGCATCATGCGCGGTCCCGACCTCGTCGGATCGGCCCCGTCGGCCGTCCGCTGGTCAGGCGACTCCCGTTCCATCTACTTCGCCTGGCAGAAGCCCGGCGAGGACGAAGCGTCAACCTATGTCGTCGCGCGCGAGGGCGGGGAGCCTCGCAAGCTCTCTGAGGAGGAAGCACGGCTGGCGCCTCCCACCAGCGGTCGCTGGGACAAGGCGCGACGCCGCCTGCTCGCCAGCGATCGCGGCGACATCGTCATCTACGACCGCGCGACAGGAGTGCGGCGGCAGATTACGAAGACCGCCGGCAACGAAGGCAGTGCGCGATGGGCCAGGAACGACACCGCGATCACGTTCGTGCAGGGCAGCGATCTGTTCATCGTCTCGGTCGACGGCGGTGATTCGCTGCTGACGCAGCTGACCAATATCGGCCCGCGCCGCGCCGATCCGGCGCTCACCGAAAGCCAGCGGGTGCTGCGCGACGAGGAGCAGAAGCTGCTCGACATCGTGCGCCAGCGCGCCGAGCGGCGCAAACAGACCGAGGCCGAGCGCGAGAAAGAGGCACTGCCGCGTCTCGAGATCAACGCGCGGCAAACGGTAAGCGACATCCAGCTCTCGCCTGACGGCCGCTATGTCTGGGTCACCGTGACGGAGCGGCCGGCGCAGGCCGGACGCACCGCGGACGTGCCGAACTACGTCACCGAGTCCACCTACGCCGAAATGATTCCCACGCGAACAAATGTCGGGGATGCGCAGTCGCGCACGCAGCTGGCCATCATCGATCTCCAGCAGAAGAAAGCCGTATGGGCCGAAGCGCTCGAGCCGAAACGCGGCATATCGTGGTCGATGTCCGAGCTGTCAGACGACGGGCGGTTTGCCGTGACGGGTGTGCGCAGCGCCGACAACAAGGATCGATGGCTCGTGACCGTGGATCCTGCCACCGGAAAATCGCGCGTGATCGATCACCTGCATGACGAGGCCTGGGTGCGCGGCGGCGGCGTGATCGGACGCAGCGGCGCCGGCGGGTTCGGCGCGGGCATCGCGTTCCTCAACGACAACCGGCGCGCGGCGTTCCTCTCGGAGCGCGACGGCTGGATGCATCTCTACACGATCGATGTGTCGCAGGAAGGCGCGCAGCCAGTGCGGCTCACGTCGGGACAGTGGGAGATTGCCGAGGCGCGGCTCAGCGGCGACGGCACGAAGTTCTACCTCACCACCACCGAAGTGCATCCGGGCGAGCGGCACGTGTACGTGATGGGCGCCGATGGCGGCGCACGCACGCGGTTGACCACCGCCACAGGCGCGCATGATTTGACGTTGTCGCCCGACGAGACCGCCGCGGCCGACGTGTACAGCTACTCGACGAAGCCGCCCGAGTTGTACGTCATGCCGAAGCTCGCGCCAGGCGCGGAGATCACGCAGGTGACGACGACGCCCACCGAGGAGTGGCGCTCGTTCAAGTGGATCGATCCGAAGCTCGTAACCTACAAGACGCGCGACGGCAAGGACGTGTACGCGCGCCTCTATACGCCCGAGATGATTGGCGCGAAACGCGATCCGCTGAAGCCGGCGGTCGTCTTCGTGCACGGTGCGGGCTATCTGCAGAACGCGCACAAGTACTGGTCGACCTATTACCGCGAGTACATGTTTCACAACCTGCTCGCCTCGCGCGGCTATGTCGTGCTCGATCCCGACTACCGGGCGAGCGCCGGCTACGGCCGCGACTGGCGCACGGCGATCTATCGGTTCATGGGCGGCAAGGATCTCGAGGATGTCGTCGACGGCGCGAAGTATCTCGTCGAGGCCGAGAAAGTCGATGCCAGGCGCATCGGCGTCTATGGCGGCAGCTACGGCGGCTTCATCACCCTGATGGCGATGTTCACGACGCCCGATGTCTTCAGGGCCGGTGCGGCACTGCGGCCGGTGACCGACTGGGCCCATTACAACCACGGCTATACCTCGAACATCCTCAACGTGCCGCAGGCCGACCTCGAGGCCTATCGCAAGAGCTCGCCCATCTATCACGCGGCCGGACTCAAGGGCGCGCTGCTCATTGCGCACGGCATGGTCGACACCAACGTGCACTTCCAGGATTCGGTGCGTCTCGTGCAGCGTTTGATCGAGCTGCGCAAGGAAAACTGGGAGCTCGCGGCGTATCCCGTCGAGAACCACGGATTCGTCGAAGAAACGAGCTGGGCCGACGAATACAAACGGATTCTGAAACTGTTTGAGGAAAACCTGAGACGGAAATAGTGTCAGTTCTGGATCTCTTCCGCGAAAGCGGCGCGCTGCTCGAAGGGCATTTCCGGCTGTCGTCGGGCCTGCACAGCAACGGCTATCTGCAGTCGGCGCTCGTGCTGCAGCATCCGGAACATGCGGAGACGCTCGGCCGGGCGCTCGCGGCGCTCGTGGCGCCGCATGCGCCGACAGCCATCCTCTCTCCGGCGCTCGGCGGCATCGTCATCGGCCATGAAGTGGCGCGCGCGCTCGGCGTGCGCGCGGTGTTTGCCGAGCGGCAGGAGGGCGTGCTGACGCTGCGCCGCGGATTCACCCTCGGGCCGCCGGATTCGATCGTCGTCATTGAAGATGTCGTGACGACGGGCGGATCGACACGCGAGACGATCGAGGTGGCGCAGTCATTCGGGGCGCGCGTGGTCGCCGCCGGTTCGATCATCGATCGGTCTGGAGGCGCGACCGCCTGGCGCGGTCCTGCGGAATCGGCGCTTCCGTACCACGCGCTCGTTACGTTGTCGCTGCCGACGTGGCAGGAAGCGGAGTGTCCGCTCTGCAAGGACGGCTCGCCCGCGGTAAAACCGGGCTCGCGGAAAACTTAGAACTCGAAACTTGAAACTCAAAACTAAGTTTCCAGTTTCCAGTTTTGAGTTCTAAGTTGTGCGAACTCTCCTTTTCACTATCGCGTATGACGGCACCGACTACATCGGGTGGCAGCGGCAGGCGAGCGGCGCCGGCGTGTCGGTGCAGGGACTGATCGAGGCGGCGCACGCGCAGTTCGCGGGGCACGCGTCGGTTGCGGGCGCGAGCCGCACCGACGCCGGCGTGCACGCGCTGGGCCAGGCGGCGAGCGTGACGTCGAACGCCACGCAGCCTGTGGATGTGATCCGGCGCGGCATGAACGCGGTGCTGCCCGAAGACGTGCGCGTGCTCGACGTCAAGGAGATGCCGCGCGGATTTCACGCGCGGTATCACGCGAAAAGCAAAGCGTACCGGTACCGCGTAGACCCATCCGCCGTGCAGATGCCATTTCAGCGCCGGTACGCCTGGCACCTGCCGTATTCGTACGATTTGGCGACGATGCGGGATGCCGCCGCGCGCTTTGTCGGCACACATGATTTCGCGGCGCTGCAGGGCGCCGGCTCCGAGGTGCTTGGCACCGTGCGCACGCTGACGCGCGTCGACGTGCTCGAGCATCGCGACGGCGTGCTGGCGATTGAAGTGGAGGGAGACGGCTTTCTGCGCTACATGGTCCGCAGCATCGTGGGCACCCTGATGGACGTTGGACACGGCCGCCGTCCGCCGCATGCCATCGACGACATGCTCGCCTCGCGCGACCGGACGCAAGCCGGCCGCCGCGCCCCGGCCCACGGCTTGTTCCTCGTCAACGTCACCTTCTAACGCTTACTCGCCTTACTTCCCTTACTTCCCTTACTCTCTTACTCGCCTTACTATCTAGACGTGCCCTTCGATGCCCTCCTCGAAGTCGTGACACCGGGTTCAGACGAGGCGCGGCTGGTGCGGCAGCTGCGGCCCGATCGGCTGCCGGCCCACGTCGCGATCATCATGGACGGCAACGGCCGCTGGGCCGCGCAGCGGCATCTGCCGCGTGTGGAGGGCCATCGCGCGGGGATTGATTCGGTGCGCGACACGGTCGAGACGGCCGCGCGGCTCGGTCTGAAGGTGCTCACGCTCTATGCGTTCTCGATCGAGAACTGGAAGCGCCCCGCCAGTGAAGTGTCGACGCTGATGGTGCTCCTCAAACGCTATCTGCGGCTCGAGCTGAAGACGCTGCTCGGCAACAACATCCGGTTCAACGTGATTGGCCGGCGCGATGATCTCTCGTCCGACATCCGCGAGGAGCTCGCGGCTGCCGAGAAACGCACGGCCGGCAATACCGGCATGCTCTTCAACATCGCGCTCAACTATGGCGGGCGCGCCGAAATCATCGATGCGGCTCGCCGCGCCATCACCGAGGGCATCCCGGCCGGCGCGCTCGACGAGCAGCGCTTCGCCGATTTGCTCTACACGCAAGGCCAGCCCGATCCGGATCTGCTGATCAGGACGAGCGGTGAAATGCGAGTGAGTAACTTCCTGCTCTGGCAGATCGCCTACGCCGAGATCTGGGTCACCGACACGCTCTGGCCCGACTTCCGCCGCCGCCACCTGCTCGATGCGATTCTCGATTTCCAGAAGCGCGATCGCCGCTACGGCGGCATCGCGGAGCCGGCGGCAGTTCGATAGCAATTCTTAATTCTTAATTCACCAACTCTTAATTTCGTGCTCTTACGCGTCCTTTCCGCCGTCGTGATGCTGCCGCTGCTGCTGGCAGTGATCTTCCTGCTGCCGCCGTGGGGCACGCTGGTGCTCGCGCTGATCGCGGTGCTGCTGGGCGTGTGGGAGTACGCCGCGCTTTCGTCCGCGCTCGGCGTCCCGATTTCCCGGCTCGCGGCCGCGGCGGGCGCCATGGCGGCATGCGCTGCGTTCGTCGTGCCGGAGCCGCCGTTGGCGGTTGTGCTCAGCGCAATCGTGGTGGCGTCGGCCGCACTGGCCGTCGCCGGAGGCCAGCCGACCCGCGACATGCTGGCCGCGGTCGCGTCGATGGCGTTTGCCGCACTGTGGATTGGCATCCCGCTCGGCACGATCGTCGCCGTCAGAACCTTCGGCGGCGCCGAAACCGTGCTGCCGCTGCTCTTCACGATTGTGGTGAGCGACTCGGCGCAGTACTACGCGGGCCGCGCGTTTGGCCGCCACGCCCTGTCGCCGCTGATCAGCCCGAAGAAGACCGTCGAGGGCGCCATCGGCGGCATGGTGCTGGCGGTGCCGGCGATGATCTGGTCCGGCTCGCGGTTTCTGCCTGGCGTTGAGTGGCAATGGCTTGCGCTGCTCGGCGCCGCGATTGCCGTGCTCGGCATGACCGGCGATCTTTTCGAGTCGGCGCTCAAGCGCGCGGCCGACGTGAAAGACAGCTCCACTCTGATCCCCGGTCACGGCGGCGTGCTCGATCGGCTCGACAGCTGGTTCTTCGCCGCGCCGGTGTATTACGCCTTCCTGAGGGCATGGTGATTAAACAGATCGCCGTGCTCGGCTCGACCGGATCGATCGGCACCAGCGCGCTTGCCGTGGTCGATGCGCATGCCGATCGCCTTAAGGTCACCGCGCTTGCCGCCGCCAATAACGTCGAGGCGTTCGTCGATCAGGTGGCCCGCTACCGGCCGCGCGCGATTTCGATGGCCACGCGCGAGGCGCTCGACGCGGCCGTCGCGCTGCTCGGCACACGCGGCATCGCCGTGCCGCCCGTGGCCGTCTTCGGCGTCGAGGGGCTCGTCACGCTGGCGGAGCTCGACGATGTGGACGTCGTGTTGTGCGCGACATCCGGCACGGCCGGTCTCGATGCGACGCTTGCGGGACTTCGCTGCGGCCGCACGATTGCCCTCGCAAACAAGGAAGTGCTCGTGCTCGCCGGTGCGCTGATGATCGAGGCGGCACGGCGTCACGGCGGCTGCATCCTGCCTGTCGACAGCGAGCACAATGCGGTGCACCAGTGTCTGCACGGACGCCAGCCCGCCGACGTCCGCCGGCTGATTCTCACGGCATCGGGCGGCCCGTTCCGCACGTGGACCCGCGATGAGATGGACAAGGCGGTCCCCGAAGACGCGCTGCGCCATCCCACGTGGCGCATGGGCCAGAAGATCACGATTGATTCCGCCACGCTGATGAACAAGGGGCTCGAAGTGATCGAGGCGCGCTGGCTCTTCGACGTCGAGCCGTCACGCATCGACGTCGTGATCCATCCGCAGTCCATCGTGCACTCGATGGTCGAGCTGCGCGACGGATCGATTCTCGCGCAGATGGGCGTCACCGATATGCGCCTGCCGATTCAGTACGCCTTCTCGTATCCGGAGCGCTGGAACGCTCCCGTCCCATCACTTGATCTCGGCGTGCCGATGACGCTGGAATTTCATCCGCCCGATCGGGATCGTTTCCGCTGTCTGCGTCTCGCCTATGACGCGCTCGAGGCCGGCGGCAGCATGCCGGCCGTGCTCAACGCCGCCAACGAAGTGGCGGTCGCCGCTTTTCTCGAGAGCCGGCTTGCCTTTGGCGGCATTCCGGCGGCGATCGAGACCGCGCTCGAGGCATGGTCTCGCGAACCGAGGGCCTCCGCTGATAGTCTTAGTGACATCAGGGCCGCCGATGCGTGGGCCCGCGCGTTTGTTTCGGCTCGTATTCCAGCTTTTCAATGATTATCAACATCCTCGCTTTCCTCTTCGTCCTCGGCATCGTCGTGTTCGTGCACGAGCTCGGCCATTTCCTTGCGGCGCGCCGCGTGGGTGTGCGCGTCATCACGTTCTCGCTCGGGTTCGGCCCGAAGCTGCTCAGGTTCACGCGCGGCGATACGGAGTACGCGGTCAGCGCCATTCCGCTCGGCGGCTACGTGAAGATGGCGGGCGAGCAGCCTGACGATGAGCGGTCGGGCGCGAGCGACGAGTTTCTGTCGAAAACGAAGTGGCAGAGGTTTCAGGTGTTGATTGCCGGGCCGCTGATGAACGTGCTGCTGGCGATCGTCGTGCTTGCGGGCGTGCTGTATCAGGGCGCCGATGTGCCGCTCTACCAGGACGCACCGGCGGTTGTGGGACGCGTCGCCGAGAACTCACCGGCGGCGCGCGCGGGCATCCAGGTTGGCGACCGCATCGTGCGCATCGACGGCGTCGACATCGAGACCTGGGACGACGCGTTCATCTATATCGTGCCGAAGGCGAATCGCGAGATTGCCCTGGCGGTGGATCGCGGCGGCAAGACGATCGACATGCGGCTGACGCCCGACTCCTTCACGAAGTACGAGCTGGGGGAGATCGGCGTCATGCCTGACACGCGCCTGCAGCTCACCATCGTCACGCCTGACGGCCCGGCCGCTCGCGGTGGCCTGAAGGTGGGCGACGTGATTCTGGACGTCGACGGCCAGCGTAACCCCACGGCCGATGCGCTGACGAACCATCTCAAGGCGTCGACGGGCCGCGAAGTCGTGTTCACGGTACGGAGAGACGGTGGTGAGCAAATTGTTCGCGTGACACCCGAAGGCGGACCGCTGCCGGTGGGCATCGGGTGGAGCCGGTTCGAGACGCGACGCGTGAAGCCGGGCTTCTTCGAAGCCATCGGCATGAGCCTCGAACGCAACTGGGAAGGCACCCGGATGATCGTCAAGACGCTTGCCGGCCTCTTCACGCGCGAGACGCCGATTCGTCAGCTGATGGGGCCGGTTGCGATCGGCGAGCTGTCAGGCACGACGGCGCGGCTCGGGTGGCTGGCGCTCTTCAATTTCATGGCGATGATCAGCCTCAATCTCGGCCTGATCAATCTGATGCCGATTCCCATCCTCGACGGCGGCCACATCGTGATCCTCGGGCTCGAGGGCCTCGCGCGCCGCGACTTCAGCATGCGGCTGAAGGAGAAGATCCTGATCGCCGGCTTCGCGGTGATCATGATGCTGATGGTGACGGTGATCTACAACGACCTCACGCGGGTCGCGTGGATCGAGAAGTTCATGTTCTGGCGGCAGTAGCTAGCTAGCGGCGCGCCATCTCTGCTTCCGCGGCGAGATATCCGAACGCAGGCCACTGGTCTTCAGCTGCCAGGATTCTGCGCCAGATCGCGCGCGCTTCCTGCGGGCGCCCGTTGTAGAAGTGCCAGTTGCCGACGCCGTACCCGGTCGTCACCAGCTCGAGTCCTGCCTCCACGGTCTTCATCAACTCCGCTTCCGGCAGCTCGCCTTTGTACATGAGCAGCAGCTTGTGATACGAGCCGTTCTCGATCACGTCGAGGTTCTTCGTGATCGGATCGAGCAGGCGTTTTGCGTCGGCATCGCGGCCAAGGCGCCGCGCCGTCATGTAGGCCCAGTGCGTCACGGCCACGAGATTGTCGTCGTTCGGATTGATCTTCAGATCGTCTTCGTACGCGCGCGCCGCCGCTTCGAAATTGCCGGTCAGGTAGTACGCGAGACCGAGGTGGTACCAGATGTTCGTCTGCAGGGTGCTGGTGGGAATGTTGCGCGCGTTCGGCTGGCCGTCCGGCTCCACTTCATCGGGCCTGCCGCGCGTGAGCTCCACGGCCTTCGTGAAATCGGCAATCGCCGCCTGAAGCTGCCGCGTCGTGAGATATCGATGTCCGCGATGACGATAGAACCGCGCGTCTGACGGGAACGCCGCGATCCCGCGCGTAAAGGTCGCAATCGCCTCCCGATACCGCCCGAGATAGCCCTGCCGGCGGCCCACCCAGATCAACGCGTCGGCACTGCCTGGCGATGCCGCAAGCGCCGCCTCGGCATCGACCAGCTGCTTCTCCATACGCGCCTTCGCCTCGGGCGAAGGCACGGCGGCAATCAGCGGCTTGCCGAGCAGAGAAGTCGCTTCTGGGGTGCGCTGCTGCGCGGCCGGTGCCGCAAGAACCAATGCGAATACTGTCAGTGCTCTGAACATAGAACCTACAATACTCGGCTGTGCTCCGGGAATTGAAACCGATGCTGCGACTGGCGATTCCAGTCGTGGCCGCGGAGATTGGCTGGATCATGATGGGGATCGTCGACACCATCATGGTGGGCCCGCTCGGGCCGGCCGCCATTGGCGCCGTCGGCGTCGGCAGCACGCTCTTCATGACGCCGGCCGTGTTCGGCATCGGCCTGCTCATGGGGCTCGACACATTCGTGTCGCAGTCGTTCGGCGCCGGGCGCATCCAGGAGTGCCACCGCTGGCTCTTCAACGGCGTCGCGCTGGCGATCCTCTATTCCATTCCGCTGATGCTGCTCGTCGCGGGCGGATTGTACCTGCTGCCGGCCTTCGGCTTTCACGGCGACGTGCTGGCGTTGATCACGCCGTACATCGGCACGGTGATCTGGAGCGCGTTGCCGCTGATGATTTTTGCGGCGTTCCGCCGGTATCTGCAGGCGATGAACGTCGTGCGGCCGGTGATGATCGCGCTCATCAGCGCGAATCTGATCAACGTCGCCGGCAACTATCTGTTGATTTTCGGCCACTTTGGCTTCCCCGAAATGGGCGTCGTGGGATCGGCCTGGGCGACAGTCTCTGCGCGCGTCTATCTCGCGGTATTTCTGTTTCTCGTCATCGTGCGCCGCGAGCGGAAAGTATCGACCGGCCTCCACGATGTGCCGATGCGCGCCGATCCGGACCGTCTCGCCCGGCTGGCACGGCTCGGACTTCCGGCGGCGCTGCAGATCACGGTGGAGGTCGGCGTCTTTGCCGCAGCCAGTGCGCTCGCCGGCGCGCTGACGCCGGCAGCCGTCGCCGCGCATCAAATCGCGCTCAACCTCGCGAGTTTCATGTTCATGATTCCGCTCGGCATGGCGTCAGCCGGCGCCGTGCGTGTGGGGCAGGCCGTGGGACGCGGCGATGTCGCCGGCGTCCGCGTGGCGGGACAGGCGGCGCTCGTCATCGGCGGCGGGTTCATGGCGTGCGCCGGCCTGCTCTTCGTGGCGCTTCCGAGGCCGCTGCTGCATCTCTTCACGCGCGACGCCGAAGTCGTCGGGATCGGTCTGTCACTGCTCGCGATCGCCGCGCTGTTTCAACTATTCGACGGCGTCCAGGCCGTATCGACCGGGCTGCTGCGCGGCCTTGGCGACACCCGCACCGCGATGCTGTGGCATCTCGTGGGCCACTGGGCGGTCGGCCTGCCGCTTGGTTATGCGCTGTGTTTCTGGTGGGGCTGGGGCGTGCCCGGTCTGTGGACAGGCCTGTCCGCGGGCCTGATCCTGATCGGCATCATCCTCGTAGGCCTCTGGTTCTACAGAGCGCACCACCTCAGGACAGAAACGCTGCCCATGGTGGCCTGATGCGAACACGCCGCGTACTGCTCATCCTTGCCGCGCAGTTCCTGGTGCGAGGTACGGGCCTTGATTTGGAGCGGCAGCAGATCAGCGCCCGGGATCTCGAACGTTACGGCCCATCAGTAGTCATTGATCACACTCGCCCGAACGGCGATCGTCTGCTCGTGTGGACGGAATAAACCGACACGCTGCCGGCGGTGGCGTAGCCGCCGGACGCCGGCCGGTGTCTAATGCGCGCAACGGAGGAAGGACATGCCGTCGCATCTGCGCTTTGCCATCCGGTCGCTCGCGCAGCAGCCCGCGCTGTTTGTGGCGGTCGTACTCGCCATCGCGTCGGCGCTCGCCGCGAACGCGGCGCTGTTTGCCATCTACGACGGGCTGCTCTTCAAGCCGCTGCCCTTCAAGCAGGCGGATCGCCTGGTGCACATCGAGCTTCCGACCGGTGCGCAGGCGCTGCTGCAGACCACTCCCGTACAGCGCCGGGAACTCGTGCAGCAGTTGAACGAAACGCCGCTCTTCGCGGAGCGCGCGTCGGTGCTGGCGCCCCTAGTGACGCTTTTCGAAGAAGGCGCGAACACGACATCTGAGTGGAATCTGCACGCGGCCCAGGTCGCTCCGGACTTCTTTCCGATGCTGGGCGCCAACGCCATGTACGGGCGTGTGCTCACGGCTGATGACGAGGGCCGCTCATCGCCCCGGCCCATTGTCATCAGCTACCAAATCTGGCGCGATCATTTCGGCGCGGATCCGTCGCTTCCGGGAACGACAATCCGGATCGACGGCACGATGTTGAATCGTCCACTCGTTATCGCCGGCGTGATGCCGGAGGGATTTTCGTTTCCGGCCGGCGTGAACGTCTGGGCCGTTCGATCCGGACCTGCCTCGTCCTATGCGCCGGCGTACGCGCGCCTTGCGCCGGGCGTGAACATCGAGCAGGTTCGTGCCATGTTTCCGGCAGCGGTGATCATGCCGCTGCGTGATCATTTGATTCCTGATGGCGCGGACGCCTTCGGATTCGTGCTGGGCGCGACCGGCCTTCTTCTGCTCGTGGCCTGGGTGCAGGTGGCGGCGCTGTTGTTTTCGCGCACCGCCGGCCGCGCGCGCGAAATCGGCACACAGCTCGCCCTCGGCGCGTCGCAGAGGCAGCTGTTCGCGCAGTACGCAGCGGAAGGCGCGCTCGTAGCGGCGGCGGCCCTTGCGGTGGGCTGGCTCATGGCCCGGCCCCTGACGGCGGTCCTCGTGCGCGTGCTGCCGGCTGAAATGACGGCAGGTCAGGCGCTGTTCGCCGACTGGCGGGCGTTCGCGTTCACCGCGATTCTCTCGGTCGCCGGCCTCGCCCTTCTGAGCCTGATTCCGCTGCAGATCGTTCGCCGCTCGTCACCGCTTGCATTGATGCGTCGAGCCGACGATCGCGCCGGCATCGGGCGCTCGAGAACACGGATCGCGCTGCTCGGTTTCCAGCTCGCCGCCAGCGCGGCGCTGCTCTATGTCGCGGCGCTTGCGGCGCACAGCTTCGTGCGCGTCCGCTCAGTCGATTTGGGATTCGATGCGACCGGCGCCATCGCGTTTCGCCTGCCCAATCCCACGATCTCGACAGGGCCTGGCCAGCCTTCCGCTCGCGCACAGGTCAATGCCTGGGTCAGCCGCATGAAGGGCGTGCTCGAGTCGACGCGCGAGGTGCCCGGCGTGGCGATGGCGGCCTCAGGCAGCACGTATCCTCTGCGAGGCGATCTCTCGTCCATCAACCTGCTGCCTGCGCTGGACGCGGGCGCGGATCCGATGACCGTGCGCGTCACTTATCTGTCGCCCAGGTACATCGAAACCCTCGGCCTTCGCCTCGTCGAAGGGCGCGCGCTGACCGACGCCGACTACACCGAGACTCCAACGTCGCTTGTCAATCAAGCTCCGCCGGTTGCCCTGGTCAACGAGACACTTGCGCGCGATCTTGCGCGTCTCGGTCCCGTCATCGGCCAGCGGCTTCATGAAAGACCGGCAGGCGCGCGCGCTCGCATCTTCGAGGTGGTCGGCATCCTCGGCGACGCGGTCGACAGCGTCCCGGGTATGAAACCGGCGCCGAGGATGTTCGCTCCGCGCTCCAACCTGCCGTACGTCATCGCGCGGCTCGATCGCGACCCGGTTTCCGTGATTCCGCGAATCCGCCAGGCGGCCGCGGAGGCCTGGCCGGGCCTGCCCCTCCGAGGCGTCGTGATGCTCGAGGATGAAGTGCGCCGTGCGACAGCAGACTATCGCGCGCGGAGCCTGCTTCTTGTGCTGATTAGCCTGCTGTGCCTGCCGCTCGCAGCCACGGGCATCGCCGGCGCCATCAACTACGCCACGCGTCAGAAGACACGCGAGATTGCCGTGCGTCTCGCGCTCGGCGCCGATCCATCGGCGATTCGTGGACGGATCGTCGGCGGGACGCTGGTGACAACCGCCGTGGCGCTCGCCGCTGGCACAGCGGCGGGTATGTTCATCGGCCAAGCCGCGTCGCGATACCTGTTCGGCGTCAGGGCAGCGGATCTGACGACGATCGCGGCGGTGTGGATTGTGTTGATGGGCACGGCATGGCTGGCCGCGCTGGTGCCGGCGGCACGCGCCTCGCGCATCGAGCCGGCGGCGGCGCTCAGGGAGTGAGCCGCCGATCGGGCGGCGCGACGCGCTGCACCTGCGCGGCCGGACCGAATCGCTATTTCCCTTTCGCCGCTTCCTTCGCCAGAAACGACGTCCCTTCCGTAATCCATTTCTCGGCAGGTTCGCCTTGCAGGTAGTGCGCGAACCACGCCTGAATGCGGCGGTGATAATCGAGCTGATTCGGGCGGCGCCGCAAGCCATGATCCTCGCCGGGATAGACCAGCATGACGACCTGTTTGCCCGCGCGGCGCGCGATGTTGTACAGCTCCACACCCTGATGGAAGTGCACCGTGCCGTCAGACTCGCCGAACATCACCATCAGCGGCGTCGTCATCATGTGCACATTGAAGACCGCCGAGTTGCGCAGGTACGCCTCGGGATCCTCGTAGATGGGCACTTCCATGCGCTGTTGTCCGGTTTCGATGTGATCGGTTTCGGCGATGCCCGAGCTCCAGTGGTGGTTGCCGTAGTTGCTCACGAGATTCGTGATGGGCGCGCCCGCCACGGCGGCGGCAAACAGATTCGTGCTCGTCGCGAGAAAGACCGTATCGAAGCCGCCCCACGAGTGTCCCGTGATGCCAATCTTCGAAGGATCGACAACGCCCATCGATGACACCTTGGCGACCGCCGCGCCGACGCAATCGGCAACCGACAGGCCGGGCTGGCGCGGCTGAAAGACGATGTCGGGCTGCAGCACGAAGTAGCCGCGCTGCGTGAACGCGGCGACGTTGTAGGGAGAGCGCTCGTCGGGCGCGACGTAGCGATGCAGGCCATCCGAGAGCCGCTCGTACATGTAGACAACCATCGGGTATTTCTTCGAGGGATCGTGATTGGCGGGGTAGTGCAGGATGCCCTGCAGACGCGTGCCCTTCTTGTTCCGATACTCGATGAGCTCCGCGCGGCCCCACGCGTACTCCGGCTGGAAAGGATTCAGCGACGTCACCTGCTTTGCCGTGCTGAGATCGGAGCCGGCGATGAACACGTCGGGCGGGTCATCGAACGCCTGCACGACGAAGCTGAACACGCCGGCCTTCTCGGCTTTGCCAAGCCGGGCGACATCCTTCTTCATCCACACGGCGCGTGACACGCGCGCGCCATCGAGAACGCCGAAGCCCGATTCCTTCGTCCAGATGTTGAACAGGCTGACGTGACGGGGCGCGTCGAGGGCGACGAATTCCTCTTCAGGATCGAGCCGCAGAAGCCGGTGCCGCACGGATTCGCGTGCGCCATCCGTCAGTTTTACCGCGCCGCTGCCGTCGGCCGCGACTCGCCAGATGTCGAACCGGTCGTAGAGAAGCACATGCTGGTCGTCTTTCGTCCAGCCGCCGGCGCCGAATGCGGGCTTCTGCGCGGTCGTGACGTCCGATTCTCGATCCACGAAAACCGATGGCAGCCCCCTGGTGATGTTCGCGATCGCTTTCGTGGTCGTGTCGATCGTCCAGAACTGATCGTTCTCGAGAAACAGCACGTAGCGTCCGCCCGTGCTGGCCTGCACGAAGTCGTCGTTGACGTTGTCGCGAAGCCTGGTGCGCTGGCCCGTGGCGAGATCGACGAGCGAAACGTCGTACGCGCCACGGCCGATGCTGCGCTGCATCGCATAGGGGGTCCACGTCTGCACGAGCGCGTACGGACGACGCCGCAGTGGCGTGACGATCTCCGTGTGCGCGTCGCCGAGCTTGACGAATCTGTTCGTGTCGAGACGCCATGCGCCGGGAACGTTGCGCCGCCGCGCCGCTGCCGCGCTCGTCTTCTGCAGCGGCATGACTTCGGCGTCCTTGGGATGCCAGATGTCGACGTCTACACGATCGTCGGCGGTGACGCTCGGCTCTGGTTTCTTCTCGTCCGGCGTCTTCTCAGGCTTGGCCATCCATGGCGCGCTGCCGGCAAACACGATGCTGCCGTCGTGCGACCACGACGGGCGGCGGTACGCGACGATTCTCTCGCCCGTGGCGAAATTGCCGTTCGCCGTCGGATCGAACATGTGTTTCTGTTCGTGCGCGGCGCCGAGGGTCTTCCAGGCGAGCGCGACATGGGTCGGGCCTTCCCGCTTCTCGTCCGTCTTCGACTTGAGGGCCGCCAGATCCGCGCTGTCCTTGCGCCACGTGAGCATGGAATAGATCGAAGCGCCCGAATCGAGCACCCGCAGCACCTGTGTCGCGGGATTCAGCAGCTGCAGGCCGTTGCCGGCCTTGTCGGCCGCGGAAATGGCCATCGCCAAAAGGTTGCCTTTCGGTTGCCACGCGTACTCGTTGACGTTGCCGAAGCTGGCGTCAGTGCCCGTGGCCAGTGTGCGTACGATCAGCGTGGTGCCGCCGGGCTCATCCGGATTCGGCGCCGGCGCGCCTGCGGGCCGCTCAAGTGGGTAGCGGCGCATCGCGAGATAGGCCCCCGTGCCGTCGAATGAAAAACTCTGCACACCATCGACCGCGGTCATCTCGCCGGTCGCGAGGTTCATCAGCCCGAGCGTGTTCTGCACGGGCTTCTTGTCGCGACGCAGCTTCTCCTGATCGGTTTCGGACATCCCGATCGCATACGCCAGCCAGCGCGAGTCGTCCGAGAAGACCGGCGAGGCGCCGAACGCCACGATTTTCTCGGTGCCGTCGGAAAGCTTCTTGATTCGCAGCTCGTTGTTGCGGTTCGAGCGCGAGACGGCGTACACGAGCCACGCGCCGTCAGGCGACAGCCCGCCGCGCGCGCCGCCAAATCCGAGCGTTTCGAATCTGCCGTAATCGGCCGGCGTCAAGACCGGCTTCGACTGGGTGGACAGGGACGTGGTGCTGGCGCACAGGGCCGCGATCAGCAGCGCGGGACCGAAGAATGAGCGTCGCATGCGGGGCATACTACCGCACGCGGCAGGAACGAAATAAGCCCCTGTCAGCCGCCCACGAGATTGCGCGCGATCTCCTGCACGATAACTTCGGGAGCCTTCGACGCGTCGATGACGAGCGCATCCTCCGGCTCTTCCAGCGTCTCGAACTGGCTGTCGACAAGCGAAACCGGCATGAAGTGATCGCCGCGCCTCCCGACGCGCGCGCGTATCAGCTCGCGATCGGCCTTCAGGTGGACGAATCGCAGGTCGTTGAAGCCCTCACGCAGAGACGCGCGAAATGCCTGTTGCAGCGCCGAACACGCGAGCACCGCATTGCCGTCGGTTTCTTCGACCTTCGCCAGAGCAGCCCGCATCGCCTGCAGCCACGCGACGCGATCCGACGGCTCCAGCGGCGTGCCGCCGCGCATCTTCGCGACATTCGAAGGGGAATGGAAATCGTCGGCGTCGAGGAACGGCCACCCGAGCTTGCGGGCCAGCGCGCGGCCGACACGCGTCTTGCCCGCCCCCGATACGCCCATGACGACGGCGATCAGGCCCGCGCCCCTGCTGTCGGTGGATAGTTCTTGTCGACATAGTCGTCGACCAGCCGCTGGAAGGCGTCGGCCAGCTCGTCGTATGTGCCCCGCAGCGTCGTCGCGTGCACGCCGTCGATGAAGATGGGACAGTTCGGCGACTCGCCGGTGCCGGGAAGGCTGATGCCGATGCTGGCAGCCTTCGACTCGCCAGGTCCGTTGACGATACAGCCCATCACCGCGACGGTCATGGTCTCGACGCCTTCGCGCGTCTGCTTCCAGACTGGCATCTGTTCGCGCACGTACTCCTGAATGCGCTCGGCAAGTTGTTGGAACGTCGTGCTCGTGGTGCGCCCGCATCCGGGACATGCCGTGATGCTTGGTGAGAACGTGCGCAGCCCGAGCGACTGCAGCAGCTCGCAGGCGGCATAAACTTCTTCGCGGCGATCGCCGCCCGGCTTCGGCGTCAACGACACGCGGATCGTGTCGCCGATCCCTTCGTTGAGCAGCACGCCCATCGCCGCCGACGACCAGACGAGGCCTTTCGTGCCCATGCCGGCTTCGGTGAGTCCGAGGTGCAGCGGCTGATCGGTCTTGCGCGCGAGATCGCGATACACCGCGATCAGATCCCGCGGCCTCGACACCTTGCACGAGATGATGATCTGATCCTTCCGGAGCCCGCTCTCGAGCGCCAGCTCCGTCGACTGCAGGGCCGACAGCACCATGCACTCGTTGATGATCTCCTCCGAGGATTTGCCGAGCGCGCGGTCGGTGTTTTCCTGCATCTTCGCGACAACGAGCTCCTGGTTGAGCGAGCCGCCGTTGACGCCAATCCGCACCGGCTTGCCGTGATCTCGCGCAACCGCGCAGATCGTGGCGAACTGCTCGTCGCGCCGCTTGCCCGTGCCGACATTGCCCGGATTGATTCGGTATTTGTCGAGCGCCGTCGCGCAATCCGGAAAACGGGTAAGCAGGAGGTGGCCGTTGTAGTGGAAGTCACCGATGAGGGGCGCGGCGCAACCCGCGTCGAGCATGCGCTGCCGGATCTCGGGCACAGCCGCGGCCGCCTCAGGCAGGTTGACGGTCACCCGCACGATCTCGGACCCGGCTTCGGCCAGCTCGACACATTGCCGCGCCGTCGCCGCCGCGTCAGCCGTATCCGTCATCGTCATCGATTGCACGACGATCGGCGCTCCGCCGCCGACCTGGATGCGGCCGACTTTGACGCCAATGGTGCGATGGAGGCGGACAGTGTTCATTGACGATTGGCGATCCACTCTCGGGTTTGCCGCTGCGTTAATGATACCGGCAAACCCGATGAGCTGGCCCGGCGTCCAAATTGCACTACCTCACGGACGGACCTCAGGAGGTTTTGAAATGAGTGTGTTTACACGACGGCTGCCGTTCGTTTTCGCGGCCATGCTGACCCTGTTCATGGCGGCTCCCGCCGACGCCCAGACGGTGACGCGCGCCGATATCGAGCGGCTCGAAGTCCTGTCGAACGACGTCGCGGCTGACGTCGACGCCGCCCGCGCGCGCAACAACGCGCTCGGCAACACCGAATTCGAGATGCTGCGCGAAGAAGTCATCTATCTGAAAGTCAAACAGCGGAAAGGCGAGCGCATCACGCGCGCGCAGTACAACGACGTCCGCAACCGCCTGCAGTCGCTGCAGTCGCGCGCACGGGCGGCCGCCAGCGGCATCCGCGGCGGCACGACCGGCGTCGGTACGACGGGCATGCGGCGCGATCGCTTCGGCGCGCCCGGCGAAGTGCCGGCCGGCACCGAGATCGACGTGAGGCTGTCGCAGGCGCTGAGCTCCGAGACAGCCACCGTCGAGCAGCGGTTCGAAGCCACCACTGCGGCCGACGTGTATCAGCACATCGACGGGCAGGACCGGCTGCTGATCCCCGCCGGGTCGCGCGTGCGCGGCGTGGTGAGCTCGGTCGACAGCGCCAGCCGTACGGATCGACGCGGCGAGATGACCCTGGCGTTCGATCAAATCACGGTCAACGGCCGCAACTATGAGATGCGCGGCACGCTCACCGAGGTGCTCAAGGCCGACAAGGACAATGAAGTCGCGAAGATCGGCGGTGGCGCGGGCGTGGGCGCCATCATCGGCGGCATCATCGGCGGGATCAAGGGCGCCATTCTGGGCGCCGTGATTGGCGCGGGCGGCACGATCGCAGCCACTGAAGGCAGCGACGTCAAACTCGATGCCGGCACGATCCTCAGGCTCAGGCTCGACGAGCCGCTGCGCATGCGGCGGTAATGACAGGCCCTAGGCCTTAGGCGCTAGGCCCTAGGCCTTAGGCATGACCCCGCAGGCACAAAGGCCCGCGGGGTTTTCTTTTGGTTAGCCGGCGAGCCGTTGTGCGAGCCGGCTCAGGCCCAGGGCCCAGGGCCTAAGGCCTAGGGCCTAGCGCCTAGCGCCTAGGGCCTGCCTGTCTGCGAAGTACTCGATCAGTGAGTCCACCAGCGCTTCGACGTCGTAGCGCACGGGCATGACCTGTACGGCCACGCCGAGCTGGCCGGCGGCTTCCGCCGTGACGGGACCAATGGCTGCCACGATCGTTCCCTTCAACAAGTCGATCGCCTGCTCGGGCCCCAGCAGCTCCACGAACTGGCTCACCGTCGCGGCGCTCGTGAACGTGACGGCGTCGACCTTGCCATCGAGCAGCATGCGATAGATGTCGTGTCCCGTATCGAGCGCCGGCACCGTGCGATAGGCGATCACGTCGGTGACGTCGGCGCCCCGATCCTGCAGATGCCTCGCAAGCACATCGCGCACGTGATCGGGCCTGATGATCAGAATGCGCGCGTTTTCCGAGCCGCCGAGGGCATTGGCAATCGCCTCGATGCCGTACTCGGCCGGCGCCAGATCCGGCCTGATGCCGAATGCCGACAGACGATCGGCGGTCGAGGGACCGATGGCGCACAGCTGCACGCCTTTGAGCGTTCTGATGTCGCCCTGCCCGTCGAGCAGGACGCGCAGAAAGCTTTCGACCGCTGTCGCGGTCGTGAAGACAATCCAGTCGAACGAGGCCGCCTGTCGCGCTGCCTCGACCAGCATCGTGTCGTCTTCAGGCGGCTCGGTCGCGACCATCGGCGCTTCGATCGCCTCCGCGCCGGCTTCCTCGAGCCGCTCCACGAGCTCGCGCGCCTGCTCGCGCGGACGCGTGACGACGACGCGGCGGCCGAAGAGCGGGCGCTTGTCGAACCACTGCAGATGCTCGCGCAGATCCGCGGCGGCACCGACGATCAACAGCGACGTGCGGCGTTCGTCTACCGCCTCGGCCAGTTCGCCAAGGGTAGTCACAGTGGTCTGTTGCGTGGCCAGTGTGCCGTTGCGAATGAGTACCGCTGGTTCGTCCTGCGCGCGTCCGTTCGCAATCAGCGCTTTCGCGATCGCCGGAAGCTGGCGCGGACCTGCGTAGCAGACCAGCGAGCCGTCCATCTTTGCCAGCGCGGCCCAGTCGACGTCGGGCGGGTCCGTGGTCGCGGTTTCGGCGCCGCGGATGATGACGAGGGTGTCGCCCGCCGCAGGATAGGTGACGGGAATGCCCGCGTACGCCGGCGCGGCAATCGCGGCAGGAATGCCGGGAATGATTTCGAAGGGGATGCCGTGCTGCGCGAGCAGCAGCGCTTCCTTGCCGCCCGTGTCGAACACGAAAGGGTCGCCCCACTTGAGGCGCACGACGAGCCGGCCCTCGCGAGCTTTCTCGGCAACGAGCAGCGCGATGGCGTCCTGCTCGAGCGGCTTCTGCGACGAGCGGCCTACGTCGATGCGCTCGGCGGAAGGCGGCGCCCACCGCAGCAGGCGGGCCTGCACGCGGTGGTCATAGATGACGACGTCGGCGCGTGTGAGACAGCGATAGCCGCGCAGCGAGATCAGTGACGGATCGCCCGGCCCGGCGCCGACGATGTAGACGAGCGGCGCGCCGGCGCTCATCGTGTGCCGCCCGGTCCGTAATAGCCCTGCTTGGTGCGCGCGATCGCATTCGGTCTGTCGACGCGCACCACGATCCGCCGGTACGCCCCGTCGCGCTTGTTGTTCTTCGACATGTAGCCGATAGAGTACTGGTTAGCGAGCTCGTCGGCGATCCGCTGATAGATCCCTTTCAGGTCGGCCGCGTCGTCGATGAAGAACTCGCGGCCGCCGGTCTGCTGCGCGAGCGATCGCAGCACGAACTCCGCCTCACGGAAGCCTTTGGCCGACGGCTGATCGCGCGAACGCAGACCAATGGAATAGACCGCGGTCTCTGAGCGTTTTGCCAGCTCCAGCACGTCTTCGTAGCTGACGAGGCTCGTCGTGTCTTCGCCGTCTGAGAGCACGATGATGGCCTGGCGGCGCACCTGCTCGCCGGCTGAGGCTCTGGTGCGCTCCAGCGCGCGCAGGCCGACGTAGATGGCGTTATAGAGCGACGTCGATCCACCGGCGGCGGTCTTGCGGATGGCCGCTTCGAGCAGCGATCTATCTGAGGTGAAGTCCTGGACGATGTCGGGCCGGCTGTCGAACTCGACCACCGCGGCGACATCGGACGGTTTGAGCTGCCGCGCGAATCCGATGGCCGCTTCCTGCGCGATGGGCAGCTTCTGCTCCATGCTCGTGCTGGTATCCATCAGCAGCGTCAGCGCAATCGGCTGATGCTGGCGCGAGAAATACACGATGTCCTGCAGCACGCCGTCTTCGAAGACCTGAAAGTTCGGCTGGTCGAGCCCCGAGACGTACTGGCCTTCTTTGTCCATGACCGTCACGGCGAGCGAGACGACCTCGACACCGCCGCGGAAGATCTGCTGCGGCCCGTGACGCAGCCCTTCAGGGCTCGCGATCGCCGCCGTCGAGGCGACCGCGCACACGAAAGCCAGCGTGAGGCGTGCCGTCACGGCTTGCGAACGCGCGGCGCAATCGAGGGCGCCAGCACGCGCGCCCCCGGCTTGCTGACTTTCACATCGATCGTCTTCGGCGGCACGAGCGCGTCGGGCCTGCCGTACGTCACGGCGTACTGATTGAGGATCGAGTCCGCGAGTTTCCCCAGGATGGTCGGAATCGCGCTGTTGGCGAGCACCTGATCCTGGCGGCCGCCGGTGTCGTCTGTGCCGCGGCCGAGCACGACACTGCGATTGCGAGTCTCCTCGCTCTCGGCGGCGCGGGCGCCGGCAGTAAGCGTCAGGGCCCAGAGCGTCGCGCCGCTTTGGGCGAGCTCATCGAGCACCCGGCCGTAGTGATCGTTGCTGAACTCGACCCCTTCGGTGCCGATCACGGCGATGTGGCCGCGCGCGCTGGCGCGCTTGGCGGCGCCGCGCGCGGCGCTGAAGATCGCTTCGAGCATGTAGGCGCCCGCGCCCTGGCGCGCGAAGATGCGCCCGATGCCGCGTTCGAGCTGCGCGCGATTGCTGGTGTAGTCGACCAGCAGCGTCGGACGCTCACCAAACGAGATCAGCGCGATCTCGGATTGCGCGTTCGCATCGAGCACTTTCGCGATGAACTGCCGCACGCCCTCACGCAGGTCGTTAATCGTGGCCTGTGCCGCCTGGCTGTCGTCGAGGAGCAACGCGATTTGCACGGGGCCCGAGGCCTTCTCGACGCGCAGCACTTCGCGCGCACGGCCATCTTCCGAAATCGCGACCTCGGCCGCCGTGAGCGGCAGCACCTTGCCGTCGCGATCCGTCACGCTGATGTGGACGCGGCCTTCGCGGGCCTGGGCGTCCTGTGCGGCTGCCGGCGCCGAGAGCGCCGCGACGAGGCCGGCGGCGGTGAACAAGCGCGTGGCGAAAAGTCGTGAAAACACGGTGTATCTCCCAACCTGAAGAGGCAGCCCGGAGGGCCCTCGTTCGAGTATACCTGCGGTAAGCTGCACGGAACGTCATGGCGGATCAGCCGGATCGGCGTACACGCGTCGACACTATTCGGACGCTCGGCGCCCTCAGCACGGTCGGAATTTCTTTTGTGCTGGCTGTGCTGCTCGGCGGAGGGTTCGGCTATTGGCTCGATCGGGTTTTCAAATTCGAGAAGTACCCGGTCTTCTTCCTGATTTTCTTCGGGCTCGGCAGTGCGGCCGGCATGATCAACGTCTTCCGCGCCTCAAAAAAACTGAAGTGACGCCCGACGCGCTGCTCGCCCGGCTCGCGCGCAGAGCCATCGTCATATCCGCGGTCTTCGCCGCCGGCGGACTGCTGATCGGCGGACTCGACGCGGCCGTCGGTGTCGTGGGCGGGGCCGTCCTCGCCCTCATGAGTCTGCTGATGCTCAAACGCGGCACGATGCGGCTTGCCGATCCGGCGTCGGGCGCGGCGCAAAAAGGACGCGGATTGGGCCTGATTCTGGTGCGGTACGCTTTACTGGCTCTGGCGGCGTACGTTATGATTTCGCGTTTGCGCCTGCACCCGATAGGGCTGCTGGTGGGCGCGTCCTCGATTGCGGCAGCTGTAGCGGTCGAAGCCGCCGTACATCCCAGATAAATGCCTCATCACACACTTCTGATCGTCGAGTGGGTCAACGCCGCACTGGCGCCCATCCTGGGGCCGGTGTTCGACCGATTTGGCGTCCACACCTCGCCCGAGCATCCGTACCTGATTCCCGACTACATGGTCATGACGATGCTCATCGTGGTGGCCCTGACGGCGCTCGGGTTCCTCGTGCGATCGCGTTTGAGCGTCGAAAACCCCGGCAAGCTGCAGATTCTGATGGAAGACGCCTTGTCGGCGATGAACGGGATTCTCAACGAGTGGATTCCGGGCAAGGGCAGCCGCTATCTGCCGCTGATTTTTTCTCTCGGGATTTTCATTCTCGTCGCCAACTATGCGGGTCTCGTGCCGGGGCTGATGGCGCCGACGAGCAACCTCAATGTGACGGCCGGGTGTGCGCTGACGGTGTGGGTCTATTACCACTATCAGGGCATCCGCACGCAGGGGCTCGGCTCGTACCTCGCGCACTTCGCCGCGCCGCCGGGCGCTCCGATCTGGATGGCGCCCATCATGCTGCCGATCGAGCTGATTAGCCATCTCTCGCGCGTGATGTCGCTCTCGCTGCGTTTGTTCGGCAACATCTTCGGTGAAGAGCTCGTCATCGCGATTCTCTTCCTCATCATCCCGTGGCTCGTGCCGCTGCCGATGATGCTGCTCGGACTGGTGACGGGTGGTCTGCAGGCCTTCATCTTCGTGCTGCTGGCGACGATTTATCTCGCGGGTGCGGTGGCGGTGGAGCATCACGACGAGCACGAGGCGCACGACGCGCCGCACGACGACCGCGTCGACGTCGGCCGCGGCCACGTGGCCGCCGCGGCGTAAGGATTTCGTTTCGTTTTTGGACTGATTCTTTAGGAGGCTGTGTGAGTAAGCGCTTTTTCTCGATGACGGGTCTGGTAATGGCCATGGTGGCCGTGGCAACGCCGGTGTTCGCGCAGGATCCCGCGGCGACGCATGGCGGCACCTCGGTCGCGATGTGGTCGATCATCACGGCCGGGTTCGCGCTCGGTATTGCGGCGTTCGGCGGCGCCCTCGGTCAGGGCCGCGCGGTTGCGGCGGCGGCTGAAGGCATCGCGCGCAATCCCAGCGCCTCGGGCGAAATTCGCGGCGCGCTGATCCTCGGCCTCGTGCTCATCGAGTCGCTGGTCATCTACGTGCTGCTGATCTCGCTGATCCTCTTCTTCCTCAAGCCGTTCGCCCCGCCCCAGGTCGGCGGCTAGGACGGACGTGACGACGGACGGGGGCCGCTCGCCGGTGGAAGGATCGCCGGCCCGCAGCCCCCGTCCGACTTACCCCCTTACCCCCCTAACACCCCTTACTCCCCTTACTCCCCTTACTCGTCTTACTCCCCTTACTCGACTTACTCGTCTTACGTCCCTTACTCGCATAGACCTGGCGCTTGTCGCCATGGTGGTGATTTGGGGCGCGAACTACAGCGTGCTCAAAGTCGCGTTTCAGGAAATCCCGCAGCAGCCCTTCAATGCGCTGCGCATGGTGATTGCGTCGATCGTCTTTGCTTTCGCCATCACGGTGATCCTCAACCGCGCGAAGAAGGGCGCGACTCCGCCGCGCATGCTCTTCACGCGCGAACCGCTGCTCAGACGCGACGTCCTGTCGCTCGCCGCCCTCGGCCTTGTCGGCCACTTCGCGTATCAGCTGTCTTTCGTGAGCGGCGTTGCGCTCACGAGCGTGGCCAACAGCTCGCTCATCATCGGCGCCACGCCGGTCTGTGTCGCGCTGGCCGGCGCTGCGCTCGGCCGCGAGCGCGTGTCACGGATGCACTGGATCGGTGCGGCCGTGTCGGCGATCGGCATCTGGATCGTTGTCGGGATGGGCGCCGGGCTTGGCGGCGATCATCTGACCGGCGATGTCCTGATATTCGTGTCGGTCGCGTGCTGGACGGTTTACACCGTTGGCGCCGCCACACTGCTCAAACGGCATTCGCCGCTGTTCGTCACCGGCACGTCGATGGCGATGGGCGCGGTGCCGTATGTCATCGTGACGATTCCGCAGATGGCCGATGTGGATTGGGCCGCGGTGAGCGCGTGGACGTGGTGGGCGCTCGTGTTTTCGTCGCTGTTCGCGCTGTGTCTTGCGTATCTGATCTGGTATGCCGCGGTGCAGAAGATCGGCATGGCGCGCACCTCGATCTATTCGAACCTGGTGCCGATTGCGGCCATGAGCGTGGCCGCGCTGTGGCTGGGCGAGGCGCTGACGCCGCAGAAGCTCGTCGGCGCAGCCCTCGTGCTCAGCGGCGTCGCCCTGACACGCATCAGGTTGCCCATGGTGTCGCCAGGCCCCCGTTGAGCTAAATCACCAGATCACCAAATCACGAGATCACCAAATCCCGTAAACTAGATCCTCCGTGGGACATCATCACTATTCTGCGCATGCGGGCGCCCTGCGTGCCGAGCTGGGCCGTGCCGTGCCGCGCGATCTGATGCGCGAGCTGCACACCAAATCGGTGGCGAGGCATCTGCTCGTCGCGGGCCGGCAGTTCGCAATCCTGGCGGTGTGCACGTGGGCGCTCATCCGCTTCACGCATCCGGCGATCTGGATTCCGCTCGTCATCGTGCAGGGCTTCACCGTCTTCAACTTCTCGGTGCTGCTGCACGAAGTGGTGCACCATGCCGTGTTCACCACGCGGCGTCCGGTGCTCGAGCGCGTACTGGGTCTGCTGTATGCGACGCCGAGCGGACTCTCGGCCAGTCAGTTCACGCGCTGGCATCTCGATCATCACGCGGAGCTCGGCTCCGAGGAAGACGATCCGAAGCGCCACCATCTCTCGCCGAAGATCAACGCCCGCTGGTACAAGCTGCTGTACGCCACGCCCGTCCTGTTTCCGATCTATTTCCGCGCCGCAAAGCGCGAGGCCACGACGTACGAGCCCGAGCTGCGCCAGCGGATCGGCCGCGAGCGCTGGCTGTCAATCGGCTTTCACCTCGGAGCGATGGCCGCCATCTGGACGGCGTTCGGCGCGAGCGCCGCGCTGCGCGCGCACATCCTGCCGGTGTTCTTCGTGTTCCCGGTGGCGTTCACGCTCAACCGGCTCGGGCAGCACTACGACATCAATCCCGACGACCCGGCGCAGTGGGGCACGCTCATGCGCGGCCACTGGTTCTGGGATTTCCTGTTTCTGAACTCGAACTACCACCTCGAGCATCACTACTTCCCGGGCGTGCCGTTCTATCGCCTGCCGAAAGTGCAGACGGCGCTGCGGCCGTTCTATGCGGAGCGCGGGATGACGTGGATGACGTATGGAAAGCTTGTCTACGGCTGGATCGTCGAGAACCAGGCGCCGCACACGAACTGGCACGCGGCGGACGCGCGTCCGCGCCCGGCAAGCCCGCGCATCGAGCTGTCCTGAAGAAGCTGCGCTCAGTTTCTGACGGCGAGCAGATCCACGTCGAACACGAGCCACGCGTTCGGCGGGATCCCCTGACTGCCCGTATCGCCAAAGGCGAGCGAGGGCGGAATCACGAGCCGCCGCAGCCCGCCCACTTTCATGCCCGGCAGCCCCTGCACCCAGCCCTCAATCACCGCATCGGTTGCGATCCTGATCGTGAAGCCCTGACTTGCCGACCCCAACTGGCGTGAGTCTTCGAGCAGCGTCCCTTTCGAGTCGGTGTTCCTCGGATCGTACAGCCAGAGCGCATAGTGCACTGTGGCCTGCTGGCCCTGGGCGAGCGTCTCGCCCGCGCCGGTTCGCAGATCGGTGATGACCAGCGACGCGGGTCCGACGAAGGTGATGGGCGTCGTCGGTCCTTCCGTGTTGCATCCGGCGACCAGCGCGAGCAGAGCGAGCGAGATCGTGCGTGTGGCGTGCGTCAGCATCGTCGGGCCTAGTTCCTTCTCGGCCGCATGTTCGCGGCCAGCACCCGCTTGCGCAGGCGCAGGTTCTTCGGTGTGATCTCCACCAGTTCATCATCGCTGATGAACTCGAGCGCCTGCTCGAGATTCAGCCGCCGCGGTGGAATCAGCCGTACGGCCTCGTCGGCGCTCGAGGCCCGCATGTTGGTCTGCTTCTTTTCCCTGGTGATATTGACGTCGAGATCGTTGGTCCGGCTGTTCTCGCCCACGATCATGCCTTCGTACACGTCGGTCGTGGGATCGATGAACATCTCGCCGCGCTCCTGAAGGGCGGCGATGGCATAGGCGGTGGCAGGACCGGTCCGGTCGGACACCAGGGCGCCGGTCCCGCGGGCTGGAATGTCGCCGTGCCAGGCCTCCCATCCGATGAACCGGTGGTGCATGATGCCGGTGCCGCGCGTTTCGGCCAGCAGCTGCGATCGGAAGCCGATCAGTCCGCGTGCCGGAATTCTGAACTCGAGGCGCGTGCGGCCCGAGCCGTGATTCACCATCTTCGTCATCACGCCCTTGCGGATGCCAATCTGCGCGATGACCACGCCCTGATAATCCTCGGCAACGTCGATGATCAGCTCTTCGACCGGCTCGACGCGCTGCCCGTTGATCTCGCGCGTCACGATCTCGGGCCGCGACACCTGCATCTCGAAGCCTTCGCGCCGCATCATCTCGAGCAGAATCGAGAGCTGCAGCTCGCCGCGGCCGAGCACCTTGAACTGCTCGGGCGAGTCGGTGGGCTCGACCCGGATCGACACATTGCCCACGAGCTCGCGATCGAGACGATCGGCGAGCTGCCGCGACGTGACGTACTGCCCCTCGCGGCCCGCCATCGGCGACGTGTTCACGCCGAAGATCATCGACACCGTCGGTTCGTCGATGGCAATCGCGTTGAGCGGCTCCGGGTCGATCGGCGACGAGATCGTCTCGCCGATCATGATCCCTTCGATGCCGGCGAGACAGACGATGTCGCCCGCGGCGGCCTGCTGTGTGTCGATGCGCTTGAGCCCTTCGAACGAGTACAGCTTCGTGACCTTCGTGACCTGCACCGTGCCATCGAGCTTGCACACGGAGATCTGATCGCCGACCTTCACGCGGCCGTTGAAGATGCGCCCGATGGCGAGCCGGCCGAGGTAATCGCTCGCGTCGAGATTCGCCACCAGCATCTGCAGCTTGCCGTCGGGATCGCCCATCGGCGGCGGAATGCGCTCGATGATGGCGTCGAACAGCGGCTTGAGCGACGTGCCTTTCTCCTCGAGCGAGGTGCTGGCGATGCCGTCACGCGCCACGGCATAGAGGATGGGGAAGTCGAGCAGATCCTCGGTGGCGTCGAGATCGATGAACAGGTCGAACACTTCGTTGACGACGGCCTGCGGCCGCGCGTCCTGGCGATCGATCTTGTTGATGACGACGATGGGCGTCAGGCGGCGCTCGAGCGCCTTGCCCAGGACGAAGCGCGTCTGCGGCAGCGGGCCTTCCGACGCGTCGACCAGCAGCATCACGCCGTCGACCATCGAGAGCACGCGCTCGACTTCGCCGCCGAAGTCGGCGTGGCCCGGCGTGTCGACAATGTTGATGAGATGCTCGCCGTAGTTGACGGCGGTGTTCTTCGCCAGGATCGTGATGCCGCGCTCGCGCTCGAGCTCGTTGCTGTCCATGGCCCGGTCGGCAATGCGCTCGTTCGAACGATAAATACCGCTCTGCTGGAAGAGGGCGTCAACAAGGGTGGTCTTGCCGTGGTCGACGTGCGCGATGATCGCGATGTTTCGACGAAGCGGATTCGCGACGCGCGCCTGCCGGCGGTTGGGCATCTTTATAGTGTACTCGGCGGGGGAACGGAAGTAAGGTTCGCCGCGACGCATTCTTTGCTAGGCTCGGCGTAACGTGTCGTCCGATCCTCTCGCCAGCCGCCGCCGTCTGCTCTCATGGTTCGTGCGCGGCGCGCTCACCACGGCCGGTGCGGCGGTGGCCGCGCTCGCCGGCCTGATCGCCGTGCCCGCCGCATCGGTGCGCGCGCGCCGCTGGACGAGGGCCGCGCGCTTCAGCGACCTCGAGCCCAATGTCCCGACGCCTGTGATCGTGACGACCGCCCGGCGCGACGGCTGGCATCGCGCGCGCAGGCCGCAGGTGATCTTTCTCACGGTCACACGCGACGATCAGGTACGCGCGCTGTCGGCGACCTGCACGCACCTTGGATGCCGCGTGTCATGGAACGCGCCGGCGGATCGGTTCGAGTGTCCCTGTCATCGGGGCGTTTACGATCGTGACGGACGCGTGGTCTCTGGCCCTCCGCCCGCGCCGCTGCCGCCGGTCGCGGCCCGCGTCGATTTCGCCCGCGACGAAGTGCACGTCGAGATCTGATGGCGCGTGACGTTTTCATCCGCATTGGTAACTGGCTGGAAAACCGCGCCGGATGGCGCGCCGCGCGGCGGCACCTGCTCGACGAGCCGCTGCCGGCCGGCACTGGCTGGTGGTTCACGCTCGGCAGCGTGCTGCTTGCCGCGCTCGCGCTGCAGGCCGTCACCGGCGTGCTGTTGTCGCTGACGTACGCGCCTACGCCGGATCACGCGCACGAGAGTGTCCGGTACATCGATCAATCGATCCGCGCCGGCGCGTTTCTGCGCGGCTTGCACTATTACGGCGCCACCATCATCGTGATCGCGGCCGCCCTGCACGTCGTCCGCGTCGTCGTCTTCGGCGCGTACCGGAAGCCGCGCGAGCTCACGTGGCTCACCGGCCTTGCGCTGCTGCTCGTGATTCTCGCGTTCGCGCTGACCGGCTATCTGCTGCCGTGGGATCAGCGCGCCTACTGGGCAACGGTTGTGACCATCAACATCGCGGCGCTGACGCCGGTGGTGGGGGAGCTGGTTGCCGGCATCATGCGCGGCGGTCCCGAGATCGGCGCGCTGACCCTGACGCGCTGGTACGCCGCGCATGTCATCGTGCTGCCGGCGATCCTTGTCCTCCTCGTGGCGCTGCATCTGTATCTGATGCGCCGCCATGGGATCTCGGGGCCCTGGGGAAGAAAGGGGGACGGGTCTGAATTATTCCCTCGCAGTCACCGAATAATTCAGACCCGTCCCCCTTTCTTCCCCTTCTACCCCTACCAGGCCGCGCGCGATGTCACCGCGGCCCTGATCGTCATCGCGATCCTCATCGCGCTCGCCTCGCGCGGCGCGCCGCCGCTCGAACCGGTCGCCGATCCGGCAGAGGCAGGCTACATGCCGCGGCCGGAGTGGTACTTCCTCGGCCTGTTTCAGCTGCTCAAGTACTTTCCAGGCCGCCTCGAAGTCGTCGGCGCAATTGTGATCCCCGGCCTTGTGCTTCTGCTGCTCGCGCTGCTGCCGTGGATCGATCGCGGTCCGTCGCGCGATCCTGCAGAGCGCCGCCTGCCGCTCGCGATCTTCGGCGTCATCGCGCTGTCGCTCGGCGCCCTCACGGCCGCGGGATGGCGCGATCGGCCACCGCCCGCCGATTCCGAGTGGACGATCCGCGAGGTCGGCGGGGCCGCGATGGCCTCGGATGTGGCCTGCACGCGTTGCCACGCGGATGGCGGCGTGGCGGATCCCGTCGGACCGGGCACGATCACGCGCGACGCGGCGTGGATCGAGGGACACCTGTTCGATCCTGAAATGATCGCGCCAGGGTTGCGCGAGCCGCCGGAGTCGAACGAGCGCGAGATCGAGGCGCTGCTCGCGTTTCTCGCGCGCGCGCGGCGCGGTGACCGTCCGCCGCCGCTCGCGCATGCCGATGTCACGGCGATGCGCGTCTTTGCGCGCTTCTGCATCGGGTGTCATCGCATCGAGAAGGGCGGGCGCGACGGAGGAGACGAAGGTCCGGATCTTTCCAATATTGGCCAGAAGCACGACCCTGCCGCGCTGCGCCGGTGGATTGCGGATCCCGAAGCCGTCAATGCTGATGCGGAGATGCCGGCGTTCGGTACACGCCTCTCGGAGGACGAAATGACAACGCTGGTCGAGTGGCTGGGAGGCCAACGCGCTGCACCGAATGATGGACGGGAATAATACAGCCCGCGGAGGCTACCTCATCGGTTTCGAATGGTTAAGCTTGGCCGCAATTCTGCATGGCTGAGCGATGACGACAGCGACGGACATGCCTTGGGCGCTCCTTGCCGGGGAGTCCAGTACGCGGCTATAGTCGCAGCACCGCATGGCTCCCGACTTCTCGACACCGATCCGCACCCAGTCGACCGGCCTGGTCGACGTGCTCGACCGTGTTCTCGACAAAGGACTCGTTATCGCCGGCGATATCAAAATCTCGCTGGCCGAAGTGGAGCTGCTGACCATTCGCATCCGCTTGCTCGTGTGCTCGCTCGACAAAGCACAGGAGATTGGACTCGACTGGTGGCGATACGACCGGGAGCTGTCGCCGGGTCAGGATCGCCCGGAGTTTGACGGCGCGGACCTGCGCCGGCAGATTGCCGCACTCGAGACGCGCGTTGCGGCGCTCGATTCGGCGCCCGCAAAACCGAAAGGGCGGCGCCGCCGCTGAATGAATAACCGCCGGCGTGGCGCAGGGGTCCCCGCCGTGAAACAGGAGCTAGGTTAATGGCTGTTGAGAGAGCCGCAGGCGGAACCAGTCTTATCGATGTTCTTGATCGCGTTCTCGACAAGGGCATCGTCATCGACGCATGGGTGCGCGTGTCACTGGTCGGCATCGACCTGATTACGGTCGAAGCGCGGATTGTCGTAGCGTCGATTGAGACCTACTTGAAGTATTCGGAGGCGGTCGGCCAGATCGCGCCCGCGTCGCGGCCTGCGGAGCTTGCGCAGACGACGCAGGACATCATGGCCGAGAACGTGGCGCTTCGCGCGGAGCTCGCGGCGGCCAAGGCGCCGCGCCCGCTGGCGGCCAAGACGCCTCGGCCGGCGGCCCGGCGCCGTGAATAACACAAGCCGGAGCTGAATGGCCTACGCGGCGGTCTCAACGACGGGCGGCAAAGTGCCGGTTGCGGCGGCCGCGGCAGAGCGCCAGGTTACGCTTCTCGAGTTCCTGCTCGGAAGCCTGGATCAGGTCGAATCGGCGCGCCGCGTTGTCGACTGGATCGTCGAAGCGGGCGTCGCCGCGAAGGCCGCCGTACTGCTGGCAGACCGCGCGAATCATCAGCTCGTCATCGTCGCCGAGCGCGGCCTGCCGGGCGTCACCGATCTCACCGTCGACCTTCGGCAAGAGCAGCATCCGTTCATTAAAGCGCTGGCATCGCCACGGCCGCAGTTCATCAGCCGCGATCCGCAGCTGCGCCACATCCTCGAGGCGCAGCGGTTCCATGCGTGTCCGCTGCGCGCGCATCAGGACGGCCAGGCGGTCGGCATTCTGCTGACGAGCGCCGAGGCGGGCAGTGTCGGCGCCGGGATCACGTGGGCCTGCGAGCGCCTCTCCGATCAGCTCTATCGCATTCGCAGCCGCGAGACGCTGGCCGAGACGCAGTACGGCCAGGAGCGTCTGCTCCTTTTCAACATCATCAACGCGGTTTCCGATCCTGTCCTGCTCACCGACCTCGAAGGACAGGTGCTGATTGCCAACAGCCTTGCCGAGAAACTGCTCGTCGCCCCTGATGAGGCAAGCGAGGGCTGGCGACGTGCCGTCGCGCTCAACAGCATGCTGTTTTCGGCGGCGCTCTCGGCGAGCGCCTTCGAAGAAGGGGACAGCCGGCGCGAGCTGCTGCTGGTCGATCCTCTCGAAGGATCCGACCTCGTCTACGAGCTGCTGAGCACCCCGGTGCGCGATCAGCGGCAGGGCACCTACGTCGTGTCGGTGCTTCGCGACGTGACCGATCTGGCGCGCGCGAAGGTCGAGATCGACGAAAACTATCGCACGCTGCGTCTCGCGCAGGCGAAGGTGCGCGAAGAGCGCCACCGGCTGGATCTGATCATCGACTCAGTGGCCGATCCGATTCTGGTCACCGACCCGGACGGCGGCATCGTGTTGATGAATGCGCCCGCCGAAAAGATGTTCGCGCCGGCGCACGACGGCACCGACGCGGCCGCGCGGCGCGTGCGCGCGAATGGCGCGAACCTGACCTCGTTCGTGGCGACCCTGCTGGCCAGCGGCACGCAGGATCGATTCCGCGGCGAGCTCACCCTGACCGATCCCGGCACCGGCAGCGTCGTGCCGTTCGAGGCGATCGCGGGCACCATTCTCGCCGAGCAGGGCGAGCTGATGTGGGTCGTGACGATTCTGCACGACCTCACGGAAGCGATCGAAAAAGGCAAACTGTACGAACAGCTGAAGCGCGCATCAGAGGAGCTCGAGCTCAAGGTGCACGAGGCGACCGCCGAGCTCGCGGAGCAGAACGAGCTGTTGCGGCGCCAGCACATCGCGCTCGAGCAGGCATCGGCGCTCAAGTCGCAGTTCCTGGCCAACATGTCGCACGAGTTCAGGACGCCGCTCAACGCCATCCTGGGCTATACCCACATGACGCTGCAGGGCATCGCCGGCGAGATGTCTATCGGGCAGAAGCGCAACCTCACCCGCATCGATTCGAACGCGCGGCACCTGCTGGGGCTCATCAACGACATCCTCGACATCACGCGCATCGAAGCCGGACGGATGCCGTTGAACATCTCCACGTTCGAGCTGAACGATCTGATACAGGAAGTGCTGCTCGAGATGGAGCCCATCATTGCGCGGCGCGGCCAGGTCGAGGTGTCGCTCAAGATCCCCTCTCAGCTGCCGCCGATGAGAACGGATCGTCAGAAGGTCAAGCAGATCGTGCTCAATCTGCTCAGCAACGCATTGAAATTCACCGAGCAGGGCAGCGTGCAGATTCGTGCGTCCTATGACGCGCGCGCGAAGATGGTCCTCGTGGTCGTGCGCGACACCGGTATCGGGATTGCTGTTGAAGATCAGGCGCAGGTCTTCGAAGACTTCCGCCAGCTCGACAGCTCCCCCTCCCGCAGCCATGGCGGGACGGGCCTCGGCTTGTCGATCTGCCGCCGGCTGGCGCAAATGCTGGACGGCGGTATTACACTCGACAGTCAGATGGGAAAGGGTTCGACATTCACCCTTCGCATCCCGGTCAAACCGAAACGCCGATGACGCCCGAACGCAAGACCGCACCGCTCATCCTGGTCGTCGAGGACTATGACGACGCGCGGGAGATGTACGTGGAGTACCTGACCTTCACCGGCTTCCGGGTCGAGTCGGCGACCAATGGGCTCGAAGCCATTGAAATGACGCATCGTCTCAAGCCCGACCTCGTGCTGATGGATCTTGCGCTGCCGAAGCTCGATGGATGGGAGGCCACCCGGCGGTTGAAATCCGACGCCGCGACGTCGCGCATCCCCGTGATCGCGCTCACCGGTCATGCGCTCGCCGGCCATGCCGAGCGCGCGCGCGAGGCCGGCTGCGATTCATTCATCACGAAGCCGTGCGTGCCCGACGAGCTCGTCGCGGAGATTTCGCGCGTGCTGGGTATCAGCTCGCCGGCCAGCGCGCATCAGGGGGCAGGCCCGTCGGGCCACGCATCCCCGCCGGCTCCCCCGCGGCGCGGACGGCGATAGCGATTCCCGAGACTATGGCGAAGAAACCTGCGACGACAACAAAGAAGGCTCCCCAGCCCCTCAAAGCAGCCGCGAAAGCGAAACCGGCGGCGCGTCCCCCACGCGCGAGCGCGCCGCCCGCGGCCGACAGTACCGCGCAGGGTCAGTACGTCTACTGCATCATTCAGTCAGAGACGCCGCTGACCTTCGGGCCGCTCGGTATCGGACACGATCCGGCGGAGGTGCAGACGGTGCACTTCAAGGATCTCGCGGCGGTCGTGTCGGCGACACAGATGATCGTGCACGACCCGACGCGCGAAAACGTGCTCGCGCATCAGCGGGTCAACGAAACGGTCATGCTGCAGCACACCGTGCTGCCGATGTCGTTCGGCACCGTCTTCAAGACCACCAACGACATCGTCGAGCTGCTGCGGTCGGCCTATGACGCCTTTACCGACGTGCTGCAGAAGATGCGCGACAAGGTGGAGTTCGGCCTCAAGGTGCTCTGGGATCGCGATCAGATCATCCGCGAGATCGAGATCGAGGACGAGGACATCCGCCGCCTGAAGGACGAGATCTCGACGCAGAAGGGGTCGACGTATTTCGCGCGCATGCAGTATGGCCGCATGATCGAGGCCGCGCTGCAGGCGCGATCGGAGCAGTACGTCGACGACATCTTCCGGAGCTTGCGCGACGTGGCCGTTGCCTCGCGATCGAACAAGCCGATCGGCGATCGGATGATCATGAACGCCGCGTTTCTGGTCTCGCGCGACCGCGAGCAGGCCTTCGACGCGCGCGTCAAGGAGATCGGCCAGCGCCACGACAAGCTGACGTTCAAGTACACGGGCCCGTGGCCGCCGTACAACTTCGTGAACATCAAGCTGAAATTAGAGAGGGCGCATTGAGCGAGAGCGAGGGAGCGGAGCGGGGCTTTCGGGCCCCCGCGAGCGACCGAGCCAGGCGGGGTGCAGGGGTCCCCGCCAGAGAGAGATAGATGTTTCTGCTCGACTCGCTGTTCATCAGCGGCATGAAGTTCGTGTTCGAGAAGATCGCGGCGGTGGCCGACGCCGAGGCCTTCGACGAGTCGGTGCTGCACGACCGGCTGCTGCAGGCGCAGCTGCGGCTCGAGGCGGGCGAGATCACCGACGAGGAGTTCGCCGGCATCGAGTCGGAGGTCTTCGAGCGCCTGCGCATCATTCGCGCCGAGCGCGAGGGCACGCCGTCGATCGGCGACGCCGGCAGCGGCGACTACACGGTCACCGGCGTCGAGGCCACCTTCGAGGGCGACGAGCATCGCTAGCATGCTCTGAAGCCGTGACTGTCCTTTACTGTCTCGTTCAAACCGACACGCCTGCCGCTCTGCCGTCCGGAGGTCTTCCAGGCGCCAGGCCGCCGCGCGCGATCTCGCTGCCGGACGGCCTGACGGCGGTGGTCGCGACGCTGCCGGATGGTGAGTACTCGCCCGATGCCGTCAGCGAGAAGCTGCGCGACATGAACTGGGTCTCGCAGGCCGCGCTCGGTCACGAGCAGCTGCTCGAAGCCGCCATGCGGTCGTCGAGGGCGCTGCTTCCGATGAAACTGCTCACGCTCTTCTCGGGCGACGAACCGATGGTGAAGGCGCTGGCACAGCAGCGCACGCGGCTCGCCCGCGCCGCGGCGCACGTCGCGGACTGCGAGGAGTACGGCCTGCGCCTGGTCGCGCTCGACGCGCCGGCCGAGACAGCGGGCACCACGCCTGCATCGTCAGGCACCGCCTTCCTCGAGCGCAAGAAACAGGTGCGCGACGCCGCACGCGAGCGCGCGGCCGCGCGGACACGCTTCGCGCGCGAGGCCCATGAGACCCTGGCAGCGGCGTGTCGCGACGCCGTCGCGCGCCCGGTCGAGGACGATGATGTGGAGCGGCCGCTGCTGGATGCGGCATTCCTGGTGGCCGGGACTGAGAAGGGCGCGTTCGGACGCGCGGCGGATCGGCTCGGTGCGGCCGCCGCCGCGGCGCATTGCACGTTCAAGCTCACCGGACCCTGGCCGCCGTATCACTTCGTGCAGGTCGATCGTGCTTCCTAAGCGCCCCCGCCCGCCGGCCGCGCAGCGCCGCGGAAGGCCGATCATTGCGACACCGCCGCTGCGCCGATCGCCGCCGCATCCTCCGAAACAGGCGCGCCGTCCGTCTCCGCCGCCGCCACCGCCACCGAGCCGGCCTCGTCCCAAGGCCACCGCGCGTCCGCTCGCGGGCGCGATGGGCGTGTTCGGCGAGCGTGAGACGAACGCGACGCTGCTCGATCTCGTCGACAATCTGCTCAGCAAGGGGGTGGTGCTGCACGCCGACGCGATTCTCGCGCTCGCGGACGTTGACCTCGTGTACCTGCGGCTCACGGCACTGCTGGCTGCGGCGGATCGCGTGTTCGGCAAGCAGCCGGATCCGGCGACGCGCCGGCGCGGGCCTCACGGGGCCTCGCCGTCCAGAAAATGATCGTGGTGCTTGCCGTGGCGGATGCGCGTGCGGCGCGGCGCGCGGGTGCGGACGCGGTCGTCGTGAAGTCGCTCGCCGCGATCGTGCGGCGCACGCCGGTGCCGCCGAACGTCACCGAGCGCGCACTCAAAGCGCACGCGGCGGCGCTCGCCCGCCTCGAGAAACAGGGGCTTTCACTGCTGCCGGTGAGATTTGGCACCGTCGCGAAGGATGAGCGCGAGCTTCGAAGGCTGCTGTCGCCGCTCGTCCCCGAGTTGCAGCAGGCGCTCGCGCTCACGCGCAACCGCCGGCAGATGACCGTGCGGGTGCGCGGCGAGCGCGCGCAACCGCCGCGCACGTCAGGGCGCGCCTTCATCGCCGCGCGCGCGCGCGAGGCGCGCGTGCATGAGGCGGATCCCGTTCGGAAGGCCGTCGCGCCCTTCGTGATCGCCGAGCAGACCGGAGCCGCGCGGCCGCCGTTCGTCGGCGCCATCCATCATCTGATTGCTGCCGCGGACGTGGCCCGCTACGCGAGCGCCGTGGCCGCGCTGCAGCGCGAGTCGCCCGGACGCTTTCTGTTATCGGGGCCCATGCCGCCGTTCGCGTTTGCCACGGCCGCCGATATCCACGGCGAGATCTGACGTGCCGACATCCTCGAAGCCGCGCGCGCGTCGCACGTCATCCCGCCGAAAGGCGCCGCGCCGCGCCGCTTCACGCGTCAACGCGCAGGCCCGGCCCTCATCGACACAGGGTCTGTCGGTAACCGAAATCGACGATCTGCGCGCCGAGCTCGCCCGCCTGCGATCCGCCGCGCAGCCGTCACGCTGGAACGCGCCGCCTGACGATGTGAGGCGATCCGTGGCGAAACTGGTGCTGACGCTGGTGGAGTTCATCCGCCGCGTGCTCGAGCGCCAGGCCATCCGCCGTCACGAACAGGGCACGCTCACGCCCGACGAGACAGAGTCGGTCGGCATGGCGCTGATGCGGCTCGAGGACACGATTTCCGAGATGGCTGCGGCGTTCGGTCTCGACCCCAAGGAGCTGAACCTGGAGCTCGGGCCGCTCGGCAAGTTGTACTGACGCAACCATGCGCGCGCGGCTGATCCTGAATCCATCGTCGGGCGCCGACAAGGCCGTCGACGCGCTTGCCTCCATCAATCAGGCACTGCGCGAGCGCTTCGGCAGGATGGAGGTCGTCATCACGATTGGGGAGCGCGACGCGGAAGATGCGGCGGCACAGGCCGTGCGCGACGGTTGCGATCGCATATTCGTGGCCGGCGGCGACGGTACGCTCAACGAGGTCGTCAACGGCCTGAGGTCAGAGAACGCGCTCGAGCGCGTGCCGATCGGCCTGCTGCCGCTTGGCACCGGCAATGACTTCGCGCGCATGCTGCATCTCTCCGAGAAACCAGAAGACGCGGTCGCGGCGATCTGCGAAGCGCATCAAGTTCCGGCCGACGTGGGCACGTTGAACGGCCGCGCGTTCATCAATGCGTCGGGCGGCGGCTTCATCTCGGAAGTCACGCAGGCGCTCGACGATCGGCTGAAGTCCATCGCCGGCAAGCTGGCGTTTCTCATCGCGGGCGGGCAGGCGGTGCTGGAGTACGAGCCCGTCGGCACGCGAATTACCGTGCCGGCGGATGCGTTCAAGCCGCTCTCCTATGAGGCTGAAGAAGGACCCGCCGAAGGTGAAGGCTGGCGCGTTGCGGGCGGCGACAAAGTACTGGAGACGACGCTGCACATGTTCGCCATCTGCAATGCCAGCCAGATCGGAGGCGGCCGGCTGATTGCGCCGCACGCGCGGATCGACGATGGCTGGCTGGATGTGTGCCTGGTCGAGGCCATGCCGGTGATCGAGTTCGTCGGGCTGCTCGGAAAAGTCGCGGCCGGCGGCGGTCACCTTGAAGACTCCCGCGTGCGCTATTTCCGCGCGCGATCGCTGGAAATGACGTTCGAACGCGCCGTCAAGGTCAATACTGACGGCGAGCTGCTCGAGGCTCAGACCTGCGCCTACGGCGTCATGCCGGGCGCCGCGCGGTTCTTCGCCGGCACGTCGAACTCATAGCCGCCTGGCGTCACGATCAGACGGCCCTTCCGCGAGAATGCCAGGCTTGTCGCCCTGATCATCCCCGCACCGTGCAGCGACACCACGCGCGTCTTGTCGCCGGCCGCGTCGAAGACGTACACGTACGGCAGCGAGAGCCCGATCCACAAACTTCCATCGGGCGCGACAGCCGCGGCCTGCACGTTCGGGATAATCAGCGGCAGCTCGCGATCGACGCCGCCCGTGCGTTTGCGCGGCCATCGCGACGGCAGAACCCTGATGACGGGATCGAGCTCGACGCCTTCGATGTGCCGCTCGAATATCAACTCGCCCGCGCGGTTGTACTTCCGCAGCATCGGCACGCCCGCCTGAAAGACGAACCACACGGCGCCGTCGCCGGCGGCTACAGGAATGCCGGTGTTCAGGCCGATGTGCACGTCGTTGTCGTTCTCGTGACCGGTCGAACGCAGGCGGCCGAAGTGGCGCAGGGGTTTTCCATCCAGGCCGTACTCCGATACCAGCCACCCGGTGTCGGGCTCGCTCAGCAGGACGGAGTCTCGCGTGAGCTCGAGACTGCCCGCCCCGTTCATCACGGTCGATCCCATCGTGATGCGAGGCAGGCTGCGCACCTGCGGTTGAAACGCGCCCATGGCCGTGGCGTCTCTGAAGAACACCTGAATGCGGTCCATGCCGAATGGGGCATCGGAGACGGCGAACATCTCGCCCGCGCTGTCGAACGCGCTCGGTTGCAGAATCTCTCCCGGCTTCTGGCCGATGTCGACGATGAGCGTGGCAGAGGTCCAGGCGGCGTCGATGCGGTGCACCGTGTGCGAACGGCGGTCGAAGGCGTAGTAGCTGCCGTCGGGGCCTTCCTGGAGATTGGCGAGCTCGCGGAACCGGCCGGCGACATGCGGTGGCAGCGCCCGGGCGGCAACGAGCCGCTGGGCTCGGGATTCGATCTGGTGCGCGGAGGAAGCCGCGGAGGAAGCGACGAGGGCGCCGATCGCGACAAGCAGCGATGCGAGCAGCGCGTTCACTTAGTAACGAGCGGTCTGGAGAATCGCATCGAGCACGTCGGCCGATCCCGGAAGAATTTCTTCCTCGAGGCCGGGCGCGTATGCCACTGGCGTGTCGAGCGCACCCACACGGCGGACCGGGGCGTCGAGATATTCGAACAAGTGCTCTGAGACGCGCGCGGCGAGCTCGGCGCCGAAGCCGCAGGTGAGCTGATCTTCATGGGCGATCACGATGCGGCTCGTCTGCGTGACGGCCTCGGCGATGCCGTCCCAATCGAACGGCATGATCGTGCGCAGGTCGATGACCTTCACGCTCACGCCCTCCTTCTCGGCCTGCTGCGCGGCCAGCAGCGAGCGCTGCACGAGCGCGCCCCACGTGACGACGGTGACGTCGGTGCCCTCGCGCTTCACGGCCGACTTGCCGAACGGAATCATGTAGTCGGCGCCCGGATACTCGCCCTTGTTGTACGTCTGGCGATACAGGTGCTTGTGCTCGAGATACAGCACCGGATCGTCGCAGCGGATCGCCGTGCGCAGCAGTCCGGCCGCATCCTGCGCGTTCGACGGAAACACGATCCGGATACCAGGGCAGTGCGCGAAGATGCTCTCGCCCGACTGGCTGTGGTAGGGCGCCCCGCCGCGCAGGTAGCCGCCAATGGCCGTGCGCACCACCATCGGGCATGAAAATTCGTTGTTCGACCGGTACCGCAGCATCGACATTTCGTCGCGCAGCTGCATCATCGCCGGCCAGATGTAGTCGAAGAACTGGATCTCGACCACGGGCTTCAGCCCGCGCGTGGCCATGCCGATGGCGCGGCCGATGATGTTCGCCTCGGCGAGCGGCGAGTTGAACACGCGATCGCCGCCGTAGGTGCGCTGCAGGCCGTGCGTCACCTTGAACACGCCGCCCTTGCCCGGTACGCAGGCGAGGTTTTCGATGCGGCTGCAGTCGGCGACGTCTTCTCCGAACATCACGATGCGGGCATCACGCGCCATCTCGTCGCGCATCGTGCGGTTGATGGCCGCCACCATCGTGTCGGCTTTGCCTTCAGCGGCGATCGGCGTGTCGAAATCGGACGACGCCGGATCGACGTCGGGCGAATAGACGTAGCGTTCGGCGGTGTCGCGCGCCGGTTTGGCGGCGGCCAGCGCCTTGTCCGTGGCCTCACCCAGCTCGGCGGCGATATCTTTTGCAAGCTGGTCGAGCTCTTCGCGCGTCGCGATCTTGTCGTCCACGAGGAAGGTGGCAAAGCGCGGGATGGGATCGCGCGTCGCTTCTTCCTCGCGCTCCTCCGGCGTCTTGTACAACTTCTCATCGTCAGACAACGAGTGCGAATAGGGGCGAATGACTTTGGCGTGGACCAGGGCAGGGCCACGGCGCTCGCGCGCGAATGTGACCGCTTCGGTAAAGGCGGCGTAGCTGGCGAGCGGATCCGTGCCATCGACGCGAATCACCTTGAGATCCGGAAACGACTCGACGAGCTTCGAGATCGATCCGCCTGGCGTCTGGACTTCCACGGGCACCGAGATCGCGTAGCCGTTGTCTTCGACGTGGAATACGACCGGCGCCTTGCGCACGCAGGCCGTGGTCAGCGCTTCCCAGAACTCGCCTTCGCTCGTCGTGCCGTCGCCGAGCGACACGTACGCGACCTCGTCGCGCTGGTAGCGCGACGCGGCATCCGCGATGCCGTCGATGCGGTCATAGAGCAGCGCCGCTTCCGCGCAGCCGACCGCCTGCAGGCACTGCGTGCCGGTCGGGCTCGACTGCGACACGATGTTGAGTTTCTTGTGGCCCCAGTGCGATGGCATCTGCCGGCCGCCGGAATTCGGATCGGCTTCGGCCCCGACGGCGCTCAGGAGCATTTCGAGCGCGGTCATGCCGAGCGTGAGACACAGCGCGCGGTCGCGGTAGTACGGATAGAACCAGTCGTACGACGGCTTCATCGCGAGCCCCGCGGCAACCAGCGCGGCTTCGTGGCCGGCGCCGCTGATCTGGAAGAAGATCTGGCTCTGATTCTTGAGCTGAATCTCCCTGTCGTCGAGGCGGCGTGACAGGAGCATGAGGCGGTAGATCCGCACCAGATCCTGGCCCGACAAACCGTGATACGTCGAGGAACCCGTCGTGTCCGGGGCATCCGCCGTGGCGGCGGCGCTGCGGCTGTTTGGCTTCATGCGGCTACGCAATTATAAGTAAGATTCGAGTGACATGACTACACGCGCCAGGCTGCAGCGGTGGGACGAGCTCGCGCTCGAGAAAGTGACGGAGATGATCTCGCGCAAGGTCGTGACAGGCGAGCGTGAGATGCTCGCGCAGATCTATCTCAAAAAAGGGGCCGTGGTCCCGATGCATTCGCACGAGAGCGAGCAGATCACGCACGTGCTGCAGGGTGCGCTCCGGTTTCTCATCGACGGCGAGCAGATCACCGTGCGCGAAGGTGAGGTGCTGGTCATTCCGTCGTGGGTCGAGCACCAGGCCGAGGCGCTCGACGACACGTTCGAGCTCGACGTCTTCAGTCCGATCCGGCAGGACTGGCTGGACAAGACCGATTCGTACTTCCATAACGTGCCCGTGCCCACGGAGGGAGAGCAGTGACCGCATTACTGGTGGTCGTCGTCATCGCGGCCGTCGTCCTGTTCTGGGCGATCGCCGTGTACAACCGGTTGATCGGCCTTCGCAACCAGAAGGACAACGGGTGGCGCCAGATCGACGTGCAGCTGAAGCGGCGGCATGACCTGGTGCCGAACCTTGTCCAGACCGTACGCGGCGCGATGGAGTTCGAGCGCGACACGCTCACGTCGGTCATGGAGGCGCGTGCGCGCGCAGTCGCGGCGTCAGGACCCGCCGAGGCCGGCCGGCGTGAAGGCGAGCTGACCCAGGCGCTCGGGCGTCTGTTCGCCCTGGCCGAGAGCTATCCGCAGCTCAAGGCCAACGAGAACGTGAAGATGCTGCAGGAAGAATTGTCGGCCACCGAAAACAAGGTCGGCTTCGCGCGCCAGTTCTATAACGACATCGCGACGAAGTACAACATCGCGCGCGAGACCTTCCCCTCGAACGTCATTGCCTCGTCCTTCGCGTTCACGCGCGCCGAGCTCTTCGAGATCACCGAGCCGGGCGAGCGCGCGGTGCCGAAGGTCGATCTCTCGCTCGGTAAGGACAGGCTGTAGCTGTCCGGGCGACGTGCCAATGTCACGCGCGCCGCAAAACGATCCGCTGATCGCGCGCGTGCGCGCGGCAACCGACTTGCTCGAGACGCTGGCTGGCCACTGGTCCGACCTCGACGCCCTCCCGGAAGAGGACTGGCGCCGGTTCAACAGAGCGCTGGCGCATCTGTTCGCGCCCGACAGTTCGACACGGCGCCGCCGGTCGAAGGCCGCCCGGCGGGAGCGCAGGGCCGGGATTGCGGCGCGCGAGGAGGCTGTCCTCGATCAGGCTGGCATTCGGGTACTGCGACGCAAGCCGACGTCGACGACGCCGAACGTCTTTCCGCCTGCACCGGCGGGTGAGGACCCGGCCGGGCCGGAAGAGGATCGCGCGCCCATTCAGCAGCACTGCTATGTGTGCCGGCGGCCGTTCTCCGAGCTGCATCATTTCTACGATCAGCTCTGTCCCGCCTGCGGAGACGTGAACTTCGCGAAGCGGACGGAGCTCGCGGATCTGCGCGGCCGCGTGGCCGTCCTGACCGGCGGCCGCGTGAAAATCGGCTATCAGGCAGGACTGAAGCTGCTCCGCTCCGGCGCGCATCTCATCGTCACGACCCGGTTTCCGCGCGATGCAGCCGCACGCTACGCCGAAGAGGCGGACCACGCCGGCTGGATCGACCGCCTCGAGATCTACGGACTCGATCTGCGGCACACGCCAAGCGTCGAGGCTTTCTGCCGCCACATGACGGCCACGCACGATCGGCTCGATTTCATCGTCAATAACGCGTGTCAGACCGTCCGCCGGCCGCCGGATTTCTACGCCCATATGATGGCGGCCGAGCGCGCCGCTCTGCCGCCGTCGCCTGAAGCCGCGGCGCTGGTGCGCCAGGTACCCGATCTCCCCGCAGGCGGCGCGTTTTCCGCGGAGCTGTCACAAGTGCCGCTGCTCTCGGACGAGCTGCAGGCGCGGCCCGATCTTTTTCCCGCGGGCCTGCTCGACATCGATCGCCAGCAGGTCGATCTGCGCGGCCGCAACTCCTGGCGCCTGCTGCTGCACGAGGTCCCCACCGTCGAACTGCTCGAAGTGCAGCTGGTCAACGCCATCGCGCCATTCGTGCTCAACGCGCGTCTCAAGCCGCTGATGCTGCGCACGCCCGGGCGCGACAAGCACATCGTCAATGTCTCGGCCGTCGAAGGCCAGTTCTATCGCCGCTTCAAGACGACGCGCCATCCCCACACCAATATGGCGAAGGCGGCGCTCAATATGATGACGCGCACGTCGGCGACCGATTATCACGACGATGGGATTCACATGAACAGCGTCGACACCGGGTGGGTGACCGATGAGGATCCGATCGAGATCACGATGCGCAAGCGCGAAGAGATGCGCTTCCATCCGCCGCTCGACGCCGTCGACGGCGGCGCCCGCATCGTCGATCCGATCATCGACGGGGTGAATACCGGCCGGCACGTGTGGGGACAGTTCCTGAAGGATTACACGCCGACCGACTGGTGAGGCCATGAACTTTCTCGAACAGCAGCGTTCGAACCGGCGGCGGACATGGGCCGTCATGCTTGCGTTCATCGGTCTGGCGCTGCTGGTCGGTGCAGGATTCGATCTGTTCATCTTTGGCAGCACGGAGGGAGGATTCCTTCTGCCGGTCGGGACGGCCGGCGCGCTCGCGCTGTCGTCGGCATCCGCGGCGACCAGCTATTTTGCCGGCGACCGTGCCGTGCTTCGCTCCACCCAGGCTATTCCGGTCGACACCGCCCTCGCCTCCGCCGACGGCGACTTCCGCCTGAAGCTCACACAGCTGCGCAACGTCGTCGAGGAAATGGCGATTGCGTCGGGCCTGCCGCCGCCAAAGGTGTTCATGGTGCCCGATCCGGACGCGAATGCGTTTGCGACCGGGCGGGATCCGCAGCACGCGTCGATTGCGGTGACCGAAGGACTGCTGCGCACCCTGAATCGCGAGCAACTGCAGGGCGTCGTCGCGCACGAGATGTCGCACATCCGCAATTACGACATCAGACTGATGACGGTGATCGCCGCCCTGGTCGGCGCGATTGCGCTGCTGTCGGATTGGTCGGGGCGCATGGGTCGCGTAGCGGGCGGCACCCGCCGCAGTCGCAGCCGCAGTGGCGGCGGCGGCCCTGGGGCGATCGTGTTTCTCATCGTGTGGCTGCTCTTGATTCTCGTGGCGCCGCTGCTGGGGCGCCTGCTCGCGATGGCCGTGTCACGGCAGCGCGAGTACCTGGCCGACGCGTCAGCCGCCGAGCTCACGCGCAATCCCGGCGCTCTAGCCGATGCGCTGGAGGCGATCGAAGCGATGGCGGGCCCGACAAAGCTGGTGCATCACGGCAGCGCGCACCTCTGCATCGCCGATCCCCTGGGGCTGAAGATGGACGACAAGGAAACCTGGCTGGCGAACTGGTTCGCGACCCACCCGCCGATGGACAAGCGCGTGGCCTTACTGAGGGGGATGTCTTATCAGTGAACCCAGGGCTTCGGGGGTTTGCCTCCCTCATGGACATCGAACTTCTTCCGCAGCTGGTTCATCTTCCACTTCAAGTACCGGTATTTCAGTTCGGCGATGATGCCGCCGCGGCCGCCGCCGCGGCCGCGGTTGAGATAAATGTAGGCGGCGAGAAGTCCGGCAAAATGCGCGAGATGCGCCGTGCCCGACGTCAGACGCGATTGGGCCGCGATCGCGAAGTCGATCGCAATCAGGATTGCGACGAACCACCGCGCCTGCATCGGGAAAATGAGGAACATCATCACCGTGCGGTATGGGAATGTCCTCGCCCATGCGTAGAGAATGCCGTAAAGCGCGCCCGACGAACCGACCGTTATGCCGAGATAGGTCCGCTCGCGCCATATGGCGTCGATTGGCAGCAGGCCGACAGCCACTGTGGCCAGACCCGCGACGACGCCGCATAGCAGAAAGAACTTCGCGAACGCGCGCGTGCCCCAGAGGCGCTCCAGCTCGACGCCGAACATCCAGATCCCGAGCATGTTGAACGCGAGATGGAAGACGCCATCGTGCACGAAGATATAGGTGAGCGGCTGCCACACCATGAAGTCGGTGACGACCGCTTCCGGGATCAACCCGAGCCAGGTGAGGACCGATTCGCGCCAGACCAGCGAGATGAGAAAGATGAAGGCGCAGAGGATCAGAATGGCGCGCACGGCGGGCGTTGCCGGCCCTGGGCCGAACTGATAATGCACGGGAGCGGCTGAAGGATAGCGCGCCATCATCTCAGTGCGTGGTGCCGGAGCCGCGCACGCGGCGCATGACGGCACTGACCGCGTCTTCGAATTCAGCCAGCCGCAGGACCTTGGCTGCCGCCGCCAGCACGACGAGCGCTCCGGCAATTGCGCCGCCGACCGCAATGCCGCGCGTCATGACGTTCGCCAGTCCCACCACATCAGACAGCCATACGTGAATCCACCATGCCGAGGCACCCATGGCCGCTGAGGCCGCCGCAATCTTCATGAATGTCACCAGTACGCGGCGGCTGTCGACGCCGCCGATTCGTCGCGACAGCAGGGCCATCAGCAGTCCTGCGTTCACCAGTGAGGCAATCGCGGTGCCGAGCGCCAGGCCGCCAAATCCCATCACTCGCACGAGCCACAGGTTGAGCGCGACGTTCGTGCCCACGGTGATCATGCTCACGAGCACCGGCGTGCGCGCGTCCCTCAACGCGTAAAAACTGGGCGACGCGATCTTGACGATCGAATAGCCAACGAGGCCGGGCGCGTACATGAGCAGTGCCCAGGCGGTGGCTGCTGTCGCAGCGGGCGTCCATTCGTTGCGCTCGAACAGCAGCTGGACGATGGGCCGGCCGAGCACGGCGAGTCCCATCATCGACGGCACGCTCAGGACCAGCATCATGCGCAGCGCGCTCGAGATCGTGCGGCGCATGTCGTCGAAGCCTTTCACGAGCGCCTCGCGCGCGATTTCCGGAATCGCCGCCGTCGCCAGCGAGACACCGAAGAGCCCAATCGGAAGATACATCAGCCGGAACGCGTAGTTGAGCACGGTCACCGAACCCACTTCCTGCGACGTCGCCAGGTACGTGTTCACCGCAAGGTTGATCTGGGCCGCCGCCACGCCAATCGTGCCCGGCCCCATCAGCAGCAGCACCTGGCGCAGCCCGGGGTCCTTGAAATCGAGGATCGGCTGGTAGCGATAGCCTGCCGAGCGCAGCGCCGGCCACTGCGCCACGATCTGCAGCATTCCGCCAACCAGCGTGCCGATGGCGATGGCCGTGATGGGCTCGATGCCCAGCGCGGGCGCGAACGGCACCAGCACCAGCGCGCTCAGGATGAGCGCGACGTTGTACATCGCCGGCGAGACGGCCGGGATGAAGAATTGACGCAGCGAGTTGAGCATGCCCGCCTGCGCGACGGCGATGGCCACCATCGTGAGAAACGGCAGCGTCCAGCGCGTCAGGGTCGCCGTCAACGGAAGATTGTCCGCAAACTTCGCGTCGCTGCTGTAGAAGTCGGCCAGCGGATACGCGAAGATCATGCCCAGCACGACGAGGACGCCGGTCACCACGAGCAGCGCGTTGATCACGTTCGAGCCAAGCCGCCAGGCGCTGGCCTCGCCCTTCTGCTTGAGATGCCGCGTGAACGTGGGCACGAACGCCGCGCTCATCGATCCCTCGGCGAACAGATCGCGCACCAGATTGGGAATGCGCGTCGCGACGTTGAACGCGTCCATCTCGCGGCTCGCGCCGAACACAGAGGTCAGGACGATGTCGCGCGCGAGTCCCAGCACGCGGCTCAGAAGGGTGGCAATGGTCATGACGCCCGCGGAGCGGGCAAGGCGGAGGCTCACAATTTAATCCCGGCGGCCGTTGAGATTGGAGCGTAGCACAGCGAAAGCAAGCGAAGCGGAGCGCAGCCATCAGGCACGCGAGCGACCGAGCCGGGGTCTGGGGCAGAGCCCACAGAAGAGCGAACGGAGCGGAGCGACGCTGTATGGCGGAGCGAGCGTAGTGAGCCGGGGTCTGGGGCAGAGCCCCAGTTAAAAAAGAAAAGGGGCGCCGTCCCCTGCGGACGACACCCCTTTTGCTTCGGAGGATGGATGAGAGGCGTTCGCGCCTTTCACATCCTTAGACGCCGCCGCGCCGAAAAAGTTTAGTGATCAGCGCTCGCCTGCGGCAGTTAACTTCCTTTTTACAGTTTCGCTCACCAACCGTCCGTCTGCGGTCACTCCGGACAGTCGCGCGAGTGTGGCTTTCATGACCTTGCCCATATCCTTGACGTTCGACGCGCCCGTTTCAGCGATGGCGGCATCGACGGCAGCCTCGATCGCCTCAGGCCCGGCCTCCGGCGGCAAATACATCATCAGCAGCGCGATCTCGGCCTCGTCTTTCACGGCGAGATCCTCGCGGCTGCCCGCGCGGAACTGGTCGATCGCATCACGCCGCTGTTTCACCATCTGCTGAACGACCTGCCGCGCCTCGGCCTCGTCGAGCTCGCGGCCACGCTCGACGGCGCGGTTGACGAGCGCCGCCTTGAGCAGCCGCAGCGTGCCCAGCCGCGCCGCTTCGCGGGCGCGCATGGCCTCGGTGATGTCGTTGTTGATCTGCGTCAGGAGAGACATTCGGGCACCGCCTAAACCGTATCCAGATCCGCGTCGCCGAGCGTGATATGCCACGCATCCGGCGTGTCGTAGAACCCTCGCGGCACCTCCAGGGCGTTCATCTTCGCCACGAGCTGGACCGACGACTTCGTCTGATAGTACCCGCTCTTCTTCAGGAGCCGGCGGAATCCGGCGTGCGTGATGTACGTACGCACGCGGTCCGAATCGGCTGACCGCGCCTCGCGATCCAGCCAGCGCAGCAGCGCCAGCACGCCCGCCTCGTCGTCCGGATCCGCGAACAGATCCACCAGCCGCGTCGTGCGTCCCAGGGGTTCCCGCACGTGTCGATACACGATGTAGCCGTCGGCGCGATCGCCGCGTACCAGCGCGGCGATGTGGTATCGCACGTGCGGCGGCTGCACGTATTTCCAGTTCAAGTACTGCGCGTCGCGGCGGACGGCGAACCTGAATTGTGCCGCGACCCGCGTCCAGAGCTCCGTGAAGCGATCGTCGAACTGCCGAATGACACGGATCTCTTCAGTGACGGGGCGCGGCCTCGCAACCAGCCGCACCCACGGCAGCGTCAGCGCCGAGATCAGACGATTGAGCGTGCGCGACCATGTTGCGCGCCGAAGCGCGCGCCGCGACAGCGGCTTTGCCAGTGACGGCACGGTGCCGAGATCCGGCCAGCGAAGTTTCTGGAAGAGACGATGGGAGGATTCGGAGAGACCGAGACCGAGCGCGGCGCCAACGTTGCGGTCCCACGTGCGGAACAACTGCTCGCCGAGGCCCTGGCGTTGCCGCTCGGGCGCGACCATGACGTCCATGCCCCAGGCCGCGTCGATTTCGCGCCCCTCGATGTTCGCGATGACCGGCATGGCGGCGTACTGTCCCACGACGGAGCCGCCTTCGCGGGCGACCCAGATCAAAGGTTCGCCGCGGCGCGCTGCTGGATTGAGCCGATATTGCCAGTCCCACCGCAGGCGGTTCGCCTCCGCGGCATCGCTGCCGAAGACGCGCCGATAAAGACCTTCAGCGCCGCGACGATCCTCGGGACGGAATCGATCGATGTCAGCCACCGCCGCCGCCCGGCTTGGGCTTTGGTGGTGGTGGTGGAACTCTTCCTGGGACAGGAGGCTGCGCCGGGCCGCCGCCGATGATGACGCCGGGTGTCGATGACGTGACGCCGAAGCCGGGAATCGTCCGCGTGGCCGGAGTCTGCGCGGGTCCTCCCTGGCGGCTTCCGCCGATCGGCACGGGTCCCTGTTCGGCGGTCCAGACGGGCGGCGCCTCCACCCGCACAGGTCCATCATCGTCCGGTCTGACAGGTACGGGGCGGCGTGGGCCTGAAAGGCTTTCGTTGAACGCCTGGCCGGGACGCGAGGCCGGCGCGGGATATTCGCGCGGCCTGGGCGTGGGCATGATCACGACTGTGCCAATCGATGACATGGCCGTCGTGCCGGCAAGCCGGGGCGCCACCGCATAGCCCGAAACCGATCGCAGCAGCACTTCGATCGCGTGAATCTCGGACTCGTTTTCCAGCCGCAGTGTCAGACGTGCGGCCCGCGAAATTCTTTCGGCGTTGACGAAGCTCGAGCCGCCGACGCGCGTCCACTCGCGCAGAATGTCGGAGACTGTGGCGTTCACCGCCACGACCGTGACGCGGCCGTTCGCGAACGACACCTGCACGCTGCCGTCCTGCGCCGACACGGTCGACAGAGAGGCCGCGCTGCATGCCGCAACAAGAAGGATCGTCCGCAGGTTCATGGGAACACTCAGTATAGCAGCGGCGGACTCACCCGGCGCCGGCCAGGTGACTGCTGACGTAGTCAATCTCAGCCGGGGTCATTCCGGGATGCAGGGGAAGCGAAAGCACCCGCGACGCGATACGCGCCGCGACGGGACAGGCGTTGGGCTGGGTGGCCGCCACAGCCTGCTGCGCGGGGATGGGAAGGGGATAGTGGATGAGCGTTTCGATTCCGGCTCCACGCAGCCGGACCTGCAGCGCATCGCGCGCGTCGCTGAGCACGGGGAACAGATGGTAGACGTGGCCGCTGTCGAGCTCGGCCGGAACCTTCACGCCGCTTCCCGTCAGGTTCGCGCGATAGCGCGCCGCCAGCGCGCGCCGCGTCGCGGTCCATGCAGGCAGGCGGGTCAATCGCGCGCGCAGCACCGCTGCCTGGATCTCGTCGAGCCGCGAGTTCACGCCGAACTCGGCATGGTGATATCGCGACGTCTGGCCGCCATTGCGCAGCCGCCGCAGTTTCGCCGCCAGCGCATCGTCGTTGGTCACGATCGCGCCGCCATCTCCGAGCGCGCCCAGATTCTTCGTCGGATAAAAACTGAAGGCGCCGGCCGCGCCCCACGTGCCGACCGGTTTGCCGGCGGCCGTCGCAAGATGCGCCTGGCAGCAGTCCTCGACAAGAGCGAGCCCGTGGCGCGCGGCGATCGCCGAGAGCCCGGCCATGTCGGCAGGCTGTCCGTACAGATGCACGGGAAGGATGGCCTTCGTCTTCGCCGTGATCGCGTGTTCGACCAGCTCGGGGGAGATCGTGAGGCGTTCGTCATTGATGTCGGCGAACACCGGGCGGGCCCCGGCCATCATGATTGCCAGCGCGCTGTAGGCTGCCGAGAGCGGCGACGTGATCACCTCGTCGCCGCCGCCAATGCCAAGCGCCATCAGCGAGAGCGCGATGGCGTCGGTGCCCGTGCCCACGCCCACGGCATGGCGCGCGCCTGACGCAGCCGCGAACTCCTGTTCGAACGCTTCGACTTCGGGGCCCAGCACGAACCAGCCGCGCGTGATGACGCGGTCAATCGCCGCGCGGATGTCGGGCGCATCATCGCCCGGTCTCAGGGCGAGAAAAGGAATCTCCATCAGCTCGCCGCGCCCGCGTACTCGGCGAAATGGGTGCGATAGAAGGCGAGCGTCTGCCTGAGACCATCACGCAGACTGGTTGTCGGTGACCACCCGGTCGTATTCGCGAAGCGCGAAGAGTCGGTATAGAACGATCCGATGTCGATTCGCTTCTTGTCTTCCGGCCACGTGACAAATCGCACCGTGCCTGCGCCCGCCTCCTCGATCAGCATCGTGACCAGGTCGCGATGCGCGATGGGCTCGCGGCCGCCGACGTTGAACACCTCGCCGTTGCAGGCCTCGATCGCGCCCGCGCGCAGAAACGCATCGGCCGCATCGTCGACGTACACGAAATCGCGCAGCTGGCTGCCGTCGCCGAAGATCTGAATCTCGCGTCCCTCGAGCGCAAGCCGGATGAACCATCCGATGAAGCCCTGGCGATCGTGGCGGATCAACTGGCGCGGGCCGAAGACGTTCGTGAGCCGCAGCGAGCACGCGCGCACGCCGTACACGTTGTTGTAGACGAGATGGTAGTACTCGCCGGCCGCCTTGTTGATGCCGTTGATGTCGGTGGGACGCACGAGGTGCGTTTCGTCGACCGGCAGCCGCTCGGGCTTGCCGTAGACCTGCCGCGTGCCGGCGTACACGACCTTCGTGAGGGGATTGTGCTGGCGGCAGGCCTCCAGCAGTGTGAGCTGCGACCGGCAGTTGATGTCGAGATCCGTGTGCGGATCCTTCATGCTGTCGATGTGGCTGACCTGCCCGGCGAGATTGAAGATGATCTCGCGGTCGCGCACCAGAAAGTTCATCGTGCTCGCCTGGCGCACGTCGGCCACGTTGACGCGGACGCGGTCTTCGATGCCGGCGATGTTGAAGAGATTGCCGCCGTAGTCGGGGATGAGTGAATCGACGAGCAGCACGTCGGCGCCGAGATCGACCAGCCGCCGCGCCAGGTTGCTGCCGATGAAGCCGAGGCCGCCGGTCACCATCACGCGGCGGCCCCGATAGAAGTCGAGGTATTCGGCTGCTGACGTCACCGGATCGCTGAATCGCGCGCGGCGTCGGCCGCGGCCACGCGGTGACGTCCGCGCACCACGAGGTCGACCCAGAGACGGCCGACATCGACGGCGGTACGGACGATCCGCGGCAGATTGAAGAACTGTGACTTGCCGTGCGTGCGGTGATAGTGGTGCACGGGTACTTCCGCGATATGAAAGCCGGCGTCCTGAATCTTCTTCATCATCTCGAGGCAGATGACGCCGCTGTTCTTTTCGAGCCGCACGCGCTCGAAAATGCCGCGGCGCATGAGCCTGAAGTCGCAGTCGACGTCGCGGACGCGCAGGCCGAACAGCAGCTTCACCGTGTAGTGATAGATGCGGCCGATCACCACCCGATGAAATGGATCGGAGCGGCTAATCTTGTAGCCGTTCACGACATCGACTCCCGGTCGCATCGCCCACCACAGCACCGACATCTCGGCGGGGTCGTACTGGGCGTCGCCGTCAGTGTAAAACACGAACTCTTTGGTCGCGGTTGAAAAACCGGTGCGCAGCGCGCCGCCGTAGCCGCGATTCGCGGCGTGATGCACCGGCTTCACTTCGGGATACTGCCGGGCGAGCTCGTCGATCACACGCGCCGTGTGATCCACGCTTCCGTCGTTGACGACGATGACTTCATAGTCAGGCGTGAGCGCGCGCGCCGCCTGGATCGCCGTGATGACGAGGCTCGCGATCGTTCCGCTGTCGTTATAGGCAGGGAAGAATATGCTGAGGCCAGCATGCGTCTGGGGCGCTCGCTCGTCAGGCATCTGGGGAGGCGCGAGCGTAGCACGCGGATGGCCCGCGCGAAAAGGCGCGTCACGCCTACGGCGTGACGGTGAACGGCTCCTCCGGAACGACTATCCAGAGCGCGATATAGACCGCGATCCCGGGAAATCCGGCCGAAAGAATCGAGAGCAGCACATACGCGACCCTGACCCGCGTGGCCGACCAGCCGAGCGATTTCGCCATACCGCCGAGCACGCCTCCGAGCATCCGTTCATTGCGCGATCGATACATCGACTTCCTCCAGCCAGATTAGACGCTGCACGCGCCGCGCCGTTCAGTCCGAGCGCCCGGCTACTCGTCCGTGCTTTACGGCCAGCCTCAGCGGCGCCAGCACCGACTCGGCCAGCACGCCGCCGTTCAGCTTCGAGACGCCCTCGCGCCGTTCGACGAACACGATCGGCCGCTCGACGATGCGCGCGCCCGCGGCGGCCGCGTGAAAGAGCATCTCGGTGAGAAACGCATAGCCGTGTGACGCCAGGCCGGTCAGCGGCACGCGCGCCAGCGTGTCGCGGCGCCAGCACCGGAACCCGCTGGTGCAGTCGCGCGGCGCCAGGCCCGTCACGGCGCGGATATACCGGTTCGCGAACGTGCTGAGCGCGATGCGGCGCAGCGGCCAGTTCACGACGCTGATCCCGTTGAGATATCGCGATCCAATCGCAAGATCGGCATCGTCGAGCGCCGCCACGAGTGACGGAAGGTATTTCGGATCGTGCGAGAGGTCGGCATCCATCTGCGCGACGATCGGCACGTTCATGTCGAGCGCGCGCGCAAGGCCTTCGGCATACGCGCGGCCGAGACCGCGCGCGCCGGAACGGTGCAGCACGCTGACGCGGTCCGCCATGCGCGCCGCCCACTCGTCCGCAATGGCCCCCGTGCCATCGGGCGACGCATCGTCGACCACCAGCACGCCGTAGCCGGCGTGGGCCGTGATCCCCGCGAGCAACTCCGGCAGCGTGCCGCGCTCGTTGTACGTGGGCACGACGGCGAGTACGCGGATCGGCATCCGGTACCCGCCAGGCTCTTCGCGCATCAGGAGCGTCCCTCGAAGCGCAGCGCGGAAATCTGTTCCGAGATGAGGCCGACGAGAAAGATCACGACCGCCAGCGTGATGAGCAGCACCGACGAATTCGTGATGTGCCGCTCGGTGAAGATCGTGAAGATGGCGTAGGCGGTGCCCAGCGCGAACGACGCGAGGCTGATCGGCAGGAAGATGCGCAGCGGGCTGAAGATCGTGATGACGCGCAGCAGGATCAACAGGAAGCTCATGCCGTCGCGCGACAGATTGATCTTCGAGTGGCCGACCCGCGGCTGCGCCTCGATCGGCACGAAGGTCACGTTGTAGCCCGCCTTGATGAACGCGAGCGTGGTGGTCGTCGGCGTCGAAAAGCCGTTCGGCAGCAGATGGATGAACTCGCGAAGGACGGCGAGGCGCGCGCCGCGAAGACCAGACGTGAGATCCGGAATCGCGCAGCCCGACAGATAACTCGCCAGCCGGTTGAGCAGCGCGTTGCCGGCGCCTCGGGTGCGTGACGCCTGGCCGGCCGAGCGCGCGCCGACAACGAGGTCGAATGGCCCGAGTGCTTCCGCGACCCGAAGGGCGTCGGCGGGCCGGTGCTGGCCGTCGCCGTCGACGATCAGCAGGTAGTCGCCCGAGACGCTGCGTATCGCGGATTTGATCGCGGCGCCATTGCCTTTGTTGTAGGGATGGCGGATGACTCGCGCGCCGGCCGCTTCGGCAATGCCGCCGGTATCGTCGGTCGACGCATCATCGATGACGAGAATCTCGCGCCATCGGGCCGTGCCCGCGAGCGCGACCACCACCTGTCCGATGATGTCGGCCTCGTTGAAGGCCGGGATCACGATTGAGATATCGACGGGGTCAGCCACGGCTCGGGGATGAGCTGCCCATCCTAGCACGCAGCTGCTCGCTCTCTCCTGACATTCGCTGTCTATTCGTGGGCGAACAAAACACGTAAGTCTATATGGCTCAGGAGATTGCGGTTGACACCCTCCCATCCTTTCTCTACTATCGCGGTGGAATTTTCTGGAGCAAAGTGGAGCGAAAGGTGCTGCGGGGCAACCATTCCGCCCGGATCGATGACAAGGGCCGGCTCAAGCTTCCGAACGCCTTCAAGGCGCTCGTGCAGGAGCAGCACGGCTCTTCGTTATTCGTCACGAGCCTTACGGGCGAGTCGGTAAGCCTCTATCCAATGCCTGTGTGGCTCGAGCGCGAGGCGCGGCTGGCCACCATGCCCTCCACGCATCCGGCGCGCATCAAGTTTCTCGACCGCGTCAATTACTACGGTCAGGTCGCAGAGCTCGACAACCAGGGACGGGTGCTGATTCATCCCCGCCTGCGCGAGTCGACCGGCATGACGGGCGAAGTCGACGTGCTCGGGCAGTACGACTATCTCGATGTCTGGAACCACGAGCGGTTCCTGTCGCGCATGCAGCGCGATCCGTTCACCGACGACGACCGACGGGCGCTGGCGGAGTACGGCATTTGATTCCGGCGCATGCGCCGGTTCTGACATCCGAGACCGTCGCCTTTCTGAATCCGTCGCGGGGCGGCACGTTCGTGGACTGCACGATCGGCCTCGGCGGTCATACGGCGGCGCTGCTCGAGGCCGGCGCAACGCGGGTGATTGGTCTCGACCGCGATCCGCGCGCGATCGAACTGGCGCGCGAGCGGCTCTCGGCGTGGGGCGATCGGGTCGTGCTCGTGCACGCCGATTACCGCGGGCTTTCGAAGGTGCTGGCCGATCACGGTGTCGGGCCCATCGACGGAGCGCTCGCCGATCTCGGCGTCAGCTCGATGCAGCTCGACGAGGCCGAGAGGGGATTCAGTTTCAGGGGCGACGGCCCGCTCGACATGCGCATGGACACGAGCACCGGCCCGACGGCCGCCGAGCTTCTGGCCGGGGTCGACGAGCAGGAGCTGGCCGACGTGATTTATCGGTTCGGCGAAGAGCGCAAGTCGCGCCGCGTGGCGCGCGCGATTGTCGAAGCGCGCGACGAGGCGCCCATTGAGACGACCGCACGGCTCGCCTCGATCGTGCGGCGCGCGGCAGGCGGCGGCGGCTATCAGCGAATCGATCCGGCGACGCGCACGTTTCAGGCGCTGCGCATCTGGGTGAACCGCGAGCTCGACGGCCTCGATACGTTCGTGATCGATGCGGTGCGGGCGCTGAAGCAGGGAGGGCGGCTGGTGATCATTGCATTCCATTCGCTCGAAGACCGGATCGTGAAGCACACCGCGCGCGTGCTCGCCAAAGGCGACGGATTCCTCCGGGGCGAAGGCCTCGTTCGCGTGCTCACCAAGAAGCCGGTCACCGCCGGCGAAGCGGAGCGGGCCGTCAACCCGCGTGCGCGCAGCGCCAAGCTGCGCGCGGTGGAGAAGATCGCATGAGCGGCGTCGACTTCGAATACCAGATCCGCAAAGACGTCAGGAACAACCCGATCGTGCGCGAGGTCGATCACCAGCGCCACCGCGAGCTCTGGCGCTGGATGCTGATTGGCGGCTTTCTGGTCGGCGTGCTGTTGTTCTCTGCGTGGCAGCACTTCGTGCTGCTGCGTCATGGCTATCAGGTCGAGCAGCTGCACCGCGAGCAGGCCGAGCTCGAAGAGGTCAACCGCAAGCTTCGGCTCGAAATCGAAACGCTGACGGCGCCGGCCCGCATCGAGCGGATCGCGATCGAGAAGCTGCACATGGTCGCGCCAAAGCCGGATGAGTCTGTGATCATCGAACGCGTTGCGCCCGCGGCGCCCGCGGGGAAGGCCGTGGTGGCCTCGCGATGAAGGGCCTTCGCGATCGCCTCGAAGCGCTGGCCGGGCGGCTGCCCGAGACCATGCGTCCGTCGCCCGTCTCGCTGGCGCCGGACCTTGAAACCGATCGCGCGTGGCGTCAGACGATCAAGGCACGGCTGCTGGTGGCTGTCATCGGCGTCTCGTGCTGGACCGTCGTGATCGAAGCCCGCCTGGCCTGGTATCAGGTCGTGCAGCACAGCGCACTCGAAGCGCGCGCCGAGCAGCAGCACCAGGAAGAGGTCAAGGCGCCCGCGCGGCGCGGCGAGATCCTCGATCGCAACGGGAACGTGCTTGCCTTCAGCGTCGACGCCGATTCGATCGTGGCGGTGCCGGCAGAGGTCACGGATGCCGAGGGGACCGCGCGCGCGGTATGCGGCGTGCTCGGATGCACGAGTGTGGAGCTCACCCAGATCACTCAGCGGCTCGCGCGGAAGAATGCCTTCGCGAACGTGCGTCGGTTCGTGTCGCCCGACGAGGCGCGGCGCATCGCGGAGCTCGACCTGCCGGGCATCGACGCCATTCCCGAGACCAAGCGCTACTACCCGAAGCTGACCCTCGCGTCGCACGTCCTCGGCTTCGTCGGCACCGATCACACCGGATTGGGCGGCGTCGAGGGTGCCTACGACTCCCTGATCAAAGGCAAAGAGGGCCGTATCCGCCTGCAGGTCGATGCGCGACAGCACGCCGTGCAGAGTCGCGTCGAGCTCGAGCCCACCGCGGGCGCCTCTGTCGAGCTCACGATCGATCAGTACCTGCAGCACATCGCGGAGCGCGAGCTGAAGCGCGGTGTCGAAGAGACGCGCGCGGCCGGCGGCACCGCGATCGTGATGGATCCGCGCACCGGCGAAATTCTCGCGCTGGCCAATTACCCCACGTTCAACCCGAACGTCTTCAACAAGTTCGATCCCGCGGACCTGCGCAACCGCGCGATTCATGAGATCTACGAGCCCGGGTCGACCTTCAAGATCGTGACAGCCTCGGCGGCCATCGAGGAAGGCGTGCTGACGCCCGCCGATGAGATCGACTGCGCGCCGGGACATATCACCATCGCCGGCTGGCGCAGGGTCGATGACGTGCACGAGTACGGCGTGCTGTCATTCGAAGACGTCATCGTGAAGTCGAGCAACGTGGGCGCGATCAAGGCAGGCCTGCGCGTCGGGGCCGAGCGCCTCAACGCGTACGTCGACCGCTTCGGCTTCGGCCAGCGCCTGTCGCCCGACTTCCGGGGGCAGGAGCGCGGCATCGTGCGGAAACTGAAGCCGAACGATGACAGCGCGATTGCGTCGGTCTCCATGGGCTACGAGATCGGCATCACGCCGCTGCAGATGGTGACGGCGGTCAGCGCCGTCGCCAATCACGGCAAATTGCTCGAGCCGCATCTCGTGCGCGCGACCGTTCGTGACGGCGTGCGTCATCAGATCAAGCCGAAAGTGGTGCGTCAGGCGATCAGCGAATCCACGGCCAACACGCTCACGACGATCATGGAGGGTGTGGTCGAGCGTGGAACCGCCAAAGGGGCGGCGCTCGATGGATACCGCGTCGCAGGCAAGACGGGCACGGCGGCGAAACTGGTCAACCGCCGCTATTCGACGTCTGACTACAACGGCTCGTTCGTCGGCTTCGTGCCGTCGCGCAAACCCGCGCTCACGATTCTCGTCGTCATCGACTCCGGACGCACCGGGCAGGGCTACGGCGGCGCCGTCGCCGCGCCTGTGTTCAAACGGATCGCGGAAGCGTCTCTGCGCCATCTGGCCGTGCCGCGATCCATCGATCCGATTCCTCCCGTGCTGGCGAGTCTGCCGTTGTTCGATGCCACGCCGGCATCCGCGCGGACGCCGTCGGTGCTGGCATCGCTGACGCCGGCCGCCAACCTCGGATTGATGCCCGATCTGAGCGGTCTCGGTGCGCGCGAGGCGCTGCGCGTGCTCTCGCGGCTGGGTCTGTCGGCGCGCATCCAGGGCTCCGGCGTCGTCATTTGGCAGCAGCCTGAAGCGGGTTCGCCGCTCGAGCGCGGTGGATGGAGCGTGCTCCACCTCGGACGCGACGGTCTGGCCTTCGACGTCCGCTCAGGCCACCCTGAGCCCCGTCGAAGGGTGGAGCCGCCGCGTTGACGTTCGGCGATCTCATTCGCGCATCGCGATCGATCGCCGTGCCCGGCCTTGCCGATGCCGGCGGCTTCGCCGATCGCCGCGTCGCGGGCATCGCGTACGACTCGCGCGACGTCGTGGCCGGATCCGTCTTCATCGCGCTGCGGGGCGCCAAAGCCGACGGCGCCAACTTCGCGGCCGATGCCGCCCGCCGTGGCGCCATTGCGATCGTCGCCGAAGGCCAGCCGCCTGACGATGTGCCGGCGGGGCCGATCTGGCTGTCGGTCTCGAACGCGCGCGCCGCGCTCGCCGAGCTCGCCGCGATCTACGCCGGCCGTCCGAGCGAGCATCTCACGCTGGTCGGCGTGACCGGCACCAACGGCAAGACCACGACGACGTACCTGCTCGCGGCGATCTTCGAGGCGGCCGGCGTGCCCTGCGGGCGTATCGGAACCGTCACGACGAAGATTGGCCATGAAGAGCGCGATGCGGAGCGCACGACACCCGAAGCGCCCGATCTGCAGCGGGTGCTGCGCGAAATGGTCGACCGCGGACTGGGCGCCTGCGCGATGGAAGTCTCATCGCACGCCCTGGCGCAGCATCGCGTCGACGAGCTCAGGTTCGCCGCCGCGGTCTTCTCGAACCTCACGCGCGACCATCTCGATTTTCACGGCGACATGGAAAACTATTTCGCCGCCAAGCGCCGGCTCTTCGAGATGCTGCCCGACGGCGCGCCGTCTGTCATCAATCTCGACGACCCGCGCGGCGCGGAGCTGGCGGCGACCGCCGCCCGTCCGCTGACGTACGCGATCGACAAGTCGGCCGACGTGTCGCCCGGAGCCCTAAGGTACTCGCTCGACGGTCTCAGCTTCGAGGTGCAGACGCCGCGCGGCACGCTGCACGTGAAATCGCCGCTGGTGGGGCGCCCGAACGCCTACAACATCCTCGCCGCCGCCGCCACCGCGGTCGCGCTCGATCTGCCGTTCGATGCCATCGAGCGCGGTCTCGGCACGCTGCAGGCCGTGCCCGGCCGCTTCGAGCTCGTCTCGACACCCTCTGACGACGTGCGGGTGGTGGTCGACTACGCGCATACCGACGACGCGCTGAAGAACCTGCTCGAGACGGCGCGGCCGCTTGCGGCGGGCCGGCTCATCACGGTATTCGGATGCGGCGGCGATCGCGACGCGACGAAGCGTCCGCTGATGGGAGCGGTCGCCGCGCGCTTGAGCGATCTCGTCATCGTGACCTCCGACAATCCGCGCAGTGAACATCCCGATCGGATCATTGCCGAGATCCGGCGCGGCATGGCGCGCGAGCAGAGCGACGTCGTCGAGATCGTCGACCGCCGCCAGGCCATCGAGCGCGCCATCAAGGACGCTCGTGCAGGCGATCTGGTGCTCATTGCCGGCAAGGGCCACGAGAAATACCAGGTCATCGGAGACCGCACGATTCCCTTCGATGATGTGGCCGTGGCGGCCGACGCGCTCCAGCGCCGCCGCAGCCGGACACGGGTGTGATGGCCGACACCTTCGACCTCACCGCGGGCTGGCTGGCCGAGGCATCGGGCGGACGGCTTGTGTCTGGTGACCCGGACACCGTCTTCGCGAATATTTCGATCGACACGAGAACACTCCCGCTGGGCGCCTTGTATGTCGCGATCCGGGGCGAGCGGCTCGACGGTCACGCCTTCATCGCGGATGCGGTGGCGCGCGGCGCGCGAGGCGTGCTCGTCGCCGCAGACGCTGGTGTGCCGCCCGACGCCGCCGCCGTCGTGATCGAAGCGAGCGATACGCTGGCCGCGCTTCAGTCGATCGGCCGCGAAGTCCGCCGTCGATCCGGCGCCGTCGTCGTCGCGATCACCGGCAGCGCCGGCAAGACCACGACGAAGGAGCTGGCGGCGGCGCTGCTCGAATCGCGCTATGACGTCTTCCGCAACCGCGGCAACCTCAATAACCACATCGGGCTGCCGCTGTCGCTCATCGAGTTGAAAGCCACGCCCGACGTGGCGGTGGTCGAGCTCGGCATGAACCACCCGGGCGAAATCAGCCTGCTCGTCGCTCTGGCGGAGCCGGAGATTCGCGTCTGGACGAACGTCGGTGACGCGCACATTGGATTCTTCGCGTCACGCGAGGAGATTGCCGACGCGAAGGCCGAAATCCTCGAGCGGGCGCGCACCAGCGACCGGCTGATCATCAATGCCGACGACCCGCTGATCGTCGCGCGCGCGAAAGCATTCCGCGGCAGCGTCGTGACGTTTGGCCTTTCGGAAACGGCCGATGTCCGCGCCGAGGACGTCATCTCGCGCGGGATTGAGGGCACCAGCGCGACGATTCGCACGGCGAAGGGCTCGTTCGATGTGCAAGTGCCGCTGGTGGGCGCCGGAAATCTGCTCAACGTGCTTGCGGCAACAGCGATTGCGCTCGAGCTGAACGTGCCGCTCGATGAGATCGCGCGGCGCGTGGGCGACCTGCGGCCGGCCGCCAGACGCGGCGAAGTGATCCGTCAGCAAAACGGCGTCACGCTGGTCGACGACTCCTACAATTCGAGTCCCGCCGCGCTCATGCAAGCACTCGCGGCGCTGAAGGATACCGAGGCCGAACGCCGCGCGGCGGTCCTGGGCGAGATGCTCGAGCTCGGCGATCACGCCATCGCGCTGCACGAGGAGTGCGGCCGCGCAGCCGCGGGCGCGCGGCTCGCCTGGCTGGTGACGGTCGGCGGTGAGCCTGCGGTGGCCATGGCGCAGGCGGCCCGCGCGGCGGGCATGGCGACCGACGCGGTTGAACACGTCCCCAACGCCGACGAGGCCTCCACCGCAGCGGCCGGACGCGTGCGCCCGGGCGACGTGGTGCTCATCAAAGGCTCGCGCGGCATCGGTGTAGACCGCGTGGTCACGCGCCTGAAAGCCGAGGCGGCCTGATGCTGTTCCATCTTCTTCCGCCCCTGCACGATTTCGTCGCCGGCATAGGCGTGGTGCGCTACATCACCTTCCGCACGGCCGCCGCCAGCCTGACGGCGCTCGCGCTGAGCCTGTTGCTCGGACCGTGGTTCATCCGCCGTCTGCAGCAGTTTCAGATCGGGCAGGTCATCCGGCAGGAAGGCCCCGCCAGTCACCGCGCGAAGGCCGGTACGCCGACGATGGGCGGTCTGCTGATTCTGTCGTCGGTCCTGATCCCGACGCTGCTCTGGGCCGACCTCACGAACTCGTACATCTGGCTTGCGATGGGAGCGACCGCGGCGTTCGGCGCGATCGGTTTCACTGACGACTATCTGAAGATTGTCCGCAAGGATCATCACGGCCTGCGCCCGCGCTGGAAGATGGGCTGGACCCTCCTCGCCGGCATGGCGGTGGGTCTCAGTCTGATCGCGCTCGCCAGCGTAGAGCCGCCGCTGTACAACTCGCGCGTCATCTTTCCCTTCTTCAAGTGGCTGATCCCTGACATCGGCTGGCTCTATGTGCCGTTTGCCGTGCTCGTGCTCGTCGGCACCACACACGCCGTGAATCTCACAGACGGCCTCGACGGCCTCGCGATCAGCACGTTCTCGGTCTCAGCGGCCGCCTACACGGCGCTCGCGTACGTCACCGGCCACCGGGTGCTCGCGGAGTACCTGGACCTGGTGCGCTATCCGCCGGCAGGCGAGCTCACGATCTTCTGCGGCGCGCTCGTGGGCGCCAGCCTCGGGTTCCTGTGGTGGAACTCGTACCCGGCGGAAATCTTCATGGGGGACGTGGGCTCGCTCGGCCTCGGCGGCGCGCTCGGCACCGTCGCGCTGTTGATCAAGCAGGAAATCCTGCTCGTGCTGGTCGGCGGCATCTTCGTGATCGAAGCGCTCTCGGTCATCGTGCAGGTGGCGTCGTTCAAGCTCACCGGCAAGCGTGTCCTGCGGATGTCGCCGATACACCATCACTTCGAGCTGATCGGATGGAGCGAGCCGAAGGTGATCGCGCGCTTTCTCATCGTCGCCATCATTTTCGCGCTCTTCAGTCTTACGACGTTGAAGCTGCGGTAACGCGTGCGAGCGGAACGGAGCGAGGCGATGGCCGAGCGAGTGAAGCGAGCCGGGGGATGGGGCAGAGCCCCATGGAAGAAATGAACGAATTCTCGGTCAGCGGACAGCATGTCGTGGTGGTGGGCGCCGCACGCAGCGGCGTGGCCGCCGCGGAGCTGCTCGTGTCGCGCGGCGCTCGCGTGACGCTGACCGACCTGCGTCCGGCGCTCGACGAAGCGAGCCGCCTTCGCGCAGCCGGGGTCGCGCTCGACCTAGGGGGGCATTCCGACGAGATCTTCAGGACGGCCGGCCTCGTCGTGCTGAGCCCGGGCGTGCCCGCTGATCTACCCGCGCTCGAAGCCGCCAGGCAGCGTGGTGTCGCGGTGATCGGCGAGCTGGAGCTCGCATGGCGGTGGCTCAAGGGACGGGTCATCGCGATCTCCGGCACCAAAGGCAAGTCCACGACGACGACGCTGACGGGGCGGATGCTGCAGGCCGCGGGCCTTCCGGCCGTCGTGGGCGGCAACATCGGCAGCGCGCTGAGCGCGCAGGTCGATGCGTCGACGCCAGAGACGCTGCACGTGGTCGAAGTGAGCAGCTTTCAGCTCGAGACGGCCGACACGTTTCATCCGTGGATTGCCGTGCTCATGAACTTTTCGGCCGATCACCTCGATCGACACAAGACGATCGACGCCTACGGCGCCGCAAAAGCGCGGCTCTTCGCGCACCAGACATCCGACGATTGGGCGGTGGTCAACGCGGATGATGACGCCGCGGAAGCGCTCGCACGCGGTGCCCGCGCGCGCCGCTTCGATTTTTCGAAACTGGGGCAGATCGAGGAAGGCATCGTCGTCCACGACCACCACGTTGTGCGCCGGCAGAACGGGAACAACGAGCCGCTGGTACCGATGTCGTCGATTCGGCTGCTTGGGCCGCATCTCGTAGACGACGTTCTGGCCGCGGCCGCCGTCGGCAGTCTGGTCGGCGTCACGTCCGGCGCGATGCAGAAGGCGATTGAAGATTTTCACGGCCTCGAGCATGCCCTCGAGCCCGCAGGGGAAGTCGGAGGCGTACGGTTCGTCAACGACTCGAAGGCTACGAACATCGAGGCGGCGCGCCGCTCGCTCGAAAGTTTCGACAGCGGTGTGGTCGCGATCATCGGCGGCAGATTCAAGGGAGGCGACTTCCGGGATCTGCGTCAGGCCGCGCGCGGACGCGTGGCGGCGGTCGTGGCGATCGGCGAAGCGCGCGAGCTGGTGCGCGACGCGCTGGGCGATCAGCTGCCCGTGCACGAGGCCGCGACGATGGCCGACGCGGTGCGCGCGGCCTTCGCGGCCGCAGCGCCAGGAGGCGTGGTGCTGCTTGCGCCCGCCTGCGCGAGCTTCGACATGTTCAGGGATTACGCCGAGCGCGGCCGCAGCTTCAAGGAGGAAGTGCGGCGGCTTGGCGACGAGTGGAGTACGCGACGCGAGCAGTGAGCAGTCACCAGTAGGACAGCGGTAAAGAACCCGCCGCTGGGAACACAGGCTGCCCCGGCCTGTGAGGTAGGTGTCTTCGCCCGGGTACCTACTGGTGACTGCTGACGGTTCGCGTAGACGGTGTGTCGGCCCGGCGGCCACTGAACTTTAGGCTCTATGGCACGAAAGCTCAAGTCCGACAAGTTGCTGTTCCTCGCCACCTTCCTGCTGGTCTGCACCGGCGTGGTGATGGTGTACAGCGCCTCGGCCGTCCTGGCCCTGGACAAGGTCGGCAACCCGTACTACTACCTCTTCAAACAGAGCGCGTGGGCCGTGCTGGGCCTGTTCATGCTCTGGCTCGTGATGCGGGTCGACTACCGCAACCTGCGGCAGCCAGTCGTGATCTGGACTGCCGTGGGTGTCGTGTCCCTGGCGCTGGTGGCCGTGCTCTTCATGCCCGCCCGAGGCGGCAGCCAGCGCTGGTTCTCGTTCGGCGGGATCACGCTGCAGCCGTCGGAGTTCGCCAAGCTCGCGATCATTCTCTTCACCGCCGCGCTTCTCGAGCGGCGGATGCATCGCGTCGACGAAGTCCGCTATTCGCTGGTGCCGATCGCCATGACGACCGGCCTGCTGTGCGGCCTCGTGGTGATCGAGCCCGACTTCGGCACGGCGCTGTCGATCTTCGCGATTGTCGGCGTGATGATCTTCGCCGCCGGTCTCAGTTACCGGTACATTCTCGGCGCCGCCGTGGTCATGCTGCCGGTGATCGCCGCGGTGTTGCTGAGCGCCGACTATCGCCGCAAGCGCGTGCTGTGCTTTCTCGATCCTGAGGCAGAGCCCCTTAACTGCGGCTATCAGTTCATCCAGGCGAAGATCGCCGTCGGCAAGGGCGGCCTGCTCGGCGAGGGCGTGATGGACGGCACGCAGCAGCTCTTCTATCTGCCCGAGCCTCACACCGATTTCATCTTCGCCGTCATCGGCGAAGAGCTCGGCTTCATCGGCGCCACGCTCATCGTTTTGTGTTTCTGCGTGATCGCGTGGCGCGGGTTTCGCGCCGCCGTGCTGGCGCCGGATCGCTTCGGCGCGTTCCTGGCGATCGGCCTCACCACGATGGTCGTGCTGCAGGCCTTCTTCAACATCAGCGTCGTGCTCGGCCTCGTGCCGAACAAAGGTATCCCGCTGCCATTCGTGAGCGCCGGAGGATCGTCGCTGCTCATCAACCTGATGGGCATGGGCATTCTTCTCAACGTGTCGCAGCATGCGACGTCGACGTCGTGAGTGGCTGTGAGCCGTGGGGTTGAAAGTCGTCATCGCGGGCGGAGGCACGGGAGGACATCTGTACCCGGGGATCGCGGTCGCGCGCGAACTGCAGCGGATCGCAGACGCGACGGTGACGTTTGCCGGCACGGCGGCGGGGATCGAGGCGCGTGTGGTGCCGCACGAAGGGTTCGAGCTCGACGTGATTCGGAGCGCCGGCATCAAAGGCAAGTCGCCGATCGCGCTCTTGCGCGGCGCGCTGCTGGTGCCGGTGGGAATCGCCGATGCGTGGCGTCTGCTCTCGCGGCGCGCACCGGACGTGGTGATTGGCGTCGGCGGCTACAGCTCGGGTCCCGTGGCGCTGGCCGCGGTGCTGCGCCGGATCCCCACGCTGGTCATGGAGCAGAACGCGGTGCCCGGCCTCACGAACCGCACGCTTGCGAGGCTGGTCGGCGCGGCGGCGGTGACGTGGCCGGAGACGGCGAAGCATTTCGGCGGCAAGGCGTTTGTCAGCGGCAATCCGGTGCGGGCGGAGTTTCTTCAAACAGTGGAGGGAACGAATGCGGCAGTTCAACGTGACGATCGCGGGACGCGTCCCGCGCGGGTTCTGATTTTTGGCGGCTCCCAGGGCGCGCACGCGATCAACATGGCCATGGTGGAGGCAGCGCCGGAACTGGTACGGCGGCATCCAGGCCTCGAAATCGTTCACCAGACCGGCGCAGCCGATCTGGAACTGGTCCGCGACGCCTACGGGCGGACCGGCGTGGAGGCGCGGGTGGAACCGTTCCTCTATGCCATGGACCGCGAGATGAACGCCGCCGATCTGGTGATCTGCCGCGCCGGTGCCACAACGCTCGCGGAGCTGGCGGCCGCGGGCAAGCCGGCCGTGCTCGTGCCGCTGCCGACGGCGGCCGACGATCACCAGCGGAAGAATGCCGACGCGACTGCGCGCGCGGGCGCCGCGGTGGTGATCGAGCAGAAGGCGATGACCGGCGCGCTGCTCGCTGCCGAGATCGCGCGGCTCGTCGCCGATGCGGGGCTGCGCGCGCGGATGAGCGCCGCGGCGCACGCCCTCGCGACGCCTGGCGCGGCGCGCATGATCGCCGAACGCGTGATGGAGCTGGCCGGCCAAAGGCGGATCGGGTGATTCACGTGGCACGCGGAGCGTGCGCGTGAAGCTAGGCCGCACACGCCGCGTGCACTTTGTGGGGATCGGCGGCATCGGGATGAGCGGCATCGCCGAGCTGCTGGCCAACGTCGGGTACCGGGTGAGCGGATCCGACGCGGCCGCGAGTGAAACGACGGCACGGCTCGAGGGGCTTGGCGTCGAGATTCACGAAGGACACGCCGCGGCGAATGTCGGCGGCGCCGACGTGGTTGTCGTGTCGTCGGCGATTCAGAGCGGCAACCCGGAAGTGGCCGAAGCGCGCAAGCGCAGGATTCCGGTGATTCCGCGCGCAGAAATGCTTGCCGAGCTGATGCGGCTGCGGTTCGGCATCGCCGTCGCCGGCGCGCACGGCAAGACGACGACGACGGCGATGATTGCACTGGTGCTCGAACGGGGCGGGCTCGATCCGACGGCGGTGATCGGCGGCAGGTTGAGCGCGTTCGGCAGCAGCGCGCGGCTCGGACAGGGCGACTACATCGTCGTGGAAGCGGATGAGAGCGACAAATCGTTCTTGCGGCTGTCGCCGCAGGTGACCGTGATTACGAATCTCGATCGGGAGCACATGGAGAACTACGGCAGCTTCGAGGCCATCGAGCAGGCCTTCGTCGACTTCGCGAACAAGACGCCGTTCTATGGCGCGGTGGTCGCGTGCGCCGACGATCCGCCGCTGGCGTCCGTGCTGCCCCGTCTGACCGCGCGCGTGATTCGGTATGGGTTCACGGCAGACACGGCGGATGTGCGCGGCAGCGAGCCGTCGCTCTCGGGATTTGGCGGGCGGTGCCGCGTGCGGTATGCGCTGTACGGCGCCGCCGGCGCGCGCGGTGAGGGCGACATCACCCTCGGCGTGCCCGGCTATCACAACCTGATGAACGCGCTCGCCGCCGTGGCGGTGGGACTCGAACTGGGCGTGCCGTTCGCCCGGATCGCAGATGCGCTGGCCGAGTTCACAGGCGCCGAGCGGCGGTTCCAGGTGCTTGGCCAGGCGAACGGTGTGACGCTGATCGACGACTACGGCCATCACCCCACCGAAATCGCCGCCGTGATCGACGCCGCACGCGCGTCGAACCCGCAGCGGATCGTCGTGGCCTTTCAGCCGCATCGCTACACGCGCACGCGCGATTTGCTCAAGGAGTTCGGACCCGCGCTCGCGAAAGCGGATCAGATTGTGTTGACCGAAATCTACGCGGCCAGCGAAGACCCGATCCCGGGGGTGAGCGGAGAAGGCCTGCGCGCTGAAGTCGAGCGCCACGCGCCCGGCCGCGTGGTGCTCGAGCCGACCCTGGCCGCTGTCGAGCGGCGCCTGGCCGCGATGGCCGAGCCGGGCGATCTCATGATCACGCTCGGCGCCGGCTCCATCCACCAGTCAGGTCCGCGCCTTCTCGAGCTGCTGCGCGCGCGCGGGGGCACGTCATGAGCGCGCGGGCGACAGCACGCGCCGCAGGCGTCCGCGCGCCGGCGGACAAACGGTTCCGCCGCGCCCAGGTGCGGCCGACCGGCAGGCGTGGATGGCGCGCGGCGATCAGCTGGGCCGCGATTCGCGTTGCGGTGATCGGCGTCGTGTTGGCCATTGGCGCGTTCAAGGGCATCGGCGCCGCGCTCGGCATGCCGCAGCTGCGCGTGCAGCATCTGGCGTTGAAGGGCGCCGAGAAGCTGTCGCAGGGCGAGCTCGAAGCGCTGCTCGACGGACTGCGCGGCGATCACATCCTGACGGCCGACCTCGATGCCTATCGCCTGCGCTTGCTGCAGAGCCCGTGGGTGGCGAATGCGTCGCTGCGGCGCGTGCTGCCGTCGACCGTCGAGATCGCGGTCACCGAGCGCCGCCCGATGGGGCTCGCGCGCATCGACGCCCGTCTGTTCCTGATCGATGCATCGGGCATCGTCATCGAGGAGCACGGCCCTCAGCACGCGCAGTACGACCTGCCGATCGTCGACGGGTTGCGTGGTGATCCGCGGCAGACCGGATTTCTCATCGACCCGGCCCGCGCGTTTCTGGCCGCGCGGGTCATCGAAGCCACATCGGCGGATGCCCGCATCGGTCCGCGCGTCTCGCAGATCGACGTCTCTGACGCGCACAACGCCGTGGTGCTGCTCGACGGCGATCGCGCGCTGCTGCACATCGGCGAGACGCAGTTCGTGGAGCGGCTGAAGTCGTATCTCACGCTCGCGCCGACGCTGCGCGAGCGTCTCGACGACATCGATTACGTCGACCTGCGGTTCGACGAGCGGATTTACGTACGGCCGCGCAAGATGCCGGCGCCGGCGGGCGAGCCTCAGCAGGCGTTGGCGCGCTATTGAGTACGGATCGCCGAGGAGCGGAGCGGGGCGTTGGGGCCCCGCGAGCAGTCGCCGCAGCGAAGCGCAGGCGGGTGAACCAGCTAGGCGGGGTGCACGGGTCCCCGCCGGAGAAAAAATGAGACGACGAGAACGTTACCTGGTCGGACTTGATGTCGGAACCGCGAAGGTGGCCGCCATTGTGGGCGAGATCATGGACGACGGGGGCGTCGACATCATCGGGATCGGACTGGCCGATTCGCGCGGCATCCGGCGCGGCATCGTGGTCAATCTCGAGGCCGCGGTCGAATCGATCAAGAAAGCGATCGAAGAGGCAGAGCTGACCGCCGGCATCGAGATCGATTCGGTGCACCTCGCGCTGTCGGGCGCGCACGTCAAGGCGTTCAATAGCCGCGGCGTGGTGGCGGTGGCCGGCAAGAACCGCGAAATCACGCGCGAGGACGTGCGCCGCGCCATCGACGCCGCCAAGGCCGTCTCGCTGCCCAGCGGACGCGAGATCCTGCACGTGCTGCCGCAGGATTTCGTCGTCGACGAGCAGGACGGCATCGGGGCGCCTGTGGGCATGACCGGCAGCCGGCTCGAAGTGAACGTGCATGTGGTGACCGGCAGCGCCTCATCGATGCAGAACATCGTCGCCTGCGTGAATCGGGCCGGCGTGCAGGTGGGCGAGACGATCCTCGAACAGCTTGCGGCGAGCGATGCCGTGCTGACGGCCGACGAGAAGGAGCTCGGCGTTGCCCTCGTCGACATCGGCGGCGGCACCACCGACTTCGCGATCTTCGAGCGGGGAAGCTTGTGGCACACCGGCGTGCTCGCCGTCGGCGGCGATCACTTCACCAACGACATTGCGGTCGGCCTTCGCACGCCGATCCCGGATGCCGAAAAGATCAAGCGCCGCAGCGGCTGCGCGCTGACGTCGATGGTCGGCGAAGACGAAACGATGGACGTGCCGAGCGTCGGCGGGCGCAAGCCGCGCGTGATGGCGCGCCGCATTCTCTCTGAAATCCTGCAGCCGCGCGCCGAGGAGATTTGCCACCTGCTGTGGGACGAGATCCGCCGCGCGGGCTACGAGAAATCGCTGAACTCGGGCATCGTCATCACGGGCGGCGGCGCGATGCTCGAAGGCATGGCCGAAATCGCCGAACAGATCTTCGACCTGCCGGTGCGCCGCGGATGTCCCGCGGGCGTCGGCGGACTTGCCGACCACGTCAACAACCCCGCGTTCGCGACCGCCGTGGGACTCACGATGTACGGACACAGCCACCTGGCGGGCGACACCGCGCGCGCCGGCGCCGGCGCGCTCGGCCGGATGGCCGGACGGCTCAGGACCCTGTTCAAGGAATTCTTTTGAGAGGACACCACATGGAATCACTTCGCCTCAAGCTTGATGAAGATGGACGCCTGGGCGCGCGCATCAAGGTGATCGGCGTCGGCGGCGGCGGCAGCAATGCCGTCAACCGCATGGTGAAGGCAGGTCTCGACGGCGTCGAGTTCATGGTTGCGAACACCGACGTTCAGGCGCTCGCGCTCAACGCCGCGCCCGTGAAGGTGCAGATCGGCGGCAAGCTGACGAAAGGACTCGGCGCCGGCGCCGATCCCAACATCGGCCGGCAGGCGGCACTCGAAGACACCGAAAAATTGATCGAGGCGCTCGACGGCGCCGACATGGTGTTCGTGACGACCGGCCTTGGCGGCGGCACCGGCACCGGCGCGGCGCCGGTCATCGCGAGCCTGGCAAGCGAGCTGGGCGCGCTGACGATTGCCGTGGTCACCAAGCCGTTCAAATTCGAGGGGCGCAAGCGCCTGACGCAGGCCGAACGTGGTCTCGCCGAACTGCGCGAGTGCGTTGACACGGTCATCACCATTCCCAACGAGCGCCTGCTGGCGACGATCGCCCGGCAGACCGCGCTCGTCGACGCCTTCGCCACGGCTGACGATGTGCTGCGGCAGGCGATTCAGGGCATCTCGGATCTGATTCTCGTGCCCGGCCTGATCAATCTCGACTTCGCGGACGTCAAGACGATCATGTCGCACATGGGCCTGGCGATCATGGGCACCGGTACGGCGTCGGGCGAGAACCGCGCGATCGATGCCGCCAACGCGGCCATCTCGAGCCCGCTGCTCGAAGATGCGTCGGTGCGCGGGGCGCGCGGCGTCATCATCAACGTGACCGGCGGCGAAGACATGTCGCTCGTCGAAGTGAGCGAGGCCTCGGCCATCATCCAGGAAGCCGCGCACGAAGACGCGAACATCATCTTTGGCGCGGTGGTGGACCCGCGGATGGAAGGGCGCGTGAAGATCACGGTCATTGCCACCGGCTTCGACACCGCCGCCGCCATGCACATGCCCTCGGCCAGCGCCGCGCCAACGCCTGTCGATCTTCAAAGCTATACGTCGTGGCGCGAGCAGACCGAAGAGCCGGTCGCGGTCAACGGCGGCTCTCGACTGTCGGGCTTTTCGTTCACTCGCAGAGCCGTGCTCGAGCTTCCGGCCACGCCCGCGCCAGCCGCGAGTGATGAGACCGCCCCGGGCGCTGAGTTCGAGCCTGTATCCGACCTCGACGTGCCCGCGTTCCTCCGCCGCCAGGGCGAGTAGCAGCCGCATCATTCGCGTGCGAGGAGCGGAGCGGGGCGCAGGGGCCCCGCGAGCGACGAGCCGGGGTTCGGGGCAGAGCCCCGACAAGAGAGGTAAAGTAGATAGATCCACGGCCGCCGTGAGCGCCTTCTGCTGAGGCGCACTTCACGGATGGACGACACATTCGCGGCAGGCTGATGGCGCGGGGCAAGCGCTCCGCCGAAAGATCTGTGCCGAACAGCCGCAAGCCCCCCCGCACCAGTCGCAGACCGGGTTTCGTTCCGAACCCCGGCGGCAGGCGCCGTTCCGAAGCGCCCCGCGACAGGTCTGGCCCGTACGATCCCCGTCGCGCCGCGATCGAAACGCTCGACCGCGAAGTCGGCTACGTCCAGAAAGACCACGCCGGCCGGCTGCGCGTCGCGCTCGCGTTCCCCAACACCTATTTCGTCGGGATGTCGAACCTCGGCCTCCAGACCGTCTATCGCCTCCTCAATTCGCGTGACGATGTGGTGTGCGAGCGGGTGTTTTTGCCGCCGAAGCAGGAGCTCAAGGCGATGGGGGACCGGCGCCTGCCGCTCGTCACCATCGAGTCGCAAAGCCCCGTCAACGACTTCGATGTCTTCGCGTTCTCGGTGTCGTTCGAATGGGACTACACGAACGTGCTCACGATGCTCGGCCTCGCCAACATTCCGGTCTATGCGAAAGACCGCACCAGCCGGCACCCCTTGATCGTCATCGGCGGCGCCGTGACGTTCGTGAACCCGGAGCCGCTCGCGCTGTTTGCCGACGTCATCGCCGCCGGCGAAGGGGAAGTACTCGTGCCGGCGCTCGCCGACGCCCTGAGCCAGTCGAGGGGCGGCGAGTACGAACGGGAGCAGGCGCTGCGCACCCTTGCCGGACAGCGCGGGTTCTACGTGCCGTCGTTCTATGACGTGCGCTATTCGGACGACGGCCGGATTGCGGCATTCGAGCCGAAGGCCGGTACCGGCGCCCCGCCGATCGTGAGAAAGGCGGCTGTGCGCACCACGGAGGCGCTCGACCCGCCCGCCACGACCATCTTCACGCCCGACACCGAGTTCGGATCGCGCTTTCTGGTGGAAGTCGTGCGCGGCTGCGCGAACCTGTGCCGGTTCTGCTGGGCTGGTTACAACTATCTGCCGGTGCGCGCATTTCCCGCCGACCGCATTCTGGCGCTGGCGCGCTCGGCCAAGCCGTACTCGGACAAGGCCGGACTCGTCTCGATCGCGCTGTGCGATCACCCGCAGATTGAAGAGATCCTCGACGGGCTTGCGGAGCTCGGCTACTCGATCAGCCCGGCGTCGCTGCGCCTCGACGATCTGACGCCCGGCATCGTACGCCGCCTCAAGGCGAGTGGAGAGCGCTCGCTCACGATTGCGCCCGAGACCGGATCGGATCGCCTGCGCCGCGTCATCAACAAGACGGTGACCAACGACGAGATTCTGGCGGCGGCCGACATGATCTTTTCGGAAGGCATCGAGAACCTGAAGCTGTACTTCATGATCGGACTGCCGACCGAAACGGATGAAGATCTCGAAGCCATCCGCGACCTCACGCTGCAACTGCACGAGCGGATGCTGGCGCACGCGCGCGAGCGCGGCCGGATCGGCCGCATCATCGCCAGCGTCAACCCTCTTGTGCCGAAACCGGGCACGGCGTACCAGTGGCTGCCGATGGAGCGGCCCGATGTCATCGAACGGAAGATCCGCCGCATGCGCGAGCTCACGGCGGGCGTCGACAACGTGTACTTCAACATCAAATCGGAGCGGCATTCGTTTTACCAGGCGCTGATGTCACTCGGCGATCGCCGCGTCGCCCCCGCCATCGTCGAAGCCGAGCGCAACGGCGGCAACTGGCGGGCGGCCGTCGCCGAGACGGGCGTCGACGCCGACTTTTTCGTGTTCCGCGATCGCCAGACCGATCCGGTGCTGCCGTGGGACATCATCGACGGCGGCCAGCGGTCGACGTTCTTCCGCAGCGAGCTCGACAAGTCGCTGCGCGCCGAGTGGACGCTGCCGGCCAAACGCGCGCGAGAGAACCAGAAACTCGTGGAGTCAATCTCCTAGGCCACCGCCGTCTCTGCGGCGAAGGCGCCGTAGGCTTCGAGAATGCGATCGCGCAGCGATTCCTGGGCGCCGGCATCAGTGCTTGGGCGCAGGAGCGAGAAGCTGCGGCGCTCGCCATTGACCGAATAGGTTCGAGCCGGGAACGTGACGTTGCGGCCGCCGCGCTTGCCCTCCCACACGGCGAATCCAATCAGCTTGAGCCCCGCGAGCGGACCGCTCGTGAAATGCAGCTCGGCGTCGGCCAGTTTCCCCGCGGGTGTGCCCTTGTCGTTGAGAACGAATTTGATCTCCATGCCGCTCGTGATGGCAAGCGGAGCGCCATCCTGGCGCGACCGCGTTGCGCGCCTGCAAGCTATTGCAGCCGCGCGTGTTGGATGATCGGCTCGGTGTGGGGGTCTCTGGTCCGTCCGGGAAAGTGACAACTGGCGTTGCTAAAGGACGGAAGGGTTTCCCTGCGCAAACCCAGAACGGGCGTGCGTAACTCCTCTGCGGACCGTTGGTTCCGTGTCGCAAGTACCTGTTTTTGACGGGTGCAACTGGAGTTGCCGGCAGGCGCGCGCGCGTCAGCGCCGCAGCGGGACCGTGCTCCTCATCCGGGCAGATTGACCCTCGCGAGCAGCTTACTGAACCTGGCATCGGCCCGAAGGGGGGCAAGGAGCAGGTCGTATTTCAGCCTGACACATCGGCCTTCGCGCTCATCGATGGCTTTCTCGAGTGAGACAAACGCGGCATCGAACTCGCCGAGCGCGACATGAATGTAGGATCTCAAATAAAAGTCCGCTCGAAATCGCTTGAGAATGTCCAGGGCCTCCTGCCGCCTGCCTGCCCTGGCATACGCAACGGCTAGATACGCCCTGGCAGCGAGGGAAATTCGCTCGGTCGGAATCCGCGTCAGGATCGCAAGGCCCCGCTCGTATTCGCGGCACAGAACATGGTGGCGACCGAATAGCTCTATCCGCTCCCCTTCGGAGGGATCGTAGAGCGCATGAAAGCGCTCCAGGTATTCAAACGCCTTCGCGCACCCTCCCTTGGTGAGCACAACATCGTAATAGTTTCGCGCGAGCGGCCTGGTCAACGGCGCAAGTTGTCGCGCGGTTTCCATGGCTGCAAGGTATTCGTCGGTCCTTCCCAATGCCAGAAAATTCAACGCCCGCCAGTGATACGCGTCAGCGTTGCTGGGGTTGAGCGCGATCGCGCGGGCAAATGCCTGGTCGGCGGCCGCAAAATTGAATTCGTGTCTCGTCAGGATCCATCCCAACGCCGCATACGCTTCCGACAGGCCTGGGTCGATCGCCAGCGCCTGCTCCGCCATCCGCTTCGCCTGCGCGTAGCCCTCGTCACGGCTGAGCTGGTTCCCATCATTGGCGAGCATCGAATAGGCGTCGGCCAGACCGGTATAGGCCAACGCGAAACTCGAGTCGAGGGCGATGGCCTGGTCAAAGTACTCGATGGCCCCCCGGCTTCCTTCAGCAGTCCGCTTGTTCCACAGATACCGGCCTTTCAAGTACAGCTCGTAAGCGGCGGCGTTGGTCGTCGAATTGGCGCCGAGACCGGCCTGATGCGCCAGGCGCGGGAGCAATTGCGCGGCGATTTGATCCTGCAAGTCGAGCGTGCCGTTCGTGGCGCCATCGAACTGTCCGGACCACAGGGTTTCGCCCGTGCCAACGGAGACGAGCTGGAGCGTGACGCGCACTCGCTCGCCCTCGGTCTGGATTCTGCCGTCCAAGACCGCATCCACCGACAGTTGTCGTCCAGCGTCACGCGTCTCGGTATTCCCTCTGGCAAAGGTCAGGATCGACGTGGTCGGACGCACGGAAATGCCGTTCACATTCCCGAGTCTCGTAATCAGTGCATCGGTGATGCGCAGGCGCAGCTCCTCGTCCGCTGTTCCCCCGATGAACGACTTCAGCGGCAGGACAGCAAGTGAGCGTGGCCGCGCCACGATGGCCCTTGTGTCGTTCGATCCGCGGAAAGCCCAGGTTCCCGCGCCCATGACGGCGACGATCCCGAAGGCCGCGATAGGCCACGGCCAGGTCCGGCGGACGGAGGGTGTGGAGCCTTGTTCCTCGATAAGCTCGCGCGAGGGCCGGGGATTCTGGAAGGCCAGGGGTGCGGGTTCCTTGCCGATCGGCACCTCGGGCTCTTCGACAACTGGCGGTGCACGCGGCTCGATGAGCGGCATCGCGGGCGCCTCGCGCACCTCCCGCACGTCGGGAATGAACCGATAACCGGCTCGGGCAACCGTCGCGACGTATTCCGGCGTGTCGCCGCTCTGGCCGAGTACCTTGCGCAGCTGAGAGATCGCGACCGTCAGGTTGGCATCTTCGACACACGTGTCGGCCCAGATCGCCTCGATCAACGTCTCGCGCTCTATTAACTTCCCCGGATTGCACACCAGCAGCAGCAGCGCCTGGAGCGCCTTCGGCGGCACCGCGACCATCTCGCCATCACGCATCAGACGAAGCTTCTGCTGATCGAGGCGGAAGGGACCGAATTCGTAGAAGACCCTGAATCTACGGTCACTCTCGATCATGGCCAGGCTCTTTAGAAAAATTTAGCCGGATTTAGACGGACCTTAAGGACGCGCTACGCCTCCAACGGACAGAATCCCGCCACGCGAAGAGAAACCCGATCCAGGAGTTGGTAGGCCGCTGAGTCTAGCAGAAGGGTTAAGGATGGTCCAGCCAACTGCGCTTCGCGGGAAATCGACGGTGGGAACAGTGATCCGTACAGCCACGCTGGCGGCCGCGTTTCTGATGCGGGCCGTGGCGTCCGCGGCGCAGCAACCCGAGGCAGCCCCACTGGCCGTGACCGGGAGTTGGCCGGCGGCGCAGTGGATTCGAGGGGATCAGAGGATCGAGCTGCGTTTGACCCGGCCTCCCGCGGCCGGCGAAGGACGGGTGGCGATCCTGATCGGGCCGACCGACTGGACGGGGTTGTTTGTCGAAGACCGCTCGACCTTCCATTACACGCCCGCGAGCGTGCGCCTGCCGAGCGGTGAACAGGAGGTGGTCGTCAGCCTGGTGGCCGCCACGGGCGAGTGGAGGGAGATCGGTCGATTGCCCCTGCGCGTCGTGACCGCCCGAGGCTTCGAGCGGGCGAGCGCGACGCCACGGCTCGAGCTCGGACTGAGAGGCCAGGTCGCTCAGAGTCAAACACCGCCCTCCGGCGTCCCGGCGCGCGAGCGCTTTCAGGACCTGACGGTGACGGCTGGATTGCAGTCCGAATCCGTCCGCTCCGGGTGGACGACGCGGACGAGTCTGAACGTCGTCGGCGTCAGCCTTCACGAGGAGGCCCTCCGATTCGGGCAGCTCGGCGAGCAGGCGCCTTCGATAGATTTGGCCGACTACATCCTCGAGCTGGGCAACGGCCGCACGAAGCTCGCGCTGGGCCACGTCACCCAGGGGACCCACCGCTTCCTGTTCAACGCGCAGAACTGCAGCAGCGCCTCTCCAGGATTTCGGTGCGCACCGTCGTTCGCGAGTCGCGGGGCGACGGCGCTCCTGGCCCTTGGTCCGTTTGCCGATCTTGCATTGGCGGCGGTCAACGGCTCGCCGATCGTGGGCTGGAGCAACATCGCTGGCGTCGAGAGCAGCGACCACCGGATTCGCAGCGCGACCCTCGGTGTGGAAGCGAGGCCCGCGCGACCGGGCGCGTTCCGTCTCGAAGCGTCAATCCTCGACGGATCCCTCCAGCCTGTCGCGGGATTCGCGCAAGGCGTGGTGAACGACGCCGAGACGAGCCGCGGGATCGGCGTCCGCGTCGGGGCCAGCGACGCGCAGGGACGCTTCTGGCTCGACGCCGGCTTCGCGCGCAGCCGTTTTCAGAACCCCACCGATCCGCTGCTCGACCGGACCCTGCCGATTGTTGCCGTTCGCGAAGAAGAAAAGGACGCGCGTTATCTCGATGCGAGCTATGCCCTCATCCACAACAAACGGGTCGGCAAGACCGCGACAGCCTCGGTGGTGGTGGGTTACCGGCACGAACGCGCCGATCCGCTCTACCGCAGTGTCGCCGCCCCAACGGCGCGTGCCGACATCCTGCAGAACGTGGTCGAGGCCACCGCGAATATCGGATCGTTCAGCGCTCGGCTCGCCACCGCTAGATCGCATGACAACCTCGACGGGATCGCGTCGATCCTCGAAACACAAACGGACATGACGGTGCTCGAGACGATGCTCCCGCTGGCAACGCTCGGCCGCGATCCGAGTCGGCCGCAAGCGGCGCTGCCCACCATCACGTATCAACTCTCGCGCACGCATCAGTTCGGCGTCTCGATACCCGTCGATGGCGGCTTCGACGAGCCGTCGAAGATCCCGGATCAACTGAGTACCAATCAGGCAATCGGGGTGGAGTGGCAGCACGCGAAATGGCGGGCGGGGTACCGGTTCAACCGCTCGTTTCAGGACAACCGGCAGGTCGGCCGCGCGCTGGCGGACCTGGCCAACCTAACCAACAACGTGACACTCGGCGTGATGCCGCACGCGGCGTTCGATCTCACCACCGAGATCGCTTTCGAAGGCGCGGAGAATTTCGAGATATCACGCGTCGACGTCACGCGCCGTCTGGGTGTGGCGGGCAACTGGCGGCCAGCCGCAAGGACGGCGATCGCCGCCCTCGTCGCCTTGACCTGGACGCGCGACCAGGCCGAGACGAATGAGAACCGATCGACCGACGCCAACCTGCAGATTTCGCAGAACGTCGCGTTGTGGCCCGCGAAGCGCGATCGGTTGCAAGGCCAGGTCTTCATTCGCTTCAGCCGGCGTTCCGCCGCGGCTATCAACCAATCGGCTGGGCTGAACGACCAGAGCCGCGCGTGGTCGTTGAGCACCGGTCTGAACCTGCGGGTGTTCTAAATGACACGAGTGTGTTCCCTGACTCTTCTCATCTGCGGATTGACGCTGGCCGGACGTGCTCCGGCCTCCGCCGCGGTGCGCGTGAACCCGTCGGGCGTCAACGTTAACACGCAGGGGGCGACGACGGTCTTCTTGACGTTTGGCGGCCTGGTCAACCAGACGCCCGCCGAGGCGTTCTGGTGCGGCGAACTCATCCCGGCGGCGCCCGACATCGGCAGCAAATGCGATCCGGCCACCATCTTCGGCCAACTGCCGTTTCGATTCGATCAGTCCAGACTGAGCGGCACGGGCGGATTCACCGACATCATGTCGATTCCGCCGTCCGTCGCCAGGCGCGCCTATCAGGCGGCGCAGTCCGGGCAGACGTCGACGTTCTTCTATGTGCGCCGCTTCATCAGCACGCGCGGGGGACGTGACGAATACGTGGCCGTTACCTGCCGGCTGGCTGGCGGCGGCGCACGCGTTCCGTTCTCGCTGGTCGACGTCCGGCTGGCGTTCGCGAGCGACGATCCGGTGCTGTTCGTGCGCCCGGGCCAGCGCCCTCCCGCACTGAAGGCCGACCTCACGTTTACCGGTACGGGCCGGCTCAAGGGACGCTGGGAAGTGGTCCTGCCGGGCGACGAGCCGCCCACACCACGGGACCTGCTGACGGAGGCGACGCTGCCCATCGAAGAACGGGGCCGGCAGCGCCGCTACGCGGAGATCGAACGCTTCAACGTCTTCCTGCCGCCCACCGGGCGCTACACGCTGCCGGGTCCCGATCCGGCCCGCCTGCCCACGACTGGCGACGGCACCTACCTGATCCTGCTGCGCGTCGAGGCGAGCGACGACAAGGAGGCGGATTCGAGCCTCGCCGCCGTGGGCGCGGGGGCCGGCCTCGTCCACAGCGGGGCCATTGCCGGCTTCTCGATGCCGGCGCTCCGTTACATCGTCGGCGGGGCGAACCTCGATGGCCCGGTGACGGGCGCGGTCGCGCTGGTTTTGCCGGCCGATGGGGCCACGCTGCCGGCCGATCGCGCGATTGAGTTCACGTGGCTCGAAACAGGCGGGACAGTCGTGTACCGGCTCGAGATTCTCGATGGGCAAAGAACACTGGTGCTTGCGGCGCTGGTACCTGCGGGCGTGGGGATCTACCGGTCGCCGCTCTGGCTGAAAGACAGGACAAGCGACGGCACGTTGTGGTGGCGCATCGTCGCGATCGACGTCGAGGGCCACGAGATCGTCGCAAGTGAATGGCGTACCACGCGCGTGGTAACGCCACAGGCCACTCGAAACTGAGGAAGGGAGCATCAAATGTCAACCCAGACTCCAAAAACCCCGGTGAAGGCACGATGAGGACCCACGCAGGCCCCGGGATCCCGTTCGAGCTTCCGCTGCGTGCGGAGCCCGGAGATGGCTGCGCCTCGCCAACGGGCGTGCAGCACACGGTGAAGTTCTGGATCGGACCGAGGGGCGCCGAATCTGGTGCGACCTACACCCTGGACACGTTCCGGATCGGGATCCGTCAATGAGGTCCTTCGGAAGGCCGACGCGATGGCACTCGGAGAAAGGATAGGTCCCAAGATCGCGCTGGTCCTCGCCGGGATGATTCTGAATCTGGGCATGGGCACCGGCACGATCGCCGTGCCATTCCAGTCGCCGCCAACCAAACCGGCGTCGAGACCCGAAGCGACGTTGCCGTGGCTCGGGTCCGTTTCGCTGAATCGGACGACGAGCATTGCGGCCGCCGCCGATGGCGACATCTCCGGCACCGTCCGATTGCTTCGTCCGGCCATTCGGGGCGGGATCGCCGTGGTGCTCTCGACGTGTCCGGTCGTTGCGGCTGGCAGTGGAGAACGCGGGGGTCTGTCCGCGACGGTGATCCCGCCCAGGCTAACGATTCCAGGCGGCCTCGACAGCGCCACGTTCTGGATTCGGTCGAAGGGTTCCCTGTCTGGCTCTACAAACTCTCCGTGCAACGTTACGGCGAAGTATGGCGATGAAACCCAAACGGCCACCTTCACGATCGAGTCGCTGAAGATCACGGCGCTGACGTTGGTCCCTCAAGCAGCAGTAGGGCCGTTCACCGCAACCGGCACCGTGACGCTGAACGGCCGGCCGCTCGAGGCTACAACGGTCGCGCTGACCGGCAGCGATCCCCAGGTCGTGCGGTTCCGCACGATCGTCGGCCCGATCACGCGTGAAGGGCCCAGCGCCCAGGAAAGCGTCAACCTGACCTTCACGAGCAGCGCCAGCAACCCGCAGACGTTTCAGGTGGTCGCCAGCCCCGTGCCGCAGGCCCGGACCCTGACGATCACCGCACGGATGGGCGGGCAAACCGTCATCAGACCGATCACCGTTCGCCACTAAATGCGTCAACCAACTCACCAACAATGGAGGAATCGATGAAGACTCACATCGTGCGTCGTGCGGTCGGCTTTTCTGCTCTGCTCGGAATCCTGGCCGTCTCGGGCCACATCCTGGCCCAGGCTGCAACCAAGGCGGCTGTCACCGCTTGGGATGATTCCACCCTTCTCTCCACTGGCGCGCTCGATCCGAAGAACGGCGTAAAGTGCCCGGACGACTACAACCCCGACTTCAACCAAAGCACCAAGGTGTTGAGGTGCTGGAAGGATGTGATGACCCCTAAGGAAGACCGGAAATCTGTCTGTCCGTTTGGTTGTGGAGGCCTCTCTGGTTGCAGCTACAACGACGTTACGAACGGGAAGGACACCTGCAAGGCGAACAGTGATGGCGCCACTATTCAGACGGTTCCCGAGAACACCTTCGATCCGCAGAACTATAGCCGACTGACGGAGAACCGTAGGCTCGACCTATTCCGCAAAGGGGGAAAGCTAGAGAGGAAACACGTTTATGCCGAGCAGCGGTAACGCCTTCAGATCGGGGTGAGTGTCCACGAGCGATGGCGCGAGGATCGAGCGATGACTCTCCATTTTTCGATCTCTTTGCGCCATCGCCACTAAATGCGCCAACCAACTCATGAACAACGGAGGAACCGATGAAGACTCACATCGTACGTCGTGCAGTCGGCTTTTCTGCTCTGCTCGGAATCTTGGCCGTGTCGGCCCACGTGCTGGCCCAGGCTCCAACCAAGGCGGCTGTCGACGCTCAAATCAAGAGCAAGATCGCTTCCCGGATCATCGACGAGCTCTCGGACATCAGGAAGGTCAAGCTGGGAACTGGCGCCTGCCAGGCGGAGTACGACAAGGCCGTCGCGGCGGCGACTGCTGGATTTCAGGTGTGCATGAATCTCGACAATCCGCCCGCCGGCAGCCCGATGGATAAGTACAACAAGCATACCCGGTTTCAACACGACCAGTACTGCGGCGACCTAACACCAGGCCAGTGCGCTGACAAGGTGCTCGCCGAACAACACCGCTTCTGTGCCATAGCGTCGGCCAAGGCGAAGTCCCTAGCCAAGCGCATCGAAGCCGGGTGCGAAGCCAAGACCAAGATCTGTCAAAACGCTCGCAAGACTGTCACCGACATTGAAGCGAACATCGTGCGCCTCGAAAAGGAGCTTGCGCTTGCACGGGCCAAGCTGGGGACCAGCAAGGCGAACGCAACCGAGAGATGCCAATAATGCTGCCTATCGTCTGTTCACAGCGGCACAGTGACAATGGAGGAACCACGATGAGAGACGGATTCAAAAGGATCGTCGCCGGTCTCGCGGTGGCGTTCGCGGTCACAGGCAGCGCTATCGACGCGCAGAAGGCGCCATCGGCGGCCATGACCCCAGAGGCCGGCGCGCTCGCGCGGATCCGCGATCAATTTCAGGCATTCGATCGCCAGTCGGCCGGTCTCGGCAACAAAGCGCAGGTGACACAAGCCGAGATCAACGCCCTTCAGCGGCAGGCCGATGGCGTGAAAGCGCTTCTGCCCGAATTGGAGCGCCAGGTCGCGAGCGCAATCTCGAAGGTGAAGGCGGCCGGAAAGTGGACCGCGGAGCTCGACCAAACCGTGGCCGATGCTCTCAGGAGAGCCGGGAGAAGCCAGGATCTGCAGGCGGTGCAGGAGGAGGGGGGCCCGCGCAAGTTCCTCGAATCGATCTCGCGCGGGACGGCGGACATCGCCGCCGATATCGACGCCCGTGTGCGGAGCGTGCGAACGAAGAAGGCCGCCTGGCGATCGCTGATCGATCCGATGGTCGAAGCACTCCTCGGTCAGCCGGTCCTCGCCCTGACCCGTGGCCTCCGCACCGTACGGACGGTGTCGCTGATCCAGGCCGTGACGTGTCTGGCACAGGGCATCCACGGCGGATACTGCGGTCTTTAGCGGCCGTTCCGGACGAAACACCGGCCGGACGTGTTCGGCGGGAAATGGGTCGCAACTGCACCGTCGCGCTCACGGCGCGGCGGTGCGCGGCGCAGGAACCCTGGCGGTCACGGTGGTTACGCGAGGTGAACGCCGATGAAGCACCCAACGATAACTCTTTCGTGAGGACAAATATGAGGAATACTCTCGCACTCGATCATCGCGTGACGCTGTTCCTCCCACTCGCTCTTGTGGCAACGAGCGCCGCGGTCGGCTCGCTGTGCTTCGCGGCTGATGTCCATGCCAGCGTCACGTCCATCGTGGCGCACGGCGTGACCTTCTCGCGGACCGACACCATTCCCGTGTTCGTCGACGCAAACGTCGAGAACTCGATCGTCGTGAAGGGACAGTTCATGGACCTCGCAACGGGCGTGGAGTCGTCGGATCCATCGTTCTCGGTCCGGACCGGAAGGAGGATCCATGGATCGAACAGCTCCATCTACATTCTCGTCGGCGCCGCGTCGGCGCCGGATCAGGACGGCGCGACCATTCACGTGAAGTTCCTGGTCGGGGAGGAAACGTTCAGAATCAAAGCGTTCAAGACGCGTGTGAACAAGATCGGCTTCGGGATCCATTTCGTGGCTGGCGGACGCCCCACGTGTCGAGTGGGCGACACCATCAGCGTCACCGCGCAGGGCGATGGGGCGACCAATCTGATCATGGGTACGGCGGGGACGATGCTCGATGTCGCCAACGACCGTTACCAGTATCTGGACAAAATCGCCACGACAGTCGGCAGCGCGAGCCGTTTCGTTCTGAGATGCACCGCCGTGGGATCGTTCACGGTTGACCGGACCTGGTTCAAAGACTCGCGGGTGAGGGGCCGTGCCGCCGACGCGATGGTGCGCGGCGCGGGAACCCTGGCGGTGACAGTGGTAGCGCGAGATGAACGCTGATGACCCGCTCGACGAAAAATCCTGCTGGCGTCGGCTATGGACAAGTTCGACGCCGATCTGACGGCCCTTGCCCGGAAACCAAAAATCACGCGCGCAGAGTTCGACGCCGCACGCTCTCGAGCTAACGCCTTCAAGCGCGAGTTCGTGGCCGCTCAGGCTACGATTATCAGCGTAATAACAAAGTGGAAGCAGGGAGGGAGATGGACGCCTGAGCTCGACAAGATGCTTATGGATCGGATCAGGGGGACCGCTCCGGCGGAGGCGGTTCAGACGATAAATGCGGCGGGCGGGATACGCAACCTGTTCAACCGCGTAGCAGCGCCCGCAGCCACGGCTGAATTCGGTAAAGAGCTCGATGCTGTGATACGCGAGCTGCAACCGAAATCCGCACTGGAGCGCTGGTTCGAGTCCTTGTCAGGCACCCCCGTATACGCTGGTTATTTCGGGGTATATGGGAGGGCGGCAAAAGTTGTCCTGAAGGTCCTGACTTGGGCCTGTGACCAAGTTTGCTGAGTGGAGGCCGGGGCGCGGTTCGTTGGCAGCGCGCCGGCCAACACCACGCTGAGCGGTTTGAGAGCCACCCGCGTGAGAAAATCGCCAACGGGTGTTGGGATGGATGCGGCATTTCGATGGGTTCAGCACAATTCGCGTGAATATCTCGAGTGCATGCCGCTGGCGTCCCGTGCGCGGCATCTGTTCTCGACGCGTCAACTGGAGTTGCCATCGGATCCGGCGCCGCGGCGCGCGAACATCGACGTGTTCGCGTCGGATCTCGGCGTCGATCCCGCCCATCTCGTGCGGGCCCGGCAGGTGCACGGCAATGGCGTGCTTGTGGCCGACCCGCGCGAAGCGCTGCCATCGCGCGGCGTGGACGCCGACGCGATAATCACCGCGGCCGCAGGCATCGCATGCGCGGTGCAAATCGCCGACTGCGTGCCGATCCTGATTGCGGGCGAAGGCGCCGTTGCGGCCGTGCACGCCGGCTGGCGCGGCACCGCCGCCGGCGTGGCCGCCGAAGCCGTGCGGGCCCTGGCTGCGCTTGGATTCGATCCGTCAACCCTGGTTGCGGCGCTCGGACCCTCGATCGCGCCGTGCTGTTATCAGGTCGACGCGCGCGTCCGCGATGCGTTCGCGCAATCGGCGTACTCGGACGCCGCGTCCGAGGGATTCACCCCCGACGGCGACGGCCACTGGAAGCTGGACGTGGCGCGCATCAACCGCCGCATCCTCGAGCAGGCGGGAATACCGGCGGCGCAGGTTCATGAGTCGGGGCTGTGCACGGCGTGCGATCCCGGCCGCTTCTACTCGTACCGCGCTGAAGGCGCCCGCACCGGTCGCCTGATCGCCGGCATCGCCGTGCCCTGAGCGGTCAGGCCGTGACTTTGAAGGCGATGCGCATGGGCGCGACGCCGGCCTCGCTGAACCACGTCACGCCTTCGCGTACCAGGTCGATCGCGAGCACGTATTTGCCCGGAACGCTCACGGCGCCGCTTCCGCCTCGTCCATCCCGAGATTCGACAGACGGTCCGCGTTCTTGTTCAACTCGCGGCGCACGTGCTCGAAGTCGACGCGCCCGAGCTGCATCATCAGCAGGCGCGCGCGCGCCACGAGCGGCTTCAGTCCGTCGTGCTTCACCTTGTACTCGCCGCGCATCTGCTTCACGAGCAGCTCCGAGTCGGCGCGCACGTGCACTTCGCCGTAGCCGTGATCGATGGCCCACTGCAGCGCCGCGAGCAATCCGTTGTACTCGGCGACATTGTTCGTGGCGATGCCGAGCGCTCCGTGCAGCTCCGCGAGCACGGCGCCGCCGGCATCTTCCACATGCACGCCGTAGCCGGCGGGCCCGGGGTTGCCGCGGGCGCCGCCGTCGATCCAAACGTTGATGCGGCCGCGATCGCCGCCCTGGCTGAACAGATCTCTCACGCGCCGGCGGGTTCCGCCGACGCGGCCGCGGCGGGAGGGGGAATGTAATAGAGAATCCGCTGGCAGTTGTCGCACTGCCGGATGGCGTCGTTGCGGCGGACTTCCGCGAACACCTGCGGCCGCAGCCGCACGCGGCACTCGATGCACAGGCCGTCGATGGCCTGCGACATCGCGGCCGTCTTTCGGCTCTTCACCAGCCCGTCGAAAATCTGTAGGCCGCGCGGATCCTCGATCTGGGCGGCGACCGAGGTGCGTTCAGCATCGAGCGCCCCGAGCCGCGTCTCGGCCTCCCGGCGCTCGCTCTCGAGCGCCTTCACGGCGGCCGAGATGTCCCCCTCGACGACTTTCAGGGCCGCTTCGGACTCCTTGAGCGACGCCGCGGCGGCGTCGACTTCATCCATCTTGATCAGCACCTGCTCCTGCCACTTGTCGACGTCGGCGTTCGCCGTCTCGATCTCGTGGAGCATGGCCTGATATTCCTTGTTGGTCTTGACCGACGCCTGCTGATCGCGGAACTTCGCACGCCGCGCCTCGGCCGACGCCATTTCTTTTTCAGCGTTGCGCCGGTCCGTGGAGAGGGACGTGTGGAGCGCTTTGGCGGTGTCGACCACGGCCCGCGCGTGTGACGCGCGGGCATCGAGCTCGGCCTGCCGCTGGGGAATGTCGTGGATGGTGCGCGCAACGGCGGCCCGCTCGCTCTCGAGCCGCTGCAACGCGATGAGACGCTCTAGATCAGCGAGCAAACAACCTCGATTATCTGGGCCCGCCAGGATTCGAACCTGGAACTGACCGGTTATGAGCCGGCTGTTCTGCCGTTGAACTACAGGCCCGCGGGAATTGTATCCCTTAGCGGCCCTCGAGAAACGCCTTCAGCTTGCGGCTGCGCGACGGGTGGCGCAGCTTGCGCAGCGCCTTGGCTTCGATCTGCCGGATCCGCTCGCGCGTGACCGCGAAGCTCTGGCCGACCTCCTCAAGCGTGTGCTCGCTGCCGTCGCCCACGCCAAACCGCATCTTGATGACGCGCTCCTCGCGCGGCGTCAGCGTCTTGAGCACGTGATCGGTCTGTTCCTTCAGGTTCAGATTGATCACCGCCTCGGCCGGCGACAGCACGTTCTTGTCTTCGATGAAGTCGCCGAGATGCGAATCTTCCTCTTCACCGATCGGCGTTTCGAGCGAGATGGGCTCCTGCGCGATCTTCAGCACCTTGCGCACCTTCGCGACCGGGATGTCCATCCGCTGCGCGATCTCCTCGGACGTCGGCTCGCGGCCGAGCTCCTGCACCAGCGCGCGCGACGTGCGAATGAGCTTGTTGATCGTCTCGATCATGTGCACCGGGATGCGGATGGTGCGCGCCTGGTCGGCAATCGCGCGGGTGATCGCCTGGCGGATCCACCACGTCGCATACGTCGAGAACTTGTAGCCGCGGCGGTACTCGAACTTGTCGACCGCCTTCATCAGGCCGATGTTGCCTTCCTGAATCAGATCGAGGAACTGCAGGCCGCGGTTCGTGTACTTCTTCGCGATCGAGACGACGAGACGCAGGTTCGCCTCGACGAGCTCCTTCTTCGCCTGTTCTGCGCGCGCTTCGCCGTCGTGAATGGTCGCGAGGGTATCCAGCAGCTGTTCCGGCGTCTCCTCGAGCTCGTCGGCGAGCTGGCGGATGTCGGCGCGCAGATCCTTCTGCTGCTTGAGCAGGTGCTTGCGCTCTTCCTCGCGCATCTTCTTCTTCGTCTTCGCGTTCAGCTGGCGCTCGATGTACGCCACCTGCCGCTGCTTCGAGACGACGGTTTCGACCGCGTCCTTGACCTGTTCGATCAGCCGGCGCTTGATCGGCTCGGTGAATTCGATCTTGCGGATGTAGCGCGACACCTCGATGCGCGCGCGCATCAGCTTCATGTTGGCGCGGCGCCACTTCCTCTTGTCTTTCTTGAGGATCGGCTCGAGCTTCGCGCGGCGTTTCTCGAGCTCGCCCCAGGCCTTGCGCACGTTCTCGATCTGGCGCAGCACCTCGCGCTGGCGCGCCTCGATGCGGTCGTCGGTGATTTCCTCGTCGTTGAAGATGACGAGCTCGCGAATCGTGCGCTCGCCCTCCTTGAGCTGGTCGCCCATGCGCATGATCGCCTTGGCGATCGACGGCATGCGCGAAATCGACTTGATGACGGCGAGCTTGCCACGCTCGATGCGCTTCGCGATGGCAACTTCACCTTCGCGGGTCAGCAGCGGCACCGTGCCCATCTCGCGCAGGTACATGCGGACGGGATCGTTCGTCTTGTCGAGCGCGCCGGGCGTGAGATCGAGCTCCACTTCCTCGGCGCCTTCGCTGGTGCGCGCGCGAAGCTGGTTTTCCTCGAACTTCGACTCGGAGTCGACGACTTCGATGCCGGCGTTGCCGAACGTGCTGAACAAATCGTCCAGCTCGTCAGACGATGTGATGTCTGCCGGCAGCAGCTCGTTCACCTCGTCGTACAGGAGATAGCCTTTTTCCTTGCCGATCGTAATCAGCTGTCGAACTTCGTCGTACCGCTCCTCAATCGACAGCGCCGTATCTTTTGCCACGCTTCGTTTCCTTCTTAAGTGACCGTCTTCTGCAATAACCGTCACCCGTTCAGCTCTTCGAGCTGACGCAGGATGAGTTTTTTGCGCTCCCAGAGATCTTGTAACTCGGCCGTAAGCCCGGGCTCGCTCTGGGATTGCGACCCCGCCAAGCTCTGCAATGTGTCTATCTGTTCCTGTACTTCAGACCGTTCCCGGTCGTACCGCAGCCGTCTCAGGGCCTGGGCGCAATCGGATGGGGGCGCCACCGCCGCCCCCGCCTTCGCGGCCCGCGCCACCACCGCGCGTTCCTCGTCACTTAGACGCTCGCCGAGCTCCCTCGGTAAACTCCCGGCCGCGCCCTCGGCCAGCACCCTGGCCGTGCGCAGAATGTCGGCACTCGCCAGGCCTTCGAAATCCTCGTCCCCGAGCGTCAGCAGCACTTCACCTGCCGCCGCCGGATCGTGCACGAGATGCCATAGCAGGCCCGATTCGGCCGGCCGCAGCGGCGTCCGCTGGCTGATGGCCGCGGGCAGCTCCGTCTTTCTCCGCACGGCCGACTTCCGGATTTCCTGCCTGACGACGTCCTCGGTGATCCGGGCCTTGTGCGCCAGGCGATCCGCGAACTGGTCGCGGGCGGCCGCGTCCGGAATCGTCGCTGCAACCGTGAGCATTTCCGTGAGAAACGCGCGCCGTCCTTCGGCGCGTGCCACGTTGTGCCGCGTTGCCGCCCTGTCGAGCAGATAGTCCAGGTAGGGCTGCGACCCTCGCAGGCGCTCCGCGTAGGCGCCGGGCCCTTCCGTTCTCACAAAAGTATCGGGATCCTGTCCTTCGGGCAGCAGAGCCACGTTGACCTGAAAGCCCTCGGCCACCAGCATCTCTGACGATCGCGCCGCCGCTCCCTGGCCGGCTGCATCAGGGTCGAAACTCAATATGATCTTCGATGTTGCCCGCCGAAGCAAACGGCCCTGGGCCGGGGTCAGCGCCGTGCCGCTCGACGCCACGACATTCTGGATGCCCGCCTGCCACAGTTGCGCGAGGTCGAAGTAGCCCTCGACCAGCACCGCGAAGTTCTTCTGGCGGATCGCCGTCTTGGCCAAATGGAGCCCGTAAAGCGTGCGGCCCTTCGTATAAAGGGGTGTTTCCGGCGAGTTCAGATACTTCGGCACCTGGTCTTTCTCGAGCGCCCGTCCGCCGAACGCGATGACCGGCCCCGACTCGCGGTGGATGGGAATCATCAGCCGGTTCCAGAACCTGTCCACCGTGCGCCCATCGTCGCGCGCGATGGCGAGGCCGCTGCGCAGCACGAGCTCTTTCGGGAACTTCGAGATCAGCTCGGGGTGCAGCGCGTCCTTTGCGGATGCGGGTGCGTATCCGTAGCCAAACGTCTTGATCGTGTCGGTCGTCAGACTCCGCTTCTCGACGTCTTCGCGTGCGCGCCGCGCCGCCGGCGTGTCCCACTGGGCGCGATAGAACGCCGCGGCCATTTCGTGAATCTTCAGCAGCGTCTCGCGGTCGGCGATCGCGACTTCGTTTTCCTTCTGGCCTTCGGCTTCGGGCACGGCCATGCCGAACCGCGCCGCCAGCGTGCGCACCGCTTCACTGAAACCGACTTTGTCGCGCAGCTCGACGAACTTGATCACATCGCCACCGACGCCGCAGCCGAAACACTTGAAGAACCCTTTGTCGGGATTGACGTTGAACGACGGTGTCTTCTCACCGTGAAACGGACAGAGCCCCTTGTAGGTGACCCCCATCTTGCGCAGCGGCACTGTGTCGCTGACGACCTGTACGATGTCGGCGTTCGCCTTGAGCTCTTCGATGAACGAGGTAGGGAAAAGCGGCAACGTCTAACTTTTAACTTTCAATTTTTAATCTTTAATTTCAACGATCATGACCGCGTTGCCGCCTTGATCGGGCGGCGCCGGCGTGACTTTCGCGACGAGCGGATGATCGCGGAGGAAGGCGGTGAGGCCCTTCCGCAGCTGGCCCGTGCCGTGGCCGTGCACCACCCGCAGCGTCCGGGTATCGGTGAGCAGCGACTCGTCGAGAAATTTTTCGGCGCGCGATGTGGCCTCGTCGACCGTACACCCAATGACATTGAGCTCCGACGTGCTTGCGCCGGATCGCTCGGCGAGACTTACGCTGACGTTACCGCGCGCAGATTCTTTCTGGGGCTTGCCTGCCGAAGCTCCGCCCTGCGGAGCGGAGGCGGGGCGCAGATCGGCGATCCGCGCCTTTATTCGCTTGCCAAGCACATCGAGCTCGGCCTGATTGCCCTCGACAGCGCGCACGATCCCCTCGAAGCCCAGGCTGCCGGTGCGCACGCGATCCCCAATCGCCGGCACGTAGTCGGCGACGGCGGTCTCGTCCGGCGCCTCGCCGAACCCTTTGGCCAGCGCGGCAGCGCGGGCAACGCCCTCGCGCGCCTCGGTGCGCAGCCTTCCGAGATCGCCGGTCGTGATTGCCCCCGAATCGGCGAGCCCGCGCGGCCCGGGCGCACTCGAGGGGCGCCGCGTCTGCTTCGCTTCGGCCTCGAGCGCGCCCGCCTTCTGCTTCAATCTTGCGATCGTGCGCTCGATTTCTTCGCGCGCCTCGCGCACGCGTTCCTCGACCGCCGCGTCGACGCGCCTGCGCAGCTGCAGCTCGCGATCGCGCAGTGCGGCTTCTCTGGCGTGAAGGCGCTCGCGCTCCGCGCTCGCGTCTTCACGCGCCTTGGCCGCCAGCCGCCGGTCGTGATCGAGTGCCTGCATGTCGTGCTCGACGCGCGCCAGGTGCGCCTCGAGCTGGGTCTCACGCGTCGTCCTGCGCCGGCGGGCTTCTGCGATCACCGAGGCCGGCAGTCCCAGCCGCGCCGCGATTTCGAGCGCCAGGCTGCGGCCCGGCATGCCGTAGAGCAGCCGGTACGACGGCGCGAACGTCTGCGGATCGAACCCGAACGCCGCCACCGTCACACCATCCGTCGTGGCCGCATACGACTTCATCGCATCGTCATGCGTCGTGGCAATCACCAGCGCGCCGCGCTGCCGGAAGTGATCGACGATGGCCATGCCGAGCGCGCCGCCTTCGAGCGGATCGGTGCCGCTGCCGACCTCGTCGAGCAGGATCAGCGCGGGCAGCGCGAACGCTTTGTCCATCGACGCGATGTTCGTCATGTGCCCCGAAAAGGTACTGAGGCTGGCGGCGATGGACTGCTCGTCGCCGATGTCGGCAAAGATGCAGCTGAACACCGTCGTGCGGCTGCCATCGGCCGCAGGAACGTGAAGTCCTGCCTGCGCCATGAGCGCGAGCAGCCCCGCGGCTTTCAGGGCAACGGTTTTGCCGCCGGTGTTGGGACCACTGATCACCAGGGTTCGCGTCGGCGGCGATATGACAATGTCGACAGGAACAGGCTCAGAAATTATGCCCGGCTTATTTTCTGTGTCGCTCGTGTCAGTCAGAAGCCTCCTGACCGCCGGGATCAGCAACGGATGCCGCGCGGCGCGCCACTCCAGCACCGGCTGCCCGCCGGTGTCGGCAATCTCCGGCTCGATTGCACGCGTCAGATCGGCGAGCCGCGCCTGCGCCTGCATGCGATCGAGCGCCGCCACGGCATCGATCGCGGCCTCCACCCCGTCGCGCCTCGCGCGGAAGCGTTCGGTGAGCGCGAGCAGCACGCGATACACCTCTTCGCGCTCGCGTTCGGTGAGCTCGACGATCTCGTTGTTGAGCGGCACGGTGGCGAGCGGCTCGACGAACAGGCTGGCGCCGCTGGCCGATGCGCCGTGCACGATGCCGGGCACCGAGTCGCGATGTTCCGCGCGTACGGTCACGACGAAGCGGCCATGCCGATCCGTGACAACCTGGTCCTGCAGATACTTCGTGGTGCCGCGTCCGCGCACCAGGCGTTCGAATGCCGCGCGCAGCTCCTGCCGCTGGCGCCGCAGGCGCTCGCGCACCTGCCGCAGCGCGGGACTCGCGTCATCGACGACATCGCCTGCCGCATCGATCGAGCGCCGCACGGCCGCCACTTCATCTCTGAACGATGTGAGCCCGGCGATCATCGCTACGAGTAAGGGCAGATCGTCCGATCGCTTACGAATCCCTGCGGCTGAGCTCTCGACGTCGGACGCCAGGGCCGCCAGTCCGCGCAGCTCCAGCGGTTCGAGGGCCAGACCCTCGGTGCTCAAAGCTGCACGGATTGGCTCGATGTCGTCGGGAGCGGAGAGCGAGATGCTCCCCCCCAGCGCCAGATGGCGCCGCATTTCTGACGTTTGCCGCAACAGCCGCCGCACTTCCGCGGGGTCGGTTCGCGGCACGACTTGTGCGATGGCCTCGCGGCCGAGGGGGGTCTGGGTCAGGCGCCCCAGGGCGGTCACAATGCGGTCGAATTCGAGCGTGCGCCGCGTGCCTGACTGCATGAACCCTTGATCGTAGGCTAGAATCTATTGTTTTGCGCGGCAAGAAGCTGCCGCGGAGTCATACAGGCGGCCGGACGCCTCGTCATATGAGCCCACTGGATACAGGCATACTCGTTCTTTATTTCTTCATCCTGAGCATCCTGGCCGTCTATGGCTGGCATCGCTACTATCTCGTCTACCAATACATGAAGCACCGGGACCGCGTGCCGGGTCCCCAGCCGCTGCCGGCCGATCTGCCGAAGGTGTGCATTCAGCTTCCGATCTACAACGAGATGTACGTGGCCGACCGCCTGATCGACGCGTGCGTCGAGATGGATTATCCACGCGATCTGCTCGAGATCCAGGTGCTCGACGACTCGACCGACGAGACGCGCGCGATCGCGGAACTGGCCGTGAGGCGCCACGCCGCGCGCGGGATCAACATCGAATACCTCCACCGCACCAATCGCAGCGGGTTCAAGGCGGGCGCGCTCGAGAACGGGCTGCGGCACACCGATGCGCCGTTCGTGGCGATCTTCGATGCCGACTTCATTCCGCCGGCCGATTTCCTTGCGTGCACGCTCGGGCACTTCAGCGACGGCAAGGTCGGCATGGTGCAGGCGCGCTGGGGCCACATCAACCAGGACTTCTCGCTGCTGACCAAGCTGCAGTCGATCCTGCTCGATGGCCACTTCGTCCTCGAGCACGGCGGCCGCAACCGCGCCGGCTGCTTCTTCAACTTCAACGGCACGGCCGGCATCTGGCGCCGCGCCGTCATCGAGGACGCGGGCGGCTGGCAGCACGACACGTTGACCGAGGATCTCGACTTGTCGTACCGCGCGCAGCTGCGCGGATGGAAGTTCGTTTTCCTGCCCGATCTGGTCTCGCCGGCGGAGCTTCCGGTCGAGATGAATTCCTTCAAGTCGCAGCAGCATCGCTGGGCCAAGGGTTCCATTCAGACCTGCCGCAAAGTGCTGCCGCAGATCCTGGCGTCGGATCTGCCGTTCAAGGTGAAGGCCGAGGCGTTCTTCCATCTCACGGCGAACTTCAACTATCTGCTGATGATCGCGCTGTCGGCGCTGATGTTCCCGGCGATGTACGTGCGCTACAGCATGGGCTGGACCGAGATGCTGCTGGTCGACGTGCCGCTGTTTGCCGCGGCGACGTTCTCGGTGGCCAATTTCTACACGGTGTGTCAGCGGGAGCTCTATCCCGACTGGATGTCGCGGCTGCGCTATCTGCCGATTCTGATGTCGGTGGGAATTGGCCTTGCCGTCAACAACAGCCGCGCCGTGCTCGAAGCGCTCTTCCGCAAAGACACGGAATTCACCCGCACGCCCAAGTACGGCATCGAGCGCACCGGCGACGAGTGGCAGACGAAGAGGTACCACACCTCGATGCTCGTGCAGCCGCTCATCGAAGTGTCGCTGGGCCTCTATTTCACCGGCACCGTTCTGTATGCGCTGGCCAACGGCATCTATGCCACGCTGCCGTTCCTGATGCTCTTCCAGGGCGGCTTCCTCTACATGGGCTGCACGTCAATCGTCCAGCAGCTCGCCAGCGAAAACATCCTCGCGCCGCAAACGGCGAAGTAGTAACCCCTTACTCCTTACTGCCTTACTCGTCTTACTTCCCTCACTCTACTTACTTCCCTGACTCGACTTACTGTTGTCCGGTCCCCGCCCTCGGCTTCAGATACCTGTCGAGAAACTCGGCCGATCGTTCGAACGTGTACACCCACCGGCTGTGGATCAGCGAGTCGTGCACGTCGTCGGGAAAGACGATCAGCTCGTAGTGCACGTCGCGTGCGCGAAGCAGCTGCACCAGGCCGGTCGTCTGCTGGAACGCGACATTGCGGTCGTCGTCGCCGTGCAGCAGCAGCACCGGCGACTTCCAGCCGTCGATCGCGCCCACCACCGATGACTTGTACGAGACATCGTCGGGATTCAGCGAGTTGCCCCAGAGATGCACGCCGGCCAGATCGACGCCGACTTTGAAGATGTCGGAGTTGCGCGCCAGCGCCTGCGCCGTGAGCACGCCGCCGTACGAGAGTCCCCAGATGCCAATGCGATCCTTGTCGACGTCGGGACGCCCCTGCAGATACTTGCCGGCCGCAAGCACGTCGCCGTACTCCGAGTTGCCCTCCCGGCCGCGATTGGGCGCGCCACGAAACGATCGTCCATACCCGACACCGCTGCGAAAGTTCACCGACAGCACGATGTAGCCCTGGTCCACCAGGTACTGATCGAAGCCGTAGGCCATGTGGTAGAAGTGCCGGTAGTGATAGCCGAGCAGCATCTGCCGCACCGGACCGCCATGTACGAAGATCACCGCCGGCCGCCTGTCTCCGGGCTTCAGATCCTTCGGCAGGAACAGCTGGTTATAGAACTCGAAGCCATCGGCCGCCTCGAGCGTGACCGCGGTGGGGACGACGTGCGCGTCCCTGGGGAAGCGGGCAGGGAGCGGATGGGGGAAGAGCAGTCTCTCGTCGCCGCCTTCGGCAGGCAGGAGCGCAACCGTCTGCGGCTGCTTCGCATCTGCATAGAAAATCGCGAGGTGCCTTCCCGACGCGATCGGAACCGGCATCGTCTCGATGCCATCGCCCTTCGAGACCAGCCGCGGCGTGCCGCCCGAAACCGGCACCGCCCAGATGTCCCGGCGATCGATGTCGCCGGCGTTCGACGTGTAGAAGAACGTGCGGCCGTCCGCTGAAATCTTCCACGACGTCGCATCCTCGATGAGCCCGTCGGTCGTCGTCAGCAGCACGGGCGGCGCCGTCGATACCGCAGGCGTAACCGGAAGGGAGAAGAAACGGTCCCACTCGTCGTCGGGACGGACCGCCGAGAACACGACGCGGTCGCCCGCCCACGTGAAGTTGTTGACGCTGCCGAACACGCGGTCGTTGGGGGCGTTGTGCCAGAACTCGTGCCCTTCGCCGGTTGTGGCATCGGCGACCCAGAACGAGAGCGTGTAGCCGCCGCGGAACATCGCGCGTGTCAGGCCCGGCACGTTGGAGCCGGGTTGCTGGGCGCCACCAGTCTGCCCACGACCGCCACGTCCCTGGCGCCCGGCTGCGGGACCGGGCGGATTGCCGATGCCGCCAACGCCGGCCTGTCCCTGCTGCCCGAAGGGCAGACCCGGACGCCGCAGGAAGGCCACGCGCCGTCCGTCGGGCGACCACACCGGACTCGTGTCGCGATCCACATTCGGCGCGAGATACGTGATCTTGTTCTTCGCGATGTCGTAGACGCCGATGTACCCGTGATCGACGCGATCACTGACGAAGGCGAACCGGCGGCTGTCGGGCGACCACACCGGGTTGCTGTTGCTGCCCCACACGGTGATGTACGGCCGTTCGCCGCGATCGGCCGGCGTGGTGCGAGGCGCCTTCGACACCGGCGCGCGATAGATCTGATTGTTCTTCACATAGAGGATGGCGCTGCCGTCGGGCGCGAGCTGCGGGCTGCCGCGTTCGATCGCGACGAGCCGCCACGCCGTGGCGCCGCCGGTGGTGCGCGCCGCCCAGACGGCGCGCTCGGCGCCGGCCGGATCGCTGGAGGGATTCGCGACCCAGTCGGCGCGATTGAGCGCATGGCCGCGCACGAACGTCACCACGCTGCCATCGTCCGAGATGCGGAGGTCAGTGAGGTCGACGCCGTCATCCTTCATGAACGACGTCAGGCGCACGGGCGTCCAGGCCGGCGCGGCGGCCGAATACACGTTGCGCTTGCCCTCGTCATAGGCAATCCACGCGATGCGGTCCGCCTTGCTGGCGGCGACCAGCGCCACTGGATATGCGGGGCTGATGTAGTCCGCGACTGTCGATGATTTTTGGGCCGACAGCGGTGCCGACGCGACGACCAGAGCGACGGCGAGGTAGCGCAGGCCTTCAGGCCTGCGAACGGCCAGGGAACGAAGTCTTGCAAACATCAGGGTTCCTCCCGAGGCGCCAATGATATATTCCGCGCGGGTTTCCCATGAATTTTCTTCGTGTGGGCCTTGCCGCACTGGCGGCCTGGGCCGTCTATCTGGCGCTCGGATTTCTCATCCACGGCGTCATGCTGGCCGAGCTGTGGGCTTCTCTGCAGCGTGACGGAGTGGCGCGATCGTCGACGAACGCCGACGCGATGATGCCGCTCGGTTTCGCGCTGGCGCTGCCCGGCGCGCTGGCGTTTGCCTATGGCTATGCCAAGGGATATGAAGGCGGACCCGGCCTGCAGGAGGGCCTGCGGTTCGGCGTCCTCGTGGGGATTATGCTCGTCGCGTTCGGCCTCACGTGGAACTACGTGACATTTCCTTTGCCGCTGCAGTATCTGACATCGACGGCCGCCGCGACGGTGATTCAATTCGCCGCGCTTGGCATGGTCGTCGGCCTGATTTATCGCCGGTAGCGAGTCGGGTCACGCGCGAGCGTGCCTGTGGACGCGTCTCCGTCGAGCGGGCATGTCTTGTTCGCGCGCAGGCAGGATCACGCCGAGCATCGAGACCGCGCGACGGAGATGCGTCCGCGGGCATAAGCGAGCCCCGAGGACACCGGAGCGAGCGCCGGCATGGCGAGTGGTGTAGACCGTACGCGATAATGTCTTGATGTCCACCGAGGCGAAATCGAAGGCGGGGCTGGAAGAAGTCATCGCCGGGCAGTCGGCGATTTGTTACCTGGACGGCGACAAAGGCGTCCTGTCGTATCAGGGCTTCGACATTCACGACCTCGCAACGCACGCAACGTTCGAGGAGACCTGCTACCTGCTCTGGCACGGACGCCTGCCGAACCGCGCGGAGCTTGGGGATCTTTCGACCGAGCTCGCCAACGCCAGAACGCTTCCCGAGCCGATCATCCGCCTGATGCGCCAGCTGCCGCCCACCGACGGCATGGACGCGCTGCGCACGCTCACCTCGGCGCTCGGACACTACGACGCCGATGCCGACGATCGCTCGCCGCAGGCCAGCTATCGCAAGGCGGTGCGGCTGACCGGCCAGCTTGCCGCGCTCGTGGCCACGTGGGGCCGGATGGCGGCCGGCGGCGGCCCGATTCAGGCCGATCCCGCGCTCTCGCATGCCGCGAATTTTCTCTACATGCTGACGGGCAACCGGCCATCCGCGCTGTCGTCGCGTGCGTTCGACATCGCGCTGATTCTGCACGCCGATCATGAGCTGAACGCATCGACATTCGCCGCGCGCGTGGCCGCGGCAACGCTCACCGACATGCACTCGGCCATCACGGGCGCGATTGGCGCGCTGAAGGGCCCGCTGCACGGCGGCGCGAACGCCGACGTGATGCGGATGCTCATCGAGATCGGCGAAGACGCGACGCCGGAGCGCATCGACGACTACGTGCGCCAGAAGCTCGCGCGCAAGGAGAAGATTCCCGGCTTCGGCCACCGCGTGTACCGCACCGAGGATCCACGCGCGACGCACCTGCGCCGCATGTCAAAGGAGATCGGCGAGAAGGCGGGCAACCCGCGCTGGTACGAGATGTCGCAGCGCATCGAGCGCGCGGTGACGGGCGAGAAGAGGCTCTATCCGAACGTCGACTTCTATTCGGCCTCGACCTATCACATGCTCGGCATTGCGATCGATCTGTTCACGCCCATCTTCGCCGTCAGCCGCATCTCGGGCTGGAGCGCGCACGTGCTCGAGCAGTACGCGAACAACCGGCTGATTCGGCCGCGCGCCGAATACATCGGCCCGCCGTATCCGCAGCAGTTTGTGCCGCTGGAAAACCGGTAATCCCGCCGCGGGACTCCCTGATCCGTTGACGTCGCACCGCATGTCTGCGTAATATCTGCTCATGGCAGGTATCTGTTCATGACAGCCATCAATACCCGCACGCTGGATCGCGAGTTGAAGCGCGGATCGGCAGAGCTGCTGATTCTCTCGCTCCTCGACGCGCGCCCGCGTCATGGCTACGAGTTGAGCAAGCTGATTCGCGCGCGGTCCAACGGACGGCTGTCCTTCCACATCGACTCGCTGTATCCGCTGTTGTACCGCCTCGAGGAGCGCGGCTGGATCAAGGGCACGTGGGTCGAGCGCGCCGGAGCGCGCCGCCGCCGCTTCTATAAGGTCACCGCCGAAGGGCGCAAGGTCCTCGCGGCCCAGCGGAAGGCCTGGAGGGCCTTCGTCGACGCCGTCCGCGCCGTTACCGGAGACGAGAATGCCTGATTGGAAACCGGACCTGCGCCGCCGCCTCGCGGGCCTGCAGCTGCCACCCGCGCGTGAGGCCGCCATCGTCGACGAGCTCGCGCAGCATCTCGACGATCACTATCGGGACCTGATCGCCGGCGGGGCCGAGCCGGCGGAGGCGGAGCGCCTCGCGCTCGCCGACTTCCAGGCCGGCGACGTCCTCGCGAAATACATCGCCCCGCTGCGGCTCGCGTCGGAGCCGTCGCATCCTCCGCCGGCCGCGCCTGGCCAGTCGTTGCTCGCCGCGCTGCTGCAGGACATCCGTTACGCGGCGCGCTCGCTTCGCAGACAACCGGCGTTCGCGGCCGTGACCATGCTGACGCTGGCGCTCGGCATCGGCGCCAACAGCGCAATCTTCGCGCTGGTCGACGCCACGCTGCTGCGGCCGCTGCCGTTTCCCGACGCCGGCCAGCTCGTCGCCATATCCGAGCGGACGCCGGCGACGCCCGAGGCGTGGGTGTCGCCGGTGAACATGACGGACTGGAGCACGCGAAGTCAATCGTTCGTGGCTATCGGCGGCACCGCGCCGAACGTCGCGAGCATGGTGCTGGCCAACGCCGACGGCAGCACCGAGACGATCCCACGACAGTGGGTGAGCCACGGCGTCTTTGACGCGCTTGGCGTAACCTCCGTCGCCGGCCGCACGTTCCAGCGCTCCGACGATCTCGATCGCATCGAGCGCGTCGTGCTCGCCGAAAGCTTCTGGCGATCGCGCTTCAATGCCGATCCCGGCATCATCGGCACGTCGCTGCGCCTCGACGGCGATCCATACGTGGTCGCCGGCGTCGTGCCGGACGAGGCGCAGATTCTCGGACGCACCAGCATGTGGGCACTTCGCAACGTGGAGAACCTGCCGCCCGCCGCGCGCCGCCAGTATTCGCTGCGGGCGATCGGCCGCCTGAAGCCCGGCGTGACGCTCGAGGAAGCGCGCGCCGACATCGATCGCGTGGCCGCCGATCTCGCGCGCGAGTTTCCCGCGACGAACACGGGCCGCGGCGTTAACCTCGTGCCGCTGCGCGACACGATCATCGGCGGCGATCTGCGTCACACCTCGACCCTGTTTCTCGGCGTCGTCGGCGTCGTCCTGTTCATCTGCTGCGCGAACGTGGCCAGCCTGTTGCTCACGCGTACGCTGGCGCGCCGCCGCGAGCTCGCGCTGCGAACCGCGCTCGGCGCGGATCGCCGGCGGCTGACCGCGCTGGTGCTGACGGAAAGTCTGATGCTTGCCATCGGCGGCGGCGCGATCGGACTGGCCATCGCCGCGCTCGTGCTCCGCGCCGCGCCTGCGCTGATTCCCGATGGCCTGTTGCCGGCCACGGTGACGCCCACGCTCGACCTGCGCGTCGCCGCCTTCTGCGCCGTCACGGCGCTCGTCGCCGGCGTGCTGTTCGGACTGGTACCCGCGTGGCACGGCGCGTCGCCGGCGCCCTCGCAGCTCACGAGCACGCGTGTCACCGGCGGCGGCCTGCGCACGCGGCAGTGGCTCGTGGCTGGGCAGATCGCCACAGCCGTCATCGTCCTCGTCGGCGCGGGCCTGCTCGTTCGCACGCTCGTCGCCGTCGGGCGCGTCGATCGCGGCTACCGCGCAGATCGTGTGCTCACGATGATGGTGGATCCGCCGGGTTCGCCGTCTTTGATGGCGTTCTATAACGAGGTCGAGCGCAACATCAGGGCCCTGCCCGGTGTGCGCGACGTGGCGTGGGGGACGACGATTCCGCTGGGCGAATCGTACCTGGGCGACGTTTCTGCGGAGGTCGCTGGCGCGAACATGGCGCCCGCCGATCGTCCGACGGCCGACTTCCAGATCGTCAGTGCGACATACTTCAGCGCCCTTGATCTGCCGATCGTCGCGGGACGCGGGTTCGACGGCCGCGATACGGCGGACGGCCAGCGGGTCTGCATGGTCAACGAAGCGTTCGCGCAGCGTCACCTGCGCGAACGATCGCCCATCGGCGCGCGGCTCACCCTGCGGTCGCAGTCGTCCACGACCGATCCCGGCTCCGAATGCGAGGTCGTCGGCGTTGTGACACAGGTCAAGGGCCGGCCGGACGAAGCGCACGATCTGATGCAGGTGTACGTCCCGCTCCTTCAGAACACGATCGGCGACGTATTCCTGTTCGTGCGCGGAGCGTCAGGCGACGTCAATGCCCTGAGCCCGGCCGTGCGCGCCGCGATTACGCGCGCCGATACGACGCAGCAGACCAGCGTCCGCGACCTGCAGACGCTGGACGACGTCATGCTGGACGCGACGTCGCGGCATCGCTTCCGCGCCGCGCTCGTGACGGCGTTCGCGAGCCTCGCCCTCGTGCTGGCGATGGTCGGCGTGTTCGGCGTCTTGCTCTACTCCGTGCAGCAGAGCGCGCGCGAGATCGGCGTGCGGCGCGCGCTCGGCGCCGGCACCGCCGACGTCCTGCGCCTCGTCGCGGGCGCGGGCGCGCGGGTGATCGGCGCCGGCGTGGTGGCGGGTCTTGCCTTTGCCGCGCTCGGCGCGCGCCTGATCTCGACGATGCTGTTCGGCGTCGAGCCCTTCGATCCGATGACGTTTGCGGGTGTCGCGTCGCTCGTCGCGCTGACCGCGGCATTGGCGATGGCCGCGCCCGTATGGCGCGCGCTGCGCGTCGACCCCGTGATCGCGCTGCGCAATGAATAAAGCTACGGCTTGACGGCATCAGTCTTACAGGCTATAAGACTTGGCGATGCCGGTTGCCGCCCTCGAAGCCCTCGTCCTCGATCTCCTCCTGGCCCACGGTCCGACATACGGGCTCGACCTGGTACACGCCTCGCGCGGCCGGCTCAAGCGGGGCAGCGTGTACGTGACGCTCGGACGAATGGAGCAGAAGGGCCTGGTGACGTCCGCGCCCGACGCGCGTCCAGGGGAGGGGCCGCCGCGACGGATCTACGAACCCACGGCGCTCGGACTCCGCGCACTGATGGCCTCACGGATTCTCCACGGCGATCTGCCGCTGGGCGTGAAGCCATGATCGGTGACGGCCGATGCCACTTGATGACCTGACGCGGCGCGCACTCTCCGAAGCGCGCGCCGACGCGGAGCATGAGCGGCGCCGCTCGGCAGGGAAGCTGCCGCAGCTCTCGCGCCGGCTGTCGTACGCAGCCGCGCTCATCCGAATTCTGGCCGCGGTCCTCACGGTGCCCTGGGAGAAACCTATGCGCAACCTCGGTCGCGACATCGTTTATGGCTGGCGCCGGCTGCGCCAGGCGCCCTGGCTCTCGCTCTTTGCCGTGCTCACGCTTGCGCTCGGCATCGGCATGACGACGGCGGTCTATTCCGTCATTCACGCGATGTTCGACGGCGACATCGGCGTGCGCAGTCCCGAGGAAGTCGTGCGCATCTACCACAAGCGTCCGCCCGGCAGCGGGCCGATGATCAGCCTCTCGACGCCCGACTTCGAGGACCTTCGCGACAGACAGACGGCCTTCGGCGCCGTGATGGCGTTCGCGCGCGTCCGCCAGCCGATCGCCTCGCAGGCGCTCGCCACGATCGAGTGGGGCGAGCTCGTGACCGGTGAGTACTTCGGCGTCCTCGGCATCGAACCGCACGCCGGCCGGCTGCTGCAGCCCGCCGACGATCGGCCCGGCGCGCCCGACGTCGTCGTCCTCAGCCACGGTTTCTGGCAGCGCGCGTTCGGCGCCGATCGCTCGGCCATCGGCTCGGTCGTCAGGATCGGCGGGCGCCCGTTCGAGATCATCGGCGTGGCGCCCGAGTCGTTCCGCGGCGCGTTTATGCCGAAGGTGACGCCGTCCCTGTACTGGGTGCCTCTCGCGGCCAACGCGGCGTTCGCGCAGCGCGGCAGCGATCTGCAGCGGCGTGACGGCCACTGGCTGCGTGTCATGGGGCGCCTTGCGCCGGGACGAACCATTGAGGACGCGACCACCGAGGTGGCGATGATCGCGGGGCAGCTCGATGTCAGCGATCCGATCGGGCAAGGCATGGATCGCGCCCGCTATCCCGCGTACAACTACTCGCGGCCGTGGGTCGTCATGCGGCTGTCATCGATCAAGATTGCCGAAAGTGCCGATCGTCTCGTCGCGTCGCTCGCGACGACCGTGCTGGTGGTCGTGGTGCTGGTGCTGCTCGTGGCGTGCACGAACGTGGCGAACCTGCTGCTCGCGCGCGCCGCGGATCGCTCGCGCGATCTCGCCGTCCGGCTGTCGCTCGGCGCCTCACGCTGGCGTCTCGCGCGCGAGCAGCTCGTCGAGAGCGGCCTGCTGGCGTTGACGGGTGGATTGCTGGGTCTTGCCGTCGCGCGCATATTGCTCGTCAAGCTGGGCGGCGGGTTCATCGGGCCGGCGCGCCTGACGTTTCATGTGGCGCCGGAGCTCGAGCTGTCGGCCGTCGGCGTCGCCGCTGGTGCGACGACCCTAGCGCTGGCCGTGTTCGGCGTCTGGCCCGCATGGAAAGCGAGCCGCGCCGACTTCCGCGGCACGATCACGGGCGGAGGATCGCATGCCGCGCTGCCGCGCTGGCGCGGACGCAGCCTGCTCATAGCCGGACAAGTGGCGGTGTCCGTGGTGCTCGTGGCCATGGCCGCGTTGAGCGTGCGGCAGATGGCCGCGCAGGCGCGGCTCGAGACCGGCATCGATCTGGATCGCCTCGCCGTGCTGCACGTCGAGTTCCAGAATCACGGCATCGAGGAAGAGCGCGTGCGGCAGATCGCCGGCAGCCTGCACGAGCGCATCGCCCGATTGCCTGGCGTCACGGCCGCGGCCGTGTCGTCGGGTCTGCCTTTCGGATTGACGAATCCGGGCGCGCGCGTCACGCGTCTGGACAAGCCGTTCATCGAAGGCACGTTTGCCGGCCACCGCCAGGAGCTGCTGGTGGCCACGCCCGAAATCTTCGGCGTGCTCGGCGTCGAGATCGTCCGCGGCAGGGCGCTCGACGCGCGAGACACGCGCGGGGCGGAGCCGGTCGCCGTCATCAGCGCAGCGGTCGCCCGCGAGGTCTTCGAGACGACCGATGTGGTCGGACGCCAAGTGATGTTCACGCGGCAACCCTGGGTCGGCGATCCCGAGTGGCCGATTGAGACGAAGCGCATCGTCGGCGTCGCCTCCGATACCGAGACGGGCAGGGGCGCCCGCGAGTCGGGAACGGTGTACGTGCCGTTCGCGCAGCGCTTCGAGCCGACGCTGTCGTTCGTCGCGAGGACCGATGGCAATCCGTCGGATCTCGTGGGGCCGCTGCATGCGATGCTCCGGTCCACCGACTCGCGGCTGGCGCCGACGGCCGGCGGCACAGGCGTCGAAGTGGCCGGGCCCGAGACCGCATTCCTCGAGGCGACGTCGCGGCTGACCGGAGTGCTGGGCATGGGCGCGCTCATTCTCGCGCTCGTCGGACTCTACGGCGTCCTGTCGCACGTGGTGGCACGCCGCCGCCGCGAAATCGGCCTGCGCATGGCGCTCGGCGCGACGCCGCCCGCGCTGCGGCGGATGGTGATGAAAGACGGACTGCGGCCAGTGCTCCTCGGCCTCGCGGCCGGATTGTCACTCGGCATCATCATCAGGCTGAACCTGACACCGCTTTTCTCGAATCTGCTGCCCGGCCTCGATGCGTGGCTGCTGGCGTGGGTGTCGCTGACATTCCTGCTCGCCGGCGTGGCCGCCTGCTACATCCCGGCGCGCCGGGCGGCGGGAGTCGATCCGAACGTCGCGCTGAGGGACTACTAACAGCGCCCAAACCATCAGGTCGTTATGGCGGACTTACGCGTACTCGAACCGGCCAAAGGCGGCGTACTGGCCGGAGTGGTCGTACTCGAGCCCGGAGCCAACGCGAAACACTTTCGACGCGGCCATGCTCCCTCGCTTGGTGATGAGTCCTTCGGGCAGCACGACCTCGGGATGGACTTCCGCCTGGGTCACCGGATTGCGAATCGTCTCGAGCTCCAGGGCGACAGCGTCCCCGATGCTGACGCGGGTTCCATAGTCGGCCAGCCGCACATCGAACCGCGCCATCACCGGGTCCGCCAGCGCGTAGGTCTTGATGAACAGCCCCCAGGGCCCGCCCAGCTCGCCCCGCAACAGGACGGCCAGCGCGTTGCGCTGCGCGTCAGTGGCCCGCTCGTCCACATAGCAGACCGCCCGGCCGCCTCCGTGGTGGATGGCCCCAGGCCATTTCGCAAACAACGCGATCCCCAGGCCGTCGAGGGACACGTCGTCAACGTGCCCCTTGTCGACGATCCATATCCAGCCGCCCTCGCAGTTGCCTCGGCTGGGCAATGCGTTGAAGTTGCACGGGCATCCATAGTCACAGTTGCACGCGATGAGCACGTTGCCGGCCACGGTCCAGGCCATCATCGACCCCCAGTTCCTGGCGCCAATACTCTGGCGGGGCGGCCCCGCAGTCAAGCCGTTCTACAATCGCCGGCCATGCAGACGGCGAATCGCTCTCTCACACTGGTTGCGCTGCTGATCCTCATCCCGCTGGTGTCCTGGACGTGGATCATCGTCATGGCGCGCGACATGTACGGCCCGATGACCGGGGCCAGTGCGTGGACGATGACGCCGGTGTGGGATGCGCCGCACCTGCTGCTGCTGTGGGCGATGTGGGCGGTGATGATGACCGGCATGATGCTGCCGTCGGCTGTCCCGATGATTCTGCTCGCGCGCGGCGCGAGCCGCCCGTACCCGCTTGCGGCCGGCTACCTCGCGGTGTGGGCGCTCTTCAGCGTCGGCGCGACCGCCCTGCAGTGGCAGCTCGGACGGCTCGGCTTCGTCGACCCCATGATGGAGATGTCGAGCGCGAAAGCGGGCGCGGTGCTGTTGCTGATTGCCGGCGTCTACCAGTGGACGCCGCTCAAACACGCTTGCCTGACCACGTGCCAGTCGCCGGCCGACTTCCTCACCCGCCGCTGGCGAAGCGGCGCCTGGGGCGCGTTTCGCATGGGCGCGGAACACGGCGTGTACTGCGTCGGCTGCTGCTGGGCGCTGATGCTGCTGCTGTTCGTCGGCGGCGTCATGAACCTCACGGTCATCATCGCATTGACGATCGTCGTCGCGTTCGAGAAGCTCGCGCCGATCGGCGCCGCGAGCGCGCGGGTCAGCGGGGCGCTGCTCATCGCCGCCGCGGCCGGGATGTTCGCCGGATGAGGATTAAGCTGCCGCCGGACGGGCCTTGCATCGTCGCCATTGGGAACAGATGTGCTAGGATGTACACAAGTTAACATAGGCAACTGCAATGACCACAACCTTGTCCGTTCGAATCGATACCGATACCAAGCGGCGCCTCGAGACGCTCGCCAAACGCTCTCGGCGCTCAAAGTCGTTTCTTGCCGCCGAGGCGATTGCCGCCTTCGTCGAGGCGGAGAGCTGGCAGCTCGATGAGATTCAGGCAGGAATCAAAGAGCTCGACGAGGGCCGCGGTGTGCCGCACAAAGATGTCGCGAACTGGCTCGATTCGTGGGGCCGGAAACGTGAGCGAAAGGCGCCTCGCGCGTGACCATCGTCTGGTCGCCGCGGGCGATCGAACACCTCGCCCACCTCCGGTCGTACATCGCGCGTGATAATCCAAAGGCCGCCAACCGCATCGCCAGCATGCTGCTTCATGCAGTCGAGCGGCTCAGTGAACTGCCGAATATGGGCCGTCCAGGTCGAGTCGCAGGCACCCGGGAGCTCGTCGTGCCTCGCACACCATACGTGATTCCCTATAGGCTGCGCGGCGATCGTCTCGAGGTCATCGCAGTTGTCCACGGCCGGCAGAAATGGCCGAAGCATCTGTGACGGGCGCTAGATCATGCGCCGGATGGTCGGCACCGCGTCAAAGCCGGTGTCGAACGTCATAATCTCTTCGATGCCGGCAGCCTCCATGACTGCGACGTGAAGCGCATCGCGAGCTGGCAGGCGAACCGTCGACAACAACTCGCGCGCGCGCCGGATATCCGGAAACGTGACTGGCAGCACCTGGTCGACCCCCACGAGATACATGGGGATATTGGAGTCGATGAAGATCAATCGAGATCCTGCTCGTAGCCCCGCGCGATTTCAGCGAGCATCGTGTCGATGTCAGGAGCCGGGAAGCGGTGGCGGGCAGCCTCGCGGATCACGGCTAACTTGCGCTCGTGGCGTCCCGGGCCCCGCAAGCAGCCTGATACAATCGGAGGTTCTACATGGACCATCGCTTCATCCGGAACTTCTCGATCATCGCGCACATCGACCATGGCAAGTCGACGCTGGCCGATCGCTTTCTCGAGATGACCGGCGCGCTGGCCATGCGTGAGATGGAAGCGCAGGTGCTCGACAGCATGGACCTCGAGCGCGAGCGCGGGATCACGATCAAGGCGCACGCCGTCCGTCTGAACTACAAGGCCGACGACGGCCAGGACTACGTTCTCAATCTGATCGACACGCCCGGCCATGTCGACTTCTCGTATGAAGTGACGCGATCGCTGGCCGCCTGCGAAGGCGCACTGCTCCTGGTCGATGCGTCGCAGGGCGTGCAGGCGCAGACACTCGCCAACGCGTATCTGGCAGTCGAGAACAACCTCGAGATCATTCCGGTCATCAACAAGATTGATCTCCCAGGCGCGCAGCCGGATGAGGCAAAGCGCCAGATCGAAGAAATCATCGGCCTCGATGCCGGCGGCGCCATCCTCGCAAGTGCGAAGGCCGGCATCGGCGTGAAGGAGATCCTCGAAGCGATCGTCCACCGTCTGCCCCCGCCAACGGGCGATCGCGAGGCGCCGCTCAAGGCGCTGATCTTCGACTCCTGGTACGACCCGTACCGCGGCGTCGTCATCCTCACGCGCGTGATCGACGGCGTGTTGAAGCCCGGCATGAAGGTGCGCCTCATGCAGATGACGACCGATCAGGACTTTCAGGTCGAGCAGATCGGCGTGTTCTCACCGAAGCCCGTGCCGGTCGACGAGCTGTCGGTGGGCGAGGCCGGCTTCCTGATCTGCAACATCAAGAATGTCGACGACGCCAAGATCGGTGACACGATCACCGAAGTGCACCGGCCGACGACCGAGCCGTTTCCAGGCTTCAAGGAAATGAAGCCGATGGTCTTCGCGGGCCTGTATCCGGTCGAGGGTTCGAAGTACCCCGAGCTGCGCGAGGCGCTCGAGAAGCTGCGGCTCAACGACGCGTCATTCCACTTCGAGCCCGAGACATCGTCGGCCCTCGGCTTCGGGTTCCGCTGCGGCTTCCTTGGCCTGCTGCACATGGAGATCATCCAGGAGCGGCTCGAGCGCGAGTACGACATGGATCTGGTGACCACGGCGCCGGGCGTGTTGTACCGGGTGACGACCACTGACGGCCAGGTGCAGGAGATCGACAGCCCCGCCAAGCTGCCCGAGACGGGCCGCATCGAGAAGATCGAGGAACCGATCATCACGGCAATGATCCTCACGCCGTCCGAGCATGTCGGCCCGATTCTGCAGCTCTGTCAGGAGAAACGCGGCATTCAGAAGAACCTGGAGTATCTCGCGACCGATCGCGTGCTGATCACCTATGAGCTGCCGTTCAACGAGGTGGTGCTCGATTTCTACGACCGCCTCAAGACGATCTCGCGCGGCTATGCGTCGCTCGACTATCACGTGACAGGCTTCGTCGAGGCGCCGCTGGTGAAGCTCGACATCCTCGTGAACGGCGATCCGGTCGACGCGCTCTCGAGCATCGTGCACCGCGACGCGGCCTACGTCCGCGGCCGCGCGGTGGCCGCGAAGATGCGCGAGCTGATTCCGCGGCAGATGTTCGAAGTGGCGATTCAGGCGGCGATCGGCAGCCGGATCGTGGCCCGCGAAAGCGTGAAGGCGCTGCGCAAGAACGTGCTCGCGAAATGCTATGGCGGCGACATCTCGCGCAAGCGCAAGCTGCTCGAGAAACAGAAGGAAGGAAAGAAGCGCATGAAGCGCGTCGGCAGCGTCGAGATTCCGCAGGAGGCCTTCCTGGCGGTGCTGCGGATTGGCGAGGACCAGTGAAAAAATCGACGGCCCGCGAATACTTCGAGTCGATCCTGATTGCCGTGATTCTGGCGCTCTTCGCGCGCACGTTCGTGGTGCAGGCCTTCAAGATTCCCACGGGCTCGATGGAGCCGAACCTGCTGATCGGCGATCACCTGCTGGTCAACAAGTTCATCTTCGCGCCTGGCGCCACTGCGCTCGAGCGCGCGCTGCTCCCGAACCGCGACATCCGCCGCGGCGACATCATCGTCTTCAAGTATCCGGAAGAGCCCGAGCGCGATTTCATCAAGCGCGTGATCGGCCTGCCCGGAGAGACCATCGAGCTGCGAAACAAGAAAGTGCACGTCAACGGCACGCCGCTCGACGAGCCGTACGTGCACCTCATGTTCCCGCCGTCGGCGAGCGGCGGGGATTCTTCGGCCACTGCACAGAGTCAGGGCCGCCCGTGGGATCTGCGCGAGACGTTCGGGCCGGTCACCGTGCCATCCGACCAGCTCTTTATGATGGGCGACAACCGCGACAACTCACAGGACTCGCGCTTCTGGGGATTTTTGCCGCGCAGCTTCGTGAAGGGCCGGGCGCTGGTGATCTACTGGTCGTTCAACGAGGCCGCCGGCGCGCCGGCAGGCATGTTCGAGCGGATCCGGTGGAACCGGCTGCTGAATCAGATTCGGTGAACGCAGGCCCGCGCTACCCGAGCAGCTTTCTGCAAATCTCCGCCTGCTCGCTCCCTGTCTCGAGCAGTGTCTTTGCTTCGTTGGCTGCGTCGTCTCTGTAAGCCTCGTCGGTAAGGTTGCCGAGGTTGATAGCGACGTTCTTTTCGGCGCCGCGCAGCCCCGCGAGCGTGAGCTCGACTCCCACGAACACGTCGCTGGCTGCGGAAGGATTGCCGTTCTGCGCGACGGCCGCGGCCTCGCGGATCGCGGCATCGCACGCGCGCATTGTCGACAAAGGTGTTTCAGTCGCAGCACGCAGCGCGGCCTGGATGGCTTCCTTGCGAGCAGCTTTCTCCGCATCTGTTGCTTTCGGCTGGCGATATGCGGCCGTCACCAGATCATAGGCGCGCGTGTCGGCGTCGATCAGGGCGGCCAGCTCGCGCCGCAGATCGTTCAGTTTGCCGCCCGCCGCGTCGAGCGCCTCGCGTTCGCCTGCGTCACCTGTTTTCGTCTTCGGCAGCGCCGCCACCATCGCCAGCAGCGACGCTCCGGCGGCCCCCGCGAGAGCTGCCGCGGATCCGCCGCCTGGCGTGGGGGCGCTCGAGGCGAAGGCATCCAGCAGAGCGCCGACCGAAAGGGAAGTAAGAGCCGTATCAGCCATAGGTCTTTAGTCGGGATACCGTCCGCTCACAAGAGTACCCCGTTTGATGACCGCCGTGATGGCCGGCGAGCCGACGCGCAACAGTTCTGTTGCGTCGCCGCGCACGATGACGGCATCGGCAAGCTTGCCGGGCTCGAGCGAGCCGATCTCGTCTTCGAGATCCAGCGACGCCGCGGCGTTCAGGGTGGCCGCTGCGAGCGCTTCTTCGAACGTCAGGTTCATCGCGAAGCACGCGAGCGACATCGCGAACGGCATGGAAGGCGAGAAGCCTCCGCCCGGATTGACGTCGGTCGCGAGCGCCACAGGAACGCCGGCCTCGATCATTTGGCGTGCCGGCGCGAATCGGCCAAGTTTGAGAAAGAACGCCGCACAGGGCAGCAGCGTTGCCATCACACCAGCCGATCGCAGGGCTTCGATGCCGGCCGCCGTCGCATGCACGAGATGATCGGCCGAGATCGCGCCGACGTGCGATGCGACCTCGGACCCTCCCGAGGCGCCGAGCTCGTCGGCATGCACCCGCGGCTTCAGACCGTGCGCGCGGCCCGTTCTGAGAATGCGGATGCTTTCCTCAGGTGTGAACACGCCGGTCTCGCAGAACACATCGCACCACACCGCCAGCGGCGCGCAGGCCGGCAGCATCTCGTTGACGATGAGATCCACATATTCAGTCTGGCGCCCGCGAAATTCGCGCGGGATGTCATGCGCGCCAAGAAATGTCGGCACCAGATCGATCGCGTGCTCCGCGTCCAGCGCCCGAATCACTTCGAGCATCCGGCGTTCGGTCGCCGTATCCAGCCCGTACCCGCTCTTCGCCTCGGCCGTCGTCGTTCCCGCCGCCAGCATTTCGTCGAGGCGCACGCGGGTCTGTGCCGCAAGCTCCTCGGCGCTCGCGGCCCTCGTGGCTTCGACGGTTGAGACGATGCCGCCGTCTGACGCCGCGATGTCGGCGTAGCTCTCACCCGCGAGGCGCCGGCGCAGCTCGGGCAGCCGGTTACCGGCGTAGACGACGTGGGTGTGAGGGTCGACGAATCCGGGGACCACCGAGTGGCGCAAGCCGAGATCGACGACCTGCGTGCGGGGCGTGCGAATGATCTGTGTCTCGATTTCGGAGCCAGGCCCCGCAAACGTGACCCGCCCGTCCTCGATCGCGACGATGCCGTCGAGGATCGGTTCGAGGTCGGCCTGCTCGGGTCCGACCAGCGGTCCGGGGCCGGGGACGATGTACAGCTGACGGATGTGCGTTAGGAGCAGGTCGGCGGCGAAATTGGGGACGGGTCTCAATTTCTGGCTCAGCTTCGGCAGAAATTGAGACCCGTCCCCAATTTCGGTATCAGCTGCGGCCGTCGACTGCGCGATCGGGCGATTCGACCGCGTCGCCGGCCGTCCGCTCCGGCCGCGGACGGTGCAGCAGGATCTTCTCGTCGGACGACATCCGCGCGTCGCCCTGTTCGCGCACGAATTCGAGCGCGCGATAGAGCGCCTGGATGGAGGCCTCGAGCGAGCCCTCGGTATCGCGGCGGCGCAGGTGCAGCTCGCTGATGTCGCGCTCGATGGCCTGCAGGCGGCCCTGCGCGCGCTCCAGCAGCAGCGCCGCGCGCTTCTGCGCCTCGTCGACGATCAACTTGGCTTCCTTCTGACCCTGCTCGCGCACTTGCTGCGACAGCTGCTGCGCGGTGACGAGCGTGTCGCGCAGGTTGTTCTCGCGCGAGCGGTGCTCGTTGAGAAGCCCTTCCATGCGGGCGACTTCGCCCCGCAGCCGATCCATCTCGCGCACCGCCAGCTCATAGTCATCGGCCGCTTCGGTCAGGAAGGCGACGACCTCCGTGCGATCGAACCCGCGCAGGCCGATCTTGAACCGCTGCTGGCGCAGATCGAGCGGCGTGATGCGCATGCGCCGATCGAACTGGCCGCGTGTTTCGGAACTGGTGTCTTCCATATACCTGCCCATGTGAATGACCTCGGGCGGGGAGGGAGCTGCGGGGGAAGCGCTAGTGTCTACGCTTCCCGCGCCGCGCGTCAAGCCTTCGACTCGCTTTCGCTCGCTCAGGCCAGGGTCGGTGCCCTTACGCCGTGGGTTTGGCCCGTTTGCCGAAGATGGCCGTTCCCACCCGCACGATCGTTGATCCTTCCTCGATGGCCGCCTCGAAGTCGTGGCTCATGCCCATCGACAGCTCGGCCAGCGAAGCCGACGGCAGGCCACTGGCCACCAGCCGATCGCGGAGCTCGCGAAGCTGGCGGAACCACGGCCGCACGTCTTCAGGATTGTCGGACCAAGGAGGCACGAGCATCAGCCCCGTCAGCCGGGCAGCCCGGCAGGTGAGCGCCGCCTCGGCCATGGCGGGGATTTCTGACGGGTCGGCGCCGAATTTCGTGGATTCGTGGGCAAGGTCGGCCTGAATGAGGATTTCAGGCCTTGTTCCGGCCGCCTCGGCGCCGGCATCGATGCGGCGGAGCAGGTCGATGCTGTCGACGGACTGAATCGCCGAGAAGACGGCGGCCGCCTTTTTGGCCTTGTTCGACTGGAGGTGGCCGATCAGGTGCCAGCGAATGGGCTGCGCGCCGGTCTGCCCGGATGGCGCGGCAAGCGCCTCGGCTTTCGTGAGGCCTTCCTGCACCTTGTTTTCGCCGAAATCGAGCTGGCCCGCGTCGGCTGCGGCGCGAACGTGATCCGCGCTGAAGGTCTTCGAGACGGCGATGAGCCGGATGCTGGAGGGGGGGCGGCCGGCACGCTGCGCCGCCGCATCGATGCGGCGGCGCACGTCCCGGAGATTGCCGGCGATGACCTCGGGGTCAGCGGCCAACTACTTGATGGACTTCAGAATCGACGTCGCCATCTCGGCGTACTGACCCTTGGGGGCCAGGCTCAGATACTTCTCGAATGACTTGCGGGCCTCGGCCGTGTTGCCTTCGTTGATGAGCGACATGCCGAGCCAGTAATGTGCGTCGGCGAGGTTGGGATCGAGTTTCAGGGCCTGCTCGAACTGCGCCTTCGCTTCGCCGACCTTGCTCTGGTTCCAGAAGATGATGCCCTGGTTGAAGACGACAGAAGCATTGCCGCCGCCGGCCGCGTCTGCGCCGGTGAGCTCGTTCGCTTTCTTGCCCATTTCCGCGGCCTGGTCGAACTTCTGCTGCTTGTTATAGAGGCTCGCGAGTGCAGCGTAACCGTCAGCCAGCTTCGGATCCTGGGCAATCGATCTCTTGAACGCGGCTTCCGCGCCCGCCTCATCGCCCTTCTTCCAAAGCGCCTCGCCGACTTTCGCCTCACAGATGGCGCAGCCTCCTGTTTCGGTGATGACCGCGTTCAGCGCGACGACGCCCTCGTCGTACTTCTCTGCTTCGATGAGCGCGACGGCCGCGACGTACTTGGCTTCGAGTGCTTTCCGCATCTCGTCCCTGGCCTTGGCAGCGTCAGCCGACATCGGCGCGGCGCCTGCCGTGCCCGGGGCGAGCGTGAAGTCGAGCTCGGTCGTGGTGCCGGCGCTGACTCGCGCGGTGAGCGTCTGTTTCAGATCGCCCTTCGAGGCGGTGACTTCATACGGGCCGAGCTGCAGGCCGACCTGGATGTAAACGCCCTGCCGGTTGGTCTTGGTTTCGGTGACGCGCGTGATGTTGCCCTTGAAGTCGATTTTGATTTGGGCATCGACCACGGGCTTCCCCTCGGCGTCGACCACTTTGCCGCGGAGCTGTCCGCTTTGGGCCGCCGCGGTGGCGGCGATGCTGAGCGCGATCAGGGCGCCGGCGGCGACGCGGGCGGCACGGCGGAATCGTTCGGCCATCATGCAATCCTCCAGAAACTGGAAACTCGGTGCATCCAGTTTAGCATTCGCGCCCAGCTCAGGCGGCCGGCGGCGCGGCGGACGTGAACCTGACCCGGTCTGTCACAGCGCACGGCTACGCTGTCGAAACCGGCCAGATGATGGATCGTTTTATGGCAAATCGCGCGTGCTACACTCTCGAAATCCCGATGCCAGAGAGAGCAGGAAAGACTGTCGCCGTTCGGAAACCGGCGCCCGGCATCGCGTTGTCGAAACCGCCGTTGAAATGGGCGGGTGGCAAACGATGGCAGGTGCCTCACGTGGCGCGGCATTGGAAGAACGAGTCTCATCGCAGACTGGTCGAGCCCTTCTGCGGCGGTCTTGCGGTCGCCCTGGGCCTCCGGCCCGAACGCGCGCTCCTGAACGACATCAATCCGCATCTGATCAATCTGTATCGCTGGCTGCGCCGAGGCCTGGTCGTGACACTGCCGATGTCCAACGCCGAGGCGAGGTACTACACGCACCGCAAGACGTTCAATGAACTGCTCGCCAGGGGCGAAGGCGACACTGCGGAAGCGGCATCGTTGTTTTACTACTTGAATCGTACCGGCTACAACGGCCTTTGCAGGTTCAATCAGAGCGGTGAGTTCAATGTGCCGTTCGGGCGGTACAAGACGATCAACTATCGGTCCGATTTTCTCGAGTACAAAGCGGCGTTTGCCCGTTGGGACTTCACGAATTCGTACTTTGCGGACATCAAACTCGAACCGGACGACTTTGTGTATGCCGATCCTCCGTACGACGTTGAGTTCACGCAATACTCGCAAGGCGGATTTTGCTGGGAGGAACAGGCTCGCACTGCCGAATGGCTTGCCACACACCCCGGGCCGGTGATCCTCTCAAATCAGGCGACCGGCCGAATCGTGGCGCTGTACAGGAGCCTGGGCTACAAGCTGAAGTTCCTCGACGCGCCCCGCCGCATCAGCTGCAATGGTGATCGCACGCCGGCGCGGGAAGTGCTGGCCATCAGGAATCTCTGAGTGGCCCGGAATACCGGCACGGGAGCAGTCCTCGAGGCGATGATTGTTCCGGCACTCGAGCGCGGCGGTTATCGAGTCGAGAAGCAAGTGCCGATAGGGTGCCGGCCCGGAGGCGGCGCGCATAACGTCGATGCCATTGCGCGTAAGGGCGACGACGGCATTCTGGTCTCGTTGAAATGGCAGCAGACCGGCGGTACGGCCGAGCAGAAAGTGCCGTTCGAAGTCATGTGTCTGGCCGATGGGATTAAGAGCGGGTACGGCACGAAGGCCTACCTTGTTTTAGGCGGCGATGGCTGGAAGCTCCGCGACTACTACACATCCGGGGCCCTGAAAGAGCACCTGATTCACGCAGAATCGGTTCGCGTCGTCACATTGGAGGCCTTCGCCCGCCTCGCCAACAACGGCGCACTGTAAACCCGACGCCACTCTACGCCGCCAGGAAGCGCTCGACGAGCGCGAGGTCGTGCGTGATCGGCGCGGGCGGGAACGACGCCAGAAACCTGCGGCCGTAGCCTTTCGTGCGCAGCCGCGGATCGAGAATCGCGAGCACGCCGCGATCCTGCCGCGAGCGAATCAGCCGGCCCATGCCCTGCAACAGCGTGAGCGTCGCAAGCGGCACCTGGTAGTCGTCGAAGGGCGAACCGCCCGCCGCGCTGATCGCCTCGAGGCGCGCCGCCGTGATTGGATCGCCGGGAGAGACGAACGGCAGCTTGTCGATCACCACGCACGACAGCGCATCGCCAGGCACGTCAACGCCCTGCCAGAAACTCGCCGTGGCGAACAGCACCGCATGCGGGGTGCGCCTGAAGCTTTCGAGCAGCGCCGATCGCGGCGCATCCCCCTGCATCAGCAGCGGCCATTCGGCATGCGGGGCAATCAGCGCGTAGGCATGGCGCATCGCCGCGTAGCTCGTGAAGAGCAGGAACGCGCGGCCCTGCGTGCGGCGCATCAGCGCAAACATCTCGCGCGCGGCCGCCTCGCCGTACTCCGGCGCGCGCGGATCCGGCATCTTCTTCGGCAGATAGATGATCGCCTGATCGCGATAGTCGAACTCCGACGGCAGGCGCAGCTCCTCGGCCTCTTCGATCCCGAGCCGTCTGCGCACATAGGAGAAGTTGCCTTCGACCGCGAGCGTCGCCGAGGTCAACACCGTGGCCTGCGCGCGCTCGAGCAGCAGCGTGCGGACGATCGTTGACACATCAATGGGTGCCGCGCGAAGCGACGCGTGGCGTCCACGCATTTCCACAAAGAACACGAACGACGCATCGTCGGCGTGCGTGAGCAACGCCGTATCGCCGCGCGCGTGATCCGCGCGGCGGGCGATCGCCAGCAGTTCCTCCGAGGCCTCTTTGGCAAGCGCGACGGTGCCTTCCAGGGCTTCGAGCGCCGCCTTCAAGGCCACGACGTCGTCCGCGACGGCGGCTGCGTGCTCCTCGGTGAAGCGCACGCGCTCGCTGGAGCCAGGCGCGCCCAGACGAAACGCCGACCCGTGCAGCGCCGCGAAGAATGCGCGCGACGCGTCGCGCAGACGATCGGCGTCGCGCTTGATCGTGGCGAGGCGCTCGGCATCGGCGCCGCCCGCTGCGCGCTCTGCATCGCGCGCGATCGAATCGAACCGCTCGTGGCTGATGCCGAACCCGAAATACTGCGTCGCGACATCCTCGAGCTGGTGCGCCTCGTCGATCACCAGCACGTCGGTCTCCGGAATCACTTCCGCGAACCCGCCCTGCCGGACCGATCCATCCGCGCACAGCAAATGGTGGTTGACGATGACGAGCTCGGATTCCGCGGCACGCTGCCGCATCTTCATCACGAAGCAGTCCGCGAAATGCGAGCACTCGGATCCCAGGCATTGCTCGGTCGTCGCCGTGAGCTCGCTCCACACCGGCGTGTCGTCGGGCAGATCCCGGATTTCCGCGCGATCGCCCGTGTCAGTGTTGTCCGACCAATCGGCAATCGTCCGATACGCCGACACATCCGCCATGGTCTTGAACGTTCCGGCTTTCGCGCTCTCGAGGCGGTGCAGGCAGAGATAGTTGGATCGCCCTTTCATGACGGTTGCGCGAATCGGACGTCCAAGCGCCACCGACACGGCGGGAATGTCTTTCGACAGGATTTGCTCCTGCAGCGTCTTCGTGCCGGTCGAAATCAGCACGCGCCTGCCGCTCAGGAGCGCGGGAATCAGATACGCGAGTGTTTTTCCAGTGCCCGTGCCCGCTTCGACGAGCAGCGTGCCGTTGCTGGTGAGTGTCTCGGCGAGCGCGGCCGCCATCCGCCGCTGGCCCTCGCGCGGTTCGAAACCCTGCAGCGCCGACGACAAGGCGCCGCCGTCAGCAAAGACGTGCGCGACCAGTTCGCTCAGGCTTCCGGGTAGAGCGGGAACTTCCGGCACAGGGCTTCGACTTCCACTTTCACGGCGCCGATCGCGCCGCTGTTATCGGGCGCGGCCAGCACCTTCGCAATGAGCTCGGCAATCACGTCCATCTCGGCCTCGCGCATGCCGCGCGACGTCACCGCCGGCGTGCCGATGCGAATGCCGCTGGCCGTCATCGGCGGATTCTGGTCGAACGGAATGGCATTCTTGTTGACCGTGATCGCCGCGCTGTTGAGCGCCGCTTCCGCCGCCTTGCCGGTAATTCCCTTCGAGAACACGTCCACCAGCATCAGATGATTGTCGGTGCCGCCGCTGACGATCCGGAACCCGGCGTCGGCGAGATTCTTCGCCAGGCGCTTCGCGTTGGCGACGATCTGTCTTTGATATTCGGCGAATGACGGATCGAGCGCTTCCTTGAAGCACACGGCTTTACCGGCAATCACGTGCATCAGCGGTCCACCCTGAATGCCGGGGAACACCGTGCGATCCAGATCCTTCGCGAATGTCTGCTGGCAGAGCACGAGGCCGCCGCGCGGCCCTCGCAGCGTCTTGTGCGTGGTCGTGGTCACGAACTCGGCATGCGGCACGGGGCTGGGATGGATGCCGGCGGCCACGAGACCGGCGATGTGCGCCATGTCGACCACCATCGGCGCGCCGATGCGGCGCCCGACTTCGGCGATGCGCGCGAAATCGATCTCACGCGGATAGGCGCTCGCGCCCACCATGATCATCTTCGGCCTGTGCTCGTCTGCGAGCCGTGACAGCTCCTCATAATCGAGCCGCTCATCGTCGGCCCTCACGCCGTACGGCACGATCGTGAAGAGCTTGCCCGAGAAGTTGAGTGGATGGCCGTGCGTGAGATGCCCGCCATGCGCCAGATTCATGCCGAGCACCGTGTCGCCCGGCTTGAGCAGCGTGAGATAAACCGCCATGTTCGCCTGCGCGCCCGAGTGCGGCTGCACGTTCGCGTGCTCGGCGCCGAACAGCTGCCTGGCGCGATCGATCGCAAGGGTCTCAGCGACGTCGACGAACTCACAGCCCCCGTAATACCGCTTGCCCGGATAGCCTTCGGCGTATTTGTTCGTCATGACCGAGCCCTGCGCTTCCATGACGGCGCGGCTGACGAAATTTTCCGAGGCGATCAGCTCGAGCCCTTCGTTCTGGCGGGCACGCTCGCTGGCGATGGCGCTGGCAATGTCAGGGTCAGCGTCTGCAAGCGATCCCCAGCGGGGCAGTGAGCTCATGTCTTGTCCAAAGCGCTGATTTTGTCTACGCGGCGCTGGTGGCGGCCGCCGGCGAAGGGCGTGTCGAGAAAGAGCTCCACGATGCGGCGCGCGGTGTTGGGATCGGTCTGCCGCTCCCCGAGCGCCAGCACGTTGATGTCATTGTGCTCGCGGCTGAGTCTGGCCGAATCCTCATCCTGGATCGAGGCCGCGCGGATGCCCGCAATCTTGTTCGCCGCGATCGCCATGCCGATGCCGCTGCCGCATGTGAGGATCCCGCGGTCGTATTCGCCCGCGGCCACCTTGCGCGCGACCGTTGCGGCGAAGTCGGGATAGTCGACCGACTCGGTGGAAAGCGTGCCGACATCCTCGAATGCGATGCCGCGCGAGGTCAGCACCTGTTTGACATGTTCCTTGAGTGCGACACCGGCGTGATCCGCGCCGATCGCGATGCGCATGGGTGAATTGTACAAGGTAAATTGTAAATGGTAGATACTTACCTTTCTCCAAACATGTACGCCACTGTCACCCGCCGCGCCGAAGAGCGCATTCACAACGGCCATCCCTGGATCTACCGCAGCGACGTCGCCGAAGTATCGGGCACCGCGGGCGACATGGTCACGGTGAAGGCCACGAACGGCCGCGTGCTCGGTCACGCGCTCTTCAGCGATCAGTCGCTCATCACGCTGCGCATGATCTCGCGTCGTGAGGCGCCGCCCGCAGGTTCGTGGCTCCGCGAGCGGCTGCAGGCCGCCATCGCGTACCGCGAAACTCTCGGCATCGACGCCACGGCGTACCGGCTGGTGCACGGCGAAGGCGATCTGCTTCCATCGCTCATCGTCGATCGCTATGACGATGTGCTGGTGATGCAGGCGTTATCGCAGGGCATGGCGCGGCGGCAGGGCGAGATCGTCGCGGCACTCGTGGAGATCACCGGCGCGCGCGGCGTGCTGGCGCGCAACGACCCAAAGGTGCGGGATCTCGAAGGACTGCCGCGGGTGGTTGAAGTGGTGCATGGCGATGTCCCGGAAAGCCTCGTCGTTCGGGAAGGGCGCATCGAGATGGCGGTCGATCTCCGTCACGGCCAGAAGACCGGCCTGTTCCTCGATCAGCGCGAAAACCACGAAGCGGCAGCCACCTATGCGCGCGGCCGGGTGCTCGACGCTTTCAGCTATCAGGGCGGCTTCGCGCTCGCCGCCGCCGCGAACGCCGACGAAGTGATCGCGCTCGACATTTCGGAAGCCGCCGTCGAGCAGATCGCGGCGCATGCGGCACGCAACGGCATCGCCAACGTGCGCGCGTCTGCGGTCAACGTCTTCGACGCGCTGCGCGATCTCGAGCGCGCGGGAGACAAGTTCGATCTCGTTGTGCTCGATCCGCCCGCGTTTGCAAAAAGCCGCGCATCGGTGCCGAAGGCGATGTCGGGCTACAAGGAAATCAACCTGCGCGCCTTGAAGCTGCTCAACACCGGCGGCTGTCTCGTGACCTGCAGCTGTTCGTACAACGTCAACGAAGCGGCGTTCGGATCGATCGTTTACGAAGCCGCGATCGACGCGCGCGTCGACGTCACGGTCGTGGAAAAGCGCATGCAGGCACGGGATCATCCGGTGCTGATGGGCGTGCCCGAGACGTATTACCTGAAGTGTTTCGTCCTGCGGCGGCTGTCGTGACGAAGACTGATGCTCGGCGCTTGGTCCGGCATTCCTTCGCGCCGGCGGGGCGCGGGCGCGCCAAAGAGCGGTCGCACGGCAACGATCCTGCACCTGTCAGGCGCGGAGGAAGCTCATGCGCCGCGCAGGTCTTGCACTGATGGTCGTTACCCTCGCTGCCGGCCAAACCGGCTGCGCGTTGCTCGAAGGCCTCAAAGGCATCGTGCAGGTGCCGCAGTTTTCGGAGGCCGAAGGACAGCCTTCGGAGATCCGGTTGCTGGGTCCCGGTCAGGCCGGTCCGCTCGGCGGCGCCGCGATTCGCATCTGGACGCGCGTGCGCAATCCCAATCCTTTTGGCCTCACGCTCAGCACGCTTCGCGGCGCGCTCTTTCTCGAAGGCAGCCGCGCGGCCGATGCCGATTTTCCGCTCGGGCTTCCGCTCGCCGCCGGCGGCGAATCAATCGTGCCCCTCGATCTGCGCGTCAGCTTTTCGGATATTCCAGGCCTCGCCGACGCAATCCGCAAAGCGATCGGCGGGCGCGACCTCGCGTACCGGCTCGATGGCACGGTCGGCGTCGATGCCGGCCAGTGGGGAAGGCCGACGTTCGGCCCCATGACGCTGCTGACCGGCGATCTCCGAACGCGATGAGCACTCCGGCCGCAAGTGTTACGATCCTGTTCATGCCGGCAGCACCATACGTTCCTCTCACGGAGACCGACTTCGACTCGGCCTTCCCGAACTCCCGCAAAGTGTATGTGGAACAGGCCGGCGTCAGGGTGCCGATGCGCGAGATTGCGGTCGGTGGCGGCGAGAATCCCCTGCGGGTGTACGACACGAGCGGGCCGCGCGGGCACGACATCCGGTCAGGCCTGCCGGCGCTGCGGGCGCCGTGGATCGAAGGCCGCGGCGACGTTGAACGCGCAGGCAAGGCGTTGCGTGGGAGGCCAGGCATGGCGCCGACGCAGCTGCATTACGCGCGGCGGGGCGACATCACGCCCGAGATGCAGTTCATCGCCATCCGCGAGGGCCTGCAACCCGAGTTCGTGCGCGACGAGGTCGCGCGCGGCCGCGCCATCATTCCCGCCAACATCAATCATCCCGAGCTCGAGCCGATGATCATCGGCCGCAACTTCCACGTGAAGATCAACGCCAACATCGGCAACTCCGCCGTGTCCTCGTCGATGGAGGAGGAAGTCGACAAGCTGCGGTGGGCAACGCTGTGGGGCGCCGATACGGTGATGGACCTGTCGACGGGAAAGGACATTCACGAGACGCGCGAGTGGATCCTGCGCAACAGTCCGGTGCCGATCGGCACCGTGCCGATCTATCAGGCGCTCGAGAAGGTCGGCGGCCGTCCGGAAAACCTGACGTGGGAGGTGTATCGCGACACGCTCATCGAGCAGGCCGGGCAGGGCGTGGATTACTTCACGGTGCACGCGGGCGTGCTGCTGCGCTACATCCCCATGACCGCCAAGCGCGTGACCGGCATCGTGTCGCGCGGCGGCTCCATCATGGCGACGTGGTGCCTCGCGCATCACAAGGAAAGCTTTCTCTACACGCACTTCCGCGAGATCTGCGAGATCATGCGCGCCTACGACGTGTCGTTCTCGCTCGGCGACGGGCTGCGCCCAGGGTCGATCGCCGACGCGAACGACGAGCCGCAGTTCGCGGAGCTCGAGACGCAGGGCGAGCTCACGCGCATCGCATGGGAGTTCGACGTGCAGGTCATGAACGAAGGGCCGGGGCACGTGCCGATGCATCTGATTCGCGAGAACATGGAAAAGCAACTCGAATGGTGCGGCGAGGCGCCGTTCTATACGCTCGGGCCGCTCACCACCGACATCGCGCCCGGCTACGACCACATCACCTCGGCCATCGGCGCCGCGATGATCGGGTGGTACGGCACGGCCATGCTCTGCTACGTCACGCCAAAGGAGCATCTCGGCCTGCCCAACCGCGATGACGTGAAGGCCGGCGTCATCACCTACAAGATCGCCGCGCACGCCGCGGACCTCGCGAAGGGCCATCCGCGCGCGCAGTCGCGCGACGATGCACTGTCGCGCGCGCGGTTCGAGTTCCGGTGGCGCGATCAGTTCAATCTGTCGCTCGATCCGGTCACCGCGCTGTCGTTCCACGACGAGACCCTGCCCGCGGAAGGCGCGAAGGCCGCGCATTTCTGCTCGATGTGCGGCCCGAAGTTCTGCTCGATGGAGCTGACGCAGCAGCTGC
>JBBDWL010000075.1:0-4193 GCA_040902895.1 Vicinamibacterales bacterium | reverse complement strand
TTGCTCGAGGCGACGCGGTTGTTGATGTTCGGTCAGATCTCGAACGTCGAGCAGCCGGCCGACAAGCGCGATGAAGCGCACGAGTGGCGGGACGATCGGTTTCGCGCGAGGGTGGTGCGTTTGCTGCGGCGCTGGGGAATGGCGTAGGCCACCGATTCACACCGATTCGACACCGATTACCCGGACACGCTTCTAGCGCCCGCCTTCGCTCATGAGCTACGGCGGGGCACGTCCCGGCGAATCTCGACAGCACGGGCAGCAGTGGACACTCCTTTCACAAAATGTGCCGGGGAGGGCACTGCTCGCCGGGGACGGCACGGCTTGCCGGGGGCGGCACGGCTTGCCGGGGCCGGCCGGCTGTCTCACCTTGACATTCTAGGTGAGCGGCGGTAGCTTCACCTAGAATGTCTACCAAAGACGATCGCATCGAGCTGTTGCAGGGGACGCTCAACCTGCTGATCCTGCGAACGCTCCAACCGGGCCCGGCGCACGGCCATTCGATCGCCAAGGCCATCGAGCGCACGTCGGATGACGTGCTGCAAGTGGAGCAGGGGTCGCTGTACCCGGCGTTACATCGCCTGATCAAGCGTGGCTGGATCGTGGCCGAAGACGGCACGTCGGAGAACAACCGCCGGGCCAAGTTCTACCGCCTGACCCCGCAAGGGCGGAAGCAGTTGTCGGTGGCAACCACCAGGTGGGACAAGCTCGCCGGCGCGATCGCCCGCATCCTCCATTCCCGCGAGAAGACGTCATGAGTCCTCAACGACCCGACCTGGACGGCCTCGATCAAGAGATGCGCGACCACATCGAGGCCGAAACCGAGGACAACATCGCGCGCGGCATGTCCAGGGAGGACGCGCACTACGCGGCGCGGCGAAAGTTCGGGAATCCCGCGCGGGTGAAAGAGGACGTGCGCGCCGTCTGGATTCCCGGCTGGATCGATCGGCTGCGGCAGGACGCCCGCGACGCGGTGCGCCACGTTCGCCGCAACCCCGGTTTTTCATTCGCGATCATCGTCACGCTCGCGTTGGGCATCGGCCTGACGACGGCGATCTACAGCGTGATCAACGCCGTGTTGCTGAGGCCGCTGGCCTATCAGCATCCGGACCGCATGGTGTGGCTCACGACGGTCGGGAAATCCGCAGGTCCCGAAATCATGAATTCGATCGATTTCGAGACGTGGCAGTCGCAGTCGACGTCGCTCGCTCACATGATCGCCTACGAGTACGCGGACGCGACGCTGGTTGCCGGCGGGGAGGCGTCTCGCCTGCGGATCGTAGCGGCGTCGGACGGGTTCTGGCAGGTGAGCGGCGCCCAGCCACTGCTAGGCGCGCTGCCGACGTCGAAGGAGCCGGACGTCCTCGCCCTGGCGCACCGCGTGTTTCGCGAGCAGTTTCAATCCGACCCGCAGATTATCGGCCGTGCGGTGACGGTTGACGGCCGGCAGATGACGATTGGCGCCGTCCTGGCCGCCGACTTTCAGCCGCAACTGGTCGGCGAGCAGTGGTGGCTGAAGTTGGGCGAACGCGTGGATGCCGCGGCCTATCGCATGAGGCCGGTGGAGCCGGCCCCGCGCGTGATCGATCCGAGTACAGCGGTTCGGATCTACCAGGTATTCGGTGAGGTGAAGCCCGGCGTCTCGATCGAGCAGGCCCGCGCGGAGATCGACGCGATCCACACGCGCGCGCAACGCGAGCGTCCGTCGCCGTTTGGCGCGTCGACGGCGGTCGTGGTGCCGATGCAGGAAAAGATCGTCGGGCCCTCGCGTCTCGCCCTGGGCGTGCTGCTGTCGGCGTCGATCGTCGTGCTGTTGATCACGTGCGCGAACGTCGCCAACCTGCTGTTGTCGCGATCGGCCGCGCGGCGAAAGGAAATCGCGCTCCGCATGTCGGTGGGCAGCGGACCGATGCGCGTGGTTCGACAGCTCCTGGCCGAAAGCCTCGGCTACGCGCTGCTCGGCGGGATTGGTGGGGTGCTGCTGGCATCGTGGTTGATCAATGCCGTGATCGGGTTGATCGGTCCCGCGATGCCCCGGCTCATCGAGACGAGGATGGATCCTGGCGTGATGGCGGTGGCGCTCGCGATTTCCATCGGCACCGCGCTGCTCTTCGGCGTTGGGCCGGCGATTGCCCTGTGCTTCACCAACGTGCAGGAGGTCTTGAAGGAGGGCGGCCGCAGCGTATCGGCCTCGCGGCGGGTGCTGCTGGCGGGCCGCGCGATGGTAGTGCTGCAGGTGGCCCTGACCGTGGTGTTGCTCGCCGGCGCCGGCCTGATGCTCAAGAGCGTCTGGCGGATGACGAGCCCTCCGCCAGGATTCGCGCCCGAGCAACTGCTGACGATGCGCGTCGACTTCCGCGGGCCCCAGTTCCGCGAGCAGCGCGCGCGCAACGACTACGCGGAGGCGCTGCTGGCGCGGGCAAAGACGCTCCCTGGTGTCCGGGACGCCGCTGTCACTTCCGGCCGCGCCTCGATGATGATGGTGGTCAAGGAGGGCGAATCGCCCAGGGAGATCGATCGCGACGCTCGCGGTGCGCCGGTGAGCTCCATTTCGGAGAATTTTCCGCGGCTGCTCGGGATGTCCCTGGCGAGCGGCCGCTGGTTCGAGGAAGTCGAGGCGCCGGAATCGGTGTTGATCAACGAGACCCTGGCACGATCCGTTTTTGACGGCAATGCGCTTGGCGCACGGATCCGCTTGCCGTGGGTCGGCGCGAACGGCCTCGGCACCATCGTCGGCGTCGTCGCCGATCTCAAGTATGCGGACATCGACGCCGACACCAAACCTGAATTGTTTTTCCATCACTCAGGCCAGCGGTTGTTCGGCGTCACGATGGTGATGCGGATCGACGGCGATCCCATTGCCGCCGCGCCGGCGATCCGGAAGGCCCTGTCGGCGATCGATCCGACACAGTCGTTCTATGACATCGAGACGATGGAGCAAACGCTCGCGGAGTCCATTGCGCCGCGCCGCTTCAACCTGCTGTTGCTCGGCACGTTCGCCATCGTCGCGCTGGTCCTGGCGGTGTTGGGCGTGTTCGGCGTGGTGTCGTATGCCGTGGCCGAGCGCACCCAGGAGATCGGCATTCGTCTGGCCCTCGGCGCCCAACGCGCGCGTGTGGTGCGGATGATCGTGGCCCAGGGCATGGCCAGCGTGATCGCCGGCATCGTTATCGGTCTCGTCGCGGCGGGGATGGCCACGCGGCTGATCGCCGGCCTGCTGTACGGCGTCGAGGCCACCGACGTGCCCACGTTCGCGGTGTCGACGCTGCTGCTCACCGCCGTGGCGTTTGTGGCCTGCAGCGCACCGGCGCTGAAAGCGGCGGTGGTCGATCCGGTGGTTGCGTTACGTGCGGAGTGACGGGGCGGCAATTCTTGACGGGGGCCCGATCTCTGACGGGGCAGCAATTCTTGACGGGGAGGAACCACTTGACGGGGAAACAACTCTTGACGGGGCGGAAATTCTTGACGGGGAGTTGATTCTCGTCGGGAAAATGCACAGACCTTCCGTCATGCAGTGCCTCCCCGTCGAGCAGTGCCTCCCCGTCAAGGAGTTCCTCCCCGTCGAGGAGTGCCACCCCGTCGAGAATTGCCTCCCCGGCCAGAGGTGCCGATTACGGCGCGACGATGCGGAGTTTGGGGAAGTAATGGCGGTAGCGCCGCGCGTCGCGGGTCAAGAGCGTGTGGCCGGCCACCGCGGCGTGGGCGCCGATGTAGAAATCGGGCAGCGGCGAGGTGCGAGTGCCGCCACGCTGTCGATATAGCCAGAACGCTCGGCCGGCGAGGAACGCAGCATCCCACGGCAACGGCTCGCGCCGGAAAAAAGGTACCGCGAGCAGGGCATCGACCTCCTCGAACGAGTCATAGCCTGCAGAGACTTCAGCGAAGATCAGTGTGTTGATGACGACGTCGCCGCGCTTCCGGGCGGCGTAAATCATGGCGTCCGACCAGTCGCGCCACTCTGAATCTTCATCGAACAGATCGATGAGAACGTTCGAGTCAATCAGCGTCGAGCTCATCCGGTTCATCGCGAAGGATGGCGAGCAATTCCTTGCTGCTCATGCGCATTTTCGGCGCATTCCGCAGATGTTCCATCAACCGATCGGCCTCGGTCATCGCGCCCTTCTTCTTGCGGAGGAACACCCGTCCGCGCTCGACGACGAAGTCGACTTCGGTGTTCGGGAGGAGACCATGTTTCT
>JBBDWL010000074.1:0-4225 GCA_040902895.1 Vicinamibacterales bacterium | reverse complement strand
ATCAGCCCGGCGTGGCGGGCGTCATCATCGGCGCCCGGCTCGGTGAACGCGAACACATCGACGATACGCTCCGGCTCTTTTCCTTGATCCTCACTGATGAAGACCGCTCTGAAATCCGGGCGGCGCTGGCCACGCTGCAGCCGATTCACGGCGATTGCGGGGACGAGTACCGCAAGCCTCCGTTCCTGACGGCGTCCGGCGACCTGAGCCATCATCTCGACTCACTGCCCGCGCCTTACCAGACCGTCTCACGAGACCATAGGCGGACGCTCTGTCTGAGCGGCACGCCATGGGAGCGCGTCGCCGGCTTCGCACGCGCGGTTCGCATTGGGCGGCGTGTCCTGGTCTCGGGCACGACCGCGACGATGGGCGACCGCGTCATCGGCGGCGGCGACCCCGCCGCGCAGACGCACTTTGTCATCGACAAGATCGATGGCGCGCTGCAATCGCTCGGCGCCACGCTAGCCGACGTGATCCGCACGCGCGTCTATGTCAGGAACATCGCCGACTGGGAGGCCGTCGCCCGGGTGCACGGTGCGCGCTTCGGTGTGATTCAGCCGGCCAACACGCTAGTCGGCGCCGCACTCGTCGGCGACGAGTATCTGGTGGAGATGGAGGCGGAGGCCGAGGTCGGCGCGACGCCCGGGCGCTAGCTTGGACACCGATAGATACAGAATAAACGCCGATCAATCAGTGCCAATCGGCGTTAATCGGTGGCCTAGCGCTGTCCGAGCGACGACGGCGTGCTGTCTTCGACGCCGCGGTCAACGGTAACGGCGATGCCGGCGAAGGCACCGGCGATCCCCATCGCGATCAGGAGTTTCGTACGCTTCTTCATGCCACTCTGCGCCAGCGTCGTGGTCTGCGCCTGCAGCGCGGGTTGTAACAACGACGAGCACGACACGTTCCTGCAGCGGTTTCCCACCTTGCAGAACCGCGCCTTCATCATTAAGATCACTCGTCTGTTCGGGTTTTGACGACCATGTCCATGACTGGCCTTCGGCTCGGCGTGTTCGTGGTGCAGGCGCCGCTCGGCGCCGGCGGCATGGGTGTGGTCTATCGGGCCCTCGATACCAATCTCAATCGACCTGTGGCGATCAAGTTTCTCTCTGACGAGCTCGCCAACCCGACGGCTCGGCGCCGCTTCCAGCGCGAAGCGCAGACCGCGTCGTCGCTCAATCATCCGCACATTGTCACGGTGCACGACGCGGGTGAGTTCGAGGGCCGTCAGTATCTGGTGACCGAGCTCGTCGACGGCGGTACGCTCAGGGATTGGGCACGAGGAGCGAAGCGCGGCTGGCGCCAGACCGTCGAGTTGCTCACCGGTATCGCCGACGGACTCGCCACGGCGCATGACGCCGGCATTCTGCACCGCGACATCAAGCCCGAGAACATCCTGATGACGAAGAGCGGCTACGCGAAGTTGGGCGATTTCGGGTTGGCCAAACTTCTCGAAGGCGAAACATCAGCCCAAACGCCTACGGTGTCCGACCTGCACACGCGCGCGGGCATCATCGTCGGAACCGCGGCGTACATGTCGCCGGAGCAAGCCTCAGGCGAGCCCCTCGACGCCCGCAGCGATGTTTTCTCTTTCGGTGTCGTCTTGTACGAAGCGCTAGCCGGACGGCGACCATTCATCGGCACGTCCAATCTCGACATCGCGCACGCGGTTGTTCACCGCGCCGCGGAGCCGCTGCCTGAGGACGTGCCGCTTCCGCTGCGCATCATTGTCGAGAAGGCCCTGGAGAAGGATCCCGCAGACCGGTTCCAGACGATGCGCGACATGGTGGTCGATCTCCGCCGCGTCGCTCGTCAGAGCGTGGCAGCGACGCCCGGGCTTGCGGACATGCCTCGTCCCACGCGTGGACGACTGTGGCTGGCGACGGTCGCGGCACTCGTCGTGGTCCTCTCGGCTGCGGGCGCACTGATTGTGTCCCGATTCCTGCAACCCGCCGAACCGGCTCGCCGCGAGTACACGCAGCTCACCAACTTCGCCGATTCCGCCACCGACCCGGCCCTCTCGCCGGACGGCCGCATGCTGACGTTTATCCGAGGTGTGAGCTTGAATGCGTCGTTCGGTCCCGGACAGGTTTACGTCAAGCTTCTGCCCGACGGGGAGCCGGTGCAGCTCACGAGGGATAACGTCTTCAAGGGAAACCCCAAGTTCTCGCCGGACGGAACGCGGATTGGGTACATGATTCTCGCGGAAGATGGGAAGACGTTGGACACATGGATCGTGCCCGTGCTCGGTGGGCAGCCGCGGCTGTTTTTGACCAACGCGTCAGCACTGACGTGGACTCGAGAACGTAATACGGTCGCCGCCAGTACGCCTTCAGTCCTGTTTTCAGAATTTACCGGTCGGGGATTTCAGATGTCGATCGTGTCCTCGACGGAGAGCCGCGCCCGGCAGCGCACGGTCTACATGCCGCCCGAGACCGGCATGGCCCACCGCTCGAGTCTCTCGCCTGATGGAACGCACGTTCTTGTGATTGAGATGGGCAACGGTGAAAAGGGAGGATACGGGTGGCTGCCTTGCCGGTTGGCACCGTTTGATAGCAGCTCTTCCGGGAAGCCCGTCGGCCCGGCGCCGGCACAGTGCACCGACGCCGCCTGGTCCCCCGACGGGGAATGGATGTTTTTTTCCACCAACACGGGAAACGGGAGTCACATCTGGCGGCAGCGTGTCCCGGACGGGACGCCCGAGCAGGTCACCTTCGGCGTCACCGAAGAGGAAGGGATCCATTTCGATCCCGACGGACGTTCCTTCGTCACCTCAATCGGCAGCAGGCAGAGCACCGTGTGGATCCACGATTCCCGTGGCGATCGCCAGATCACCTCAGAAGGCTTCGCGTTTTTCCCGACCGTCTCACCCGATGGCAAGAATCTGTATTACCTGGCGCGCGACGGAGGGACGCGGAACTTCTTGACCGGAGGCCTCTGGGTCGCGGACCTGGAATCCGGGCAGCGCCGGCGGCTGCTGCCCGATTTTCAGGTGCGGCACTACACCATCTCGGCGGACGGCCAGCGCGTAGTGTTTGTCGCCGCAGACGAAGCGGGCCGCACGCCTGTGTGGCTGGCGGCGCTGAACGGCGGTTCCGCGCCGCGGCGGCTCACCACGATGGATGGCTTTGCGGCCTACTTCGGCGCGCCCGGCGAAGTGGTGTTCGACAGCGAGGAAAATGGAGCGAATTTCGTTCATCGCATCAAAGATGACGGCAGTGAATTACAGAAGCTACTCACCACGCCGAACCTCTCGGTGTTTGCTGTGTCGCCGGACGGACAATGGGTATCCGCGGAGACGCCCACCCAATTCGGCGCCACGATGATGTATCCGGCTGGAGGCGATCCGCCGACGCTGATCTGCGGAGGGTGTAACCCGCCCCAGGGCACCGAGATGGTGCCTGCCCGTCTGAGTTGGACGCCGGACGGGAGATTCCTGTATCTGATTCTTGCCGGCTCCACGTTCGCGATCCCGCTGAAGCCGGGCCAGATGTTGCCGCCCATACCGGCCGGAGGGTTTCAGTCAAAGGAAGCTGTCGCCGCCTTGCCCGGAGCGCGGCTGATCTCGCAAGAGAGCGTGTTTCCGGGGCCGAATCCATCGATCTATGCCTTCATGAAAGTGTCCACGCACCGCAACATTTACCGGGTTCCGGTACCGTGATTGTCAATCTGTGCCGAGCGATCGCGGCGTATATTGTGGCCGCGTTCGTATCGCTTCAGGGCACCCAGCCTGGCACGATGCCGATCACCTTCACCGACGTCACCACGCGTGCCGGCATCCCGTTCGTTCATCACAATGGCGCCGCCGGTCAGAAATTCTCCGCAAGTCGTTTCGGTAGAGACGGCCCTTGAGTGCTGCTGCCGCGGGAGAGGGCGGCGTCTTGTCGAGCGGCGGGCTCGTCCTAAGCGTCCGCCCCTGCACCAGGTAGACATCCAGGTCGCCGTCGTTGTCGTAATCGAGCAGCCCGACACCGGGCGCAAGGATTTCGGGATAGAAGAAGCGCCCCGACGCGCCGTTGACGTGCACGAAGTCGAGGCCGGTCTCTTCGGCACGCTCGGAGAACCATTCACTCTGGACATCAGGCGTTTCAGGAGCCGCCCTAGCCATTTCATCATCGCTTCAGCCTACCCCGTCCTTCCTCAATCGTCACGAGCTGCCGCGCGGGCACATTGTCGACGTGATCGCGCGCGCCGCTGGGCCATTCGACCTCGATCGTCGAGGCCG
>JBBDWL010000073.1:0-28512 GCA_040902895.1 Vicinamibacterales bacterium | reverse complement strand
TCAGGCCGCACGACCCCGCGGTCTTCTCAGCGGCGGTCGGCCTGACCTTTGCGCTGGCGCTGATTGGGACCCTGCTGCCGGCGGTCCGCGCGTCTCGGGTGAGCCCGCTGGAGGCGACGCGGGAATAGATGAAACGCCCTCCTCCCCCCGGCAGTATGCGCTTGCAGTAGAATCTCGCCGCATCGCTTTTACCTGGGGGACCCGCCACATGTCGCACTCGTTTTCCGCTCGACGACTGATATTTGTGTTCGCGCTTGCGGCCATGCCGCTGGTGGTCACGCTGACGGCCCAACAGGGACAGGGCGGCCAGCAGCCGCCCGCGCCGCCGGTCAACGCGCCTGACGACCCGAACCTGCGCGGGTTCCAGTGGCGGTCGATCGGCCCGACCGGTCAGGGCGGCCGCATCGACGACCTCGCCTTCGACGAGAAGAACCCGTCGACCTTCTACATCGGCTATGCGGTGAGCGGCTTGTGGAAGACGGTGAACAACGGCACCACGTTCGAGCCGATCTTCGACGCCGTCGGCCATTCGATTGGCGACATCGCGCTGGCGCCGTCGAACGCCAACATCCTGTATGTCGGCACCGGCGAGCCCAACAACCGGCAGAGCTCGTCGTTCGGACACGGCATCTACAAGAGCACCGATGCCGGCAAGACGTTCCAGAGCATCGGTCTCGAGAACACGCAGTCTATCGCCCGCATCGTCGTGCACCCGCGCAACCCCGACACCGTGTGGGTCGCGGCCGTGGGCCATCTGTTCGGGCCGAACGAAGAGCGCGGCGTCTTCATGACGACCGACGGCGGCACGAACTGGACGAAGACGCTGTACGTCAGCGCCGACGTCGGCGCGACTGACCTGGTCATTGATCCGTCGAACCCGAACAACCTGTGGGCCGCGACGTACGAGCGGCGCCGTCAATCCTGGGGATTCGTCGGCGGCGGCGCGGGCAGCGGCATTCATCAGTCCACCGACGGCGGACGCACGTGGCGCAAGGTCACGGGCAGCGGATTGCCGCGCGGCACGATGGGCCGCATCGGCCTCGACATCTCGCGATCGAACCCGAACGTGATCTACGCGCAGATCGAAGTGGCGCCCGATAGGGAACCGCCGCTGACCGACGAACAGCGGGCGGCGCAACAGGCGGCGCGCGGCGGCGGCGCGGGACGAGGCGGAGGCGGCGGCGGACAGGGCCGCGGCGGACAGCAGCAGCCCCCGAACCCGCAGGTCAACGGCGTGTGGCGGTCGGCTGACAGGGGCCGTACCTGGACGTTCATGTCGAACGAGAACCAGCGCCCGATGTACTACAGCCAGATCCGCGTCGACCCGAACAACGAGAACGTCGTCTACGTCGGCGGCGTGCGTCCGGTGAAGTCGCTCGACGGCGGCAAGACCTGGCAGCCACTGCAGGGTATGGGCCACGTCGACAACCACGCCATCTGGATCGATCCGAACAACAGCCAGCACGTCGTGTACGGCAACGACGGCGGCATCGATATCTCGTACGACGGCGGCGCAACCTGGGAGTCGAACCGCCACGCGGCGGTCGGCCTGCCCTATCACGTGTCGGTCGATATGCAGCGTCCCTACTGGGTCTGCACGGGCCTCCAGGACAACGGCTCGTGGTGCGGCCCGAGCTCCACGCGATCGGGCGGCATCCACATGTGGAACTGGATCAGCGTCGGCGGCGGCGACGGATTCCAGACGATGGTCGATCCGACGGATCCGAACATCTTCTTCACCGAGTCGCAGAACGGCAACATCAACCGCTACGACCTTTCCACCGGCCAGTCGATCAGCGTGCGTCCGCGCAACACGCCCTCGGCCGATCCGGACAAGCCGTGTCCGCAGGCGGCCGGCCGCGGCGGCGGTGGCGGCGGACGCGGGGGCGGTACGCCTCCTCCTCCGAACGTGATCGGCGCCGAGCCGTGCCAGACGTTCAACTTCAACTGGAACTCGCCGATGCGAATGTCGCATTTCAACCCGCGCGCGATCCTGTACGGCGGCAACCGCGTCTTCATCTCGCCGAACCGCGGCGACAGCTGGACATCGACGGTGCCGATGGGCAAAGGGATCGACATCAATACGCGGCATCTGCTCGAGCGGCCCTACAGCCTTCCGAGCTGCGGCCGCACGCCTGGAGAGCCGTGCATCAACTCGAAGCACGACGGGCTGCAGGGCAACGAGTTCGGCACCGTCATCGAGATTGCCGAATCGCCGGTGCTGCCGGGCGTGATCTGGGCGGGCACCAATGACGGCAACCTGCAGGTGACGCGCGACAACGGCTACACCTGGACGGAAGTCGGCAAGAACATCCCCGGCGGCACGCGCGAATTTCACGTGTCGGGTCTCGAGGCGTCGTGGTTCGACGCCGGCACGGCCTACGCATCAATCGACGGCCACTATGCCGGCGATCTGAAGCCGTATGTGTTCAAAACCGCCGACTACGGCAAGACGTGGACGGTGATCACGGGCAATCTGCCGCACGGCAACGTCAACTCGATTCGGCAGGATCCCGTGAACCAGCATCTGCTCTACGCCGCGCACGAGTTCGGCTTCTTCGTGTCGCCTGACGATGGCAAGACCTGGAAGTCGTTCATGCCGGGGCTGCCGAAGGGACGCGTCGACGAGGTCGTCGTGCATCCGCGCGACGGAGACCTGGTGCTCGCCTCACACGGCCGCAGCATCTGGATTCTCGACGACATCACGCCGCTGCAGCAGCTCACGGCCGAGACGCTGGAGAAGGATGCCGTGCTCCTCACGCCGCGTGACGCGGTGCTGTGGAAGACCGATCGGCTGAACAACACGGAAGTGCCCGGGTCGAAGCACTGGGAAGGTGAGGTCGCGCCGCGCGGCACCGCCATCGCGTTCTATCTCAAGCAGGATGCGCCCGACGTGAAGCTGACGATCGCCGACACCGTGACCGGCCGGCCGTTCCGCAACATCACGATGAAGGGCGAGAAAGGCCTGAACCGGGTGCAGTGGAACCTGGCTGGCGATCCGCCGGCTCAGGAGCCGGGCGCCCAGCAGGGCGGCGGCCGCGGCGGACGCGGCGGCGGCGGCGGACCTCAGGCCAGAGTCGGGGTCTATCGAGTCACGCTCAGTGTCGGCGGCAAGGACGCCGGCTCGCAGACCCTGCGCGTGCTCGAAGACGAGTGGCTGAAGGGACGATAGAAACGCGGAAATCCACTACTCGGTCCGTTCGCCCGGTTCCAGCTCGAGGACCGCGATTCCTTTCGAAGCGATATGGTCCTTGAGCGCGGCGGGCGTCCCTGTCAGTAACGGAAACGTTCCCCAGTGCATCGGCACCACCTGGCGGACGCCGAGCCATTCGGCGGCGAGGGCGGCCGTGTCGGGTCCCATCGTGTAGTGATCGCCTATCGGCAGAAACGCGATCTCCGGCCTGTAGAGGTCGCGCAGGATCTTCATGTCGCCGAAGAGCGCGGTATCGCCGGCGAAGTAAAACACCGGCGCGTCCGGGATGCGAACGATGTAGCCGGCGGCGCCTCCCAGATACACGATCGAGCCGTTGTCCATGTAGCTGCCGCTGTGCACCGCCGGCGTCATCGTCAGCCGGATGCCGTTGACCTCCTGCGTGCCGCCAATGCCCATGTCGCGGATGTTCTGCACGCCTTTCTGCTCGAGCCACTGACCCAGCTCGAACAGGCACGACACCGGCGCGCCGCTCGCGCGCGCGAGCGCGATGAGGTCGCCGATGTGATCGCTGTGCCCGTGCGAGACGAGGATGAGATCCAGCTTGCCGAGCGCTTCAGGCTTCTGGAACGCCGCCGGCGCGTTGGGATTGGAGAGCCACGGGTCGGTGACGATCCGCTTCCCGCCGGCCCCGGAAGTTTCGATCAGAAACGTCGAGTGGCCGAGCCACGTGATTTGCATGCAGGTAGAATATAGAAGTTAGGAATGCAGATCATCCCGGTCGACATGATTCGCGGACGCCACAAGCGGCGCGAGGAAACGGAGCGCGTGCCGAAGCCCGAGTGGCTGAAGGTGCGCGCGCCGGGATCGGCGAATTATCTGAAGCTCAAGGGGATGATGCGCGAGCTGGGGCTGCACACGGTGTGCGAGGAAGCACACTGCCCCAACATCGGCGAGTGCTGGCATCACGGGACGGCCACGTTCATGATTCTCGGCGACGTCTGCACGCGCGCGTGCGCGTACTGCAACGTCACGCACGGCGCGCCCCTCCCGCTCGACATCGACGAGCCGGCGAAAGTCGGCGCGGCCGTTGCCGCCATGCAGCTGCAGTACGTCGTCATCACGTCGGTCGACCGCGACGATCTGGCTGACGGCGGATCGGAGGCCTTCGCGGCCACCATCCGGGCGATTCGTGACGCCTCACCCGCGACGCGCGTCGAAGTGCTCATTCCTGACTTTCAGGGCCGTGAGGATCAGCTGCGGGCCGTGCTCGACGCCGGACCAGACGTGCTGAATCACAATATCGAAACCGTGCCGCGCCTCTATCGAACGGCACGGCCCGGCGGCAAGTACGCGCGCGCCCTGGAACTGCTCGATCGATCGCGCACGATTGCCGCCGACATTCCGACGAAGTCAGGACTCATGGTGGGCCTTGGCGAGCAGTGGCCCGAAGTGCTCGAGACGATTGCCGACTTGCGCAAGGTCGATTGCCGCATCCTGACGATCGGCCAGTATCTGCGGCCCTCGCAGGCCCACCTGCCGATGTCCCGCTATTACACGCCGGCCGAATTCGCCGAGCTCAAGACCTACGCGCTCGGGCTGGGCTTCGGCCACGTCGAGTCAGGACCGCTGGTGCGCAGCTCTTACCATGCTCATGAGCAGACAGAGGCCTACGAGGCGCGGATTTTGTGATCTGGTGATCTCGTGATCTGGTGATCTGCCGCGGAAGATCACCAGATCGCCAGATCACCAGATCACCAGATCCGGCTATACTCCCGCCGTGAATTCCAGACTATCCGCGCTCATCCCTGCCGCCGTCCTCGCCCTGGCCGGTGGCCTGACTTTGAATCTCGGCGCCGCCGCGCACCAGCAGGCTCCTGCGGGCGGGCCGATCGATCCCGCCGTGCTGAAGTCGTACCAATGGCGCAGCATCGGGCCGCTTCGAGGCGGCCGGTCGATTGCCGTCAGTGGGGTCAAAGGGAGGCCCAGGGAGGCCTACTTTGGCGCGGTCGGCGGCGGCCTGTGGAAGACCGTCGACGGCGGCGAGAACTGGATGGCCGTCACCGACGGACAGATCCGCAGCGCGTCGGTCGGCGCGGTCGCGGTCTCCGATTCCAACCCCGACATCCTCTACATCGGCATGGGCGAGTCGTGCATCCGCGGCAACATCATGCCGGGCGATGGCATGTACAAGTCGACGGACGCCGGCAAGACGTGGACGCACATCGCGTTCGGCAACGGCACGGTCGACGCGATCTCGAAGATCCGCGTGCATCCGTCGAACCCCGACATCGTCTATACGGCCGTGTTCGGCAAATACGGCGCGCCGAGCAGCGAGCGCGGCGTGTTCAAGTCCACCGACGGCGGCAAGACCTGGCGCAAGACGCTCTTCCGCGACGACAAGACCGGTGCGGCGGATCTCGTGATCGATCCGAACAACGCGAACGTCCTGTTTGCCGCGCTGTGGGAGGCCTATCGCCTCGAGTATCAGATGTCGAGCGGCGGGCCCGGCAGCGGTCTGTTCAAGTCAACCGACGGCGGCGAGACCTGGAAAGAGATCACGCGCAATCCCGGACTGCCGTCCGGCGTGGTCGGCCGCATCGGCGTCGCGGTGTCGCCCGCCGATTCCAACCGCGTCTACGCGCTCATCGAGAACGAGCGCGGCGGACTCTATGTGTCGGACGATGCCGGTGCGACGTGGCGGCTGGTCAACGAAGACCGTCGCATCCGCCAGCGCGCGTTCTACTACACTCACGTGACGGCCGACACCGCGAACAAAGACACGGTATATCTGCTCAACACCGGGCTGTTCAAGTCGACCGACGGCGGCAAGACGCTCACGAGCATCGGCGGCGGCACCCACGGCGATCATCACGATCTCTGGGTCGACCCCGATGATCCGAAACATCTCGTCAGCGGCAACGACGGCGGCGGCGCGGTGTCTTACGCGGGCGGGCCGGGATGGACGCCGCAGGATTTTCCGACCGCGCAGTATTACCACGTCATCACCACGAAGCACGTGCCCTTCCACGTCTGCGGCGCGCAGCAGGACGGCAGCACGGTATGTCTGTCGAGCGGCGGGGGTGGCGGCCGCGGCGGCCGCGGCGGCACGCCGGAGATGTACAGCGCCGGCGGCGCCGAGCCCGGCTACATCGCGCCCGATCCGCTGAACCTCGACATTTTCTACGCGGGCGGCAACAACGGCTCGCTGCTGACACGGCTCGATCGGCGCAGCGGCAACCTCAAGGAGGTGAATCCGTATCCGCGCATGTTCTCGGGCGAGCCGTCGAGCGCATTGTTCGAACGCTGGCAGTGGACGTATCCGATCATCTTCTCGCCTGCCGATCCGAAAGTGCTCTACACGTCGTCGCAGCACGTCTGGCGCACGACCAACGGCGGCGACAGCTGGGACAAGATCAGCCCCGACCTCACGCTGCACGATCCCGAAACGATGGGCCCGTCCGGCGGACCGATCACGCACGACATGAACAGCCCTGAGGTCTACGCGACGGTCTTCGCGCTCGGGCCCGGCAAGAAAGACGTCAACATCCTCTGGGCGGGATCAGATGACGGCCTGATTCACGTCACGCGCGACGGCGGCAGGAACTGGGCGAACGTCACGCCGAAAGACATGCCGCGGCTCGGACGCGTCAGCATCATCGATGCATCGAGCTTCGATAACGGCACGGCGTATGTCGCGGTCAAGAAGCCGCTGCTTGCCGATTTCGCGCCGTACATCTTCCGCACGAACGACTTCGGCAAGACGTGGACGCGAATCGTCACCGGCATCCGCGCTGATGACTACGTGCATGCGGTGCGCGAGGATCCCACGCGCCGCGGCCTGCTCTACGCCGCGACGCAGCACGGTGTGTATATCTCGTACGACGCAGGCGATCGGTGGCATTCGCTGTCGCTGAATCTGCCCGATGTACCGGTGTCCGATCTCTGGGTCGAGGCGAACGCGCTGGCGATTTCCACGCACGGCCGCAGCTTCTATGTGCTGGATGACATTGCCGCGCTCCGCCAGGCTGGCGCCGATACAGCCGCCCCGTTCCATCTCTTCCAACCCGCCGACGCCATTCGCGGCGCGGGCGGCGCGACGATCTCGTATCTGCTGCGGAAGCCCGCGCAGAAGATGACGATCGAGATTCTCGACGGCAAGGGGCAGGTCGTGCAGACGATGCAGGGCGCGGCACCAGGCGCGGGCCGCGGCGGTGCGCCCGGCGGGCGTGGTGGCGGCGGACGCGGTGGCGGTCCGGCGACCGCCTCGATGGCCGCGGGATTCAATCGCGCGACATGGAATCTCAACTATCCGAGCGCGGTGACATTTCCGGGAATGATTCTGTGGGGTGCCACCACCAACGGCCCGCCGGCACTGCCGGGCACGTATCAGGTGCGCCTCACGGTCGACGGGACTTCGCAGACGGAGCCGCTCGTGGTGAAGAAACATCCGCTGCGCAATACTCCGGATGCCGACATCGCCGAGCAGTTCAATCTGGCGATTCAGATCCGCGACAAGGTCAGTGAGGCCAACACGGCCGTCATCCGGATTCGGCGCATCAAGGATGAAGTGCAGAAGAGGCTGGCCTCGTCACAGGATGCGCGGCTCAAAACCGCCGGCGATCGGCTGACGTCGGCGCTGAGCGCCGTCGAGCAGGACATCTACCAGGTGAAGAACCAGAGCGGTCAGGATCCGCTCAACTTCCCCATCAAGACGAACAACCGCCTCGCGTCGCTCCTCGGCATGACGCTGCGCGGCGAAGGCAAGCCGACGGCGAACACGTACTCGATTTTCGAGGACCTGAAGAAGGAACTGAAAGCCGAGACCGATCGGCTCGACAAGGTGCTGGCCACGGAACTCGCCGTGTTCAACACCGAAGCTCGGCGCCTGGAGCTGGACGTCATCGACCGGTAAGGTCTCCAGTTCGACAAGTCACAGATCGCCAGGTTGCGGCATCTGGTGTCTAATGCCGCAACATGCTCGAAGTACAGCGGCTGACCCGTTACTACGGCGCACTGGCGGCGGTTCTCGACGTCAACTTCACGGTCGGCCCGGGGGAGGTGCTCGGATACCTGGGGCCGAACGGCTCCGGCAAGTCCACGACGGTGCGAATGCTGGCGGGGCTCATGCCGCCGTCACGCGGCCGGATTCTCTACAACGGCCGCGACATCGAGGACGACCTCAACGCCTATAAGGCGCTTGTCGGGTTCGTGCCCGAGGAGGCGGAGGTCTACAAATATCTGACGGCCGTCGAGTACCTGCAGCTGGCCGGGCGGCTGCGCGGTATCGACGAGACGCGGCTCGACCGGAAGATTCGCGGGTTTCTCGAGCTGTTCGGGCTCGACACCGATCGCCACGCGTCGCTGGGTGAGTTCTCGAAGGGCATGCGGCAGAAAGTGCTGCTCTCAGCGGCACTGCTGCACGACCCGACGATCATCATCCTTGACGAGCCGGCGTCGGGCCTCGACATCGGCACCTCCCTCACGCTGCGCGCGCTCGTCGCATCGCTCGCCCGCGCGGGCCGCATCATCTTCTATAGCTCGCACGAGCTCGACACCGTCGAAAAGATCAGCACGCGCGTTGTCATCCTCAGCAAGGGACGCGTCGTCGCCGACGACTCGGCATCGCATCTGCGATCGCTCATGCAGTCGCCGTCGCTCGAAGATGTCTTCTCGCAGCTCGTGATCACGCACGACGTCGAAGCGATGGCTGGCGAGATCGTGGCCTTGATGCGAGCGTGACATTGACGATCGAAGATCGACTCGGGTTGGCGAACGAACGACGTCAGGTCGCGGCGCTGTACCGCGCCTTTCTGGCGCGGTTCTTCGAGAACGAGATCTCGCAGAACAGCCGCGATCTCAAGGCGTCGTTCCTGCGGATCGTCGCCGTACTGTCGGTGCCCGGCTTCCTCCTGCCCGTCGCGAGTAACTTCAAGTGGCAGGGGTGGCTCGTGTTTGAGGGTGACACCCAGTATCGGATCCTGGTCATTGGCGACAAGGTTGTCTACCTGTCACTGACGATGGCGGCCATCATGCTGCTGACGGCCGTGGTCTGGCAGGCACTGCTGGTCGACCGGCGCGACGCGATCGTGCTGGGCAGCTTTCCCGTGCGGCCTCGCACGATCATCGCCGCGAAAGTCGCCGCCCTGCTCGCGTACGTCGGCATCGTCGGCGGCGGCATGCAGATCCTCGCGTCATTCATGTACGGCTTGATCCTCGCGACGTCACTCAGCGCGATGGCGCTCGGAATGATCGCGCATTTTGTGGCCGGGGCTCTGGCCGCGGCGTTTGCCTGCGTGATGGTTGCCGCATTCCAGGCGCTCGTCCTTGCAATCGGAGGCGCGCGCGTCTTTGCACGCCTCACGGCGTCGGCGCAGATGCTGCTCACCACCGGCGCGCTCGTGATTCTGCTGTTCGGGCCTGCGTTCGGCGCGGCGGCGGTCGATCTTGCGCGCGGCAACGAGCGCGCGGCGTGGGCGATGTGGCTGCCGCCCGTGTGGTTCGCCGGGATCTACGAACTGCTGGCAGGCACCGATGCGCCGGTCATTCCGGTACTCGCACTGCGCGCTGTGATTGCGCTGGTGGCTGTGTTCGGGATTCTGGTCGCGGCCTATCCGCTCGCCTACCGCCGGATCGCAAGCGCCGCGCTTCAGGGATCGCCACTCGGAAGCCGGCAGTCGATAGGCAGCCGGCTCCTCGCGCGCTTCATGCGCACGTTGCCCGTTCGCGCCGACGTCCGCGGCGCGGCGCATTTCATCCTCCTGACGACAGGCCGTGTCGCGCGAAACAAGCTCATTGGCGCCAGCGCGCTTGGCGCCGCTCTCGCTCTGTCATTGCCCTATATCCTCCGATGGGCGGCCGAGGACTGGGTGCCGCACGTGCCCGCGCGCAGCCATATTGCCGTCCCGTTCGTGTTCGTGATGTTCGGGCTCGTCGGACTTCGAATGGCCTACAACGTGCCGAGCGAGGGAGCCGCGGCCTGGATCTTCAGCACCGCCGAACGGCCCGCACGCATCGGCACGTCGGCCGCCAGAGTCACGGGCATCCTCATAGGCGCGGTCCTGCCGTCGCTGCTGTATTTCCTGGTCAGCCTGTGGTTCTGGGGGCCCGCTATCGCGATCTTCGTCGCGCTGACGCTGTTCGCGTTTGGCGCGCTCATCAGCGAGATCGGGCTTCGCTCGGTGGAGTTCGTGCCTTATACACGCGCGTACAACCCTGAGCGCGGAAACATCCAGTCGCGCTGGCCGTTGTTTCTCGTGGCCTTCGTGATATTCGTTCAGTTTCTGCCGTGGGCGATCCGAGTCGCGCTCTTGAACGGCGCGTACTGGATCGCGCCGGCGTTTCTCGCGTCCGCGGCGGTCGCGCTGCGCTTCGCGCATCCGCCTGAGCCTCCGCAGCTTGTCGACGCCGACATGGACAACAAGCTGCTCGCGCTGCGGCTGTACTAACGAGCTCATCAGCGTCGGGCACATCTCGTGCAATCGCCTTCTTCAGGACGAAACACGGAATGAAGGAGGCACTACGCATGAGTTTTCAGACGAAACACGTCGCCGCGCTGGGTGTGATCGCGGTGCTGATGAGCGCTCCAGCATCGGCACAGTCGACGCAGACCACGCCGCCGGCTGATAAGGCGCAGGTCCCGGCGCAGGCTCAGCCTGTGCCGGGCACGACGGTCGAGTTCGCGGTACCGACACGGCTGCCGGGGATTACCCTGCAGCCTGGCAAGTACCTCTTCCGGATCGGCACGCCGATGGAACGGCAGAATGTCGTCGAAGTCTTCAGCTCTGACGGCACCAAGAAGATCGTGACGCTGCTGACGGTCGACTATGCGACGCCCGCCCCCCCGGACACAACAACGGTGGTGTTCGAGAACACGAATCCCCCGGCAATGCGTGTCTGGTACATCCCCGGCCAGCCGATCGGCCGCGAGTTCGTGTACACGCAGGAGGAAGCGGCAGCGCTCCATGCCTCGGCGAACATGCCGGTGCTCTGGGCGACCTGGAATCCTGACGATCGAACGGTCATCGGCAGGGTCGACGTCCAGACTGTCGGACAGGCGATTGGTCAGACCGCCCGCGCGGTTGCCGACGTGACCAAGGATGTCGCGCGCGCGGTTGCCGACGTGACGGAGGATGTCTGGGACGACCTCACCGACAACGTGCGGCTCGTGAATCCGACCGAATCGCGCAAAGCGGCCGAACGCCACCTGGATGCGGCCGAACGCGCGTATGACAATCTCGAGGATCGCGCGGCGGATGATGTCGACGCGCGGCTGCTGCCCGTGAAGACCAGCCTCGAAGCGCTCGAAGATGCGTTCGAGCGGAATCAGCCGTGGATCGCGCACTACACCACGGTGATGGCGTCAATCGATGCGCTCGCGCCCGACAAGCCCGTGGGCACGGCGGGAGGCGGCACGACGCTCGACGCGTCGACCACGGCGGCGCTCGCCGGCATCCGCGGCCATCTCAAGGCCTTTCATGCGCAAGCTATGAAGTAAGTTAAATCCCGAGGTTGGCCCAGTCGCCTGTGATCGCGAACGTGATCCCGGGTGACTGGGCATTCACAAACAACCAGCTGCCATCAGGGCTGAAGACCGCGCCGGCAAATTCGCGCGCGCGAAAGTCGCCGCGGAAGCCGTTCTTTTGTCCGTCGAGCACCACGTTGCTCTGGGCGATGGGAAAAATATGTCCGCCGCGGGTGAGCCCGTGCACGCGCTGAGGCTGGGGACCGCCGTCTTCGCATACCAGCAGACCGCCGCGAGGACTGACCGTGATGTTGTCAAGGTTGCGCGCCACGGCCGCATCCGGCGATTCGAACACGAGCGTCAGTTCCTGCTCCTCCGGATCGAAGGCGAACACCTGACCCAGCCTCAGTCTGCCTCCGCTGGTCGAGACAATGAAGATGCGCTCGTCGCCGTACCAGGCGCCCTCGAGCCGGGCGAAGATCGCACCGCCCTTCGCATAGCCCTGCCTGAAGACGGCCGCGGGATCGGGATTGGATGGGTCGTCGGGGCGATCGATGGTGACCCATTCGACAGGCAGCGATCGGCCGACGCGCGGCCTGATCCGCGTGTCGTACAGCGGACTGTCTTCGATCTTGAGCATCTCGAGCGTGCCGCCCCGGGCGAGCAATCCGCGCTGGGTCGGCGTGAAGCGATAAAAGCCGGAGAGCACACGATCTTCTGTCTCGTAGACGATCCCCGTCTCGGGATCCACTGCGGTGGCTTCGTGCACGAAGCGGCCCATGGCCGGAAGCGGCTCGGGTTCGGCAGCGCCCACGAGCGGCACCTCGAAGATGTACCCGTGCGGACGCGACACCCTGGTCACACCCGGTTGGTCCATGGTCTCTTCACAGGTCAGCCAGGATCCCCATGGCGTGGGCCCTCCCGCGCAATTGACGCTCGTTCCGGCCAGGCTGCTGTGGCTCGCGAGGGCTCTCCCCGATGCCGTGTCGAAGTCGAGCGTGGTCGTTCCGCCGCCCGTTGACGGGTCGTAGATCAACGCCGGCGCCATGCCGCGCGAAGCGCCGCCGGCCCGGATCTCATGGTTCCGTATGAGCCGCGTGCGGCCAGGTCCGATTGCGAACGCCGACATGCCGTCGTGCGCCGCGGGCGTCGGCGTGCCGTCATCCTGCGGATCGCCTGTCCATCCGAATGTCAGGTAGCGGAAGCCGGCCGGCAGCAGCAGAAGCGGCAGACCGGTTGTCTCGTCGATGGCCGGACCAAGCGGACCCGGACCTTTTCGCGATGTCAGACGCGGGCCCGACAACGTCGACGCGAGACGAGCGCACGACGTCAGCGGCACGAGCGCGCCTGCGGCGGCGGCCAGACTGGCTGTGAGAAACGATCGCCGTTCCATGGATGGGTGTAGTCTACCGGAGAGGCCGGAACACAGACATGATCGAAATCTACCGCGCCGCGCATCCCGTGCAGGCCCACCTGCTGCGTGGCTTGCTCGAGGCAGAGGGCATCGAGGCCGCCGTCATTGGCGAGTTCGGATTCAGCGTGCGGGGCGAGGCGCCGGTCACCACTGAAACGCTGCCGCGTGTGTGTGTGGAGCACGAAGCCGACGTCCCGCGCGCGCGAGAGATAGCCGAGTCATTCGACAAAAGCGAGCCGCTCGAGGGCGTCGAGTTAGACGGCGAATTCCTCGCGCTCGAAAATCCTGACCCGCCTGAGAAGTAGATCGAGCAGATACGCCGCCAAGGCGGCGATGAGCAGCGCCGGCCACAGCCTCGTCGGCACCGTCGATCCATCGTCTCGTCCCGGCGCGAGCTGCGCGGCATCAGGCTCGTACCGCCCGCCCGTCGCAACGCTCATCGCCGACAGCGCCCGCACGTCAACAGGCCGGAATCGATATTCGTCGGGATAGTTGGCCGCGATCATCAGCGACGGCGCGGGCACGGCGGCGTCCAATCCTTCTGCCGTCACGACGTAGCCGGTGGTCTCGTCGAGGACGACGTCTGCTTCGTACGCGCCTGGCGCAACCTGTCGGGCATCGACACGGCGTTCGGCGCCGCGCGCGGCTCTGACGACGAAAGTGGGACGCAGCAGATTCTGATAGCCGCCATCGGCGGTACGCGCATTTAACCGGAGAGCCGCGGCAACCGCGCCATGCGGCCGGCGCTCGGTGACGACCGAAAGCTGCAGGGCCGGCGCCGGCTGGCTGCGCACGGCGCGAACCACGCGCGTCCAGAACGGCCCATAACCCTTCCACGTCAGCCAGCGCGAGGCCCAGCGATCCTTCGCATCGGATGCAAAGACCGCCGTGCGTCCGAGTCCGTACGGCCAGATCGCGAACAGCGGCTCTTGTTTGTCGGTCGACAGCAGCTCATTGGCCGTCTCTTTCAGCTTCGTGCCGGTATAGCCACTGAGCTCGGGCGCCGATCGCAGATCGAGTCCTTCGAATAGCGACGCATCTTTCACCTCGGGCTTGAACGGCTTCTCGCTGAGCGCCGGCCGCGCGCTCTGTTCCGTTTCCTTGACGAAGACCTGCGGCACTTCGCGCGGATCGTCGACTTCGTAGCTGCGGCCTTTGCCCCAGACCGCGATGTTGCGCAGCAGCTCGCGATCCGCCTCGGTGCCGACGGCAATGCTCGAGACGGTCATCTTCTCGTCGACCATCTTCCTGATCAGCGCTTCGTACTGATCGGCGTACGACCGGCCGTCAGACATGAGAATCACGTGCTTGACGCGCGCATCCACGTCTTTGAGGGCGAGATACGCCTGCTCGATGGCCGGGAAGATGATGGTGTGGCCGCTCGGTTCGATCGCCTTGATGGCCTGGTGGATCCGCTGCCGGTTCTGACCGACCTCCATGACCTTCACCGTCCAGTCGAACAGGTGGTTGAACGTCACGAAGCCGAGTCTGTGGTTGTCGGCGAGGACGTCGACTGCGGCCAGCGCCGCTTCCTTCGACAGCTCAATCTTCGGGCCGGCCATGCTCCACGACTTGTCGAACACGATGATGACCGCGACATCCTCGGGCTTGTCCTTGATCTCGAACGTCACCGGCAGGATCTTCTCGATCGTCGAGTCGTTGTAACCATCCTTGCCGTAGACCGACTCGCCGCCGACCATCACGAACCCACCGCCGTCTTCGCTCACCCACCGCTCGAGCGCCGACATCTGCGTCTCGGATAGCTGGCGGCGCTCGACATCGCTCACGATGACCGCGTCGTACGCGGCATAGCCCTGGCGCGATGCGGGCAGCGACGCGGCCGATCCCATCGTGACCTTCATGCCTTCGCGCGTGAGCGCGCCGCGCAGATAGGCCGCGCTCGCGGGCCGTCCTTCCACGTACAGCACGCGCGTCGCCGGCAGCACATCGACCGCGGCCCTGCGCACGTTGTTGTCGGGAAGCGAGTCGGTTCCCGGTGTCCAGACCGCCTCGACCATCGCCGGACCCGCGCCGCCGGGGCTAAGGCCAGCGCTGCCGGGGCTAAAGCCCCGGCCTACATCGTCGAACGTGACGTCCATGCGCACGTCGCTCATACCCGCGCCCATGCTGATGTCGCGCGTGGCCGCGGTTCGCCCGTCGACCTTCAGCTCGAGACGGCCTGACGTCTCGCGCTGCGCGCCCATCGTGACGATGACGCTGGAGCGCTCACCCTGAATGGGCTGCGCGTCGAGACCGACGGCGTCGACCCAGCTGTCGCCGAGATTCCGGACAGCGGATCGATAGGTGTGCACCGGGATCCGTTGATCCGACAGCCGCGACAGCGCGAGCTCCGCCGAACGATCGGTGGGATGCCCGTCGGAGAACAGCACGATCCGTGGCGTATGCCCTGGCAGCAGGGCGCGCCGCGCCGCGTCGAGCGCGGGGCCGAGAGACGATTCCCCCCGCTGCAGCCGCTCAACGCTGGGCGCGTCGTTCTCGAGCGCAACGAGTGCGGCCGCGTCGGCAACCGGCACGACAGCGCCGGCGAACGCGAGAATGCGGAAGTGATCCGGCTGCAGCGCCGCGTTGGTGGCGGCGATCCGTTCCGCCGCGGAGGCCAGGGCGGATGCCGATACGCTGTGCGACGCGTCGACGAGGTAGACAATCGACACGCGGCCGGTTCGGCGATGCGCGATCGGCTGCGCAAGTGCGAGCGCGAGCAGCACAAGCACCAGCGAGCGTACCACCGCCTGCACGCGCCGCTGGCGCGCGTTGAAGTTCGTACGCGTACGCGTCATCCCCCACCACACGTACGGCAGCAGCACGATGATGATGAGCAGCCAGAGCGGGTTGACAAACGTCAGCATTACACCGTGACCCTTCGCTGCCACGTGTACCATTCCACGGACAGCAGCGCCAACGCGATGGCGACGAGCCAGATCCACAAGCCGGCCGACGCGACAGGCGCCGAGCTGCCGGCGTCACTGGCGCGCGACGACTGCCGTACGTTCGAGCTCGCGCGCGAACCGGCGTTGATGGCGACGGCCAGCTGTCCCGATGGCCGCTCGGCCAGATAAACCCCGGGCTCGCGCAGATCGGCGATGTTCACGTCGCCGACCCGGCGCAGCCGCACGGCGCCGCCGTCGACACGGCGCATCGTGCTGACATCGCCCGGCAGCCGCACGCTTCCCGGCTGCTCGACCCGCAGCGGCGCCGCGCGGCCGAACCACTCCAGGATGTCGCCCACCAGCACCGGAAATGCCGGATCGTGTGCAATGTTCCCGCGCGTGAGATCGAATGTGAGCAGCGCCTGTCCGATGCCATTCGCCTCCCGAATCGCCACGAGCGGCGTCCCGCGCGCGGTGAACGCCAGCGGCGTCCAGTCTTCGAGATCGTAGGCCTGCACCTCGTCGAACCGGAGCGTGCGGCCATCGACGCCGCGCACGGCGGCATGCGTGTCGTCGGCGCGCGCCCAGACAGCCGATCGTTCGGGCGAGCCCGCAAGGGCAAGCCATGGCATCGCGGGCGGCGCGATGTACAACGCCGGCTGCGAGGGCGGCTGCGCAGGCGCCCATCGATCGAAGACGAGAATGCCGCGGCCTGTCCGCCACTGTTCCGGCTCGACGCGCTCGACCGTCACGGTGCCGTCGAAGCTGAGAAGCGTTTCGAGGGGCGCATTGCGCCGCGTGACAAGCGTCACGACGGCCGGACGCGCCGACGCCACCCACGCATACGCCTCATCGTCCTGCGGCACCGCGTCTGCCGCGCCCGAGATGGCTGCATGGAGCACGCCCCCTTCGCCGGCTTCAAACGGCAGCGCCTGACGGACGATCTCGTCGGCATTCATCGCGATCCGGCGCTCGAAGATGCGTGTGCCCCCGACGTCGACGGCCAGCGTGAGCTGGCGAGGTTCAGCCGCGAAGTTGGCGAGCTCCACGTACGCTTCATAGCGGCCCGGCGTGCGCCAGTCGCGCCGCACGTCGAATGCGGTGATGGCGGCGTTCGCGGCCTGCGCGAAGACTGACTCGACGCGCACGCCGGCCGGCACGTCATAGGGTGTGACGCCGTCGGTGATGAAGACGGTGTCCGCAGGGCTAAAGCCCTGCGCTACCTGCGGGAACGGTCCTGGCACCGCGGGCGCCACGTGATTGAGCGCGACGCGAAGCGCCTCACGATCCGATGTGGGCCCGCCTACGATGCCGTCGGCGGTCGTGAGCACCGTGACATCGGCGTCTCCCGAGGCCAGCGCGAGCGCGCGATCGCGCGCCGCCTCCCACCGCGTGCGTCCATCGGGCCGCTCGGCGAGCATCGCCAAAGAGGAATCGATCACGATCGTGAGCGGGCCGCCGGATCCAGAGCCCGTGTCGCGTTCGGGACGGCCGAGCGCGAGCACGACAAGCAGCGGCACAAGTACGGCGATGGCGTAGGACACCGCTTTACGCACGCGCTCCCAGAATGACAAGGCGCGGTCCTCGTCGAGCACGCGCCGCCACAGCAGCAGCGACGGCACGAGCACGCGCGGATGACGCACCTTCATGAAAAAGAGCGCCGTCACCACCGTGGCCACGGCGGCGCCAATCGCGAGCAGGGCCCATCCGCTCAGCGCGCCAAAGATCACGCGAGAAACCTTCCCTGCCGGAAGACCTGCAGAATGGTGTCTTCGAACGGCACTTCGATCGGCGTGCGCACATAGCCGATGTCGTACTTGCTGCAGTACGCGGCCAGGCTGTCGATGTGCTGCTTCCAGGCGCGGCGATAGGCGTTGATGAGCGCCGGCGTCAGCTCCACGTCGCGCGCCTCGCCCGATTCGGAATCGACCATGCGGATGTCGCCCGCAACGGCCGGTTCGGCATCGGTGTAGCTCGTCACGTGTACGAGAAAGACGTCATGCTGGAAATACCGGAGCGCATTCAGGCCCGCCTCGTGCCCTGATGGATCCAGGAAGTCGGACACGACCACGGCAACGCCCTTCTGTTTCCGGCGCGCGCAGAACGCCTTGATCGATTCGGCGAGATCGGTGCGGCCCTCGGGCTCGAGCGACGTAAGGAAATCGAAGATGCGGAAGATCTGTCCCTTGCCGCGCCGCGTCGGCGTTTCGGCCGACAGCTTGTCGCGCCAGGTCAGAATTGCGACGCGATCGAGGTGCGACAGCCCGATGTAGCACAGCGCCGCGGCGACGTGACAGGCGTAATCCAGCTTGCTCGGGTTCCCTTCGGCCATCGATCGGCTCGTATCGATGAACAGGTACACGGGCATGTCCTGCTCTTCCTCGAACATCCGCAGCAGCAGCTTGTCGAGCCGCTGGTACGCGCGCCAGTCGATGTGCCGGAAGTCGTCGCCGACGGTGTAGGGCCGGTGATCCGCGAACTCGAGCCCCGATCCGCGCTTGCGCGCAATGCGCTCCGCGCGAAACTGCCCCGCGAACACACGCTTCGACAGAATGTGCAGGTACTCGAGCTTCTTGAGGAAGTCGTTGTCAAAGCGAAGAGCCATTACATCAGGCCCTCGGCCTTAGGCCCTCGGCCCTTAGGCCTGACCCTCGCCGCACAAAGGCGGCTCGGGTTTTTCTGGCCTAGCGCCCAGGGCCTAGCGCCTAGCGCCTACTCTTTCGTCCTCTCGATAATGTCCGCGACGATGCGGTCGGTGTCGACCTGCTCGGCCTCGCCCTCGAAGTTCAGCAGGATGCGATGGCGGAGCGCGGGCAGCGCGAGGGCGCGCACGTCTTCGGCCGACACGTGCAGCCGGTCATGCAGCAGCGCGCGGATTTTGCCGCCCACGACCAGCGCCTGCGCCGCGCGCGGGCTGGCGCCGTAGCGCACGTATTTGTTCACCATCGCCGTCGCGTGCGGCGAGTTCGGGTGCGAGGCGAGCACGAGCCGGATGGCATAGCTTTGCACCGGCCGCGCGATCGGCACGTCGCGCACGGTCTTGCGCATCTGCAGCAGCTGCGCGGCGTCGACCACGCGATCGACCTCCGGAATCTCGTTGCGCGTCGTGCGATCGAGAATCTCGTGCAGCGAGTCTTCCGACGGATACATCACTTTCAACTTGAAGAGAAACCGATCGAGCTGCGCTTCGGGCAGCGGATAGGTGCCTTCCATCTCGAGCGGGTTCTGCGTCGCAAGCACGAAGAACGGCGGATCGAGCTTGAAGGTGCGGCGTCCCACCGACACGCTCTGTTCCTGCATCGCCTCGAGCAGCGCCGACTGCGTCTTCGGCGTCGCGCGATTGATCTCGTCGGCGAGCACGATGTTGGCGAAGATCGGCCCCGGCTGAAAGTCGAGCACCTTCTCACCCGACGCCGATTCCTGCACCACGTTCGTGCCGATGATGTCGGCCGGCATGAGGTCGGGCGTGAACTGGATGCGGGCGAACTCCAGATGCAGCACGTCGGCAATCGTGTGCACGAGCTGCGTCTTGCCGAGACCCGGAATGCCCTCGAGCAGTACGTGGCCGCCGGCGAGCAGCGCCGTCAGCGTGCCCTCGATGACTTCCGCGTTGCCGACGATGCGCCGTCCGACCTGCTGGGTGATGCTGGAGAACTGCCGCTTGAACTGATCGACCTGGTTGTCGAGCTCCGTGATCATTTCTTCTTGCTGCGCGGCCCGAGGGCCGTGAAATATTTCTTGACGACCGCGCGGCGCGCTTCGGGCACGGCGCCTTCCTGCTGCGCTTTGGCGCGATCGTAGTTCTGCGCGTCTTCAACCCGCCGGTACTGCACCGTCGAATCGACGCGCTCGGTCTTGCGATCGACGAGCTCCGCGGGCTTCGCGTTCGCCGCCTCGTCGTGCGCCCTCACCATTTCTTCCTTGAGGGCCACTTCTATCCGCCGCTTGCCGCTCGCGAGCTGTTCGGGCGTGAGCGGCGGCTGGCCCTGCGGCTGGCCGGCCATCTGGCCGAGTCCCGGCATCTGCGCGGCCGAAGGATTCGGCATCGAGGCGGCTTCACGCGCCATGCCTTCGCCCTCACCCTGCATGTTGCCCGACGACTGGTTCGACTGCCGCTCGCTGTCGCCGGCCTTCTCGCCCTGTTCCGACGCGCTGCCTTTTTCGCCGAGCGCCTCTTCGAGCGCCTCTGTCTTCTCGCGCGCGGCCGACTCACCCTGCTCTTTCGCGTCGCGGGCGATCTGCTCCATGCGATCGGCCATCTCTTCGAGCGACTTCTTCATCGCTGCGCCGTCTTCACCGCGAAGCTTGTCGGCCGCCTCGCGCATTTCGTCGGCGAGCTGCTCGAGCGACTTGTCGGTGTTCGCCGCCGCCTGATCGATCGCGTCGGCCAGCTCGTCGCGCTCGTTCTTCGCGAGACCCGGAGCCTTGTCGGCAAGCTCGCGCGCCTTCTTCGCCGCCTCGGCCATCGCGCGATTGCGCAGCGCATCGGCCAGCTCCTTCGCCGACGCGGATTTGTCGAGGGCGTTGGCCATGGCCTCGAGCATCTTCGCGTCGAGACCGTCCTTCCCAAGCAGCGCCTCGAGCTCGGCGAGCAGCGCTTTCGCTTCCGCGCTGCTCAGACCTTCGCGCTGCAGCGTGTTGAGAATCTCGGCCGCGCGCAGCCGCTCGGCCTCGGACATCTCCGCTTCTTCGAGCTCGGTGCGCAGCATCTCGATTGCCGCGTCACGCTTCGCAGCCGACCCGTCATCGGCGTTGAGAAACGCGGGACCGCTGATGCTGCCGGCGGGCACGAAGAGCAGGATCGCCGTCACGCCGAGAAGAATCGCCGTCGTGGCAAATGCGCGGCGCGGACGCGGCGCCGGCTGCACGGCGTTCCAGTCGACGGCGGCGGCGCGAACCGCGGCACGATCGACCTGAGCATCCGTCCAGATGGTTTCGGGACCATGCGACGCGAACCAATGCGCGCTCAGAAGTTCGTCGTTGAGCCCTGCGGCGGCGTCCATCTCGCGGGCGATTCGCTCGACAGCGGCGTGCCGGCGCAGGTGCCATATCGCCCAGGCGGCAAGCAGCGCCGCCGGTATTAAGAATGATGCAAGGAGTGCAGCCGTACTGACGGGGCGGATCACCCGCAGCGCTGCCGTCGCGGCTGGAATACAGGCCGCCAGCATCGAGGCCCGGCTCAGCTGAACGATCACCGCATGGCGGCGCAGGCGCGCTTCACCGGCCCGAACAGTGTCGAGAATGGCAGCGCGCGCGGCGATCTGGTCATCTGCCATGGGGGAATCCTGTGAAGTCTAGCATTCCGGCTGATTTTCGCGAGACACAGTGACCAGCCGACACCAGCCGGTGACGAGCCGCGTAGGCGCGTGCCTGGCGTTGCGGCCAGTGCACTGATTACGCCCACGAGGCGAGGAGGGTTTCAGGCGGCGGTGGATGCGCGGCTTCAATCGGCGCGCAGCGCCTGCGAAGGACTAATGCGGGAGGCGCGCAGCGCTGGCAATGCCGCGGCCCCTGCCGCGCTGACGAGCAGGATCAGAACCGACACGCCGAGCACGATCGGGTCGCGCCCCTCGATGTCATACAGAAACGATCCGACCAAGCGCACAGCGAAGTACGCGGCGATGCCGCCGGCAACGACCCCCACGGCGGCCTGCACCAGCGCGCCGCGCATCACGCCTGCCACGACACGCGGGCGATCGGCGCCAAGCGCGATGCGCACGCCAATCTCGCGCGTGCGCTGCGTGACGCTATATGCGGTCACACCGTAGACCCCGAGAATCGCGAGCGCGAGCGCCAGCAGCCCATACGCAGTTGTGAGCCGCGCCAGCATCCGGTTGATGCGGAAGTTGCCGGCAACCTGCGTCTCCATCGTCACCAGGCGGGTGATGCCGAAATCGGGATGCACGGACGCGAGTGCATTTCGAAGGCCGGCCTGCAATGACGGCGACGGACCGTCCATCCGCAGAATCAGGGCTCTCGCCGGCAGGAATCGCGACTGCGACGCCAGCGCGGCTTCCGACGCATAAAGAATCCACTGCATTCCCGGCATGAACAGCATCGGCCGCGCCGGCTGCGCGGCAGCCGTGTACTTGACGTCTTCGACGACGCCGACGACCTCGAGATCCGACGCGTGTTCGGGACCGCCCCGTCCGAGCCGCGCGCCGAGGGGATTCTGGCCGGGGAAGTACCGGTTTGCGAGGGTCTCGCTGATGATCGCGACGCGCGATTCGGGCTGCAGATCGCGCGCGTCGAACGCGCGCCCTCGCATCACGCGAGTGCCCAACAGCTCGAAATAATCCGGCCCGACGCGATTCCAGGGCGAGTTCGGCGGGCGCCCGTCGGGAGCCGTATAGCCGGCGATCACAAACGTCCCCTGATAATTGTTGCCCTCCATCGGGGTATAGAGCGCGTACGTTGCCGCGGCAACGCCTGGAATCCGGCGAACCTGCTCGAGAATGCGATCGTAGAGCTGGCCGATCTGCGCGGCGGGAAGCGACAGCGCCGGCGGATTCATGTACACCACCACGCGATCCGCAGGATCGAAGCCGAGCCGCTGATGCTCGAGCCGTCGCAGGCTCTCGGTGAGCAGGCCCGCGCCGGTAAGCAGCAGCATCGACAGCGCAACCTGTACAACGACGAGCGTGCGGCGCGGCATGAAGCCACGCGCGGATCCGCCGCGTCCCGAGCCGCGCAGCGCGTCGATCGGATCGGTGCGCGACATGGCCCAGGCCGGCGCACTGCTGAAGATCGCGCCCGTGACGATCGCCAGGCCGAGCGAGAACAGCAGGACCCGGCCGCCCGGCGCGAGGTCGATCGGCAGGAACTCCACGTTCGGGAACGCCAGCGCGACGATCGCGCGCGTTGCGCCGAACGCCACCAGCAGACCGAGCGCGCCGCCGGCAACCGCGAGCAGCACGCCTTCGGCGAGCGCCTGCCGAATGAGCCGGCCCGACGATGCTCCGAGCGCGACGCGCACGGCAGCTTGCCCGCGATCCGCGCGCGCGAGCAGCAGGTTCGCGAGATTCGCCGCGGCGATGAGCAGCACGAGGGCCGACATCCAGATGAGGATCGTCACGGGCCGCTGGAACGCCTCACGCAGCGTCTGCACGCCGCCGGCGGCTGGAATCACGGTCGTGCGCTGGCGGGGGATCTCGGCGCGATCGTCTACGAACGTCTGTGCCGAGAGCCACTTCTGCAGCGCCGCGGTGGCGCGCGCCGATGCCTGCTCTGCCGTTGCGCCTGGCGCCAGCCGGCCAATGACATACAGCCAGTCGGACTCCAACCGGTCCTCGAGCGCACCGCGACCCCGGATTACGGGCTCGTGTCCGAGCGGCAGCCACACGCCTGCCGGATTCGGGCGGATGGTTTCGCCAAAGAAGCGCGCATCGGCAACGCCGACGAGCGTGGCGGGCTTGCCCGCGACGATGAAGCTGGCGCCCACGACTGAGGGATCCGCGCCAAACGTCGTCGCCCAGGTCCGATGGCTGATCACGAAGACGGTGGCCCGGCCGCGGTCATCGTCTGAGGACTCGAGCAGCCGGCCGAGGCGCGGCGCGACGCCCAGCGTCTCAAAGTAGTTCGCCGACACGAACTGCGCTGGAATGGATTCGGTCACTACCGTGCCCGACCGCCGGACGCCGGTGGCCGTAACGTTAGCCTGGAAGCCGGCGAGCGACTGGAATTCAGGCAGCGACGCGCGGAAGTGCTGGTACATCCGCGTGGAAAAAAGCGAGTAGTTGTCCTGAAGGCCGCTGTTGACACAGCAGTTCGACCCTTCGCCGATTCGATAGAGCTCGTGCGGCGCCCGCACGGGCAGCTCCTGCGCCGCGAGCGCGTTGGCGATGGTGAAGATGGCGGTATTGACGCCAAGGCCGAGCGCCAGGGTGACGATCGCCACGGCCGTGAACCCCGGCTGCTGCCGCAGCCGGCGCGAGGCCATCTTCCAGTCATTTGCCCACATGGGGCCTTAGACGGGATGGCAGCCCGCCGGGGTTGCCACTACAATGCCGCCGTGCCCGCACTTTACGTCGTCATCCCGGTCCTTGGGATTCTCGTCATCGCCTACCGCTATTACTCCGCATTCATCGCCGCGCGGGTCATGTCTCTCGACGACTCACGCCGCACGCCGGCGCACGTCGTCAACGACGGCCAGAACTTCGTTCCCACACACCGCTGGGTGCTCTTCGGCCATCACTTCGCCGCCATCACCGGGCCGGGGCCGCTCATCGGGCCCGTGCTGGCGATGCAGTTCGGCTATGCGCCCGGCCTGATCTGGCTCGTCGCCGGGGTCTGCCTGGCGGGCGCGGTGCACGACATGATCACGCTGTGGGCCTCGACCCGGCGCGGCGGCGCGTCGCTGGCCGAGATCGCCCGCACCGAGATCGGGCCCGTGGCCGGACTCACCGCGGGCATTGCCATCCTTTTCATCGTCATCATCGCGCTGGCCGGCGTGGGACTCGCGGTTGTTAATGCGCTGCACGGGAGCCCGTGGGGTGTGTTCTCGATCGCCATGACAATCCCGCTCGCGCTCTTCATGAGCCTCTACATGTATCGGTTCCGTCCCGGCCGGATTGCCGAGGCGACGGTGATCGGCGTTGCGGGTCTCTTGCTGGCCGTCATCTTCGGCAAGCCGATCGCGGCCACCTGGGTGGGCGACATCCTCACGCTCTCACGCGAGCAGTTGATCGTCTCGATCGCGATCTACGGTTTTCTGGCGTCGGTGCTGCCGGTGTGGCTGCTGCTCTGCCCGCGCGACTATCTCAGCTCGTTCATGAAGATCGGCACGATTGCCTTTCTGGTGGTCGGCGTCATCATCGTGAATCCGAGCCTGCAGATGCCGGCGTTCTCGCAATACACCGGCGGTGGCGGCCCCATCATCCCCGGCGCCCTGTTTCCGTTCGCCTTCATCACCATCGCGTGCGGCGCGATCTCCGGATTCCATGCGCTCATTGGATCGGGAACGACGCCGAAGATGATCGATCGGGAATCAGACATCCGGCCCATCGGCTATGGCGCGATGCTGATTGAAGGACTCGTCGGCGTCATGGCATTGATTGCCGCGGCGTCGATGCATCCGGGCGACTATTTCGCCATCAACACGCCGCCGGCTGTCTATCAGACGCTCAACCAGCCCGTCGTGAACCTTCCCGACCTCGAATCACAAATCGGCGAAACCGTCGAAGGCCGCACGGGCGGGGCGGTGTCGCTCGCGGTGGGCATGGCGCAGATCTTCAGCAGTCTTCCGGGCATGCGCCACCTGATGGACTACTGGTACCACTTCGTCATCATGTTCGAGGCGCTGTTCATCCTCACGGTCATCGATACCGGTACGCGCGTTGCCCGGTTTCTGGTCGGCGAGTTTGCGGGGCGCGCGTTTCCACGGATGGCGGATCACAGCTGGATGCCGGGCGCGATGATCTCGACCGCGCTCGTCGTCGTGGCGTGGTCCTATTTCATCTGGACCGGCAGCATCAGCACGATCTGGCCGATGTTCGGCATCGCCAACCAGCTGCTGGCGACAATCGCACTCGCGGTCGGCACGACGGTGATCATCAATGCCGGCAAGGCGCGGTACGCGTGGGTCACGCTGGCGCCGATGTGCTTTGTGGCGGTGACGACGCTGACGGCGGGATATTTGAGCGTGCGCGACAACTTCTGGCCGATGGCCACGGGCGTCAGGCCCGGCCTTCAATTCCAGGGCTACCTGAATACGGGTCTCACCGTCATCATGATGATTTGCGTGGCCATCATTCTGGTCTCCGCGGTTCGCAAGTGGATCGGCCGCGACACGCCCCGGGCAGAGACCGTCTGAAGTATTCTGTTGCCCGCCCGATGGACTTCGTTTTCGATCTCTTTCTCAATCTCGACGAGTATCTCGCCACCGTGGTCGCCAGTTACGGCGTCTGGGTGTACGCGCTGCTCTTTGCGATCATCTTTGCTGAAACCGGGCTCGTGATCACGCCGATCCTGCCGGGCGATTCGCTGCTCTTCGCGTGCGGCGCGCTTGCGGCGGGCGGCGCGATGGACCTCTGGATTCTGCTGCCGCTGCTGTTCTCGGCCGCGGTCATTGGCGATGCCGTGAACTATTCGGCGGGCCGCTTCTTCGGCCCGAAGATCTTCCAGGCGCACGATCGCCGCGGCTTCTGGCACAAGGTGCTCAACCGCAACCATCTCAATCAGGCGCACGCCTTCTTCGAAAAATACGGCGGCATGGCCATCGTCAGCGGCCGCTTCGTGCCCATCGTGCGCACGTTCGTGCCGTTCGTGGCCGGGGCCGGCTACATGACGTACACGGTCTTCAGCGTCTATAACGTCGCCGGCGCGGCGATCTGGGTCGGCGTCTGCGTCATGGCGGGGTATCTTTTCGGCGAGATTCCGATCGTCAAGGAAAACTTCGAGCTCGTCGTGCTTGGCATTATCGCGGTGTCGCTGCTGCCCATGGCCGCCGCGGCGTTCCAGCGCGCGCGCGAGAAGCGCGCCGCCCGTCACACCAGAGGAACTCGATGACAGCGTTCGATCCCATCACGGCCCTGTTCGTCCTGATGCTCGCCTCGTTCGTGGGGCTGGCGGTGATCAAGGGCGTCTCGCGGCTCTTGCATACGCCGCTGATGTCGCTCACCAACGCAATCTCGTCGGTCGCGGTCGTCGGCGCCATTCTGGTCGCCGGCGGCGGACACGACGGCCTGCCGACGTGGCTGGCCTTAGGCGCCGTGTTCGCATCGACGACGAACCTCGTGAGCGGATTTCTGATCACGCGGCGCATGCTCGCGATGTTCAAGAAACGCGAGCCGCGGAAGGCATGATCTTCACCGCTGTCGGCGCGGCCTATCTCGTCTCCGCGATCCTGTTCATTCTCGCGCTGCGATGGATGTCGACGCCCGAGACGGCGCGGCGCGCGGTGGCCTCGGCGGTCGTGGCGATGGCCATTGCCGTGGTCGCGACGCTGGCCAGGCCCGACGTGGTCGCCTATCAGTGGATTGCGATTGCCGCCGTACTCGGCACGGCGGTCGGGATTCCGCTGTCGCGCGTGCCGCTGACCGCGGTGCCTGAACGGACCGGACTGTCGCAGTCGTTCGGCGGCATGGCTGCGGCGCTCGTCGGCACGGCAAAGTACTACCTCTGGCTCGAGGAAGGCGGGTTGACGCCCTTCCGCACCGGCGTGATCTCGCTCGAAGTGATCCTCGGCTGCCTGACGTGCACGGGCGGGCTGATGGCGGCGGCGAAGCTCGCAGACTGGATTCCCTCGAAATCGATCACTTACCCGTTCCAGAACATCGTCAACGTGTCGCTGCTGATTCTGGCGCTGCTGCTGGGCGTGTACCTGGTGTTCAACCCGACCGCCTCGTGGGCGATTCCTGTCATCATCGCCCTGGCGCTCGCGTTCGGCGTCGCGCTGCTGATGCCGATCGGCGGCGCCGACATGCCGACGGTGATCTCGTTTCTCAACGCCTATGCAGGCATCTCGGCGGTGCTGATGGGCATTGTGCTCGAGAACCTGCTGCTGATCACCGCGGGCGCGCTCGACGGCGCGTCGGGCTTCATTCTGTCGGTGGTCATGTGCAAGGCGATGAACCGGCCGATGACCAACGTGCTCTTCGGCGCGTTCGGATCGGCGCCGGCGGGAGCTGCCGCGACCGGCGACACCAGGACCGTGCAAAGCGCCACGCCCGGCGACGCGGCGATGCTCATGTCACAGGCCGATCGCGTGGTGATCGTGCCTGGATACGGGATGGCGGTCGCTCAGGCGCAGCATCGCGCGCGCGAGCTCTACGATCAGCTGACCAAGCGCGGCGTCGACGTCAGGTTCGCGGTGCACCCGGTGGCGGGCCGCATGCCGGGACACATGAACGTGCTCCTCGCCGAGTCCGATATTCCCTACGACCGGCTGGCCGAGATGGAGGACATCAATCCCGACATGCCGCAGGTTGACGTCGTGCTCGTCATCGGCGCGAACGACGTCGTCAATCCCGCCGCGCGCACCGACACGTCGAGCCCGATCTACGGCATGCCGATCATCGACGCCGACAAGGCCCGCACGGTACTGTGCATCAAGCGCAGCATGAATCCGGGCTTCTCGGGCATCGAAAACGAGCTCTATTACAACGCGAACACGCTCATGCTCTTCGGCGACGCGAAGGCCGTCATGGGGGAGATCGTCAAGCAGCTGTCGGGCGAAGCCGCGGCGGCGTAGCGCTCCCGATGCGCTTCAATGAGACCGCCGACGATCGTCGGCGAAAATCCGAGAGGGAGTCGTAAGCCCGTCGCCGTGTTCGTGAAGCTTCAATGAGGCCGCCGACGATCGTCGGCGGAAATACGACGACTGGCGGAAGACTCAACCGGTGCCGCAAGACGCTTCAATGAGGCCGCCGACGATCGTCGGCGGAAATTCGGCGCGACGGCGCTGGCCGGAATCACTTTGGTGACGCTTCAATGAGGCCGCCGACGATCGTCGGCGGAAATCTCGGCGCAATCGCATTGGCGGCTGTCGCTGCGCGAGCTTCAATGAGGCCGCCGACGATCGTCGGCGGAAATAACAAGGTAACAACTCGACCTAACTGATTGCTCCAGCTTCAATGACGCCGCCCACCCTCCGCGG
>JBBDWL010000072.1:0-4299 GCA_040902895.1 Vicinamibacterales bacterium | reverse complement strand
CGACAGACCGGCCCTCACCATTTGTCCAAGAGCAGAGCCAAATCGATCTTTTTTCGGAAGCAATCTGCGATTGAGGGCCAAGAGAGCAGTAGAAAACTCGAGCGCGCGCTTACCGAGGTCTTGTCGAGGCATGCATGCACGCCGGCAAACGACATGCCTTTCCCTTTTCCCTTTTCCCCTTTCCCTTTTCCCTGTTCCCTTTTTTTCCCTTTGCCCTTTGCCCTTTGCCCTCTGCCCTTGCGCTACCGCTTCTCTCCGAGCGCGAGCAGCGAGCTTCCGAAGGGCATGTTCATCACGCGCAGCAGGCCAGCCTCAACCGCCAGGGCGGCCGACAGCGCAGTGTTGATCGGCGCCGCGGGCGTCTCGATGTCGCGGGCGCGCCCGCCGCTGCCGCGCAGCACGCCACGCCGCTGCAGCATGCGCACCGCCGCCACCAGTGGAAACGTCGCCGCGTTGCTGTATGTCGCGCGCAGCGTTCGGAAGCCTGCGCGATCGAGCGCGCCGATGAGCCCGGCGCGTGTGTAGCGGCGCACTTCGTGTGTGAGGTCGGCGTGCTCGCCTGCGAGCCGGGGATTGGCCGCAACGTTGATCAGCACGCGGCCGCCCGGCTTGAGCACCCGGTACATCTCGTCGAGCGCAGCGCGCTCCGCCGGATCGGGCAGGCAGTACAGCACGTCGAACGAGGTAGCGAGGTCGATCGAAGCGCTTCTAAGGGGCAATGACGTCACGGTGCCGCGCACCAAGCGCCGCTCACCGCGGTCGCGCGCGACCAGCGCCCCCAGCCGATTGAGCTCGATCCCGACGACTGCACCGTATGGCTGGAGGAGCAGGAGATTGTGGCCGGTGCCCGCCCCGCAGTCCGCAATCATGAGGTCGCGCCGCCCCTGGGCGGCCGCGTCGAGGAATGGTCGGACGAATCTGCGGAAGCCCAGAAACCAGAAATGCGACGTCTCCGCCTCCGCCGTGGCGGTGAGGAGCGCCGACATCCGCAGGTCGTCAGGCGAGAGGTGACCCGGAGGCTCGCTCACGCCCGGATCATAGCAGCCGGTATAATGGATGAGCTAAAGAGGAGGTACGAGTGAGACGTTTGAAACTGATCGAATTTGCGGGTGTCGTCTTGATGGCGGGTGGGTTCGCCGCCGCCGGCTGCGCGAAGAAAGTACCGCCGCCCGTCGTGACGGCGCCGGCGCCGGTCGTGCAGCCCGCGCCGACGCCCCAGCCACCCACGCCCGCACCCCCGCCGCCTGCCACGGTTCCGGAGCCGCCTCGGACGCTCACCGAAGACGAGATCTTCGCGGCGAAGTCGCTGACGGCCCTCAACGAGGAGCAGCCGCTCGCGCATGTGGCATTCGGGTTAGACAGCTATTCGCTCGACGACGCCGCGCGCGCCGCGCTCGACACGAACGCCGGGTGGCTGCGCAGGTGGCCGTCGACACAGGTGACGATCGAAGGCCATGCCGACTCGCGAGGCACAACCGAGTACAACCTTGCGCTCGGCGACAGGCGAGCCGCCGCGGCGCGCGAGTATCTGATCGCACTCGGGATTGCGGCCGATCGCATCGCGTCGGTCACGAAAGGCGAGGAACAGCCGTTCTGCGGTGAAGAAACCGAGAGCTGCTGGGCGCAGAACCGGCGCGGATTTTTTCTGATTACCGCAAAGTAGCGGCGATGCGATCGGCCGCCATGGCGGGATCGCTCGCGGCGGTAATCGGCCGTCCGATGACCAGATAGTCGGCGCCGGCCTGCATCGCGCCCGCCGCTGTCGCGGTTCTCACCTGATCGCCTTTCGCGTCGTCTGCGCCGCGGATGCCGGGCGTGACGATGAGGAAGTCCGATCCGCACGCCGCTCTGACCAGACCGATTTCCTGCGGCGAGCAAACCACGCCGTCCAGGCCCGATTCGCGCGCCAGCCGCGCGAGGCGCACGACGTGATCGGCGGGATCGGCGTCGACGCCCGTTTCGTGAAGCGCGGCGGCGTCCATGCTGGTCAGCACCGTGACGCCAATCACCAGCGGCCGCGGCGCGCCTTCTTCGGCGGCGCGATCGGCGGCTTCGCGTGCGGCCGCCATCATCGCGCGGCCGCCCGACGCATGCACGTTCAGCATCCACACACCGAGATGCGCCGCGCTCTGCACCGCGCCGGCCACCGTATTCGGAATGTCGTGAAATTTCAGATCGAGAAACACGCGATCGCCGCGTGACGCGAGGGAGCGGACCAGTGCGGGCCCTTTCGCCGTGAACAGCTGCTTGCCGACCTTGAAGCCGCCGACGTGGCCGCGAAGGCGCTCTGCCGTTTCCAGCGCGGCAGCGGCGTCTGGAAAATCGAGCGCCACGAGCATGCGATCGCGCATGGCTAACCGCTCGTCGCCGATGCCTTGGCGGGCACCGACGGTGTGCGCGAGGCCACGGTGCCGACGAGATCGCCGACCGACGCGATCTGATGCCGCGCCAGATATGACGTGATGCCGTCAATCACCGTTGACCAGATGAATGGATCGGAGAAGTTGGCCGTGCCAATCTGCACCGCGTTTGCTCCCGCAATGATGAATTCCAGCGCATCGTCCGCCGATGCGATGCCGCCCATGCCGATGATGGGGATCGTTACCAGCTGCCGGCACTCGTACACCATCCGGACAGCAATCGGACGGATCGCGGGACCGCTGAGACCGCCGAGCACGTTGGTCAGCTTTGGCGCGCGGGTTTCGACATCGATCGCCATCGCCAGGAACGTGTTGACCAGCGACACGGCGTCGGCGCCCGCCTGCTCCGCGGCGCGAGCGAATGACGCGACGTCGGTGACGTTCGGCGTCAGTTTCGGAATGACCGGCAGCGGCGTGACCTTGCGCACGGCGCTCACGACATCGTGCGTGCCGCCAAGGCTGCATCCGAACTGGATGCCTCCTTCCTTGATGTTGGGGCACGAGATATTCAGCTCGAGCGCGCCGACACCCTCGGCGTCAGACAGCACGCGCGCCACGTCCACGTACTCGTCGAGGGTGGATCCGCAGATGTTGACAATCACGATCGCGCCCAGCGCGCGGAGCTCGGGCAGCTTTTCGCGCACAAAGCGGTGCACGCCGATGCCCTGCAGCCCAATCGCGTTGAGCATGCCCGAGGGAGTTTCGACGATGCGCGGCGGGGCGTGCCCGTCGCGCTCCTGAAGAAAGAGGCCTTTGACGGCGACGCCGCCGAGCGAGGACAGATCGACGGTGCCGGCGTATTCGACGCCGTACCCGAAGCAGCCGCTCGCGGCGATCACCGGATTGCGAAGGGTGAGGGGCCCAATCGAGACGCTGAGATCAGGCGTACTACTCAATGCGCGAGCTCCTCCCACACGACGGCCGATGCGTCGAAGACGGGTCCATCGATGCACGAGCGCACGAAGCGCGGCCGATCGGGCTGGCGTACCTTGACGACGCAGCTGTAGCAGCCGCCCAAGCCGCAGCCCATGACCTGCTCGAGCGAAACGATGCACGTACGGCTGAAACGGGCGGCAAGCGCGGCGACCGCGCGCATCATCGGCGTGGGACCGCACACGTAGATCGTGACCTCGCCGGCGCCTTCGCGATTGTGCTCGGCAGCCTCGAGCGCGCGCTGCAGCGGCCCCGTGATGAATCCGCGATCGCCGCGCGATCCATCTTCGGTCGACACGATCAGCTCGGCGCCGAGCGGAGGGAACAGATCCGCGCAGTGCAGATCAGCGGCCGTGCGCGCGCCATAGAACAGCGTCGCGGGCGTGGCGGCGCGCGTCAGCGCCTCCGCGAGCGTGACGAATGGGCCGAGTCCGACGCCGCCGGCGACCATCCATGCCTCGCCCGATTCGGGCGGTGCGAACGGCCGGCCCAGCGGCCCGAGCACCGCCAGCACGGCATCAATGGGTGCGTCATAGAGTTGCGACGTACCCGTTCCGATTTTCTTGTTGAGGATCGACATGCCGGCGGGCGCGCCAGCGCGATCGCGCGTGATCTCGAAGATCGAAAACGGCCGCCGCAGCAGCGGCATGTCGCCGGCGCCCGCGGTCTTGATCATCACGAACTGACCCGGCGCGGCCGCCGCCGCGATCGACGGCGCGTGAAAGACCAGCACGTTGTAATCGGACGACAGCCGCCGGTTCTCGACGACGCGGGCATCGACATCGGCCAGCATCTCGCGCAGTATAACGTGCGCGAGCGAGCGGCGCGGGGCGATGGGGCCCCGCAAGCGAGTGAGCCAGGCGGGGTGCAGGGGTCCCCGCCGGAAAGAAACGAGCGGCGCGGGGCGATGGGGCCCCGCAAGCGAGTGAGCCAGGCGGGGTGCAGG
>JBBDWL010000071.1:0-4350 GCA_040902895.1 Vicinamibacterales bacterium | reverse complement strand
CGCTGATTGGCGTCGACGCCGATCTGACGTGGTATCCGTCGGACTTTCCGTCCGATCGATTCGCGTTCAGCGGCAGCCGCTTCGAAGGACTGTTCGGTGTGACGGTGAGGCCGCACATCAATCGCATCCGCCCGTTCGCAAAAGCGGCCGCCGGATTCCTGCGCTCGTCCGAAGCGCCGGAACCGTTCGCGTGCATCGCGATCTTCCCGCCACCGCTGTCATGCCTGATGGCGGCGGGTCACACGATGCCGGCGTTCGAGATCGGTGGCGGAGTGGAACTTTCGACGACGCGCACGACGTTCCTGCGCGTCGATGTCGCGGATCGGATTGTCGAGTACCCGGGACCGTCGTTCGGTGCGAACTTCGAGGTGCGCGACGCCGCGTTCTTCGGTCACGCGGTGCGCTTCACGATCGGCGGCGGCGTTCGCTTCTGACGCCGGTTGTACCCTACAATCGGCGCCATCATGACACTGGCGCCGGGTTCCAGGTTGGGCGCGTACGAAGTCGATGCCCTGATCGGAACGGGAGGGATGGGTGAGGTCTACCGTGCGACCGATACTCGTTTACATCGCGCGGTCGCGCTGAAAGTCCTCCCCGAAAGTTTCGCCGCCGATCGCGAGCGCGTCGCGCGTTTCGAGCGCGAAGCGCAGCTGCTGGCATCGCTGAATCACCCGAACATCGCGTCGATCTATGGGATCGAGCCAACCGACGCCGGCCAGGCGCTGGTTCTCGAACTGGTCGACGGTCCGACACTCGCCGATCGCATAGCGGAAGGCGCGTTGCCGATCGCCGAGGCGCTGCCGATTGCGCGGCAGATCGCCGACGCGCTTGCCGCCGCCCACGACCATGGCGTCATTCATCGCGACCTCAAACCCGCAAACATCAAGGTCAGAGACGACGGCACCGTAAAAGTCCTGGACTTTGGATTGGCGAAGGCGGTTGCGCCTGACGACGATTCGGAGTCGGGCGCTGCCCATTCACCAACCATCACGGCGGCAACCCGATACGGCGTGATTCTCGGGACCGCCGCCTACATGTCGCCCGAACAGGCCAAAGGCAAGACCATCGATCGACGGTCGGACGTCTGGGCGTTCGGCTGCGTGTTATACGAAATGTTGACCGGGTCGCGCGTCTTCGAGGGAGAAGACGTGTCCGAGACGCTGGCGAGTGTTCTTCGGGCGGAGCCCTCCTGGCATCTGCTGCCGGCCGACACACCCGAGGCCATCCGGCGCCTGCTGCGCCGTTGTCTCGAACGCGACCGCCGGCGCCGCTTATCGGATGTCGGCGTCGCCTGCCTGGAGATCGACGAGACGGCGGCGAGCGGCGCGCCGGCGGCCGCGTCGGCCGTGATGACGACTCTGGCGCCGCCCTGGTGGAGACGAGCCGCGCCCATCGGCACGGCGGCGATCGCCGCCGGCGCCATTGGCGCGACGGCGGCCTGGATGATCAAACCGCCGCCAGCGCCAGTCGTGGTTCGCGCACGCCACGTTCTGCCAAGCGAACAACCATCCAGCGTCACTCAACGGCAATGGCTTGCCGTCTCGCCGGACGGATCGACGGTCGCATACTTTTCAGGACCGCAGCTGTACCTACGGACGCTCTCTGATACTGAAGGGCGCCTCATCCCGTTCGCACAGCCGATCAGCGGCGGGCTGTCACACCCGGCGTTCTCGCCCGATGGCCAGTCGATCGCGTTCTTCTCGTTCAGGCCGGCTGAGGGCGGCACCGTCCACAGGGTCGCGGTGACCGGTGGTCCCGTTGAAACGATCGCCAAAGCGCGATCGATCAACCACGGCTTGAGTTGGGGGTCCCACGGCATCCTGATCGGCGCCGGACCAGCCGGTATCCTTCGTGTCGCGCCTACCGGCGGGGATCCATCGCCGATCGTGACCACTGCCAACGACGAAGACGCCGCATTTCCGATGAGCGTGCCGGGTTCGAACGCGATCATTTACACGGCAATCGCGCGCGGAGCGGCCGACCGCGAAACGTCGGCGCAGATCAGGGTTCAGGATCTGGCGTCGGGCACGCGACGGACCCTGACCCCCGGCAGTAACGCCGCATACGTCCCGACTGGTCATCTGATCTACACCGTCGGCGGCACGCTGTTCGGCATTCCGTTCGATCCGCGGCGGCTCGAAATCACCGGTGCACGGCGCCCGGTTGTGGATGGCATTCGCCGCAGCCCGATGGGCGATGCGCATTTCAGCGTCTCTGCAACGGGGACGTTGGTTTTCGCGCCCGGACCGGCAGGTAATCAATCGACGACCATGCGGTCGCTCTCGGTGATGGATCGCACCGGCCGCCTCGAACCGTTGAAAGCCGCGACCGGCGCGTGGACGTCGCCGCGTGTCTCACCCGACGGCAAGCGATTGGTGTTCGGCAGCGAAGACGGCAACCAGGCCGACATCCTGACTTACGAACTGGATCAATCGATTCCGGAGCGGCGGCTGACCTTCGCCGGCCGCAATCGGTATCCGATCTGGTCGCGCGACGGCCAGCGCGTGGCGTTTCAATCCGATCGTGAAGGCGATGCCGGTATCTTCTGGCAACGCGCCGATACACCTGGCACCGCAGAGCGGCTCACGGCGCCTGACAAAGGCGTCGCGCATGTTCCTGAATCGTGGTCGCCCGTAGCGGACATCTTTCTATTCAGCGAAGTGGGCGCATCCGGCGCCACCCTCTGGAGTTACTCGCTCGACAAGCGTCGGGCGGCGCTCGTTGGCGACATCCGGTCCTCGTCCATGCTCAACGCGGAGTTTTCCCGCGACGGCCAGTGGATTGCTTACACCGCGCGAGGCGCTGGCATGCTTGGCGCTTCGGTGTTCGTGGAGCCGTTTCCGCCGACCGGCGCGAGATTTCAAATCCAGTCGGAGACCACGGCGCACCATCCAGTCTGGATGCCCAACGGACAGGGGTTGTCATACCGCGTCGGCAATACACGGCAGGTGATTATTCCCGTCCGATGGCGGCCGTCGGTGTCCTTCGGGGCGCCGGCGCCGCTGCCCGGAGACTATCCGACGAATGTCTTTGGCGGCGCGAGAAACTACGACGTCCTGCGAGATGGCCAACGATTCGTCTTCGCAGCGCCGGTCTCGATCGGTGAGACCAGTTTGAGTTCCAGAACTGAGTTTCAGATTGTCGTCAACTGGTTCGAGGAGCTCAAGCAGCGCATGGCGGCGAAGTAGGAAATAAAGAATAAAGAATTAAGAATAAAAAAAACAAATTTATTGAAAAAAGGCCGGCCCCTGTGTTCAGGAACCGGCCATATTCTTTATTCTTTATTCTTTATTTTTTATTTCTTCTACGGCAGCGCCATCGCCGTGTAGCCGCCATTCACCGGCAACACGATGTACTGCTTGCCATTGTGCATGTAGGTCATCAGGCCGTACGCACCAAGGCGCGGCGTCGCAACAGCGGCCACGCGCTTGCCGGTCTTCTTGTCGATGCCGAACAGGTGCGGCCGATTGTCCGCGGTCTGTCCGGTGGCCAGCAGCAGCGTTGACGTGGCGGCGAGCGCGGCGTGGCCGCGGCGGCCCCAGTTGGTCTCGACGTTCGGCACGCCCTTCAACAGCGGGTTGGCGCGCATCGCTTCCTGCGCCGTGGTGGGCGAATCACCGTGCGGCGTCATCCAGATGTGCTCGCCGGTGTTCATGTCGATGGCCACGAGGCGGCCGAGTGGTCCCTTGAAGATGTCGGGAATCCCGGCGAGCGGATCGTTCGGCTGCGCAGGAGGCGCGGGAGGCTTTTCGCCGCGGGCGACGACCCAGGCCGCCAGCGTCTTGCCGGTCATCTTGGGGTTGTCACGCTCGCTGGCGGGCGCCAGGAGGGTCGGCGAGCAGCCGCTGCTCGAGGTGATGAACAGGATGCCCATGGTCGGATCCGCGGCCGGTGGACCGGTGATGTTGGCGCCGCCACCGCCACCGGGGCAGATGTTCGCCGGCCCCTTGCCTTCCTTGTTGCCGCGATGCGTCGGCGCCGCGAACAGCGGCGCGAGCAGGTCGCGTTCCTTGGCGCGGGCGAGCGCGAGCTGGCGAATCTCCGGCGTGTAGTCGATCAGGTGCGCTTCGGTGCGGCCCTGTAGATCGAACGGCGCCGGCTTGGTGGGGTGCGGCTGCGTGGCCGCGAGCTTTTCCTCGGGCACCAACGACTGCGGCGCGAGCCGCTCGACGATCGGCCAGATCGGCTCGCCGGTGTGCCGGTTATACGAATACACAAACGACTGCTTCGTCACCTGGAACAAGCCCGGAATTCTGCGGCCGCTCACGTTCACGTCCATCAGGATCGGCGCGGTGGGCGTGTCGTAATTCCAGATGTCGTGATGCACGAGCTGCTGGTGCCAGACGCGTT
>JBBDWL010000070.1:25720-29156 GCA_040902895.1 Vicinamibacterales bacterium | reverse complement strand
TCCTGCCCTTTCACTGATGACAATCATCGTTTGAAAGGACAGGATCTACCAATGAGGTTTGTGTAGTGCCGAACGGACTCAAGACTGCGTTGCTGCTTGGCACACTGAGCGGGCTGCTGCTGCTCATCGGTGAGTTGTTTGGCGGACAGTCGGGGCTCATCATGATGTTCGGTGTCGCCGTCGTCATGAACTTCGTCAGCTACTGGTTCTCTGACAAGATCGTGCTGCGCATGTACCGGGCGAAGGAAGTCGGGCCCACGCATCCGCTGCATCAGCTCACGGCGCGCCTCGCCGAGCGGGCCGGCTTGCCGATGCCGAGGGTGTACGTGATCCCCGACGCATCGCCAAACGCATTTGCCACGGGGCGCAATCCGGAGCACGCGGCGGTTGCCGCGACCGAGGGCATCATGCAGCTGCTCACCGAGCAGGAGCTGGCCGGCGTCATGGCCCACGAGCTCGCGCACGTGAAGCATCGCGACATCCTCATCAGCTCGGTCGCGGCCACCATTGCGGCCACCATCATGATGATGAGCCGCATGGCGATGTTCATCCCGATGGGCAGAGGTGATGATGATGGCGACAGCAATCCGATTGCGGCCATTGCGATGATGATTCTCGCGCCGATCGCGGCGATGCTGATCCAGGCCGCGATCTCGCGCTCGCGCGAGTTCGGCGCCGATCGCGGCGGCGCCGACATCGCTGGCTCTCCGCATGGTCTCGCCGGCGCGCTGCAGAAACTCGAGGCAGGCTCGAAGCAGGTTCCCATGGCCGCGAATCCCGCAACGGCCCACATGTTCATCATCAAACCGTTTTCGGCCGGCGGACTGATGGGGTTGTTCAGCACGCATCCACCCACGGCCGCCCGAATCCAGGCCCTCACCGGAATTCAGCGCGCAAGTCTGTAAAACCCACAGCGTTCGGTACGATCGGGAGCCGCTTACGGTCGAGCCTGGTGCCGGAAGGCATCTGTTTTGCGAGATGAGTCCGCGGAGGGCTCCCGTGGTCGATCAACTCGACATCCCCAAGGAACGCCTCGGCGAATCAGCCGACCGGGTCCTCTCCCGCGCGATCGAAGAAGCGCGCCGTCGCGATCACACCGTTCTCACCAGCGAACACGTCTGCGTCGCCTTCGCACAGGTCGAGTGGACGACGTTCATGGACATTCTGCGGGACCTGAAGCTCGACGCGCACGAAGTGCTGCGCGCGCTCGAAGAGCACCTGCGTCAGATGCCCCCGCGATCCGGCGACGCCGCGGGCGACTTGCGTCTTGCGCCGGCCACGCGCCTGCTGTTCAAGCTGGCGCTGCTGCATGCGAGCCGCTACGGCCGTCACTCGGTCGAAGCTGTAGACCTGTTTTCGGCGGTCTTCGAAGAGTCACATGGCGCGGCGGTCGCCATCGTGCGCCGCTATGGCGTCGAGCCCGAGAAGGTCATGTCGCGGCTCGGCACGCGGATGCGCGAGCAGGAAGCGCTCGAAGAGCGCATGCGCCGCAAGTACGAGCTGCCGCCGTTCCTGAAGCATTTCGCCACGAATCTCAATCATCTCGCCCGGCAGGATCGCATCGCGCCGGCGTACGGACGCGACAACGAGATTCAGCAGACGCTCGAGATCCTGTGCCATCGCGACCGTGCCAACTCGGTGCTGCTCATCGGCGAGCCCGGCGTGGGCAAGACCGCGATTGCCGAGGGGCTCGCGCGGCGCATCGAGCTCGAGCCTGATTCGGTGCCGGTGCGGCTGCGCGACTGCCAGGTGATCTGCCTGCAGATGAACGCGCTGGTCGCCGGCACGATGCTGCGCGGCATGTTCGAAGACCGGATGCAGAATGTCATCCGCGAGATCAAGGAACGGTCGAACCTGATCCTGTTCATCGACGAGGTGCACACGATGATCGGCGCCGGCTCCGCGCTGGGCGCGCCGTCGGATGCCGCGAACATCTTCAAGTCGGTGCTCGCGCGCGGCGAGGTGCGCATGATCGGCGCGACCACGCAGAGCGAGTACAAGCAGTACATCCAGGAAGACGAGGCGCTGGCGCGCCGCTTCCGCAACGTACACATCTCGGAGCCGACGATCGAAGAAACGCGCACGATTCTCTACAACCTGCGCCCGCGGCTCGAGCGCAACTACTCGGTGCGCATCCATGACGAGGCCATCGACATGGCGCTCGACATGGCGCCGCGCTACATGCGGCACCTGCATCTGCCCGACAAGGTCATCGGCTGGCTCGACACCGCGGCCGTGCGGGCCGAGATTTCGCGCGCGTGGGAGGTGACGGCCGGCGACGTCGCGTCGGTCATCTCCGACGTCGCCCGCATCCCCCGCGACATGGTCTTCCGCGACGTGAACGAACGCTTCGCCGACCTCGAGCAGCGCCTCGGGCAGCGGCTTGTCGGCCAGAAGGAAGCCATTGAGGCGGTCGCGCGGCGGCTGGTGCTCAACAAGGGGCCGTTGAAGGACGGCTTCGATCGGCCCGACGGCGTGCTGCTGTTCCTTGGTCCGACCGGCGTCGGCAAGACCGAGCTGGCGAAGGCCGTGGCCGAGTACCTGTTCGGCGACGACAAGAAGATGGTGCGCGTCGACATGTCCGAGTTCCAGGACGGCGCCGTCGCCGTCGACAAGATGATCGGCATGCCGCGCGGCATCGTCGGCTCGGAGCGCGGCGGCCAGCTCACCAATCAGCTTCGCGACAATCCGTACTCGGTCGTGCTGCTCGACGAGATCGAGAAGGCGAGTCCGAGCCTGCTCAACCTGTTCCTGCAGGCGTTCGATGAGGGCTGGCTGACCGACGGACGCGGCAAGCGCGTGTATCTGAGCGACGCCATCGTCATCATGACGTCGAATCTCGGCGCGGAGTACTTCCGCAAGCTGACCAACCCGTTGGGGTTCCTCTCGCGCCCGGTCGGACTCGAGGAAGTGCGCGGCGATGTCACCCGCGAGCTCGAGCGGCGCTTCCCGCCGGAGTTCCGCAACCGGATTGACGATGTGGTGATCTTTGCGCCGTTGTCGCACGACGAAGTGCGCGAGATCGCGCGCATCGAGCTCACCGAGATAGGCGCCCGCATGGAGGCGACCGGCCGGACGCTGCACGTGAGCGACGAGGCGCTCCAGAAGCTCGTCGAGGAAGGCTACAGCCTGGCGTATGGCGCGAGATTCCTGAAGCGGATGGTCGAAGAGCGCGTGAAGCTGCCGATCAGCCAGCACTGGGCGAGCGGGCAGGATTTCGAGGTCGCCCTCGACGCCGATGGCTCAGTCATCGTCACGTGTACGAGCCGGGAGCCGGTGCTGCTTGCGTAGCGCGTCGAACCGCCGGCGCACTAAATTCGCGTAGTTTTTCGCCACGTATTTCCTCGCGTACAACCGTTCGTACCTGGCCACCATCCGGGGATGCGTCTCTCGCAGAAAGCCGATGAAGTGCGAGCGCGTGCCGCCGTCGAGATAC
>JBBDWL010000070.1:15347-25620 GCA_040902895.1 Vicinamibacterales bacterium | reverse complement strand
ATGCGTCTCTCGCAGAAAGCCGATGAAGTGCGAGCGCGTGCCGCCGTCGAGATACGTCGTGTTCATCCCGGCGAATGCCGCCTTGTGATCGGTGGCCGTGCCGACCGCGACCTGTTCGCGCGTCCACGACGGCTTGTCGAGCTCCTTCTTCAGGACCGCAACGACATTCACCTTGACCAGAATCAGCGACGAGAGAGCGTCCAGTTGAAAGGCATGCCGACGGTGCGATTGAGCGCCGCGCGGCACTGAATCTCCTGATACCGGGCTGCATCGGCGCCGTCAACGCCTTACCCCTTACTCCCCTTACTCCCCTTACTCGTCTTACTCCCCTTACTCGTCTTACTCGTCTTACTCCCCTTACTCAGAGAACGTACGCGAGAGCGAAGCCGACCTGCGCGACGAACATCATGCGGTACATGTGCGCCCACGACACGTGGTTCGCGTCGACCGCGAGCTCCTCGGGTTTGCGCAGCATCAGATAGAGGACGTATCCGCCGTAGAGCGTCATCGTGATGCCCAGCGCGTGCAGCAGCAGGGCGTTACCGGTGAGGATTCCAGTCATCACGCCGACGTTGATCAGCATGAACGGCAGGATGAACGATGGCGAGATCATCCAGGCGGCCCGGCGCACGCCGTAGATGATCGGCAGCGTGCGGCAGCCGTCCGCGCGATCGCCTTCCATGTCCGAGAAGTCTTTCGTCGTGGATGCCCCCAGCAGAAAGAGACCGAAGATGCTGCCGATGAACCACGGTTCGACGCCCACCACGGTCTTGACCGCCGACCATCCCGCGACTTTGAGCAGCAGTCCTCGCGGCACGGCGATCGTGACGTTCGCCCACAGGCCGTGGCGCTTCGTGCGGATCGGCGGCACCGAATAGGCGAACGTGAGAATCGCCGCGGCGAGCACGATCCAGAAACATTCATGGCGTCCCTCGGGCGCGACAAACCAGGCGAGCAGCAGAGCAAGCGCGTAGCAGATCCACGTGAAGTGCCATGCCTGCGCGATCGTGAGCCGGCCCGATGGAATCGGACGCGCCGGCTTGTTCACCTTGTCGATCGCCAGGTCGTAGATTTGATTGAGCGCGTTGCTCGCGGCATTGAGGACGGCCGCCATGACCGCGCCGACGAGCGCAGGCGCCAGCACCTGAAACGACCAGGGCTCCGACGGATAGGCGCCGATTGCCGTAATCGCGCCCGAGAAAAAACCCAGCGCCGGCGCGATCAGCGTGAACGGCCGCGCGAGCTGCAGGTACTCCTTCATGTGAGCATGCGCCACGCGACAACGGCGAGCACCGCCGCCGCGGAGGTCGTGACGAAGTTCAGCAGATCGTTGTTGAGCAGTCCGCGCGGCTCGAGCGTCGATCCGAGCACGCTTTCGATGAGACCCGCGACAACCGCCGCCGCGGCGATCGGCATGACGAGCAGCGCGGGGATGAGCCCGAGCGATGCGGCGATGACCGCAAGCACTATCGCGGAGGTTGCTCCAGCCGCCGTGCCCTCCGACGACACGGCTCCGGACATCCCCGGCGGTACGCGCTTCAAGGTCGTCACGAGCCATGTCCGCCGTCCGTAGGCCTTGCCGATTTCGCTTGCGACCGTATCGCTCGCGCCCGCCACAAGCGCGGCAACGAATGCGGCCATCGCCGCGTCGCGGTATGCCGACAGCGCGGCCAATGCGGCGAGCCACGCAGCGAGTCCGGTGTTCGCGATCGCATTGCCGGCGCCGCGCCGTCCACCGCGCTCTTCGCCAATCCCGAGCAATGCCTTGCGCTTCGAGCCGAGTCTGGTGGTAACAACGGCGGTCGCAAACGCCGCCATCAACAGCACCCATCCCTGCCAGCCTGCCGAGACCCAGACCGTGACGCCAATGACGAACCCGGCAACCGCGCCGGGCAGCGTCACGGTCCGCGCGAGCCAGCCGGCCGCGGCAACGGCGGCATTTGCCGCAACAGGCAGGATGAAGATCGTTGCCGTGCCGAACAGCACGCGGGCCCGCTCGGCATCGATCGCCGCCGCGCTGCCGAGCACGATTGCAGCAGCAGCAGGAACGCGAAGGTTGTCGTCCAGTCCAACGGGAATCGTCTCAACGAGACCGGCGACAACTGCCGCGGCAACGGGTGCGACAAGCAGGAAAAGAAATCCCGGAACGGGAGTCACCGACGGCGCCGTCCACATCGCGAGCGCCACGGCCGCGGCACCGCCGCAGAGAATGAACGCCAGCAGTCCGCCGACCGACTTGTCGGGATTCCACGGCAGACGCGCAATCGGCACGGCTTTGCCCGCGAGCGTCGCCATGCCGTCGCCGGCCGCCAGAATCGCCCATGCGGCCGCCACGATGTCGGGTCGCGCGGGGAAGCACAGCACCAGCAGCAGGACCGCGAGCGGATACAGAATGATCCCCGCGGCAAAGCGCGCATCGCTCGGCCGGTACAGTCCTTTTCCAATCGACGGCAGCACCAGCAGATTGAAGGCGAGCGCCGACGCGGCAAGCGCGGCCGCCTGCCACCAGGTGAGAAATCGCAGCAGCAGCGCAAAGCCGCCCATCGCCATGTGCAGAAACTGGCGGCGTCCTTCGGAAAACGGCCTCGAGACCATCACGCGCCGCGCGCTCTCCAATCACGCAGCACATCGTCGAGCGTGGTCTCGAGCGGGACGCGCGGCTCCCATCCCAGCGCGCGAAGGCGCGTGTTGTCGCCCACCAGTCGCGGCAGCTCCATCGGCCGCATCCGGCCTTCATCCACTTCGACGCGCACCGGCACGCGCGCCCGCTGCAGCAGCTTGTCGAGCAGGTCGCCAATCCGCCAGGCGCGGCCGCTGCACACGTTGTACGGTGTGCCGGCCTGCCCGCGCGCCGCGATCACGCCGTACGCATCGACCACGTCGCGCACGTCTGTAATGTCGCGCTCGGCGTCGAGATTGCCCACGCGCAGCACCGGCTCCGCTCCTCCTGCCTCGATGCGCGCAATCTGCTGCGCGAACCCCGATATGGCGAACGTCGGAGACTGTCTCGCGCCGGTGTGATTGAAAGGGCGCGCGACGACGACATTGAGTCCGTCGGCGCCGGCGAGCATCGCCAGGCGATCCTGTGCCAGCTTGCTCAGGCCGTACGGACTCGACGGCAATTTGTCCGACTCCTCGGAATGAGGCGAAGCGGATGGCCGGTAGATCATCGCGGATGTGACGACAACCACACGCGCGGCGGGCGCTTCGTTGCCCACCGCGGTGAGCAGGTGATGTGTGCCGAGGGCGTTGATCTCCAGCGGCTGCGCCGGGTTGTCGAAGGACGATCCCACATGCGGCGCGCCCGCCAGGTGGTAGACAAGCGTGGGACTCGCGCTTGCGATGGCCTTCGAGACGGCAGCGCGATCGAGCAGGTCGACCGCGTGCCATTCGACGTTCGTCGCGGTGCTGTACGCCGGACGTCCTTCGGGACGGGCCCAGGCGATCACGCGCGATTCGGGGGGAAGTCTCTGGAGCAGGTGGCTGCCGGCAAATCCGGTCGCGCCTGTCACAAGGATCATCGACGGCCGTACTGGGCGTCGTAGTACGCGCGGAACGCGGCGTCCTCGTCTTTGATGGGACGCCACCACCACTCGTTGTCCTGGTACCACGTCACCGTCGCGGCAAGCCCTTCATCGAACGCCACCTGCGGCGTCCAGCCGAGCGATCGCATTTTCGCCGTATCGAGCGCGTAGCGGCGATCGTGACCGGGACGGTCGGCGACCGGTTGAATGAGATCGCGATCGCGTCCGACCAGCGCGATCAGGCGGTGGGTCAAATCGACGTTGCGCACTTCGTTGCCGCCGCCGATGTTGTACACCTCGCCGTCGGCGCCGTTCGCGATCACCGTGTCGATGGCGCGGCAATGATCGTCGACGTGCAGCCAGTCGCGCACGTTCAATCCGTCGCCATAGAGCGGTACCTTGAGGCCGTCGATCAGATTGGTGATGAAGAGCGGGATGACTTTTTCGGGATACTGGTTCGGCCCGTAGTTGTTCGACGCGCGTGTGATGACGATCGGCACCTGGTACGACGCCCAATAGCTGTACGCCAGCCTGTCGGCAGCCGCCTTGCTCGCCGAATATGGATTACGCGGCCGCAGCTCATCGTCTTCCCGGCTCGCGCCCTCGGGCACGCTGCCATAGACCTCGTCAGTCGAGATTTGCACGAACCGGCGCAGACGCGGCGCGCGGCGCGCAGCCTCGAGCAGCACGAACGTGCCGAAGACATCCGTCTGAATGAAATCGCCGGCCGCCTGCAGGGATCGGTCGACGTGGGTCTCGGCGGCGAAGTGCACCACGAGATCCGACTGCTCGACAAGTGGAGCGGCCACTGATGCGTCGGCGATGTCGCCCTTTACGAACGTATGGCGTGGATGGCCTGACAGCGCGGACAGGTTCTCCATCCGGCCGGCGTAGGTCAGCTTGTCGAGCGTGGTGATGTGCCAGTCGGCGTGCGCATCGATGGCCCAGCGCACGAAGTTGCTGCCGATGAAGCCGGCGCCGCCCGTGACGAGCACACTAACCATCCTTGCGGGCCCAGTCATAGTCGAGCGTGCCGTGAGGGTCCAGCCGCTGCTCGTCAGGCGCGCTTCGGTTGTACGCCACGTTCGGCACGTTGATGACCAGCGCAGGCGTCAGGCTGATGCATTTCCATCCGTGATACACGCCGTTCGGCACGCGCACCAGCATCGGCCGCTGCTCGCCGAGAAAGAATTCGTTGACGAGGCCTTTGGTGGGCGAGCCGTCGCGCGTGTCGACGAGCACCAGCTTCACCATGCCGCTGACGCAGGCGAAGTGATCCACCTGGGTCTTGTGAAAGTGCCAGGCCTTGACGACGCCAGGATAAGTTGCCGAGACGTAGACCTGTCCGAACGTTGAAAACTCCGGATCGTCAGAGCGCAGTACTTCCATCAGCCAGCCGCGCTCGTCGGGCACGACCCTCAGAGGCCGCTGGCTTGCGCCGTCAATAAGCTTCACGCGCGATCCTCCTCCGCGAAAAGTCGGCTCACCGGCGGTACGGGTCGGCGCCGAAGGCGCCGAAAAAGTCTGAGAAACTGCCGATGCCTGCGAGTGTGAAGGAGATATTGAAACGGCGGTCGTAGACCTTCCCCTGCAGGCCGCCGTAGCTGGGCAGATTCGATCTTGCGTATTCGATGGCGATCCCGCAGCACTGCGGGTTGTAGTAGGCGGTGAAATTCTGGTTGATGAACGCCGAATTGTGAATGTCGTAGTTGAGGCGATACGACCCGCCGTAAATATTTTGTTCCGACCGAAGCGTCAAACCCGAGTTGAACGACTGGTTGTTGTAATACGGGGACTCTGCGTAGGGAGAATCTTTCGGCTGCCGGCTCTTCGACCAGGCCGCGTTGAGATCGGTATACGTGCCGATTTTGAGCGCCGCGCCCGCGCTCAGATTTCGAAACGTGTTCGTCATCTTCTCGTAGTCGGTCCTGAAGTCGAAGCTGACGCCGTCGGCTGGAGTGACGCGGGCGGCAATAGCCACTGTCGAAAAATTGGACTCCGGAAGATAGAGCAGCGAGGGATTCCTTGCAAACTGATCCTTCGCCGCGAGTTCCGGGTTGGCGTAGTAACTCTGTGCAATCACGATGGACGCCAGTTCGCGCACGACGCCCAGCGCGCCCTCGCCACGCTTGGTGTACAGCCGGTTGGCCAGCGAGTAGTTCAAACGTGTGACGCCGCCGACCGCGAAATCGGTCGTGTCGTAGTCCGTCAGAATGCGGTCACGCACGTCGATGGCGGACGTCCGGCTCAGGGTGATTGCCGGCTCGATGACATGCTTCCAGCGTTGCGCAAATCCGCTGCCCGGAGTCTGGAAGACGCGACTGAAAACCGGACCCGTGGCGCTCGCCTGCATCTCGAAATAGCGGCGCGTTAGCGGCTCTTCGAGAATCGCGCCGGATACGGGGTCGATGCTGCGCGACCACCACGTCGAATGCCAGGTGGCCGTCGTGGCCAGATTCAGCCAGGTGAGTCTGGTGAGCGGCACGCGTACGGATGGTGTGAAGTCGACACGCCGGCGGCCGCGATCCGTCACCACATCGCCGCTGACACTCTGCGAGATGATCCCGATGCCGTCCAGGTTGAACCCCCAATAGACAGGAATCCTTCCCAGCATCTGCTCGGGACGAGAGATCGTCACACGCGGCGACGCGCCAGTCAGGCTCGAAGACGCCGACGAGTAGAAGTACTCGCGTCGCGAGTAGGCAGCGCCGATCTGCAAACCGCCGAGCTGACCGGAGATATTGCCGTTGATGTACGTCTGGCGGTTCGTCAAGTCGTACGGGTTGTAGTGATAGAGCTGTTCGACGTTGAGATCGGAGAAATAGCGCGCGTCGGCGCCGAGCCGGAACCGGCCCGGAAGCTGCTGAACCACTGCACCTTGAACCTGGTAATTACGTCCCGCCTGGCGGGTGAAAGTCGATCCATCGGGAAACACCGTCACCGACTCTTTTTCATTCACGAACGACGCCGTGACGTTGCCGCCGGATCCCTCCCCGGCCGCATAGCGAAACTCGCCACCATATGCTTGGCCGGTCTTTGAAAACCAGTCGTGCATGAGCGTCAGGTCCGCGCTGCGGTGGATCGCCCAAAAGAACGCGTTTCTGATGGTCTGGCCGTGGATGAACGAGTTGCCATAACTCGGAAGCAGAAACCCCGTCGCGCGATCGTCATCGTCGAGCGGGTAGTAAATGATCGGCAGGTACAGCAGCGGCACGCCTTTCACGCGGAAGACGGTGTTGCGCGCGACGGCGTAGTTGTCGAGGTTGATCGTCACCGAGCCGGACGTGAACTCCCAGCGCGCCGTCGGCTGCAGGCACGTGGTGAAGCCGCCGTTGGTCAGCCGGTACTTCCGCTCGGCCAGCTTCTCGAGTTTTTCGCCGCGGAAATGCATGTCGGCTTCCTGCGTGCCGAACATGCTCTTGGTTCCCGTCTGCGGCTTGACCTTCGATGAGCCGGTCGCGTCGTAGAACACGCCGGTCTTGTCCTTGAGATTGAATTCGAGCTTCGAGGCGGTGATGCGGGTGTCGGGCGTCGTGAACAGGACGTTGCCGGTCGCGAGCAGCCGGTTCTCCTCGCTGAAGATTTCCACGTGGTCGGCAAAGAACTTGAAGCCCTCACAGGTGATTTCAACCTTCTCGCGAAACCGCACGTGTCCAGGCGTGACCTGCTCGATCTGAGCGGCCAGGCTCTCGTACACTTTGCAGGAGGACGGAATGTCCTGAGCGGAGACCGAAGTGGAAACCAGCAGCAGCGCCAGGATCAGCAGAGTCGTGCCGAAGATTCGTGAATACACGCTAAGTCCTTGAAGAATATCACGATAGCGCCGCGAGGATCTCCCCCGCGAGATAGAGCGAGCCGGCCACCGCGACGGTCGTTCCAGCGCGTGACGCGTGATCGAGGGCGTCGGGTGGAGCCTGAACCCGTTCGGTCGGGACGCCGGGCGCAACGCGGCGTGCCGCTTGTTCCAGTTCGTCGAGCGACGCGGCGCGCGGCGTGTTCGGCACGGTGAGCGTGAGCGACGTCATCACCGGCGCGAGCGGCTCGAGGATGCCGGCAATGTCCTTGTCGCGCATCGCCGCAAACACGAAGGGCAGCCGGCCGTGCACTTCGGCGATGTAGGCCGCGAGCGCGCGCGCGCCGGAAGGGTTGTGGGCGGCGTCAATCAGCACCGGCGTGCCGCGCCAGCTCGCCATCTGCAGGCGCCCAAGCCACTCGACGTCGCGGAGGCCGCTTTCAATCGCGGACGGCGGAATCGCCAGCGCCGTCGTGCGATCAATCGTCTCGGCAAGGGCCACGGCCGTGAGCGCGTTCGCGAGTTGATGCCGGCCGCGCAGTCCGAGCGGCAATGGACCGTAGCGCGCGCGCGGCGTTTCAATGCGCAGCGTCAGCTGGCCGTCAGAGAACGATGACGTCACCTCGACGCCGTGATCCGCGGCCACGAGCGGCGCGCGGCGCGCGGCTGCGGCCGCGCGCACCACGTCCTGCACTTCCGCCGGATTCGGACCGAGCACCACCGGCACGCCCGGCTTGATGATGCCCGCCTTCTCGCGCGCGATCTCGGTCAGCGTCGATCCGAGCAGGCTCTGATGATCGAAGTCCACCGCCGTAATGGCCGTCGCGATCGGCTCGAGCGCGTTGGTCGCATCGAGCCGTCCGCCAAGCCCGACCTCCATCACGGCGACGTCGATGGCTGCTCTCCGAAACAGGTCGCACGCGATCGCCGTGGTCGATTCGAAGAACGTCGGCGGTGGATCCATGCGTACGGCGACCGCGCGCAGCCGCGCGGCCGCCTCGACCAGCCGCGCGTCGCCCACGGCCTGTCCGTCGATCGCAAACCGCTCGTTGAGCGAAACCAGATGCGGTGAAGTGTACCGGCCGGTGCGCCAGCCCGCCGCGCGAAGCGCGCGTTCGACCATTGCGGTCACGGAGCCTTTGCCGTTGGTGCCGGCAATCACAATGGAATGAAAGGCGCGATCGGGTCGATCGAGATCGGTCAGCAGGCTGCGGATGTTGTCGAGGCCGAGCTTGATGCCCAGTGTCTCGAGCGAGAACAGATATGCGAGAGCTGTCACGGGCGCGTGGCCGGATGACTCAGGCCGGTTCGACCGGCGCGGGCTGCGGCGGGGCGGTTGCCGTCTCAGGGGCCGCGGCGGTTGCCGTCGCAGGCGCCGCGGCACGTTCGGGCATCCCGAGCATCACCTTGAGCGTGCGCGCGATCGTCGCCTTGAGTTCGCGGCGATCCACGACCGCGTCGAGCATGCCTTTCTCGAGCAGGAACTCACTGCGCTGGAATCCTTCCGGCAGTTTCTGGCGGATGGTCTGCTCGATCACGCGCGGCCCCGCAAAGCCAATCAGCGCCTTCGGCTCGGCGTAAATCACGTCGCCCAGCATCGCAAAGCTCGCCGTCACGCCGCCGGTGGTCGGATCGGTGAGCACCGAGATGAACGGCAGGCCCGCGCGATCGAGCCGCGCGAGCGCCGCGCTGATCTTCGCCATCTGCATGAGGGAGAGCGTGCCTTCCATCATCCGCGCGCCGCCCGAACACGACACGATCACGACCGGCAGGCGCCGCTGCATGGCGCGTTCGATCACGCGTGTGATCTTCTCGCCCACCACGACGCCCATGCTGCCGCCGATGAACTGATACTCCATTGCCGCCATCGACGTCTCGATGCCGTCGATGCGCCCGATCGCTCCAATCAGCGCGTCCTTCATGCCGGTGGCCGCAATGCTGGCATCCAGGCGCTTCTGATACGGCTTGGTGTCGACGAATTTCAGCGGATCGATCGACCGCAGGCCCGTATCGAACTCCTCCCACGCCTCATCGTCGAACAACTGCTTCAGGCGTTCGACGGCTGTGATGCGGAAGTGATGCGCACACTTGGGGCAGACGTTCAGGCTGGCGGCGAGATCCTTGTTGTAGATGACCTGGGAGCAGCCGGGACACTTGACCCAGAGACCTTCGGGCACCCGGCTGGCCTTGTCGGCCGGCGCCGCGATCGGCTTCCGGACCTTTTTGAACCACGCCATCGGGCTGATTATAGGAGTAAGTCGAGTAAGTCGAGTAAGTCGAGTAAGGGGAGTAAGGAGGTAAGCGCGCCTAGCGGCGTTTGCGGCGGCGTTCGCGGGCGCGCTTGCGGGCGGCGGCGGCCAGGAGATAGCTGCGGAAGCCGGAGATTGCCGGGCCGAGCTGTACGGCAAGCGCCAGCCAGGGATCCGCCGCCGTCTGTTGCCAGTAACTCTTTCTCACACCGGCGCGCAACCGCCGTTCGGCCTCGCCGAGTGAGCCGCGGGAATATCTCAGGAAGTTTGCGAACTCCACGGCATTAAAACGGTAGAACCCTTCGGCGACATTGTTTGGCACTGACGATGCGGCATCGCCGAGCTGCACGTAGAATTTGGCATCGCGCACGGCCCTGGGTGAACGCTCGAGAAGGTCGAGCACGCCGTCCTCAAATGCGCACGCGAGTTTCCAGACTTTCAGGTTTTCGATATCAAGCGGCCGCGACATGCGGCAGCAAAGAGCAATCGCCCGGCCGCACTGAAATCAACAACTTAGCGAAGAACGACGCAGTATCTGCGTCACAACTCCAGCCGCAACGTCGCACTTTTCGCACCAGCCCTCTTACGCCCTTACTCTCTTACTCGCCTTACTCGCCTTACTCGCCTTACTCGCCTTACTCGCCTTACTCGCCTTACTCATCGAGGCACGTAGTACCGCGTGCCCCCGGCCATGTCTTTTGCCTGCT
>JBBDWL010000070.1:0-15247 GCA_040902895.1 Vicinamibacterales bacterium | reverse complement strand
CTTACTCATCGAGGCACGTAGTACCGCGTGCCCCCGGCCATGTCTTTTGCCTGCTTCAGCAGGTCGTCGATCACGTCTTCGCCCCAGCTCACGTCGACGTTCGAGGTCTCGATGACGAGCAGCGGCGTGGCCGCGTAGTGGAAGAAAAAATGATTGTAGGCCTCGTTGAGCTCGCGCAGGTACTCGTCTTCCACGCGCACGGGCGTCTCGGGATCGCGGCGCGCGCGCTCTTTCAATCGCTTCTTGAGTACCTCGGTCGGTGACTGCAGATAGACGACAAGATCGGGTGAGGGCACGTCCTGGGCGAGCAGCTCGTAAAGCCGCTGATAGATGAACAGCTCGTTGTCGTCGAGGTTCAGGAACGCGTGGATGCGATCGCGATCGAAAAGATAGTCGGCGATCGTGGTCTGTGCGAATAAATCGCCCTGCCGGATCGACGTCTGCTGGCGATGGCGGCCGAGCAGATAGAAGAGCTGCGTCTGAAATGCGGCGCCGCCGCGGCCGGCATGGAAGTCGTCGAGAAACGGATTCTCCTGCTCGTCGCGCACGAGCGTGGCATCCAGACGCGCGCCGAGCCGCTCGGCCAGCAGGGTCTTGCCAGACCCGACAGGTCCCTCGATGGCGAGATACCGGAAGTCCAAGTGCGAGAAGTATAGCGATGTAGCATTAGCTTCGTGCGTATCGAGAAGGTGGAACTGCGCCGCCTGCGGCTGCCGCTGGTCCGGCCGTTCGAGACGAGCTTCGGCAGCGTGGCGGACCGGACGTTTCTGCTCGTGACCGTCTTTGGCGAGGGCGAGGAAGGGTGGGGCGAGTGCGTCGCCGATGCGTCGCCGTTTTACAGCTCCGAAACGGCGGTCACTGCGTGGCACATCCTCAGAGATTTTCTCGTCCCGATGCTGCTCGAGGCCGATCTGTCTTCGGCCGTGGCCGTCTGGGACCGCGTCGCGCGTGTGCGCGGGCATCAGATGGCCAAGGCCGCCATCGAGATGGCCGCCTGGGATCTCGACGCGCGCCAGCAGAGCATCCCGCTCTGGCGGCTGCTCGGCGGTGATGGGCGTCCGGTCGCGTCAGGCGTGTCGATCGGAATTCAGCCGTCGCTGGAGATCCTCGAAGCGCGCGTCGACGCCGAGCTTGTGGACGGGTATCAGCGTGTGAAGATCAAAATCAAACCGGGCTGGGACATCGAGCCGGCGCGGCGCCTGCGCGCGCGCCATCCGACTCTGGCCCTGATGGTCGACGCCAATGCGGCCTACACGCTCGAGGATGCCGCGCATCTGGCGGGCCTCGACGATCTGTCGCTCATGATGATCGAGCAGCCGCTGGAGTACGACGATGTGGGGCGGCATGTGGCGTTGCAGAAGCAACTTTCGACGCCGATCTGCCTGGACGAGTCGATTCATACGGTCGGCATCGCCGAGGACGCGATCGAGAGAGGCGCCTGCCGCATCATCAACATCAAGCCCGGGCGCGTCGGGGGCCATCTGCAGTCGCGTCTGCTGCACGATCTGTGCGCGTCGCGCGGCGTGCCGGTGTGGCACGGCGGCATGCTGGAAAGCGGCATCGGCCGGGCGCACAATCTGCATCTGTCGACGCTGCGAAACTTCACGCTGCCTGGCGATGTCGCGGCAAGCCGGCGGTACTACATTCCGGATCTGATCGAGCCCGGCATCGAGGTGCGTCCCGACGGCACGATCGCCGTTCCCGGCGGTGCCGGCATCGGCGTGGCAATCGATCGCGGCCGCGTGGCAGCGGCCACGGAGGAGTATTGGTGTTCCGCATGAACAGGCACGTGTGTCTGGTGATTGGCGCCGCCGCGCTGACCCTGTCGGCCTGCGCCTCGGCGCCGCCGGCCCCTGTCGCGCCGCGTGTGACGCCGGAAGAGAAGCTCGGCTGGATTCTGCGGCTCGAGGATCGGCGCGTGCTGTCGGATGCGACGCTGGCCGCGCCGGTGGTGCCGGCCCCCCCGCCCCGTCGCGGCGCGCCCGCGCCCGCATTCGTGCCCTCGCCCGATCTATTCGTGCTGGCGCGCGATCCGGAGGCGTCAGTGCGCCGCCGTGTGGCGCTCGCCATCGGCCGCGTCGGACTCGTCGACGGCCTGCCCGCGCTGTCGCGGCTGCTGCAGGATGCCGAACCGGACGTGCGCGCCATGGCGGCGTTTGCGACAGGACTCATCGCGAGCCTCGACGGCGTGCCTTCCGTGAGCGCCGCGCTTGCCGACCCGTCGCCGCTGGTGCGTGGCCGCGCCGCCGAGGCGCTCGGCATCATCTGCACGCCGCTGCCGCCCGCCACCGAGACACCGTGCGAATCGCTCGTCGCGCCCGCGATTGCCGCCTTGGCCGAGCCGCACATCCCCGCGGCGGCCGCCATGGCCGGCGACACCGAGACCGCCGCGACGCCCGAGGCCGATGCCTGGCGGCTGGCCGCCTACGCGCTCGTCCGGATTCGCGACTGGGATTCGCTCTCGCGCATCACGCTTGCCGACGGCAAGCCGGTCACCACCTGGTGGCCGGTGGCCTACGCGCTGCAGCGGATCAACAACGCCGCGGCCATGCCGGCGCTCGCGGAGCTCGCGCGAACCGACACCGTCACCGCGGCGGCGTTCGCCATACGCGGCCTCGCGGATCGGCGCGCCGGCCAGTTCCGCGAGTTGTTCGCGTCGATGGCGCTCGACGAGACGAGGCACGTCAACGTGCGCATTGCCGCCGTGCGCGCCCTCGGCACGCTCGGCGGCGCGGACTCATCGGCCGCACTCGTCAAGCTGCTCGACCTACCCGCACTCCACGACAACCTGCGCCTCGAAATCGTCTCGGCGATTGGCGCGGCCGGCCATCCCCCGGCGGTGGAGCGCGTTCGCGATGTGCTCTCGGATGACTGGCCCGTGATGCGTGCTACTGCGCTCGGCGTCGTTGCCCGTCTCGACCCGGAAAATTTCACGTTCGTGCTGTCGAGTCTTGGGCCCGATCCCGACTGGAGCGTGCGGGCTGCGCTCGCGCGGCTGGTGGCGTCGTTGCCGCAGGACGTGGCCGCGGCACGAATCGAAGAGCTGTGGAAGGATCCGGACAGCAGGGTCCGGAGCGCCGCGTTGGCGGCGGCGGTGCGAGCGAAGCTGCCTGAGGCGGAAAGCTGGATCAAGGAAGCGCTGCAGGCGACTGATGCCGGCTTGCGGTCTGCGGCGGTCGCCCAGATCCGGCAGCTGAGACCTGCGTGGGGCGCCGCCGCGCTTCGCGATGCGTACGCCGCCTGGGCCAATGACGCCGATGAGAGCGCTCGGGGATCGGCGCTCGACGCCCTGTCGCGCCTTGGTGCCGACGCTGCCCGCGAGACATTGGTGGCGGCGCTCTCGGATCGCGACTGGGCCGTGCGGCTGCGGGCACGCGCGCTCCTCGCCGACATCGACGCCGCGGCGGCGCCTCCGGGCGCGATCCGTCCGGTGCCCAATACGTGGCCCGACGCTGTCTACGACGATCCGTTCGTGGTATCGCCGGCCTCCTCGCCGCGCATTTCGATCGACACACGGCACGGCACCATCGAGATCGATCTGGACCCGGTCGACGCCCCGCTGACGACCTGGAATGTCCTGGACCTTGCGCGCAAGGGTTTCTACAACGGCGTGCGCTTCCATCGCGTGGTCCCGAACTTCGTGGTTCAGGCAGGCGAGCCGCGCGATGGAGCAGCCGAGGCGGGCCGCACCATCCGCGACGAGCTGCATCCCGAACCGTTCCTGCGCGGCACGGTCGGCATGGCGCTCGCCGGGCCCGACACCGGCGGCAGCCAGTTCTTCATCATGCATTCACCGGCGCCGCATCTCGACGCGCGCTACACGGTGTTCGGCACGGTGGTGTCGGGGATGGACGTCGTCGATCGGATCCGCCAGGGCGACGTCATCGACAGAATCACGGTCCGTTAAAAACAACGAGCCTCCGTTTTACGGGAAGCTCGTTGTTCTTTATGGTGCTGGAGAAGTTAGCGCTTCTTGCCGCCCTTCTTCTTCCCGCCCTTGGCTTTCTTTGCCATTGTGGTGTGTCCCCCCCTTCATCGGTGGACTCTGCGAGGGCTCGACCGCATCACAGCGCTGATGCCTCCCGGCACGCCAGCCTGAATGTTTGCGGCGCCCGCCGCCTCGTCGAGGCCGCGACGGTCCTCACCGCCACAGCCTGCAAATCAACAAATCAACAAATCGCAAATCACCAGATACAGAAAGGGGGTGTCGGTTAGGACACCCCCGGCTGGAGCAGAGCGCTTAGCGCTTCTTGCCGCCCTTTTTCTTCCCGCCCTTGGCTTTCTTTGCCATGTGTTCCTCCTAAGGAACTGAGCTCAGCGTTCCGATCCGGTGTGTGGTGTCCCAATAGGTGGGCTGAGCAAACCACCGTCACACAAGATGTAGATTATGGATGAGAAAAGCTTGCTGTCAAGCATAAAAGCACGTTTGTTGTCAAAAAGGGTGTCGGCAGGATGCGACAACAACGTTAGTGCCGCGCGATCGCGACAGGATCGTGCGCGAACTTACAGGACGGATGTCTTGAGCTGCTGCTTCTCGGTGTGACGCGCGATGCCGAGCGCGATCAGACGATCGAGCAGCACCGGATACGGCACGCCGCTCGCCTCCCACAGCTTCGAGAACATGCTGATCGTGGTGAAGCCGGGGATCGTGTTCACTTCGTTGACGAAGATCTCGCGCGTGCCGCGCGGAAGCAGAAAGTCGACGCGCGCCATGCCGGCGCCGTCGATGGCGCGGAACGCCTCGATGGCCTGGCGCCGCACGTCGGCGGCGATGTCGGGGTCGAGATCGGCGGGAATGATGCTCCGCGATCCTTCATCGAGATACTTCGCCTCGTAGTCGTAGAATTCGCGCGACGGAATGATTTCGCCAGCCACTGACGCTTCAGGTTCGTCGTTGCCCAGCACGGCAACTTCGATCTCGCGCGCGTCAGGCACGGCCTTCTCGATCACGATCTTGCGATCGAAGCCCGCCGCCAGATCGATGGCCGGCCCCAGCTCCCCGGCGTCGTGCGCCTTCGAGATGCCGACGCTCGATCCAAGGTTCGCGGGCTTCACGAACAGCGGGAAGCCGAGCGTGTCAGCCGCCTGCCGCGCGATGGCGTCGCGCGACGTCGCCCACTGCGCACCGGTGACGGTAATCGACTCGCTGACCCGCAGGCCGCGCGCCGCGAACAGCACCTTCATCACCGCTTTGTCCATGCCGACGGCCGACGCGAGCACGCCGCAGCCCACGTATGGCACGTTCGCCAGCTCCAGGAGGCCCTGAATCGTGCCGTCTTCCCCGTACGGCCCGTGGAGGACCGGGAAGACCATGTCGAGCCCGAGGCCGGTCAGCACGGCTTTGGATGCGTCGCCCTCCTTGCGATCGATCGCCACCATCGTCTCTTCGCTTGGACGCGGAAGCAGATGCACTTCGCGCGACGCTCGGACCGGCCGGGCGGCCTCCAGACGTGCATGCTCGATGACTTCGGCCGCCGCCAGCGCCGCGGGCGGGCGATCGGCGAGCGACCAGCGGCCATCCTTCTCGATGCGGATCGGCACCGGCTCGTAGCGGTCGCGATCGAGATTGGCAAAGACCGCCGCGGCCGACGCGAGCGACACTTCATGCTCGCCCGATCGTCCGCCATAGATCACGCCGACGCGAAGACGTTTCACGCCTGTAATTCTACCCGGCTTATTTTCGTGTCCGAAGAGTCATATCCGAACTGACTCCTCGGACAGGAAAATAAGCCGGGTAGAATTTCCGCGTGTCGTTCAGCTTTACCGTGACGCATCGCGACGGCCGCGCTCGTCGCGGCCGTCTCACCCTTCCGCACGGCGACGTCGAAACGCCGGCGTTCATGCCGGTCGGCACGCGCGGCGCCGTGAAGGCCGTGCTCAATGACGATCTCGAAGCGCTCGGCGCCGAGATCATCCTCGGCAATACCTATCACCTGCATCTCAGGCCCGGAGACGATCTGATTGCGCGCCGCGGCGGGCTGCACAAGTTCATGGGATGGGCGCGGCCGATCCTGACCGACAGCGGGGGCTATCAGGTCTTCAGTCTCGCCAGAATGTGCCGGCTGTCAGAGGCAGGCGCGCGGTTTCAGTCGCACCTCGATGGCGCCGAGTACATGCTCACGCCCGAGAAAGCGGCCGACATCCAGGCGCAGCTGGGCTCGGACATCGCGATGGTGCTCGACGAGTGCCCCCCATGGCCCGCCGAGGAATCGGCGGTCAGGGCGGCGGTCGAGAGGACGGCCCGCTGGGCCGGACGGGCGCGCGCCAGGCATCTATCTATTAAAGATGATGCGGCCGAGGGCGTGCTCGCCACCAATCCCGGACAGTCGCAGTTCGGCATCGTCCAGGGCGGAACCTACCTGAATTTGCGACGAGAGAGTGTCGATCGGACAATTGATGTCGGCTTCGAGGGTCATGCGATTGGGGGATTGAGTGTCGGGGAGCCCGTGCCGGCCATGTACGACATCGTCGCGGCGACGGCGGAGCTGTTGCCGGGGGACCAGCCACGTTATTTGATGGGCACCGGGATGCCCGACGACCTGGTCGAGTCGGTCTACCGGGGCATTGACATGTTCGATTGCGTGCTGCCGACGCGCAACGCGCGCAACGGGCAGCTGTTCGTCCCGACCGGCGTGCTCAACATCAAAAACGCGAGGTATGCCGAAGACGATCGACCCCTGGATCCGGACTGTTCGTGCCCGACCTGCCTCCGCTATTCGCGCGCTTATTTACGGCACCTTTTCATGGCCGGCGAGATCACGTCAGCAGCCCTTAACACGTTGCATAATCTACACTTTTACCTTGACACGATGAAACGTATACGGGAGGCTATTGTGTTCGGGACGTTCGAGCTTTTCCGGCAGGAGTTCCTCCAAACTTTCTCCCGAACGCTAATTAAGGAATAAGAGAGATATGGCTTCGCAGCAGGGTAGTGACCTGCTCCTGCAATTCCTCCCCTTCGCCATGATCCTGGCGATCTTCTATCTGATGGTGCTCATGCCCATGCGCAAGAGACAGAAGAAGGTCCAGGAATTTCAGGCCGCGCTCAAGGTGGGCGACAGGGTCGTCACGACGGGCGGAATTCACGGCCAGATAACCAAAGTAACCGACCAGATCGTGCAGCTCCAGGTGGCGCAGAACGTGCGCATCGACATCGCGAAAGCGGCGATCGGCGGCCTGCAGGGGCAGGAGCCGGTGGTCGCCGATTCCGGGAACGCCTAGGGATGTATAAGAACCTTCGCTGGAAGCTTCTCGCCATTGCCGGCGTCGCGGCGCTTGCGATTTTCGCCGTCGTGCCGCCCAGCCAGAAAATCAAGCTCGGTCTCGATCTCAAGGGCGGCGTTCAGCTCATCCTGCGAGTCAATACCGACGACGCGCTGAAAGTCGAGACCGAGACGACGTCGGAGCAGTTCCGACAGGAGCTGATCGACGCCGGCATCACGTCGGCGGTGACGTCGGTCGAGTCGCACCTGACGTTTCTCGTGTCGGGCATTCCGCAGGAGCGCGATCAGGAATTCCGCCGGCTTGCCGATGCCAGTCCCTCGGTCGCGACGCAGTACGACCGCGAGCAGGTCGCCGGGCAGGGGGCACAAAGCTATCGCTTCCGCCTCAAGCCGAACATCGAACGTACGTTGCGCGAAGAGTCGGTGACGCAGGCGATTCAAACCATCGAGCGGCGCACCAACGAGCTTGGCGTGGCGGAACCGGTGGTGGCGCCGCACGGCGCCGAGGGAAACCAGATCTTCGTGCAGCTGCCGGGCGTATCCGACATCAACCGCGCGAAACAGGTCATCAGCAGCGCGGCGTTCCTCGAGCTGAAGATCGTCGAAGGCGGTCCGGCGCCGACCGAAGCAGAGCTGCTTTCGAGTCACGGCGGCAAGCCGCCGGTCGACATGGAAGTGGTGCCCGGCATCATGGAAGGCGTGCCGGGCGAGCGGCCGACGCAGGCGTTCTACCTCGTTCGCCAGGTCGCAGCCGTCACCGGACGCGACCTTCGCACGGCCCGCGCGCAGATCGACGAGAACGGCGCGCCCGCAGTCGGGTTCTCGCTCAACAGCGAAGGCGCGGCCAAGTTCTCCCGCGTGACGGGGGAGAACATCAACCGACAGCTCGCCATCATTCTCGATGGCCGCGTCGAGTCGGCGCCGCGTCTGGAAGAGCGGATCTCCGGTGAGGGACAGATTCACGGAAGCTTCACGCAGCAGGAAGCGGCCGACCTCGCGCTGGTGCTTCGTTCGGGAGCGCTGCCGGCGTCGCTCGACTATCTCCAGCAGAGTGAAGTCGGTCCCTCGCTCGGAGAGGACTCGATCCGGGCGGGCGTCACCGCGTCGCTTGCGGGACTCGTCTTCGTCACGATTTTCATGCTGGTGTACTACAAGGCCGCCGGCTTCAACGCGCTCATTTCGATCTCGCTGAACCTGCTCATCCTCATGGGGTTCATGGCCTATCTCGGCGCCGCCATGACGCTGCCGGGCATTGCCGGCTTCATTCTCACCATCGGCATGGGCGTGGATTCGAACGTGCTCATATTCGAGCGGATCCGCGAAGAGCTTGCGGCCGGCAAGAGCGCGCGGCAGGCCGTGTCCTCGAGTTTCGATCGGGTGTTCGTCACCATTCTCGACACGCATATCGCATCGCTGATCGCGGCCGGCTTCCTGTTCCAGTTCGGCACCGGTCCGATCCGCGGTTTCGCCACGACGCTGTTCTTCGGTCTGGTGGCCAACGTGTTTACCGCGGTGTTCGTCTCGCGCACGGTGTTCGAGACGATTCTTTCCAGGAAGCCCGCCGGCGCGGCCAAACTGAGCATCTAGCGGACATCACAGAACGATGCAGATTCTTTCGAAGACGAATTTCAATTTCATCCGCTGGCGGTGGCACGCCCTGGCGCTCTCGCTGCTCGTCATCGGCGGCGGACTCGCGACGATTGTCGCGCGCGGGGGTCTGCCGCTGGGCATCGACTTCACCGGCGGGACGCTGGTCAGGGTGCAGTTCGAACGTACTGTTACCGCAGACGAGGTCCGAAACGCCCTTGCCGGGGTACCGGGCGACAAGATCGTGCAGGAGATTTCGGGTGACGAGGGGCCGGAGTGGTCCATCCGGCTGCCGCAGATGGTGGGCCAGGAGCAGGGCACCAGCCTCGAGCAGGGCGCGCGTGCCGTCGTCGCGGCCTTCGAGACGTCGAACCTGGGCCCTTTTACCCCGCGATCGACTGAGATCGTCGGCCCGGTGATTGGCAAGGAGCTGCAGCGGAAAGGCATCTACGCGACGCTGACGGCGCTTGTCGGCATCATGATTTATATCGCGCTGCGCTTCCGCTTCACGTTCGCGGTAGGCGCGATCGTGGCGACGCTTCACGACATCCTGATCGTCGTCGTCTTCCTCACCTGGTTCGGGTACGACTTCTCCCTCAACATCATCGCGGCGATTCTGACGATTACCGGCTACTCGGTGAACGATACGATCGTCGTGTTCGACCGCGTGCGCGAGAACCTGCGCAGCCAGCGCCGCGACCGGCTCGAGGATGTCGTCAACAAGAGCGTCAACGACACCCTGTCGCGGACGATCATCACCGCGGGCACGACGTTCCTGGCGGTGCTCGGGCTCTACCAGTTTGGCGGCGAAGTGCTCGAAGGCTTCGCGTTCACGATGCTCGTCGGCATCATCGCCGGCACGTATTCGACGATCTTCATCGCGTCGGCTATCGCCATCATTTTGTCGGGACGCAAGGGCGGCCGCCGCGCCGCTGCGGCTCCCGCGGCCGTCGAAGGCGCAACGCCCGCCCGCCCGCGGCGCGGCCGCCGCGCCGGCGCCTGATCGCAGTTCGCGATGGGCTTCGGCGGTGCCGCACTGCTCGGGATCGTCCAGGGTGTGACCGAGTTCCTGCCCGTCTCGAGCTCCGCGCATCTGATTCTGGCGCGCGAGTTCTTCGGGTGGGACGCGGGGAAGTTCGGTCTGCCGTTCGACGTGGCATGCCATGTCGGCACGCTGATCGCGGTGCTGGTGTTTTTCCGCGCCGACATTGCCGAGCTCATTCTCGCGGCGCCCGCTGCCCTTCGCAGCGATCCGGGGCCCAAAGGCCGGCGGGTGCGGCTGATTGCGGCAGGCACCGTGCCGGTGGTCATCGTCGGTTTGCTGTTCGCCGACGACATAGAGACCTACCTGCGCGGGCCACTGGTTGCGGCGGCGGGTCTCGTGATTGGCGCCGTGCTGCTGCTGATTGTCGAGCGCATCGGACCGCGCACGAAGGGCGAAGACGCGCTGACGATTCCAGGCGCGATTGCGATCGGCATCGGCCAGGCCTCGGCCCTGATGCCGGGCATGTCGCGATCGGGGACGACGATTGCGGTGGGAATGGGACTCGGGCTGCGGCGCGACGCGGCGGCGCGCTTCACGTTTCTCATGAGCGCGCCGGCAGTGACCGCTGCGGCGCTGAAGGAGGCCTACGAGCTGCGATCGGTGCCTCCCGACAGCGGCATGCTGATGCTGATGGCCGTCGGGCTCGTCACGTCGGGCGTGGTCGGCTATCTCACGGTGAAGTATTTTCTGAAGTTTCTGGCCGCGCACCGGCTCGACGTGTTCGCGTGGTACCGTCTGGCGCTTGCGGCCGTGACGATTGTCTTTGTCTGGATCGGATGAGTCACCAGTTGTGACGTAGCGGAAAGAGCGGGCAATGCTGCAGTGGCTCCGCCGGAATTTGATCGCCGGCTTTTTCATCGCGGTGCCGATCGTCGTCAGCGTCGCCGCGTTCATCTGGATCTTCCGGCTGGTCGACGGCTGGACGTCGCCGTTGTATGTGAAGCTGCTCGGCCGCGAGGTGCCGGGCCTCGGGATCATCACGACTGCGGTGCTCCTGCTCGCGATCGGCGCGCTCGCGACCAACGTCTTCGGCCGCCGGATTCTGCAGACGGCTGAAGGCTATCTGCTGCGGCTGCCGCTGTTCCGCACGGTGTACTCGCCGGTGAAACAGCTGGTCGTGGCGTTTTCGCCCGACAACGAGTACGGGTTCAAGCGCGTGGCGCTGGTCGAGGATCCGGCGCGGGGTTTCATGCTGGGGTTCCTGACGAAGGAATTCACGATCGATCGGGGCAGCGGGCCCGAGGCGGTGGTGGCGGTGTACGTGCCGACCAACCACCTGTATCTCGGCGATGTCATCGTCCTGCCGCGCGATCGGGTGTCGTTTCCGGATCTGTCGGTGGAGCAGGGGATTCGAATTTTCCTGACGGGCGGGATGGCGCTGCCGTCGCGCATGAAAGCACAACGCGGTACGGACCGCGTCGACGGATTCAGAGTGTAGGGACAAACAGAATGTTGAACGAGCTCTTTTTCGTGCTGGGCATTGGCGCGCCCATTCTGGCCGCCATTTTTGCCGTCGTCTTCATCCGCGCCATCGCGCGAAAGGATGCCGGCACCGACCAGATGCAGCGCATCGCCGCGCTGATCCGCAAGGGCGCGATGGCATTCCTGCGGGTCGAGTATTCCGTGCTCGCGGTGTTCGTGGTGATCATGTTCGGCATCCTCGCGCTGTTCCTGCCGCGCAACGGCGTGCCCACGGCCATCAGCTTCGTCATCGGCGCGTCGCTCTCGGCGCTCGCCGGATGGATCGGCATGCGCACGGCAACGACGGCGGCCGTTCGGACGACCCAGGCGGCGCGCACGGGCCTCGCGCCTGCCCTGGCCGTCGCCTTCCAGAGCGGCGCCGTCATGGGCCTCACCGTTGTCGCGCTTGGCACGCTTGGGGTCGCCAGTCTGTATTACATCTTCGGCGGGCTGGCCGGCCGCGGCGCGATTGCGGTCGAATACCTCTTTGGCTTCTCGCTCGGCGCCTCGTCGATTGCCCTGTTCGCCCGCGTGGGCGGCGGCATCTTCACCAAGGCCGCCGACGTGGCGGGCGACCTCTCAGGCAAGGTCGAGGCCGGCATTCCCGAAGACGACCCCCGCAACCCCGCCACGATTGCCGACAGCGTCGGCGACAACGTCGGCGACGTGGCCGGCATGGGCGCCGACCTGTTCGAGTCGTACGTCGGCAGCATGATCGCCGCGGTCGCCCTCGCGTGGGCGCTGACGGCCGCAGATGCCCTCCGGCTGTTCGGGGTCGACGAGCTGGCGTTCCCGGCCCTCCAAGGCTCGCTCGTGCTCTACCCGGTGCTGCTGTCGGGCCTCGGCATTCTTGCCTCAATCATCGGCACGTTCGCGGTGCGGACCAACGACGAGAAGAAGATTCAGGACGCGCTCTTCCGCGGCATGCTCGTCGCGTCGGCCCTGGTACTGGGTGGCGGCTGGTTGCTGACGTCGCAGCTCGGGCTTCCGATGACCGTGTACTTCTGCGTGCTGTCTGGCCTGATCGCGGGTGTCGCCATCGGCAAGCTGACCGAGTACTACACGGCCAAGGACATGGGGCCGGCGCAGCAGATTGCCAGGCAGTCGTTGACCGGTCCAGCCACGAACATCATCGCGGGCCTGGGCGTCGGCATGATGTCGACCGGACTCCCGGTGCTGGTCATTTGCGTCGCGATTTATCTGAACTACATGTGGGGAGGCGTGTACGGCATTGCGATCGGCGGCGTCGGCATGCTCTCGACGCTCGGTATCAGTCTCGGCGTCGATGCGTACGGCCCGGTTGCCGACAACGCCGGCGGCATCGCCGAAATGTGCCACGCGGGACCTGAAGTCCGTCAGCGCACCGACTCGCTCGACGCGGTTGGTAATACGACGGCGGCCATCGGCAAGGGATTCGCCATTGGATCGGCCGCGCTCACGGCCCTGGCGCTGTTCGCGACCTTCCGCGCGACGGTAGACTCCGCGGTCGCCGCCGCTGGCGGCGCGGCGATGTTTCCGGCCGACAAGCTGTCGCTCGTGCTCGACAATCCGAACGTGCTCATCGGGATGCTGATCGGCGGGATGTTGCCGTTCATTTTCTCGGCCCTGACAATGAACGCGGTCGGGCGTTCGGCGAGCAAGATGATCGACGAAGTGCGGCGCCAGTTCCGCGAGATCCCGGGCCTGCGTGAGGGCACCGCGGACCCGGATTCGGCGCGCTGCGTCGCGATCTCAACCCAGGCGGCCATCCGCGAGATGATTCTTCCCGGCGTGCTCGCCGTGATTTCGCCGATCGCCATCGGGTACGTCCTCGGCGTGTCTGGGCTTGCCGGCCTGCTGGCGGGCGCGCTCGTGACCGGCGTTCTCATGGCGCTCATGATGGCCAATGCCGGCGGCGCGTGGGACAACGCCAAGAAATACATCGAGGAAGGCCACCTCGGCGGCAAGGGATCCGACGCCCACAAGGCCGCCGTCACCGGCGACACGGTCGGCGATCCATTCAAGGATACGTCCGGCCCAAGCCTGAACATTCTGATCAAACTCATGACGGTCGTCGCCGTCATTTTCGCTCCCCTGGTGGTGGCTTGGCTCCTCTGATGCGTACGGCATTGATACTCGTTATCGCCCTCCTGCTTCAGGCCCCGGCGCTGTTCGCGCAGGCGCAGGAGGTGCTGGATCAGCGCGCTGAGGTCGGCGCTCACAAGAGCGAAGCGGATCTCATCCTGCCCGACCTGGGCTCGGTGCTCGTCGGGGGCTACAACGGCCGCACGCTGCTGCTCATCGGCATCGGCATCTGCGCGCTCGGCATGATCTTCGGCCTGGTGATCTACCGGCAGCTGAAGCGCATGCCGGTGCACGCGTCGATGCTCGAAGTCTCGGAGCTGATTTACGAGACCTGCAAGACGTATCTCATCACACAGGGCAAGTTCATCCTGCTGCTCGAGCTGTTCGTCGGGGCCATCATCTTCTTCTACTTCTGGTACCTGCGCGACATGGAGCTCACGCGGGTGGCCATCATCCTGATCTTCAGTCTCATCGGCATCGCGGGCAGCTACGGCGTCGCGTGGTTCGGCATCCGCGTCAACACGTTCGCCAACTCGCGAACGGCGTTTGCGAGCCTGGAAGGCCGGCCCTTCCCGATCTACGCCATTCCGCTCAAGGCCGGCATGAGCATCGGCATGCTGCTCATCAGCGTCGAGCTGCTGATCATGCTGTGCATCCTGCTCTTCATTCCCGGCGACTACGCGGGACCCTGCTTCATCGGCTTCGCCATCGGCGAGTCGCTCGGCGCCGCGGCGCTGCGTATCGCGGGCGGCATCTTCACGAAAATCGCCGACATCGGCGCCGACCTGATGAAGATCGTCTTCAACATCAAGGAAGACGATGCGCGCAACCCGGGCGTGATCGCGGATTGCACCGGCGACAACGCGGGCGACTCGGTCGGTCCGAGCGCCGACGGGTTCGAGACCTACGGCGTCACGGGCGTCGCGCTCATCACCTTCATCCTCATCGCCGTGCCCGACGTGGCGGTGCAGGTGCAGCTGCTCGTCTGGCTCTTCGTCATGCGCGTCATGATGGTCATCGCCAGCGGCGTGGCGTACCTGGCGAACGAAGCGGTCGCGAAGGCGCGGTACGCCTCGGCGGCGTCGATGAACTTCGAGGCGCCGCTCACCTCGCTCGTATGGGTCACGTCGATCATCTCGGTCGCGATGACCTACGTGGTCTCGTACCTGCTGATTCAGGATCTGGGTGACGGCACGCTCTGGTGGAAGCTCGCCTCGATCATCACGTGCGGCACACTGGCCGGCGCCGTCATTCCCGAGCTCGTCAAGATCTTCACGTCGACCGAATCGGGCCACGTCAAGGAAGTCGTGCGGTCATCACAGGAGGGCGGCCCATCGCTCAACATTCTCTCGGGGCTGGTGGCAGGAAACTTCAGCGCGTACTGGCTGGGCCTGACCATCATGGTGTTGATGGCTATCGCCTACGTCATTACGCTGCTGGGCGGCTTTACGGACCTGATGCTTGCGCCTGCCGTCTTTGCCTTCGGTCTCGTGGCGTTCGGCTTCCTCGGCATGGGTCCGGTCACGATCGCGGTCGACTCGTACGGTCCGGTCACCGACAACGCGCAGTCGGTGTTCGAGCTGTCGGTCATCGAGCAGATTCCCGGCATTCGCGAAGCGCTTCAGCGCTCGCACGGCGTCACGGCCAATTTCGAGCGCGCCAAGCACCTGCTCGAAGAGAACGACGGCGCGGGCAATACGTTCAAGGCCACGGCGAAGCCGGTGCTCATCGGCACCGCCGTTGTCGGCGCGACCACCATGATCTTCTCGATCATCGTGCTGTTGACTAATGGACTCCAGGAGAACCTCGACAAGCTGTCGATGCTGCATCCGCCGTTCCTGCTCGGCCTGATCATGGGCGGCTGCGT
>JBBDWL010000069.1:0-4396 GCA_040902895.1 Vicinamibacterales bacterium | reverse complement strand
TGCGCGCGATGATTTTCGTGATGCGGCGGCGCCAGTTCGATGCGCGGGTCTACAACGTGCTGACGCTCAACGCGACCGTGGCGCACGTCGTGGAAGTACTGTCGGCGATCATCCCCGATTTGCAAATCTCCTTCGTCGATTCGCCGCTGATGAACCGGCTGTCGTACTGCGTGGACAACCACCGGTTCTCGCAATTGGGTTTCGAATGTTCCGGCAGCCTGGAGCGCGGCATCGGCGACACGGTCGCCATGCTGACGGGCAGCCGGTCCCCGCACCGAGCCGGCACGCGCCGGCGTGTTCCGGGAGGGCTGGGCAGGTGATTGACGGCGGCCTTCTGTTGCATTTTCGGGCCGCCAGACGTCGTGTCGTCAAGTGGACCCATTACCTCCCGATTTACGAACGCCTCCTCTCGCCATACCGGGGACGTGCGCTCACCCTCGTCGAGGTTGGTGTGGGTGATGGCGGCTCGCTGGAAGCGTGGCGGGGTTTTCTTGGCCCGTCGGCTCGCATCATCGGGATCGATCTCGATCCGGCGGCCAGGCAACTCGAGGCCGACGGCTTCGAGATCATCATCGGCGATCAGGCCGACCCCAACTTCTGGGCGCGGCACCTGCCGGAGATCGGCCCGATCGATGTCCTGGTTGACGATGGCGGCCACACGAGCGTGCAGCAGATCGTGACGGTAGCCTCGGTCGTGCCGCACGTGAGGGATGGCGGCGTCGTCGTGGTTGAGGACACGCACACTTCCTACATGCCGAACCAGTACCCGGCGGCTCGCGGCTTCGGGTTCATGGAATTTTCGCAACACGTGGTCGACGTCCTGCATTCGCGTAGCCCAATGGTGACCCACCCGGTTGCGGACGCCGCCGGCCTTGGCCGCGCCATCCATAGCGTGCAGTTCTTTGAATCGATGGTGGTGTTTCATGTCGATCGACGCCTGTGCGGGCCGTCGACGCTGGTTGAGCCGGGCCTGGACGGACTGCCTTCCCAGGACCGCGTCAAGACGTTCAAGTCGACCGTCATCGACGCCTTTGATTCACAACCACAATGGATGCAATCGCTGCTTCAACCGGCGCGCCGCGCCATCGGCAGGGCGTTGAGGAGCTTGTCCGCCACCTCGGACAAGAAGCGCGTCAGGCGCTACTTTCAGTAGCCGTAGCGCGTTCGAACAAGAAGCCCGTGCATCTGGGCTGTTCGGGTGCATTCGCCACTGGGGGATACACGCCCAGGTCGACCTCGCGCACCAAGCGCAGCCCTGCGCGCTCGACGGTGTCGACGACCTCGGAACGATTCAACTCGTGTTGCAGGTTGGTCAGGCCTCCACGACGCTGTGCGACGCCGTACCCCGGCACGGTGCGCACGGTGGGAACATCGGACAGCAACAGATAACTGCGAGCGGCCTGTGCGCCGCGGCGAAGCACGTCCCGCCAGTTGGGAAGGTACTGCAAGGACGAACAGAACATCACCAGATCATAGGACTGGTCGAGACACGTGTCGTCGGTGTGCCACGCTGCGTCGGGTGTCATCTGTCGCCCGGCCGCGATCGCCCCGGGCAGTTCTTTGCAGTGATAGGTAAGGTCGACGAGTGGCACGAACGCGATGGCGAGCCAATAGTGACGGCCTAGATTGCCGCCATAATCGAGCACGGTCAGCGAGGATGTGTTGCGAGCGGCGAGGGCGAGCACGTATCCGAAGAACACGTCCTCCACGTCCCGCTCCAGCGGCAACATCGGTGCACCGGCCTTGACGCGAGCCTTCAGCGACTCGCACGCGGGTCGTTCCTCCGCAATGACGTTGTCCCAAAAGCGTTCGCTGGTCGAGCCCGGCGGCAGGCGAGTGGACCAGCCCCCTGGTGCGTATGCCAGATAATGGGGCGACCAGAACCGATTCTTGAAATCGATGCCGATGCTCCAGAGAATAGGCGGCACGATCCACTTGAGAATCCGCTGAGCGCGCGACGGCATTTCGGGTGCCGAGTATAGTATGACCTTCCGCTGAGCCATGGCCCATTCGGCCCCCCTCACGATCCTGCTCCCGCTCAAGGACCGCGTGCCGTTCACGCAGCGGTGGCTCGCTTATGCCGATGCCAATCTGCCATTCCGAATTCTCGTGGCGGATGGCGGCGCGGACGAATCGGTGGCGGCCCTGGTGGCCGAGCGCAAGGCCGCCGGACTCGACGTCGAGTACATCCGCTATCCCTACGACTTCAGCTACGGCGACTACTTCAGCAAGATAGCGGACGCACTGGCGCGCGTGACGACGCCGCTCGTGGTGATGGCCGATAACGACGACTTCTTCATTCCGCAGGGGCTGGCCCGTGCCGTCGAGTTCATGTTGGCTCATCCAGAATACGTGGCGTGCGGCGGCCAGAGCGCGCTGTTCTGGGTCGGCGATGCCAGTCAATCGAGCCACACCGACGCGCGGTATAGCGACCGGGTCGAATGGAAGTGCAGCAGCCAGTTTGCCTCCGACGTTTCAGACAGCGCCGAACAGCGTCTGCGCGAGCGCTGTCGCGGCGCCAATGACGTGTTTTACGCCGTGCACCGCACCGACCTGTTACGCAGTCACTTCGCGGCGGTACGGGACTGCAATTTCCACGATCTCTTTCTGATGGAAGAACTGGTCATGTTCCTGACCGCGATCTCGGGTAAGACTGGTCAGCTCGACACCCTGTACATCGCTCGCCAGCAGGACTCGCCGGGCAGCAGCGCCGGCGCGCATGAGGCGCGATTCGGCGACTGGTACGATCGGATGCTGCAGCCGACGTGGTCCGCGGATTTCGCGCTGTTCGCCGACCGGACGTCGGCGGCGCTGGCCCGCGCCGACGGCCTTCCGCTCGAGGACGCCCGCCGCGCGGTCACCGAGTCGTACAAGATCTCGGTGGCGCCGTTCCTGCTCTCGGACCTGCTCGATGAGCGAAGCATCTCGTGGAAGACGCCGCTCGTGCAGCAGCTTGTCCGGCACGTCGTCGCCCTGCCGCGGACGAGCGCCATCCGGCGCCTGTTGCAGTGGTCCTACCGGCGGACGCAGTGGCTGTCGCACGACTTTGTGTTCGGTACCGAGATTCGCACGCGCCGGGCGCGGGCGGCCGCCCGCGAGTTAGCGCCGGTGCGATCGTTTCTGACTCGCTCGTGACGGGCGGTCACCACTCCTGAACCGCCGGCACGTAGACGATCCATTTGCCGCCGCCGCGCGTGAACGCCGCTTCCTTGGCCCGCACTTCGGCGGCGTGGTTCCACAGAAACAGCAGCGCCCGTTCCGGGTAGCGGGCAGCGAAGTCGGCGTGTGGCCGGACGGGGAGATGCGCGCCCGGGCTGAACCGGCCCTGCTTGGCCGGCGTCGTGTCGCTGATGAACTCGACGAGATCGGGCGTGATGCCGAAGAAATTGATCGTGGTCGTGCTCTTCGACGTGGCGCCGTAACCGACCACGCGCTTACCCTCCGCCTGGCAGCTGCGCAAGAGCGTCATCAAGGCCACCCCGGTGTTCGTGACACGGTCGCGAAACCCGGCAAAGGTCTCAGGCCGGTGCAGTCCCATCGCACGCTCGTGTTCGAGCAGCCGCTCGACGCGCGCGGCCGCCGGCTTCGTTCCGGGCCGGCCGATCAGGTAGCGCATGGACCCGCCATGAACGTCCGTTGGGATCGCGTCGAGCACCGCCAGGCCGTGCTGCACGAACAGATATGACAACGACGACAGCGTGAAGTACGACGCGTGTTCGTCGTAGATCTGATCGAACGCGGTCTCGGCAACGATGTTGCCCCAATACGGATCCTCGATGACGCACCTGCCAGCCGGCGCGAGCAGGATCGCGATGCCTTCGACGACGGCATGCAGGTCGGCGACATGCGACAGCGTGTTGGCCGCGACAATCGCGTCGGCCTGGCCGTGCGCCGCGACGATCTCCCGCGCTACTTCGGTATCAAAGAACCGGCACATGGTGGCGACACCGCCGGCGATCGCGATCTCTGCCACGCTGGCGGATGGCTCGATCCCGAGATGGCGAATGCCGGCGTTGGCCGCGTGACGCAGCAGCGTGCCGTCATTACTGCCAATTTCCACCACGAAGGGATCTCCCGGCGGCAGCGCCGCGATGACGTCACCGGCCAGGCCGGCAAAGTGTGTCTGCATGCGGACCGATGTGGCCGAGAAGAACGGATAACGTTCGTTGAACATCCGCTCACGCGGCGGCTGTTCGACCAGTTGCACCAGCGTGCAGCGCGGGCAATAAGCGGCGCTCAGGTTGAAGTAGTACTCGCCGGCGAATTGATCGCGCGTCAGAAAGCCGTTTGCCAGCGGCATCCGGCCGAAGTCAATAAATTGCTCGATCGCCGACCGGCAGGCGCGACAACCTGACATGCGCGGGTGAGCGGATTATAGTTGGATGTGCCGCTTCGC
>JBBDWL010000068.1:0-4468 GCA_040902895.1 Vicinamibacterales bacterium | reverse complement strand
GTGGATCTTCTCGTGACGACAACTCCGTCACGCGATCGATGAACTGCCGCTTCAATGTTGCCGACGGCAGGCGTTCCAGGTGGGGATGGTAGATCACCGTGGTCACGAATTCGCGATAATCGGCCTCGGTGGCCAGCGTGGTAGGCGCGTCTTCGAGGCTCGTGTCGACGTCCACGAAGCCGGCCGCGCGTAAGCGCGCGGCGGTTACTTCCGCATTGGCGAACTCCCACGGTCCCGGCCAGTCGGTGAAATACGTCGCGAAGGGCTCCGCGTGCATGACGCGCCCGGCGAGCTGGTGCGCGCGGGCGAGGTTCGGCCCGCCGCCGCACTGCGCATGCAGGCGCCCGCCGGATCGCAACGCGCGGAAGATGCCGGCAAACAGCGCCGGGTGATCCGTGATCCAGTGAAACGTCGCGGTGCTGAAGACCAGATCGGCGGCGTTGGCGAATGGGAGATCGGGGAGCGAGACATGCACGAACTTGACGCGCGAGCCATACACCGGCCGTAAGTTTGTGCGCGCGGTCAGCAGCATGTTCCACGATCGATCGATCGCGATGAGACGTCCCCGCGGCAGTCGCTCCATCAGCGCACCGGTGAGCCGGCCGCTGCCGCACCCGGCATCAATGGCGAGCTCGTCGCCGCGAACGGTCAGCCGTGCCAGGACTTTCTGCCCCCAACTGGTTTGCGGACCAGAAACCTTGTGATACGCGGTGGCGTTCCACTCCGTCATAACAGTCAGCAGTCAACAGTCGGCAGTTGGCAGTCAAGTCCACAGTCGGCAGTTCAGAGTCAACTCTGCAGTCGGCAGTCGACAGTTGAGGTTAGGATCATACTGCGATGTGGTTCCCCGCTACTCGGTTGTCGGTGGTCGAGCGGACGCGCAGCGGCGATGAAGAACTGTCAACTGTCGACTGCTGACTGAACTCTCAACTGCCGACTGTTGACTGCAGACTGTCAATAACTCCACGGCCTGAACGCGAGCACGCCCCACGCCGACAGGTAGCCAGAGACGATCAGCGCGGCCACCGACACCATCAGCGCGTAGGCGCGCAGCCACTTGCCGGCTGCGCTCATGAACGCGTCCACGGTGAACAGGAACGACAGGATCGCGGCGGCGGGAAAGAGGATCGTTCCCGCGAAGATCGCCGCGGTCCGGAGATTGCGCGTACCGAGATCCGCGCCGCTCGCGCTCAGATAGCCGACGACCGGCAGCAGGAGGCCGATGCTGCAGCACAGCAGCCAGAATTTCAGCCACCAGAAACCCTTCGCTTCCGCACGGCCGACTTCGCGCGGTGCGCTTCGGCGAGCCAGGGCCATGACGATCCAGGGAATCAGCATCAGCAGCGGTGTGATCACCAGGGCCAATGACACCAGCACCGGCCATCGCACGCTCTCGACCCGCCACCGGGGTTTGCGTTCGGCGTAGAACACTCCGCCGGTGAGCACCATCGTGCCGGCATCATCGGCGGTAAACACGCGCGTCGGCTCGGGATCCGCCTCGAGACGAAACAGGTTTTCCGACACCGGGATCAAGGGGACATCGTCTCCAAACACCGACGTGGCCCGGAGACGCTTCCCATTCACGGAAATGGTCTGGCCGCCGAACAGCCACTCGATGAACGCAAACGCCTGGTTGCGCGGATTGGCCTGGTGGTAATAGCCCTCGTAGCCGCGAAGAATCGTCTCGGCCACGTCTGCTTCCGGCTTGGGCGGCGGCTCAACGTCGGCCTTCAAGTACCTCACGGCGAGCCGCTCGATTCGACGCCTCGCCTCGGCCGAGTATCGCGCGTTGAGCAGCACGGCATAGCCGACATCCCGCGCCGTCGAGTACGCGAACACCGAACTGAAGCCGGCAATGCCGCCGTTGTGGCCGAGCATCGGGAAGCCTTCGACGAAGGTATTGAAGAGGCCGGTGCCGTACCCGGAGTGGAGCCCTGCCCTCGACGCGAGGGTTGTCGCCGGGTGCTCCATGTTGCTCAGGTATTCAGGATCGATCACCAGGTCTTCGGCGGTCTCACCCCAGTTCAGCAACACCTGGATGAACCGGCCCAGGTCGGCGGGCGTCGTGTGCAGATTGCCGGCCGGCCTCAAGTAGATCTGCGAGTACGGCACCGGCGGGCCGGTGCGGTCTTCATAGCCCTTGGCGAGCTTCGGGTAGTCGGCGTCGGTCAGGTAAAAGCTGCTGCTGGTCATGCCGGCGGGCATGAAGATCTGCTCGGCGATCCGATCCTCGTAGTTTTCGCCCGTGACCTTCTCGAGGATGTAGCCGGCCACGCTGTACCCAGGGTTCGAATACGACATGCGCGTGCCCGGCTGCCAGCGCACGACCCGCGACGCGGGATAGAGCCGCAGCACCTCCGCGAGCGGCAGGTCGGCTGGATGCGACACGTTGTAGATCTCGTTGAAGTGCATGTCGTCGAACCCGGCGGTGTGCTGGAGCAGATGGATCAGCCGGACTGGATCGTCGACCATCCAGGCGTTGTCGATCTCGACGTCGGACGCAAGCTCGACGACCGGCGCGTTGAGATCGATCTCACCGTCCTCGTATAACTGAACGAGCGCCGCCGCGATGAACGTCTTGCTAATCGAACCGGCGCGGAAATGCGTGTCCGCCGTGACCGGCGTGCGCGCATCGCGGTCGGCAAAGCCGACGCCGCCGGCCCATTCGACGCCGTTCAACCGCACCAGCGCGATCCCGGCGCCCGGCACACCGGTGTCGTCCAGCACCTGCTGCACCGCGGCCTTGAATTCCTCGACCGTCTTCGGATGCGGGTCGTCGGCCGGTTGCCGGGCGTTCGCGCCGGAGCACGCCGACGCCAGCAGCGCCAGCGCCACAATCAATCGCATGCGGAATAGTAGTAGCAGTTCAGTCTGATACCGCCAGTTCGCCAGGAACAATGGGGCGGGTCCGCGGCAGCAGACCCAGTCGTGCCATGTTGACAACAAACGCGAGAATGCCGACGAACACCACCAGCTTGACGATGTCGGAGTCCGTGCTGCGCGGCAGGGCTTTCCACAGGAACCACAGCACGGGTTGAGCAATGGTCACCGCCCACACCGATCCATAGAAGTAGCGGCGTTCGTGGCCTTCTCCGGCGGTGGAGGGTCTGACGCGCGGGAGCTTGCCGAGCGCGCCGAGCACCCACATGGTGCCGGCGATCGGAAAGTAGAACCATTCGTACATCTGTTTCAAACGCCATTCGCCGGTGACGATCGCGTAGAGAAGTCCACCGGCGTTCAGCACGGCAAATGCCACGACCTCACCCCACGCGGTGGTGTAGCAGATGCGGCGATACAGCGGGTTCGGCCGATCCTCGGTGAAGCGGATGATGTACGGCGCCGGCTCGCAGCCTGGAAGCTTGCCGAAGAGGCCCGCGATGCCAGTTCCGACGAGGACGACCCCAAGCCAGATCAGCAGACGGCGATCGAACCCATGCTCGAACAGATCGAACGTCAGCGGGCCGGGCGCGATGAAGAAGACGAAGATCCAGATCGGCCAGTGGTTGAAGCGGTAGTACAGCTTGTTGCGAGTCCGAATCCTGCGCTGCGAGTCGAACTCCACCCGCAAGGCATCGCTCTGGACGTTTTTGGGAATCTCCAAGAAGGCACTCACCGGAATGAGTATAAATTCAGTCGACGATGAAAGGGCACGAAGGCTGGGACGACTATGCGCCGTATTACGACTGGGAAAACCGGCAGACGGTCGGCCGGCGCGACATTGCGTTCTGGTCCGCCTTCGCGCAAGGCGCTTCCGCCTCCGCGCCCGGCGCTACGGCGGACAAGCCGGCGCGACGAGCAGGTCGCCGTGGGCCCATTCTGGAGCTTGGCTGCGGCACCGGGCGCGTGGCCGTTCCAGTCGCGAAGGCCGGCGCGACGGTCGTCGGCATCGATCGGTCCGCCTCGATGCTCGCACGGGCGCGGACCCGCGTGCGGCGGGCGAAGCTTCAATCGCGCGTCAAATTGATCCGCGGCGACATCCGGCACTTGCCGTTTCCCGACCAGTCCTTTCCGCTGGTGATGGCGCCGTACGGCATCCTGCAATCGCTGCTCGACGAGCGGTTATTGTCGGCGACGTTGGAGGATGTCGCTCGCGTCCTGGCGCGCAATGGGACCTTCGGCGTCGAGCTCGTCGCGGATCTGCCCGCGTGGGATGAGTACTCGAAGCGGGTCACCTTCCGCAGGAAGCGCGGACCCCACGGCAAGCCGATCCAGCTGATCGAAAGCGTGACGCAGGATCGCCGCAAGCACATCACCAGGTTCGACCAGGAGCTCGTCGAAGGGCGCGGCACGAGCGCGACGCGAAGGACATTTACCATCGCCTTCCGCACCCTGAGCGTGCCGCAGATGGTGCAGAGACTGGAAAAAGCCGGATTGGAGGTCTCGGCCCTGCTCGGGGATTATCAGGGCGGCCCGTGGGACCTTCGTGCCGAGGTCTGGATAATCCTGGCCCGGCGGGGGTAAAATGACC
>JBBDWL010000067.1:0-4558 GCA_040902895.1 Vicinamibacterales bacterium | reverse complement strand
GCCCCTACACTAATCTCCGCGGGCAGGTTGTCTCACCGATTATTGGCACAGGGGGATCGAGGCGCGATAGTTCACTGAATTCCTCTTACTCTAGGGGTGAAATTGCTGGCCGTAAACAAGCAAAAGGAGAATCAAAATGAAACGAAGTCTATTGACGATCGTACTACCAGTAGTAATGGTGGCAATTTCCTCATGTGGCGCGAGCCCTGAACCGGCGGCATCAGCACCAGCTTCGACTGAAAACGTCGAGCAAGCAGTGACGCAACTGGAGAACGAGCGTGTCCTCGCCCTTCTGCGTAGTGACACAGCGTTCCTCGAGCGTGTCTATATTGACGATTACGTTGTGACGGGCGCCAATGGCGTAGTCAGAACCAGGACAGAAGTAATAGCAGACATGAAGTCTGGTGCTCAAACGTTCGAATCGATGAACAATGACGATATCAAGGTGCGTGTCTATGAAGATACCGCAATCGTGACAGGCCGCACTACACAGAAAGGACAATACAAAGGTCAGCCCTCGCTCAGTCCGACCAGGTTCACGCGTGTATATGTGAGGCGAGATGGCCAATGGCGGTTGGTTGCCAACTCATCTAGCGTTCACCTCGAAATAGAGTAACGCCGACAGGCTCGGTTCCTCAGAAAGCAGCCTAACCAAGCGCCTGAAGCCGACACGCGCACCGTCCGCGGATCGTGTCGCCGCGGCGTGCGGCTTAGGCGCGATCGTTAGCCGGGCCGACCAATTTGATCCTGGAGCGACCATGAAGAACATCGTTATTGCAGTTTGCGCGGTGGCTGCTCTCCTGAACCAAGTCTCAGTGAGCGCGCAAGGCGAGTGCTGGTCGGTGTCGAACATCAAGGGCTACGCGGCGTACGCGAACTCAGGCTACAAATTCTCTGCGGACGGCCTTCCCAACACCATCATGATCTGCTTCACTTCTGACGGAGGCGTCGTGACCGGGAGCGACATCAAGTTCGTGAAGTTTGGCGCATCCACCCTCGCGGGCTACGGTGGCAACAATCAAGGCAATGAGTTGTTTGAGGTCTATCAACTCGACAGGGAGCTTCGGAAGCTCTTGTATACAAAGTCCCGGATTGGCACCAAGACGGTGGCTCCGGTGTTGTCCGACGTCGTCTATGCGTTCGTTGGCGATGCGGCGCCCCTGCGTCGGTAGTCAAAGTCGTGGCGCACCGGCACGATCTGTAGCGGCGACGTGCCCCAAAGAGGTTCCCTTGGCGTGCAGTTGCGAAATCCTTTTTGACGGTGGCCCACTCGTCGACGCTTTGCGATCTGCACGTCAGGACTGTGTCGTTCTGAGGGAACTCCTTGCCCCAGACGACGCTTGGGAGCAGATTGTTCGGCACGCTCTTGGCTCGCGTGACGAGCAGGTGATGTCGGAGTTCGCGCGTCTGGCGCCGTTTGGGCCTGGCAACCCGCGCCCGAAGTTCCACACCGGGCCCGTCTCGATCGTCGACGGGCCGCGGCTGCTGAAAGAACGCCATCTCAAGATGAGCATGAAACAGAACGGCCGCGTCCTGCGCGCGATTCAGTGGAACGCCGCCGAGCACAACGACCGTCTGACGGGGCTCAAAGAGGGCGTCGAGATCGCGTATACCATCGAAGAGAACGAGTACCTGGGCACTAAATATGTGGAGCTTCGGCTCGAGGATTTCCGTTGATGCCTTCCGCCGCGAGCCGGGCAGCTACTGGCACTATTGTGCCGATTGAGACGGTCTGATGGGCCGCACGGCGCTCATCGTCGGCGCGGGAATCGGCGGCCTGTCGGCGGCAATTGCCCTTCGCAACGGCGGCTGGAACGTCCGGGTGTTCGAACAGGCGGAATCGCCGCGCGAGCTCGGCTTCGGCGTCGGCATTGCGCCAAATGCCGTGGCCGCGCTGCACCAGCTCGGTGTCGGAGACACCGTCGTCGCGCGTGGCTTTGCGCCTCGACGGGGAGAGTTCCGGAGGCCGGACGGTACGATGGTGAAGCGGGCCGAGATGCCGCCCAACGCACTCGGCGGTCCGCTGCTGGTTGCGCTGCGGCCGGCGCTGCATGGCGCGCTGCTCGAGGCGGTCGGCGCCGGCTCGATGAACCTTGGCGCACGCGTGACGGGCTTCAGTTCGCGGCCGGGCAGGGTCTCGGTGCAGTGCTCGGACGGCACTGCGCACGAAGGCGATGTGCTGGTCGGCGCCGACGGCATCGGCTCCGTCGTGAGGCGAATCCTGCACCCGGCCGAACCTCCGCCTCGCCACAGCGGCATCGTCGCGGTTCGCGGCGCCGCACACGGGGTCCTGCAACATCTCGGCGATCTGCACGCCGTCTACTATCTGGGTCGCGGCATCGAATCAATGTTCGTGCGCGCCAGCGATACCGGCATCTATTGGTTCCTGTCGCTCGCGAAAACGCTCGTGGCGTCCGTGGCCCACCAGCCCCAGGCGATCGTTGACGCGATGGCGCCGAACTTTGATGGCACCTTCCGTGCGATCACGTCGGCGACCGATGAGATGCGCGTCGACGAGTTGGTCGACCGAAATCCCCTGCCATCATGGGGCAGCGGCCACGTCACGCTCGTCGGCGACGCCGCGCACCTATTGCTGCCCCACACGGGCCAAGGCGCGGCGCAGGCGATCGTCGACGCCGTGGTGCTGGCGAAGTCTTTGTCGGCCACGACCGACATCGAACGGGCGTTGCGGGCCTACGAGCGTGAGCGCATCCCGAAGACTGCGGCCCTGCTCGCGCAAGGCCGCCGCACCGCGCGCTTGATGGCCGCGACCAATCCCGTGGTGTGCACGCTGCGCGAGCTCGCGCTTCGCGCCATGCCGATGACCACCTTCGCGCGGCTGATCGTCCGCATCAATCGCCGCGCCGGCACCGACGTGAGACATCACTGATGGTGTCGCATCCGAGAACGCTTCTCTCGACTACCCGGGCCGCAGAAGGCACAGAAATGTCCCTGCCGTCGTCCTCGAGATCGCCTATATCGTCGAAGCGACGAATATCAGGGGACGAAGTACGTGGAACTCAGGCTCGAAGACTTTCGCTGATCGCTTTCGCCCGCCACGTACGCTAACCACGGAGCTCACGGAGCCACGGAGCATACTTTGTAAAAACAAGTGCTGCTAAGCAGCACTGGCGTTTTGATAAACGTCCTTCGTGGGCTCCGTGAGCTCTCCGTGGTTAACGGACGTGACAGCCTGCAGCCCTTGTGTTGGTACAATCCAACCAGTGACTCCCTGGCAGAAACGCGCGCGGCTGGTGATGGCCCTGGTGGCCATCAGTGTGATCGCCACCGTCGCGTACACGCTGCGGCCGCGCGAGGCGGGGGCCCCGCCTGCCACAATCGACCCACTCGATCCCAAGATCAAAATCGAAACCCGCGGGGGCGACGTCTGGCAGTGGAAGGGCGGGAAGAGAGATCTGCGGCTCGAGTTCCAGCGCCAGGCGACCTTCGAAGACGGACAAACGAAGCTGTATGACGTGAAGGTCGTCGCCAGCAATCGCAGTGGCCGCGACTACACCATCACCGGCACGGAAGCGCAAGTCGGCAAGGACGAGAGCTCGTTCGAGGTCAAGGGCGATGTCAAGCTCGAAACCAGCGACGGGCTAATCGCATACGCAAACGAAGCCACGTATACCGACGCTGAAAAGATGGTGCGCGCGCCCGGGCCGGTGAAGTTCTCGCGCGGCCGCATGCAGGGAACCGGCACCGGCTTCGTCTACGACGAGCAGCGCGACATCCTGACCATCCTCGACAATGCCGACGTCCACTTTGCCGCGGAGGGTAAGGAAGGGCCGATGGACGTCACCGCCGGCGGCTTCATCTACGCGCGCCGCGATCGCTACATGCGCTTCGAGCGGACCGTGCACATGGATCGCGGCGGTCAACTGATCGATGCGGACGACAGCACCGTGAAGCTCTATCCCGATCGCGATGACACCGACCTGATCGAGCTGCGCGGCAACTCGCGCGTCACCGGCGGCGGCACCATGGGCGCGTTGCAGACGATGGCGGCGAAAGACATGAACCTCAAGTACGGCGAGGACGGCCGCACGTTGCAGCACGCCACGCTCGCCGGCCGCGCCGAGATCGAGCTCGCCACCAAGGGCGGCACCACCGGCCAGAAACTGGGCGGCGAGCTCATGGACATCGCGCTCGAGCCCGATGGCAGCGTCCGCGCGCTGTCGGCGCGCGAGGCGGTCGAAGTCACGCTGCCGGCCACCAGGGACATGGGGCCGCGCACCATCCGCTCCACCTCGCTGACCGCCACCGGCAATCCGCAAGGCCTGCGCCAGATGACATTCGACGAGAAGATCGAGTATCGCGAAGCCGACACCAAGACCCAGGGCGCGCGCGTGGTCCGGGCGCAGACGCTCGAGGCCGATCTCGAGTCCGCCACCGGCGCGTTGGCCGAGGCGCACTTTATCGGCGACGTCGATGTCACCGACGGCGCCATGCACGCCACGAGCGTCGACGCCGTCTACAAGGTCGCCGACGGCACCATGACGCTCAGCGGCAAGGAGCGGCGCCCGCGCGTCGAGAACGACGCGCTGTCGATCGA
>JBBDWL010000066.1:0-137517 GCA_040902895.1 Vicinamibacterales bacterium | reverse complement strand
GGCAGGACGTGCGGTACGCCTTTCGTACTCTCGCGCGCAGCCCCGGCTTCACCGCCGTCGGCGTCCTGGTGCTCGCGCTTGCCATCGGCGTCAACACCGCCATCTTCTCGCTCGTCAACGCGCTGATCTTCGTCAGGCTGCCGGTGCCCGACGCCGAGGAGCTACGCTTCATCTATCCGTTCGATCCCAACGCGCAACGCAACGCTCTTCCGGCGGCGCACTACGAGTTCGATGCGCTGCGCCGATCGGATCCCGCACTGGCCGATCTCGTTGGCTACTGGCCCGATTCGATCAACGCCGTCAGCGAAGGTCACCTGCGCACATTCCGTGGTGAGCGCGTCACGGCGAATTACTTCGACGTGCTGCGCATCACGCCGCAACTGGGCCGCACATTCCGTCCCGATGACGATGCGGCAGGCGCGGCGCCGGTGGCAATCATCAGTGATGGGATGTGGAGGAGAGAGTTTCAGGCCGATCCAAACGTGCTCGGCCGGACTCTGGATTTCGATCTACTCGGCTACAGCATCTCGGGCGTGTTGCGCCGCTACACGATCATCGCAGTGGCTCCGCCCGGATTCGACGGGGTCGCGAACCGGTTCCAGCCAACCGAATACTGGATGCCGCGCATCCCGCGCATCGTCGACGGCCAGCACGCGCAGCTGCACATGGACCCGACACACCAACCTGGGCCCGTTCGACACGCGTACAACTCGATGTTCTTCCGCAAACCCGGGGGCGTTTCAGACGAACAGCTCGAACTGGTGGTTGGCGCGATGGGGCGCCGGTTCGGAACTCAACGCCGATGCCAGGAGCGCGCGTGGACGCTGCAGGTCCATCAATCGAAACGCAATCAGCTTCCGTTCGATCGCACCGGCCGCATCGTTCCGACACGTCTGGCCGCGGGGCTCATGGCCACGGCGGCCGCGGTCGTGCTGATCGCGCTTGCGAATCTCGCGGGCCTGCTCGCCGCGCGAAGTCTCACACGCAGAGCGGAAATGGCGGTGCGCACCACGCTTGGCGCGGGAACGTGGCGCCTGACGCGGCAGCTGCTTGTCGAGAGTGTTCTGCTCGCGATCGCAGGTGGCGTGCTCGGCTTGCTCGGCGCGCGCACGCTCGTGTCGGTGTTCGTCGCCGCGGTTCCGCGCTTCACGCCGGGCGGCCGACTTGGCCCGCCGATCGTGGACGTGCCGCTCGACTGGCGCGTGCTCGCGTTCACCGCCGCCACCTGCATTGCCGCCGCCGTCGTCGTATCGCTCGCGCCCGTGCGCCAGGCGTTGTCGCGCGATCTGCTGCACGGCCTGTCGGAAGGAGCGGCGTCGATCGGCGGGCGGAGCCGCAGCAGGCTGCGCGGGTGGGTTCTTCTGCCGCAGGTGTGCGGCTCGCTCGTCCTGCTCGTTGTAGCGGCACTGCTGGTTCGCGGGGTGATCAAAGAGCAGCTCGCCGACCCTGGCTACACCGCGGACGATGTCGTTGTGCTCGACTATGAGTTCGAGTGGAGGGCGCGCGGCTATTTCCAGATGACGCCGGAACAAAAGCGTCAGGTGTTCGAGCCCGGCAGGATCGCGAATGCGAAGCTGCTGAATTATCTGCGCGAGATTCCCGGTCTCACGTCGGCCGCGGTGACGTGGACTTCGCCTGGCGGCGTGCCCCTGCCGAGGAGCGGCGGGTTCGTGATTGACCGCGATACCTATGGCGCGAATCCCGTCCGGCATGGCACGTTGACCTTCGGCGTCTCTACGGGCTACTTCGAGACACTCGGCATCCGGGTCACGGCCGGACGTCCTTTCGATTTGCAGGATCAGCAGGAGTCGGCACCACCTGTGGCGATCGTCTCGGAGAGCCTGGCGTGGCGCCTTTGGGGATCGCCGAATGCCGTTGGCCGGCACATCGCGTTCCGGAACGACACCATTGGCGGCCCCCCTCCGCCGCCCCGGTGGATGGAAGTCGTCGGCGTGGTGCCCGATCTCTCGCTGCCGCTGACGGAAGGGGCGCGCACCTCCGTCGTGTACACGCCGGCCGTCGCTGGTGGAAACACGATCGTGGCGCGCGGAGACGTCAGTCCTGCCGTGCTGGTGGGCCACTTGAAGGACGCGGTCCTCCGTGCGGATCCGAAGGCGCATGTCTCGCAGCCGCGAATGATGCACGAGACAGTCGATGCCCTGCTGTTCCCGCGGCGCGCGGCGGCGGCCATCATCGGCGGCAGCGGGCTCGCCGGTCTGCTGCTCGCCTGCATCGGCCTCTACGGCGTCGTGTCGTACTCGGTTGCGCAGCGCGTGCGCGAGATCGGGATTCGGAGCGCGCTTGGCGCCGACCGCCGCGACATCATGCGGCTGATTCTGCGCGACGGCATCAAAGTGATCGCCATCGGCACGGCGCTGGGCGGCGCGCTGGCATTTTCGGCGATCAGACTCACGTCCGCAAAGGTCGTCGCACTGCCCGCAGCTGATGCGGTGACGCTCTCACTCGCGCCGCTGATCCTCGCGCTGGCCATGCTGGCCGCGACGTACATTCCGGCGCGCCGCGCGGCGGCGGTCGATCCGATGATCGCGCTGAGGAGGCTGTGATGTGGCTTGACGCTCTCCGGCAGGACGTACGTTATGCCTTTCGTACGCTCGCGCGCAGCCCCGGCTTCACCGCGGTCGGCGTCCTCGTGCTCGCCCTCGCCATCGGCGTCAACACCGCCATCTTCTCGCTGGTCAACGCGCTGATCTTCAAGGGCATCGACGTCGAGGACTCGGAGAGCCTCCGCTTCGTTGTGTCGACGAGCGAGTTTGCGAACAGGCCGGGCGAGCCGCAAACCGTCTACGGCGTTCCCTACCGCGCGCTCATCGACCTGCGCGACAACAACCCCGTATTCGCCGATGCGTTCGGCTTCAGGCAAGATCGTGCGCGCATTCGAGCCGGGCGAGAGGTCCGCCTGGTGCGCGGCGAAAGAGTCACGGCGAATTATTTCGACGCGCTCCGCGTCAGGCCGCACACGGGACGGCTGTTCACATCGGCCGACGAGTCGGCAGCGTCGGATCGTGTGGCGGTCATCAGTCACGATCTCTGGAAGTCGCGTTTCCATTCGGACCCCGCGATCGCCGGCACGGTCCTGCCGCTCGACGTCGTCAAGTACTCTTCCTCCTTCACCGACGCGCATCCCTACACGATCATCGGTGTCGCGCCGCCCGGCTTTCGCGGCGTGTACAAGTTCGAGCCGACGGAGTTCTGGGTGCTGCATGTACAGCGCGCGCTCGACTTTGGTCCCGACCCGGGCGACCGCTTGGGGCGCCCGAATCCGGTCGACAGCCTCGGCCTGATCGTTGCGCTCAGAGTGACGGACCCGGCAAAGGAATCCGAGATGTCCTCGCTGCTCGGCGGAATGGCGCGGCACATCCACACCGCTTACTTCCCGCAGCTTGCCAGGTACACGCTTCACCTCGAAGCCAGCCGTCCCAACCGCGTCCCGTTCGACCGCACCGGTCGTATCGTGCCCGCGCGTCTCGCCGCCGGTCTGTTCGCGCTGGCGGGCATCGTCGCGCTCATCGGCCTGGCCAACCTGACGGGGCTGCTCGCGGCCCGCGGCATCACACGCAGAACGGAAATGGCCGTGCGCATCACGATGGGCGCCCGCGGCACGCGCCTCTTCCGGCAATCGTTGCTCGAAGGGCTACTGCTGTCCGGCGCGGCGGCGGCCACGGCGCTGGTTGGAACCGTGTGGCTAATGAATGTCTTGATCGCGGCGATGCCCGAAGCGACAGGAGGGATTCCGGACTCGACGATCCCCATCGTCACCGGCATTCCGCTCGACTGGCGCGTGCTGGTCTACACATCCGGCAGCGCAGTCGTCGCGGCACTGATCATCGCTGCGGTGCCGTTCCGCCAGGCGCGCCGGGTGAACCTGCTTGACGGACTTCGCGAGGGTGGCTCTACGTCGGGCACCGGGGTCAACCCGCGTTTGCAGCGAGGCATCCTGATTCCGCAGGTGTGCTGCTGCGTAATCCTGCTCGTGGTCAGCGGCGTTGTCACGCGCACGTTAATCAAGGAAGAGCTTCGTCCGCGCGGATACAACGCCGGGGGCGTCGTCGCGATCGAGTACGTCCGGCCCTACCGGCCGTATCCGCCATATCCATATCAGCCCGAGGAGATCCAGGCGTACCAGGCGGCGAAGCGGGAGGGCCTGCAGCGGATTCTCGCGCAGATCGACTCGCATCAGAGTGCGCGGATAGCCCTGGCGGGCGAGCACTTTCGCAGCGTGCCACTTCCGCTGTCGAACAGCACAGTTGCAGCTCGCGACGGGTTTTCAACCAGCCCCCGCCACACCTGGGTCAAGACGTTCTGGACGACGCAAAGCTACTTCGACGTTGTCGGGATCCCGATCATTCTCGGCCGCGGCTTTGGCGCCGAGGATACGGCGGCATCGGAGCGCGTTGCCGTTGTGTCGCAGCACCTGGCGCGAACATTGTGGCCGGATGGAAGCGCTATCGGTCAATACCTCGGCATGAATACGCCTGGGTCTGGATACACGCCATACTGGCAGCGCGTGATTGGCGTCGCGGCCGACATCACGCTGCCGCTTTCGGACGGCAACCCGACGCCGATCATTTATGACTTGCTGATCCAGAGGGGCGGCAACAACGCCACGTTGATCGCCAGAAGCGATGGTGATCCGGGGCAGCTGATCGAAGAGATGAAACAGCTGCTGACAAAAGCGGATCCGGAGATCCTGATCGCCGGCTCGCGCATGATGTCGGACGGAATTGACGCGATGATGTTTCCGCGGCGCCTGGCTGCCGGCATTCTCGGCTTCGCGGCGGCGTGCGGCCTCCTGCTTGCCTGCGTTGGTCTGTACGGCATCGTGTCGTACTCGGTGGCACAGCGCGCGCACGAAATCGGAATCCGCGCGGCCCTCGGTGCGGAACGCCGGGACATCATGCGGCTGGTGCTCCGGGACGGCCTGCTGGTGATCGCAATCGGATGCGCCGTCGGCCTGGCCCTGGCCTACACGGGCGTGAAGCTCGTCTCGAGCCGGCTGGTCGCACTGCCGGAGATGGGCATCGGGCCTCTCGTCGCTGCGCCGATTCTGCTGCTGATTGCATTGATGCTCGCGACGTACATCCCTGCGCGCCGCGCTGCGGCCGTCGATCCCATGATCGCGCTGAGGAGGCTGTGATGTGGTTTGACGCCCTCCGGCAGGACGTACGGTATGCCTTTCGCACGCTCGCGCGCAGCCCGGGCTTCGCCGCCGTCGGCGTTCTCGTGCTCGCACTCGCCATCGGCGTCAACACCGCCATCTTCTCGCTCGTCAACGCGCTGATCTTCGTCAAGCCGAACGTGCCGCGGGCCGGCGAGCTCCGGTACATCGAGGTATGGTTTGCGAACCCGCGCTTTGGGAGCTCTACGATGCTGCGCGAGTACAACGCGCTGCGCGAAATGCATCCGGCCCTGGCCAACGCGATCGGGTTCGGATCCGACTTGACATACCTCGGCGAAGCCTCGCATCAGAGAACGCTTCGCGGAGAGGTTGTAACACCCAACTACTTCGATGTTCTCGAGGTGCGACCACAGCTCGGGCGAGCCTTCTCCGAGAGTGACAATCGCCCCGACGCGCCGCCGGTCGTCATGATCAGCGACGCGTTATGGCGATCGCATTTCGCAGGGGATCCCGCCATCCTCGGGAGGAGACTGCGGATTGCGCCGGCATCACGCATGTACCCGAACGCGCGCGAGTACACGGTGATCGGCGTCACGCCGCCAGGTTTTCGCGGGCTCGCGAATCGTTTCTACGAATCGCACTTCTGGGCGCCGCATCTTCCTCGTGTGTTCGACCAGCTCCAGTATGACGAGTGGCGCGACCCGCGAAGGGCGGAGCTGAATGTCGATCCGGTGAATAGAAGTTCCCTCCAGGTGGTCTTCCGCATGCCTCACGCCGTTGAAGAGGCCGAGCTCGAACCGGTCCTCGACGAGGCGGCACGACGATTCCGCGCGGTCCGCAAGGCCGAGATGCGCGGCAGTCCGGAATTCTTCGATCAGTGGTCTCTTCGCGTTACCGAGCACCGTCGCAACCGGCTTCCTTTCGACACCACGGGCCGCGTTGTTCCGACGAGGATGGCGGCGGCCCTGATGCTCGCTGCCGGTGCGGTGCTGTTGATCGCCATTGCGAATCTCGCCGGGATACTGGCGGCGCGCGGCCTCATGCGGCGCGGCGAGATGGCCATTCGGACGACGCTGGGCGCGGGTTGGAGCAGGCTGTCACGTCAACTGCTGGTCGAAAGCCTGATCCTGTCGGCGGCCGGTGCGGTGATCGGGACTGCCCTTGCGAGAGCGCTGACGACGCTGGTAATTGCCGCCATTCCAAATGCGGACGCCGCCTGGTACGCGGATCCGTTCACGTTGAACGTTCCAATGGACGGGCGAGTCCTTGGATTCACCGTGTTCACATGCCTCATCGCGGCCATGCTCGTCACGTTCGCGCCCGTCCGTCAGGCGCTGTCGCGCGACCTGCTGGTGGGTCTCTCAGACGGCCAGACATCGGCCTCCGGCCGCAGCCGCACCCGGCTCCGGCGCTGGGTGATCGTGCCGCAGGTGTGCGCCTCGCTGGTGCTGATCGTGATTGCGGCCGTGCTGATCCGCAGCGTTCTGCGCGAAGAGGCGGCGTATCGCGGCTACGACTCGAGCAATGTCGTGGTCGGCGAGTTCTACGTCGAGCCCTCGCCGCGGCTGGCCGGCCGCAGCAGCGCCGACTTCCAGGCCGAACGCGCGCAAATGCGCGAGATCAGCGCACGCCTGCTCGAACGCGCCGAAACGCTCCCCGGAGTCGAGGCAGCCGCGTTGAGCTCTCAGTTTTATGGCGTACCCATCGCCAGATCGGGAAGCGACCTCGTCGATCGCGATAAGTTCACGGCCGATCCCGTGCTCGTCGGCACGCGCCGCATGGATATCTCCGAAGACTACTTCGACGTGCTGCGCATTCCTCTGCGCGACGGCCGGCTGTTCGACATCGGCGACAACGCCACATCGCCGAAGGTCGCTGTCGTGGACGAGAGCCTCGCCTGGCATCTCGGCCGCGGTTCCAGTCCCGTCGGCAAGCATGTCGCCTTCTGGCGGAAAGACCAGAGGTCCGCGCCCGTCTGGATGGAAATTATCGGCGTCGTCGGCAGCGTGGCGCGGCCCCTCGAAGAAGGCGCACGAATTTCGACGATCTACACGCCGTTCTCACAGGCCGATTTCGCCTTCACGAACGGGCTCTCGATTCGGGCCAGCGGCGATCCACAGACTCTCGCGCGGGCGCTGAGACAAACGATGGCATCGGTGAGTAATCGTGTGACCATCCGCGAGATCCGGACGCTCGACGAGTCGATCGCGACGCTCTATTTCCCGCGCCGCGTCGCGGCGGGAGTTCTCGGCACGGCAGGCCTTGCGGGTCTGTTACTCGCCTGTATCGGTCTGTATGGCGTCGTGTCGTATTCCGTGGCGCAGCGCGTGCGTGAAATCGGCATCCGTACCGCTCTCGGCGCCGATCGCCGCGACATCATGCGGATGATTCTGCGCGAGGGCGCGCGCGTGATCGTGCTCGGTGCCGCATTCGGCGGCGTACTCGCGTATGCCGCCATCAAGCTGACGTCTGCAAAAGTCGTCGCGCTTCCGCAGGCCGACATTGTCACCCTGGCGGTCGCGCCGCTGACGCTCGCGCTCGCAATGATGCTCGCGGCCTACATTCCCGCGCGGCGCGCGGCCGCCGTCGATCCGATGATCGCGCTGCGGCGCTTGTGAGCGATTCGCGGGCCCTAAAGGGCCGCGCCACCCCCGTCCGCGCGGACTGGCTCGCCTACGCCGCACTTGCCGGCGCCGTCGTCGCCATCGCCTGGTCGGCGATCTTCGTGCGCTGGGCGGACATCCCCGGATCGGCGTCGGCGTTCTATCGCGTGCTGATCGCGTCGGTCGTGCTGCTGCCGTGGCGCGTCGCCACCCCGCGACTGAAGTCCGGGCCTATTCAGCCCGCCGGCGCGCGGACGGTTGCAGGCCACGGGAAGTCGCTCAAATCGCGCCGCGCATTCTGGCTCGCCGTCGCCGCCGGCGTCTTCTTCGCCCTCGATCTCGCCTTGTTCAACACGGCCGTCATGCGCAGCTCGGCCGCCACAACGTCGCTGCTGGCCGGCGGCGCGCCGGTCTTCGTCGGACTCGGATCGTGGCTGCTCTTGCGGAAGGCGCCGCGCCGCCTGTTCTGGGCAGGCCTCGCCGCATCGCTCACCGGCAGCGCGCTGATGATCTGGCCAGCAGCAACAGTTGCCGGTGACGTGGGAGCCGCGGCGCCGCGCCAAAGCGTCTCGGGCGATCTCATGGCCATTTCCGCTGCCTTCTGCTTCGCGGCCTACATCCTCGCCGTTTCGAAAGCGCGCGAGAGCATCGACACGGTGACGCTCAACACCGTGGCGATAGCCGCAAGCACGCTCACACTGCTCCCGATCTGCGTCGCGATCGGCGCGCCGCTGTGGGGCTACACGCGCGACACGTGGTTCGCACTCCTCTGGCTCGGAGTGGTGTCACAGGTCGGCGCGTACCTATGCATCGCATACGCCCTTGGTCACCTGCCAGCCACGGTCGTCTCGATAGGCCTGCTCGCGCAGGCGCCGCTGACCGCACTGCTGGCCGCAACCCTACTCGGCGAGCGCCTCACGCCGCTGCAGTTGCTGGGTGGCATCCTCGTCCTCGCCGGCATCTACGTCGTCAACCGCGCCGAAACGCCTGCGGCTGTCGTCGCCTCCGGCCGGACATCCATCCCGCCGGCGTAGTCGCGCGCCCGGCCCATTTCTCACCGCGCCGCTTCGGTTTCCTTCACGGCGCGCGCTGCGATCCGAAATAGAGCTCCGCCTCGTGCGCGTTGTGGGCACGACATCGCAGCTCGATGTTCTCCTCCGTCGCCTCGCCGCCGGCCGCGAACGGTTTCACATGATGCAATTCGAGAAGACCTGTTTCCTGACAGCGTCCATGCGTGCCTTCGAATGCACACTGACCTTTGTCACGCTCCCACACCTGGCGCCTGACTTCTGCCGGAATGTGGCGCGAGCCCGAGCCATCTCCCTTTCCTCCGTTACGGCGCGGGCGGCTGACGAGCGAGAACCTCCGGCGCTCGAGATCCGACAGCAACAGTGACAGCGCTCTATCAAAGATGACGGCAACGTCGCCGTCGGGCAGCGTGTGGCGCATCAAATCCTGGGTGCGCCGCAGCCTGTCGTGCGTGTGCCGCGAAACAGTGAATTGAATCTTGTAGGTCTCAGGCGCGAGCGGCTTGATCACCGCAGGCCTGGCCGACGCCACATCTGCGCGCTGGATCCTGATATCTGCAGCTGTCGAGGTCTCATTACTGTCGGAAGCATCGACCGACGGAAGCAGCGCCACAGCCGAACGTGGCGCCGGCGTCTTTCTGATTGACGATGGCACGTCAGGCTTCGGGTTCAGACGAGCGACTATCCTCTCGACCTCACGCGCCGTCTTGTGTCGCGCTTCAATCAGAACATCCTGGTGGTTCGACTCGGTGAGGTGACGGGACAGAAGCGATATAGCGGTAAGCGACAGTTCGCCCGACTCGAGCATGGCGAAAATCAACGGAAATCGACGCGCCGCTCTGGCCGCCTCGATGCGGTTGTACGCCGCATACTCGGAAAGTTTGTAGCGCTGAAGGCAGAAGCCATACAGCGACGAACAACCTTGGGCGAGATAAAGCCGCCTGCGATCGAACTCGGCAAGACACGCAATGACCCGCGCGGTGGCTCGACTCTCGTTGTCGAAGCAAACATCGAGCTTCGCCGAGAGAGCATCATCAGAGAGAGCTCTGAATCGATCGATCATGATTCCGCCTCTCTCCTCTATAGCATCGTCAATCTCAAATGTCTTCAAGAGGGATGCAGTAACGGCAATGCGAAGAACAAAATCTTGTGGATAAACTGTTGAAACTGGGTTTGAACCCAGTTTCCACAGGCAAACCTGGCAGGTTGTGCGATCGAGGCACGAGGGTTGTGCCAAGCGCCAGGACCTCCAGCGCCCTCGCACGCGCTTCCCCTACCCCAATCGCTTCAACACCGCCAGCGAGCGTTCGGCGACGGTGAGTTCGGCGCCGGCGGGGAAGACGTCGCCGTCTCCTTCGTTGATCGGTGTGAGCGTGTCGGTGTTGAGCACCATGCGCCATGACTGGCCGTACGCGCCGGGGGGAATGATGAAGGTCATCGCGTCGTGGTTCGCATTAAAGAGGATGAGGAAGGTGTCGTCGACGATGCGGTCGCCGCGGGAGTTGGGGGTGGGGATGGCCTGGCCGTTGAGAAAGACCGTCAGCGACTTCGCGAAACCCACCTGCCAGTCTTCGTCCGACATGAGCTCGCCGCCCGGCGTGAACCAGCCGATGTCGACGGCGTCGGTGCCGCGCAGCGGCCGCCCCTGAAACCAGCGGCGGCGACGGAACACCGGGTGCTCGTGACGAAAGGCGCTCAGCTTGCGCGTGTATTCGAGCAGCGCCTCGTCCTTGCCGCCGGCCACGCTCGAGGGGGCGGGCTGCCAGTCGAGCCACGAGATCTCGTTGTCCTGGCAGTAGGCGTTGTTGTTGCCGCGCTGCGTGCGGCCCATCTCGTCGCCGCCGACCAGCATCGGCACGCCCTGCGAGAGAAACAGCGTCGCGAGAAAGTTCCGCTGCTGCCGCGCGCGCGCCTTCACGATCGCCGCATCGTCTGCCGGTCCTTCCACGCCCATGTTCCACGATCGATTGTGGTTCTCGCCGTCGCGGTTCTCTTCGCCGTTCGCTTCGTTGTGCTTGTCGCTGTACGAGACCAGATCGCGCAGCGTGAAGCCGTCGTGCGCCGTCACGAAATTGATGCTCGCATACGGCCGGCGCGCGGTATTGGCATACAGATCGGAGCTGCCGGTGAACCGGTACGCGAACTCCGCCAGCGTCTCGTGGCCGCCGCGCCAGTAGTCGCGCACGGTGTCGCGATACTTGCCGTTCCACTCTGACCACAGCGGCGGAAAATTGCCGACCTGATAGCCGCCTTCGCCGACGTCCCACGGCTCGGCAATCAGCTTCAGCTGGCTGATGATCGGATCCTGCTGGATGATGTCGAAGAACGCCGACAGGCGATCCACTTCATGCAGCTCCCGCGCAAGGGTGGCTGCGAGATCGAAGCGGAACCCGTCCACGCGCATGTCGATCGCCCAGTAGCGCAGGCTGTCCATGATCAACTGCAGCACGTGCGGATGCCGCATGTTGAGCGAGTTGCCGGTGCCCGTGTAATCCAGGTAGAACTCGGGCTGGTCCTGCAGCAGCCGGTAATACCCCCTGTTGTCGATCCCCTTCATCGAGAGGATCGGACCCAGATGATTGCCTTCCGCGGTGTGGTTGTAGACGACATCGAGAATGACTTCGATGCCGGCGGCATGCAGGGTCTTCACCATCTGCTTGAATTCCTGCACCTGCTGCCCCGCGCCGCCTGACGACGCGTAGCCTGAGTACGGAGAGAGATAGCCGATGGAGTTATAGCCCCAGTAATTTCTGAGGCCGCGGCCGATCAGAATCGAGTCGTGCACGAAATGGTGCACGGGCATCAACTCAACGGCCGTCACGCCGAGATTCCTCAAGTGATCGATCGCCGCCGGATGCGTGAGCGCCGCGTAGGTGCCGCGCATCTCTTCAGGAATCGCGGGATGCCGCATCGTGAAGCCGCGCACGTGCGCCTCGTACACGAGCGTCTTGTGCCAGGGAATGCGCGGCTGCTTGTCGCTGCTCCAGTCGAAGAATGGATTGATGACCACCGACTTGGGCACGAACGGCCCGCTGTCGCTGTCGTTGACCGGACCCACGGGCGCGTCGAAGCGATAGTCGAACACGGCTTCGTTCCACTGCACGTCGCCGTCGATCGCCTTCGCGTACGGATCGATCAGCAGCTTCGACGGATGGCAGCGATGCCCTTCGGCAGGCGCCCACGGTCCATGCACGCGGTAGCCGTAGCGCTGTCCCGGACCCACCTGCGGCAGATAACCGTGCCAGCAGAGCGCCGTGTTCTCCGGCAGATCCACTCGGGTCTCGGCTCCCTGTTCATCGAACAGGCAGAGCTCGACCCGCGTGGCGACTTCCGAAAACAGCGAGAAGTTGGTGCCGAACCCATCCCATGTGGCGCCGAGGGGGTAAGGCTGACCCGGCCAGATTTTCAAAAACAGGCTCCAGCCTGTAGATTACGCGTCTCTGGAGGAACCATGATCAAACGACGTCACCTCATCGCGCTCGTGATTGCCGCTCTGCCGGCGTTGATGGCGGCCCAGACGCAGACCCGTTCCACCGATCCGATGCCGCCGGCGTCCGATCGGATCACGCTCGAAAAATATCTCGACCTCGAAACGGTTTCGGGTCCGCAGCTGTCGCCCGACGGAAAGCAGATCATTTATACACGGGGCTGGACTGACAAGATCAACGACCGCCGCGAGTCGTCTGTCTGGATCATGAACGCCGATGGCAGCCGCAACCGGTTCCTCGTCAAGGGCTCGAATGCAACCTGGTCGCCAACAGGGGATCGCATTGCCTACACATCCGAGGGCGAGCCGCGCGGCAGCCAGATCTGGGTACGCTGGATGGACGCCGAAGGCGCCACGTCGCAGATCACGCGGCTCGACTCCGGCCCTTCCGCGATCGAATGGTCGCCAGACGGACAGTGGCTCGCGTTCTCGATGCAGCTCGAGGATCGCACGAGCTGGCCCATCCGCCTGCCCAAAGCGCCCTCAGGCGCCAAATGGGTCGAAACCCCTCGCATCGTCGAGCGCCTGAACTATCGGCGTGACCGCAGCGGCTTCACCGACACGGGCTACCGTCACTTGTTCGTGGTGCCGGCAACGGGCGGCACGCCACGGCAGCTGACCGCGGGTAAATGGGATCACAACAATCCGCGCTGGACGCCCGACGGCAAGTCGCTGCTCTTCAGCGGCAACCGCTCTGAAGACGCCGAGTATCAGTGGCGCGAGTCGGATATCTATGCGGTCGACATCGCGTCGCGCGCCGTTCGCCAGCTGACGAAGCGCAAGGGACCCGACAGCGGTCCGGTGCCCTCGCCCGACGGCAAGCGCGTCGCATACACCGGCTACGACTGGACGAAGAACACCTGGATCGATCAGCGGCTGTACGTGATGAACGCCGACGGATCGAACCCGCAGCTCGTGTCGGGCGACTGGGATCGGTCGCCGTCGAACATCACCTGGAAACCAGACAGCTCGGGCGTGTACTTCACGGCGAACAGCGAAGGCACGCAGAACCTGTATTGGCTTCCTATCGGCCCTTCGACAGGCTCAGGGCAAGCTGGCCGCGTGACGCAGGTGACCAACGGCACGCACATGCTCGCGACGTCGGACATCGGTGCGAGCGGCATCGCCGTCGGCACGCTGACGACGCCGGAGAAGCCGGGCGATGTCGTGCGGTTTCAGATCTCGAACCCGGATGCCTTCACACAGCTCACCGACGTCAACGCCGACATCCTCGCCGGCGTGAAGCTCGGGAAGCTCACCGAGATGTGGTACACGGCGCCCGACGGGCTGAAGGTGCAGGGCTGGTACATCACGCCGCCCGACTTCGATCCGGCGAAGAAGTATCCGATGCAGCTGCACATTCACGGCGGCCCGCACGGGATGTACAACGTCGGCTTCAACTACGCCTGGCAGGAGCACGCGGCGAACGGCTATGTGATCCTCTACACGAATCCGCGCGGCAGCACCGGCTACGGCAGCGAGTTCGGCAACATGATCATGCGCGCGTATCCGTCGAAGGACTACGACGATCTGATGGCCGGCGTCGACGCGCTGCTGAAGAAGGGTTTCGTCGACGAGCGCAACATGTTCGTCACCGGCTGCAGCGGCGGCGGCGTGCTCACGGCCTGGATTGTCGGTCACACCGATCGCTTCGCCGCGGCGTCAGCGAACTGTCCGGTCGTCGACTGGCTCAGCTTCGTCGGCACGACAGACGGCGCAAGCTGGTACTACAACTTCGAGAAGCTGCCGTGGGACGATCCGAGCGAGCACCTGCGCCGCTCGCCGCTCACCTACGTCGGCAACGTCAAGACACCGACGATGCTGATGACGGGCGTGAACGATCTGCGCACGCCCATGCCGCAGACCGAACAGTTCTACAGCGCGCTGAAGCTGCGCAAGGTGCCCACCGCCATGATTCGTTTCAACGAAGAATGGCACGGCACGTCTTCGCGCCCCTCAAACTTCATGCGCACGCAGCTGTATCTGCGGTACTGGTTCGATAAACACAAGCGCCCGGCGGCAACGACAATAGATCAGCAGTAGCGATTAGGGACTACGACGCGTGCGAACCATCGATTCCCACGCGTCGTAGGTTTCATCGAACCTGCGCGCGTCGTCGGGGCCGAAGTCATATCGCGGGTTGTTCCAGAATTCCTCGAGCTGCGCCTCGCTCCAGCCCAGGCTTTCGGCGAGCTCTTTCTTGAAGGCTTCTTCGATGAGCCCGGCGTCGCCGCCGTGGCCGGCCACATGCCGGCCGGCTGTGAGGCCATGATGATAGGCCGCGACCCACAGCAGCGTGGCCAGCGTTGCCGTCCATGCGGGACCCGGCACGACGCCGCCGCTTGCACCATACAGGTTGTGAACGAGCGCCAGTATCTCGGATGTCATGGAGTCCTCGCCTGACGCGGCCGCCTGATGGGAGGCGCTGGATGATTGCGCATGAACCAGGCCGTGGCGTTGACCAGCCGCAGCTGCGACATGAACATCCGCAGCGCATTCAGCCGCGAGCGCGGCACGGGCGGCGCCTTGCGCGCGAGGGCGGCGCGGGTCATCCGCACGCGCCGTCGCAGCCGCGCGGATTGCGCGAAAGTCGCGCGGTGACGCCGATAGTCGAGCGCGACGATCGTCATCGCCAGCAGTACGAACAGCCACGGCGTGAGACGACCGTTGCCAAGCAGCAACGCCCGCCGCGACCCGCCGCCGGCATAATAGTTCGCGAGCATGTGCTCGAGGAGGATCCACCCCGCGCAGGCAACCGGCACGATCCACCATCGCGTGTGGAGCCGATCGCGAAGCGCCAGACCAAGGCCGTAGCCGCCGGCGATGAATCCTGTCGACGCCGCATGTCCCACATAACCAGCGACGCCCCACGCGCCAGGCACCAGGTGCAGCGCTCCGAGATTCGGCCCGTACTGCAGCGCCATATCGCGGGCGACGGCGGCGTTGTTGTAAACGAGCGTCACGTTTTCCGTAAGCGCGAAGCCCGCGCCGGCGAAGCAGCCAAGCATCAGCAAATCTGATGGATTCGGCGTGACGCGCTCGCGCCGCCGGTGCAGCCATATGAGGATGCCGACCGGCAGCAGCTTCAACGCCTCTTCGATCAGAGGAATCAGGCCCCAGTGGGTGATGCCCGACGCCGTGTCGAGCCCCGCGGCCGTCATGACATGGCCCGCGCCGATGACGAGAAAGGCCACAGGTCCAATGCCAAGGCTCAGTGCGGATATGCCCGTGCCGCCGGCCATCGATCGTGTGACGGCCGTCACGAGCACGATGCCCAGGACGAACTGGATTTCGCGGAAGACCGGACCCGGCGCGTGGAACGCCAGCACCAGCAACGTGCCGGTCAGCAGCCCGAGCGCCGCAATCCTGACGATGTCGCGCATCGGCGACATGGTACCGGATACGGCCGCGCCCGGCGGCGGAGGAGGGTACAATTCGCTCGTCATGACACGAATGCTGCTCGCACTCCTCGTCGCGGTCTCAATCACGGCGCCCCCGCAGGCTGACCTCGGCACGCCCTCGAAGACCGGACTCGTCGTCTCCACATCGTCAATCGCCTCGGATGTCGGCGCGGACGTGCTCGCCGCCGGCGGCAATGCGGTCGATGCGGCTGTCGCGACGGCATTCGCGCTTGCGGTGACGCATCCGTCTGCCGGCAATCTCGGCGGCGGCGGTTTCATGGTCGTGCGCACGCCGGACGGCGCCGCCATGACCTTCGACTATCGCGAGAAGGCGCCCGGCAAATCCACACCGACGATGTATCTGGACAAGAGCGGCAACATCGATCGGTCGCTGACAAGCTCGGGATATCTGGCGCCGGGCGTGCCCGGCACCGTCCGCGGTCTTGCGCTGGCGCATCGCAAGCTTGGCAAGCTGCCGTGGAAGCGGCTCGTGGATCCGGCCGCGGCGCTCGCGCGCGACGGCTTCGTGCTGCATGCCGCCCTTGCGCGCAGTCTCAACAGTCAGCTGTCTGGCGCAATGGGCAGGTTCCCCTCGTCCGTGGCGGCGTACGGCAAGCCGGGCGGCGGGCAGTGGCAGACGGGCGACAAGATCGTGCTCGGCGATCTTTCGCGCACGCTGCAGGCGATTGCCGATGACGGGCCGGATGCGTTTTATCGAGGGTGGATTGCCGATGCGCTTGCCGCTGACATGGCTGCCAACGGCGGGCTCATCACGAAAGACGATCTCGCGAAGTATGAAGCGAAGGAGCGCGCGCCGGTGCGCGGCACGTTCAACGGCTACGAGATCATCTCGATGCCGCCGCCGAGCTCGGGCGGGATCGCCCTGATCGAAATGCTCAACATCCTCGAGACGCTCGGCATCGAGAAGCTTCAGGCGCAGTCGGCCGAAGCGAAGCATCTGCAGATCGAGGCCATGCGCCGCGCGTTTCTCGATCGCGCCCGCTTTCTGGGCGATCCCGACTTCTCGGAGATTCCGGTCGCCCGTCTGATCTCCAAGGCGCATGCGCGTCAGGTGGCGGCCACGATCGATCGCAACAAGGCCTCGAGCAGCGTCGAGCTCGGCAAAGACATTGTCACCACCTCATCGAACCAGGAACCGCTCGAGACCACGCATTTTTCGGTGCTGGATCGCGCGGGCATGGCCGTGTCGCAGACCTACACGCTCGAAGGCGGATACGGTTCGCGCGTCGTGGCGAAGGGAACCGGCTTTCTGCTGAACAACGAGATGGGCGACTTCAATAAGAAGCCGGGCGAGACCAACACGGGCGGCGACATCGGCACGCCCGCGAATCTGATCGCGCCAGGCAAGCGCATGCTCAGCTCGATGACGCCGACGATCGTGACACGCAACGGCCGCGTCGTCCTGATTACCGGGACGCCCGGCGGCCGCACGATCATCAACACGGTCATGGGTGTGGCGCTCAACGTGACCGCATTCGGCATGAACGGACGCGAGGCCGTCGACGCGCCGCGGATGCACCACCAGTGGCTGCCCGATCGCGCATCGCTCGAAACGGCAGCCGGGGCGGAGGTGGTCGCGAAGCTCAAGGCCATGGGGCACGATGCCCGGCTGGCCGGCACGCAGGGTGACGCGCACTCGATCTGGATCGATCCGAAGACCGGCACGGCGTACGGGATCAACGACAAGCGCAGTTCCGATTCGAAGGCGTCAGCGGCTAAACGATGAGCGTGGATCTGGCGATCTGGTGATCTGGCGATCTGGTGATCTTCGTGACGCTGCCACTGAACCTCGCTGATTACGAATCACTTGCCCGGTCGCGGATGGAGCCGAGCGCCTGGGACTACTACTCGGGCGCGGCCGGGGATGAGCGCACGCTGACCGAGAATGCGGCGGCCTTTGGGCGCATCAAGCTGCTGCCGCGCGTGCTCGTCGACGTGAGCAGGATCGACACGAAGGTGACGGCCATCGGCCAATCGCTGTCGATGCCGATCATGCTCGCGCCGACCGCGTTCAACAAGCTCGCGCATCCCGATGGCGAAGCGGCGGCGGCGCGCGCGGCTGCCGCGGCCGGCACGCTGATGGTGGCCAGCACGATCGCCACCTGCACGCTCGAGGAAATCGCGCAGGCAGCTCCAGATGCGGCGCGCTGGTTCCAGCTTTACGTCTACAAAGAACGATCGGTCACAACCGAGCTCGTCGCGCGCGCTGAAGCCGCGGGCTATCGCGCGATCGTGCTCACCGTCGACACGCCGGTGCTCGGGCGGCGCGAGCGCGACACGCGCAACAGCTTCATGCTGCCGGCCGGCATGGGCATCGCGAACTTCGCCGGACTCGAGGAGCGCCTCGAGCAGGCACCCGGATGGGGGCCTGGGTCGAGCTTCTCCGCGTACGTGCACAACCTGTTCGATGCCTCACTGACGTGGGACGCGGTCGACTGGCTGCGGAAGTGCACGAAGCTCCCCATTCTGCTCAAGGGCATTCTCACGCCGGAAGACGCGCGCACGGCCGTCAGCGCGGGCGCCGCCGGCATCATCGTGTCGAACCACGGCGGGCGCCAGCTCGACGATGCGGTCGCGACGATCGACGCACTGCCGGCGATTGCCGACGCCGTCGGCGGCAAGATCGAAATTTTCATGGACGGCGGCATCCGCCGCGGCGCCGACGTCTTCAAGGCGCTCGCGCTTGGCGCGCGCGCGGTGCTCATCGGCCGCCCGTTTCTCTGGGGCCTCGCCGCCAGCGGCGAAGACGGCGTGCGCGGCGTGCTCGAAATTCTTCGCTCAGAGCTCGAGCTCGCGATGGCCCTCGCCGGCCGGCCCACTGTCTCCGCGATCGATCGCACCGCCATCGCATGACGTCCGGCCTGCAGGCGTTCGGCAGCGCCGACCTTCCGAAGCCTCCGCCGTTCACACCCCGCCACGTCTTCCGCACAATCGGCCCAGGCGTCATCGGCCTCGGCGTCGCCATCGGCAGCGGCGAATGGCTTCTCGGCCCGTCGGTCATCGCCTCATACGGCCCTCATCTGCTGTGGCTGACGACGGTCGCGGTCGTGCTGCAGGTACTGCTCAATCTCGAGATGGCGCGCTACACGCTCTACACCGGCGAGCCGATCATCACCGGCTTCATGCGCACCTGGCCCGGCTCGACATTCTGGGGCATCACGTACGCGCTGTTGTCGCTGTTGCAATACGGCTGGCCGGGATGGGCGCTCGCGAGCGCCACGGCAAGCGCCGCGCTGATTCTCGGCCGCATGCCGGGCGCCGGCGATGCCGGCCTGGTCGTCATGCTCGGCTACGCGACGTTCGGCCTTTGTCTAATCATCACGCTCACGGGCCGCAAGATCGAGCGCACGCTGGAGATCGCGATGTGGACGATGGTGGCAGCGGTCCTTGTGTATCTGCTGGGGATGAGCGTCGCCAGCGTATCGGGCGCAACCTGGAAGCTCACGGCGATCAGCTTCTTCTCGATCGGCGATATTCCGGCGGGCGCCGACTGGACGCTGCTTGCGGCCTTCGCAGCATATTCAGGATCGGGCGGCATCGGCAATGCGTTCATCACGAACTGGATGCGCGACAAAGGGTTCGGGATGGGCGGCACGGTTGGATACATTCCCGGCGCTGCGGGCAGCATGATCAGGCTGAAGCCGCACGGCAACGTCTTTCCGGTCACGCCCGATTCGCTGCGCGACTGGAAAGGCTGGTGGAAGCACGTCTACGTCGATCAATGTCTGATCTTCGGTCTCGGATCGTTTGTGGGGATGGCGCTCACGGCGCTGCTCACGCTCGAGTACGTCAAGCCCGGCGCAACCATTGGTGGATGGGCCGCCGCCAACATGCTCGCGGGCGCGATTGCCGCCGTGCACGGTCCCGTGTTCTGGTGGCTGACGATCTTCTGCGGCTTCTGGGTGCTCTTCTCGACGCAGCTCGGCGTAGTCGACGGCCTTCCGCGCGCCATCACCGACATCGTGTGGAGCGCGAGTCCGCGGGCGCGCCGCATCAGGGGCGGCGACGTGCGCGCCGTGTACTACGGGGTGGTTGCGCTGTTCGTGCTCTGGGGCGGCATCGCGCTGAGCCTCGCGCAGCCGCTGACGCTCATTCTGATCGGCGCCAACGTGGCAGGTTTCATCTTTGTGCTCGAGAGCATCCACACGCTCATCGTGAACCGCACGCTGCTGCCGAAAGCCCTGCGGCCGCCCCTCTGGCGGGAGCTCTCGCTCGTCGCGACCGCCATTTTCTATGGAGCGCTGCTGATTGCCGTGCTCGTCAGGCTCGTGTGGTAGACTCCTGTCAATGTCGAGCCTCGCGCTCCGCGTCCACCACCATCATCATCGTCATATGACGATACGGTGGAGCTGCGCATAGAGGACGAATGAGGCAGCCGGAGCATCCGGCACCTGAAACCGCAGCCCGCCGAAAGCGGGCTTTTGCTTTTAACGGACCGTTTTATGGATTTCACCAAGCTTGGCGGATTGATTCCCGCCGTTGTGCAGGACATGGCAACCCGAGACGTGCTGATGGTCGGCTTCATGAATGAAGACGCCTACGCGCGCACCGTGGCCAGCGGCTATGCGACGTTCTACAGCCGCTCGCGCGGCACGCTGTGGATGAAAGGCGAGACGTCGGGCAACCGGTTGCGCGTCGAGCGCATGAGCATTGACTGCGACAACGACACGCTCTTGCTGCAGGTGACGTGCGAAGGCGACGGCGTCGCGTGCCACACGGGCGCACGGAGCTGCTTTGGCTCGATATGGGAGCCGACGAGTGGCGCGGGGCCTTGGGACCCCGCTAACGAGGAGGCCAGGCGGGGTGCAGGGGCCCCCGCCGGAGAGAAATGAAGCTTCGCCTTGGCATCCCCAAAGGCTCGCTGCAGGACGCGACGATCCAGCTGTTCGCGCGCGCCGGCTTCAACATCTATCCGAACGCGCGCTCGTATTTTCCCGCCATCGATGACGAGGAGATCGAGTGCATGCTCATTCGCGCGCAGGAGATGGCGCGGTATGTCGCCGACGGCGTGCTCGATGCGGGGCTGACGGGACAGGACTGGATAGCGGAGTATGAAGCTGCGCACTCCAGCAGGCCCGGCCCCCAGCCGATCGCCGATCTCATCTACGCCAAACAGAGCTTCGGCAACGTGCGGTGGGTGCTCGCGGTGCCGGAAGACTCGCGCTATCAACGAGCCGAGGATCTCGAAGGCGCGACGGTGGCCACCGAGCTCGTGCGCGTCGCGGAACGATATTTCCGCGCGAAGGGCGTTGCGGCGAATGTCGAGTTCTCGTGGGGCGCGACCGAAGTCAAACCTCCGGTGCTGGCCGATGCGATCGTCGAGGTCACCGAAACCGGATCCTCACTGCGCGCCAACCGCCTTCGCATCATCGACACCGTAATGGAATCGCACACGCAGCTGATCGCGAATCAGAAGGCACTCGATGACGACTGGAAGCGGACGAAGATTGGCAACATCGCGATGCTGCTCAAGGCGGCCATCGACGCGCAGGGGCGTGTCGGCATCATGCTCAACGTCGAGCGCCGCGGTCTCGACCGTGTGCTGGCGCTGCTGCCGGCACTGCAGCGGCCGACCGTGTCGGCGCTGAGCGATCCCGAATGGGTGGCCGTGAATACGATCATCGAAGAGCGCACGGTTCGCGAGCTGATTCCCAGGCTCAAGGCGGCCGACGCGCAGGGCATCGTCGAATATCCGCTCAACAAGATCGTGTACTGATGATTCGCATTCTCAAGACGGCAGACACGAAGGCGATCAACGCGCTCGCCGCACACGATGCGGCCCGAGATCCTCGGGTGATACGCACCGTACGGCGCATCGTGCAGACGGTTCGCGACTCAGGCGACGAGGCGCTCATCGCGTACGCGCGGAAGTTCGATCTGCTGCGAAGCGCGCTCGAAGTGACGCCCGACGAGATTCTCGCCGGCGCCTCACGTGCGTCGCGCGATGTGCGCAGCGCCATCCGAATTGCGGTCCGCAACGTCCAGCGCGTGGCCGCGCGGCAGGTCCCGAAGCCATTCACGCTGACGACCACAAAAGGCGTCATCGTCGAACAGCGCGTCACACCGCTGGCCCGCGTCGGCTGTTACGTGCCGGGCGGGCGCTATCCGCTGCTGTCGTCGCTCATCATGAGCGCCGTGCCCGCGCGTGAAGCGGGCGTCAGCGAAGTCATCGCGGTATGCCCGAGAGCCGACGATGCGGTGATGGCCGCGGCGCTGGAGTCGGGCGTGACGCGCATGTTCAGGATCGGCGGGGCGCAGGCGATTGCGGCGCTCGCGTATGGGACGGCCAGCGTGCCGGCGGTCGATCGCATTACCGGGCCTGGGAACGCATACGTCGCGGCAGCCAAGAGCCTCGTATCCGTGGACTGCGCGATCGACTTTCACGCCGGACCGAGCGAGATCGCGGTCATCTCGGATGATGGAAACGCAGACTGGATTGCAGCCGACCTCATCGCCCAGGCCGAGCACGATCCTGATGCGCGCGCGATCCTGATCACCACGAGTCCGGCGCTCGCTGCCGCTGTGGCGAGCGCTGTCGAAACGCAGCTCAAACCGTACGCGCGCGATTTTCCGGCGCGCGCTGCGCTGAGGGCACGCGGCGGCATCATCGTCGCGCGAACGGGTGACGAGGCCGTTGCGCTGGTGAATCGCATCGCGCCCGAGCACGCGGTGTGCGATGACGAGATGACCGCCGCCAGGATCACGACGGCAGGAACGATCTTCGTGGGGCCCTGGAGCGCGCAGGCCGCGGGAGACTATGTGACGGGATCGAATCACATTCTGCCGACGGGCGGCGCGGCGCGATTTCGCGGCGGCGTGAGCGCTGCCGACTTCGTCAGACTCACATCCGTGCAGCGGTTGTCGCCCGAAGGACTGCGGAAGCTCGGGCCGGCAGCTATCACGCTGGCCTCAACAGAGGGCCTCGCCGCGCATGCAGCCTCGATTCGCATCAGGCTCGAGGAGCGACCGTCATGAGCACATACGAGCGCGTGCCCGACGCCGGCCGCGGCCTGCGCCTGCACTTGAATGAGAACACCGGCGGCTGCTCTCCCGCGGTGCTCGAGGCCCTGCGGGCGCTCACCGCGGAAGATATCGCCTTCTATCCCCCGTACGACGATGTGGAGCGCGAGACGGCCGCGCATCTGGGTGTGGACCGGTCCCGGATCGTGCTCGTCAACGGATTGGATGACGGCCTGCATCTCGTGTCGGCGCTGGCGCTGCGTCCAGACGCGGAAGGGACGCGTCGCAGCGTCATTCTCGAGCCGGCATTCGAGATGTATGCGGCATGCACGAAGGCAGCAGGGGGCGACGCGGTGCGAATTCGGCCGCGCCGCGACTTCGAGTTTCCCGTCGAGGAGATCCGGGAAGCGCTGAACGGGCGCACCACGCTGCTCTATCTCACCAATCCGGACAATCCAACGGGCCGCAGTGTGGCGGCCGCCACGATTGCGGCGCTGGCCGCGGAGGCGCCGCACGTGACCGTGCTCGTCGACGAGGCCTACATCGACTTCGGCGGCGAAAGCGTCGTGCCATTCCTCGACACACATCGGAGCCTGATCGTTGGACGGACATTCGCAAAGGCATACGGCCTGGCTGCGCTTCGGGCCGGCTGCCTGATCGCCCATCCGGAGACCCTCGCCCCCATCCGCGAGATGGTGCCGCCCTACACATTGAACGTCGCCGCCGCCGCCGCGTTGCGCGCGGCGATTCGCGACCATGGGTGGCGCGAGAGTTACGTTCGCGAGTCTCGAGCGTCCCGGCAGATCATCTATGACTTCTGCGACGTACGCGGCATCGAGCATTACGCGAGCGAGGCAAACTTCGTGCTGGTGCGTCTTGGCGATGACGCGAGCGATGCCGTACGTGCGCTCGCCGCGAAGGGCATCTTCATCCGCGATCGGTCGTCGCAGCCCGGGTGTGCAGGGTGCGTGCGCATCACCGCCGGACTGACAGACCACACGGCCCGGTGCCTGGCGGCGCTGGCGGAGGTGCTGTGAGACGCGCCGCGATCTCGCGCAACACGTCGGAAACCCGGATCGCGCTCAAGCTGCGGCTCGACGGCCGCGGACGCTATCGGGTGCGCACTGGCATCCGCTTTCTCGACCACATGCTCGAGCTCGTCGCGCGGCACGGCGGCTTCGATCTCGACCTCGAGGTCGACGGCGATCTCGACGTCGATCAGCATCACACCGTCGAAGACACAGGCATTGCGCTCGGCGAGGCGGTCGCCGCTGCGCTCGGCGACAAGCGCGGGATCAACCGCGCCGGATACTTCATCATGCCGATGGACGAGACGCTGGCCGTGGCCGCCATCGATCTTTCGGGGCGGCCGCATGCCGTCATCGACCTGCGCGCTCGAGTGCGGCGCGTCGGCGATCTCGATACCGAGCTCGTCCACGATTTCTTCGAAGGGTTCGCATCCGCCGCGCGGGCCAACGTTCACATCAAAGTGCTGCACGGGCGTTCGAGTCACCATCAGATCGAAGCGGTCTTCAAGGCATTCGCGCGGGCACTGCGGGTTGCCGTCTCGAAAGACCGTCAATTGCGAAAGAACCTTCCCAGCACCAAGGGACTCTTGTGAGTTGTGGATCTGGTGATCTGGTGATTTGGTGATCTGTATCGTTGATTATGGAGCCGGCAATCTTGCGTCGGTGATGAAGGGCCTGCGCGCGACCGGCGCAGAACCGCGCGTCGTGCGCGCGCCGGCGGAGCTCACAGCCGCCACCGGCGTCGTCGTGCCAGGCGTCGGACACTTCGATGCCACGAGGTCGCTCGGTGCGGAGTGGCGCGCCGCGGTGCGCGACGCGATGGGCCGCGGCGTTCCGCTTCTCGGCATCTGCCTCGGAATGCAGTGGCTGTACGCGGGCAGCGACGAGGCGCCTGACGTTGACGGACTCGGCATCTTCGACGGCCGTGTCCGCCGGCTGACAGGCGCGGTGAAGCTGCCGCACGTCGGCTGGAACTCGCTCGACGCGGTCAGCGCTTCTTCGCTGCTGGACGGCGTTGACGCCGGCGCCGAGGCGTACTTCACCCACAGCTATGCCGCACCGGTGGGCGCCGACACCGTCGCCAGCACCGAGCACGGCGATGTCTTCGCCAGCGTCGTCGAACGCGGCGTGGTGGCCGGCATGCAGTTCCATCCCGAAAAATCTGGCCAGGTCGGTCTCAGACTGCTGAAGAACTGGGTCGCCAGCCATGCTCTGTAAGCGCCTGATCGCCTGTCTGGATACGCGCGATGGCCGTGCGGTCAAAGGCACGAACTTTCTCGCGCTGCGCGACGCCGGCGATCCGGCCGAACTGGCCGCGCGATATGACGCGGAAGGGATCGACGAGGTCGTCATCCTCGACGTCAGCGCCACAGTCGAGTCGCGGCGTGCGCTCGCCGCGACGATCGAGGCTGTCGCGGCGCGGCTCTTCATTCCCCTGACCGTCGGCGGTGGCATCCGTACGATCGGCGATGCGGCGGCGATGTTCGACGCGGGCGCGGACAAAGTGGCCCTCAACAGCGCCGCGCTGGCCTCGCCCGCCCTGATCGCAGAAATCGCCGCGCGCTACGGCAGCCAGGCAGTCGTCGTGGCGATAGATGCAAAAAATGGGGACGGGTCTCAATTTGTCTACGCGCGCAGCGCAACGACGCCGACCGGCCGCGATGCGGTCGAGTGGGCCCGCGAGGCGTGCGCCAGGGGCGCCGGCGAAATTCTGCTGACGTCCATCGACCGCGACGGCACCCGCACCGGGTTCGACACATCTCTGACGGCGCGCGTGTCTGCGGCCGTGCCGATTCCAGTCATTGCTTCGGGCGGTGCAGGGTCGCGTGAACATTTCCTCGACGTGTTCACCGCGGGCCGTGCCGACGCCGCGCTCGCCGCATCGATCTTCCATTTCTCGGAGGAATCGATCGCGGGCCTGAAGTCATACCTCGCCGCCCGCGGCATACCAATGAGATCACCAGATCACCAGATCACGAGATCACCAAATCCCCCGTCATGTTGATCCCGTCCATCGATCTGAAAGGCGGCAAGGTCGTGCAGCTCGTGCAAGGTGATCGCACGGCCATTGAAGATTCCGACATCGACTATTGGATCGACCGCTTTCGGTCGTTTCCGATCGTGCAGCTGATCGATCTCGATGCAGCCCTCGGCTTTGGCAGCAACGATGCGCTCATGGCGCGCGTGATGTGCGCGCTGCCGTGTCAGGTCGGCGGAGGCATCCGCACACCGGAGCGCGCTCGCGCCAAGATCGACGCCGGCGCACATCGCGTCATCGCCGGATCCGCGCTCTTCGCTGCCGGCGCCGCGAACACCAGGGCTGCGGCTGCATTCAGCGTCGCGGTCGGTGTCGATTCGCTCATCGCTGCGGTCGACAGCCGCGAAGGTGAAGTCGTTTCTGGCGGATGGAAGCAGCGGACGGGCCTCGCGACCGGCGCCGCCATCCGCGCGCTCGATCCTTTCGCCGGGACGTTCCTCTGCACGCTCGTCGACACCGAAGGCACGCTCGGCGGGATCGATCTGGCCGAGATCCGCCGCCTGCGCGCCCTGACGCCGCGCCGCTTCATCGCGGCCGGCGGCATTCGATCGTCGGAAGAGATCGATGCTCTCGACCGCATCGGCGCCGACGCGGTGGTCGGCATGGCGATCTACACAGGCAAGCTGCAGGTGTGAGTGGTAGGCTGTCTGCCGATGCGTCGTCTTGCCGGCCGGATTTCCTGTCTCATGCTCTCTGTCGCCGCCATCGCCGCCTGTGGTCCGGCCGGAGATCGCTTCGTCACCTCCAACGCCCGCGTCCACGTGAACATGCTGGCCGAGACGATTGGATCGAGACCGGCCGGATCCGAGGCCAACCGCCGCGCGCGCGAGTATCTGGTCGATCAGCTGCAGCTCGCGGGGATGCAGGTGCGCGTGCAGGATACCGACGCGCGCCGCCCCGATCTCGGCATCGCCGGCCGCGTCTCGAACATCGTGGCGATCCGGCAGGGACCAACCAGCGACGCCATTGCCCTCGTCGCCCACTATGACTCGGTGGCCGACGGCCCCGGCGCGGGCGACAACGCATTCGGAACGGCCGTCGCGGTCGAAGCGGCGCGCGTGCTGGCTGCGGCGCCCATGCGGCACTCGCTGATGGTGCTGCTCACCGACAGCGAGGAAAGCGGATTGCTCGGCGCTGCGGGCGCGATGAGCGATCCGGCCATCCGCGATCGCATCGCGGCGTACATGAACGTCGAGGCGGTCGGCTCGAGCGGGCCGGCGCTGTTGTTCGAGACGGGCCCGGGCACCCGATGGCTGACCAGCGTGTGGGCGCGGCACGCGCCCTTTCCGCGCGGCGCGTCGTTCGCGGCCGAGATCTACAAACGCACACCGAACGACACGGACTTCAGCATTCTCAAACGCTCCGGTATCCCAGGGCTCAACTTCGCCATCATCGGCGACAGCTCGGCGTATCACACCGACCGTGATACCGCGGCGCGTCTGGATGATGATTCCCTGACGACTGCCGGCGAGAATGTCATCGCCATCGCGACGGCCCTCGACGGACGCGACCTTCGCCGCCGCACGATGCCCGATGCCATCTACTTCGACGTAGCGGGCGAATGGGCGCTGAGCTACGGCCCGGTGACGGCGCTCGTGATCGGTGTTGTGGCGATCGTGCTGGGCGTACTCGCCTGGCTGCGCGCCACGATTGCCGCGGTGCGCACCACGGGCGTCTTCCGGTTCATCTTCACGGCTGCGTGGGTGCTGATCGGTGCGGCTGCCGTCATCGCGGCGATGGTGGGCGCGATCTGGCTGCTGCGCGCGACGCGCGAGGTCTATCACCCGTGGTACGGCCAGATGGGGCGTGCTGCCGCGTTCATGGTGAGCGCCGGCATTGCCGCCGGATGGCTTCTGAGCCGCGCCGGCGCGATGCTGCCCGGACGCATGCACAGCGAACGGCATCCCGCGGCCGTGTGGTCTGTCGCGCTTCCTTTCTGGATTGCCGCTGCGGCCGCGGCCATGTGGTTCGCGCCAGGCGCCGCGCACCTGGCCACGGTGCCGCTGCTTGCGGCAGGCGTCCTGTTTCTGGCGATGCCGCTGCACGTCGGCACCGCCGTTCGCATCGGTTCCATCATCGTGCTGGCCATCGCCGCGAGCATCTGGCTGCGCAACGCCATCGATCTGCTGTTCTATGCGAACGCGCTGCTCGGACGTCTCGCCATCGTCGCGCCCATCTGGGCGTTTCCTGCGATTCTTGCGATCGCGGGCCTGTTCATCGTGCCGCCGTTCATCGCCGCGGTCACCGCCGGATCGTCGCGGCTGGCACGCCCGTCGATCTTCAGCACGTTCTGCATCATCGTGCTCGCGATCACCGGGCTCGCGGCGTACTTCGGCGACGCATACAGCGATCGTCATCCGCTGCGCCGCTTTGCGCGCTACGTGCAGGACGATGGCACCAGGACGGCCATGTGGGAGATCGGCGGCAACGAGCCTGGACTGGATGTTGACGTGGCGCCGGGACTGCAGTGGCGGCCGGACCTCGGCGCTGAGCCGCGATCCGTGCCGGTGGCGCCGCTACCGTATCCCTTCAGGTTCATCGCAACCGCCACGCCATCGGCAACACCGGCAACGATGAGCGCATCGGTGTCGCGCGTGGGTGAGGCGCTGGAGATGACGGTCATCGTGAGGCCGCACGATCCGTCGGCGTTTGTGACACTGATGCTGCCGCCAGGCGTGAAGCCGGTGCGCGCCAGCCTGCCCGGCACGATTTCGAACGCGAACAACCGGTGGCGGTCGACATTCGTAGCGCCGCCGCCCGAGGGCGTCATGTGGAGGCTCGTGTTGACGAACGCCGACGAAACGCGCGCCGGCGACACCGCGGTGTTCGTGCAGTCGGCGACCGGACCGGAGCCATGGATGCCTCGTGCAACCGCGGCATGGTCGGTGCGCTCGCTTTATGTCATGCCCGTCGGTCCGCTGCTGGCCGCCCCTGTTCCCGGGATTCGGTAACGCCGTGCGAGCCGCGCTGTAGGGAGATCTATGCAGGGGATCGCCGCCAGACTTGGTCTCAACCGCCCCGAGCTTCGAGCCTGGGTGCTGTACGACTTCGCGAACTCGGCGTTTCAGACAACGATCATCGCTGCCGTCTTCCCGATCTATTTCCAGCGTGTCGCCGCGGCCGACCTTCCCGCCAGCGTCGCGACGAGCCGCTTCGCCTGGGCGACGACGATTGCCATATGCATCGTGGCGATTGTCGCGCCGGTACTGGGCGCGCTTGCCGACACGCGCAAACTCAAGAAGCCGCTGCTCGGGATCTTTCTGGGCATCGGCGCCGGCGCCACCGCGGCCATGTACGGCATTCACGAAGGCGACTGGAAGCTGGCGCTCGTGCTCTTCGTCATCGGCAACGTTGGCGTCGCCGGCAGCATCGTCTTTTACGAAGCGCTGCTGCCCCACATCGCGCGCGGCGACGAGCTCGACCGCGTCTCGACCGCCGGGTACGCCATCGGTTATCTCGGCGGCGGTCTCCTGCTCGGGCTGAATCTGGCGATGATTCAGCAGCCGCAATGGTTCGGCATCTCCGACGCCGGCGTAGCCACGCGCCTGTCGTTTGTGAGTGTCGCGGCGTGGTGGGTGCTCTTCTCGTGGCCGCTGTTCCGCCGGGTGCCCGAGCCTCGCGTGGCGCCGGCGGTGAGCATGTCGGCGGGCGATGCGCTCGCGCAGAGCGTGCGCCAGCTCGCGTCGACGTTTCGCGAGCTGCGCCGCTATCGTCAGGCGTCGCTGCTGCTGCTCGCATTCTTTCTCTATAACGACGGCATCCAGACGATCATTCGCATGGCCGCCATCTACGGCGCTGAAGTCGGCATCGATCAAAGCGCGCTGATTGGCGCGCTGCTGCTCGTGCAGTTCGTCGGCGTGCCCTGTTCGTTCGCGTTTGGCGCGCTCGCGGGACGCATCGGCCCAAAGAAGGCCGTCATGATTGGACTCACGGCCTACACGGGCATCGTGATCTTCACGTACTTCATGAACGACGCGCGCGAGTTCTACATGCTCGCCGGCGCCGTCGGCATGATTCAGGGCGGCACGCAGGGGCTGAGCCGATCGATGTTCGCGAGCATGATTCCGCGGCACCGCTCCTCTGAATTCTTCGCGTTTTTCGGTGTCTTCGAGCGGTATGCCGGCGTGCTCGGCCCCGCGATTTTCGCGGTCATGGCTGGGCTTGGCTCGTCACGCACGGCCATCCTGACGCTCATCCCGTTCTTTGTGATCGGCATGTTCCTGCTGATGAAGGTCAATGTCGCGGCGGGCCGCCGGGAGGCCGCCGCTGGAGAGGCAGCCACCGGCGCGGAAGTTCTTTAGGCCCCGCGTTCGCTAGAATCGAAGCAGGAGTGTGCTGTGTTCGCCACGAAGCCTTTCCTGCTCGCCTCGACGTTCGTGATCGCGCAGATTCTTGCGCCGCAAGCCGCCTGCGATCGCAGGCAGCCGAATCCTCCGCCGCAGTCGAACGATCCCTGGGCGAATGTGCCCATTCTGGAAACCTGGACGACCGGTGACGGCGTGCGGCTCGGCGCCCAGGTGCTCCTCTCCAATCTTGACGTGCCGTGGAGCATGGCCTTCGCGCCCGACGGCCGGCTGTTTTTCACCGAACGGGTCGGGCGTGTGCGCGTCGTACAGAACGGCCAGCTGCTCGCGCAGCCGGCGCTCACGCTCGCCGACGTTCGGGCAGTGGGCGAAGGCGGCGTGCTCGGCATCGCGCTGCATCCCGACTTCGCGCAGAATCGGCTGGCGTACGTCGCTTACACCGCGACGCGGCAGGACGGCGAGCCGGTCAATCGCGTCATTCGCGTGCGCGAGTCGAACAACGAATTCGTCGAGGCGACGCTTCTGCTCGACAACATCCCGGCTGCCAACAATCACGACGGCGCGCGTCTGCGCTTCGGTCCCGACCGAAAGCTCTATGTCACGACCGGCGACGCGGGGAATCCGGCCCTCTCGCAGACGCTCGCGTCATTGAGCGGAAAGATCCTCAGGATCAATGACGATGGCACCACACCGCTCGACAATCCGTTCGGGTCGCCGGTGTGGACGTGGGGCCATCGCCATCCGCAGGGGATCGACTGGAATCCCGTGACCGGCGACACGTGGGCCACCGAGCATGGCGGCAGCGGCAACGACGAGTTGAATCGGATTATCCCGGGCGCGAATTACGGCTGGCCCGTGATCGAGGCCGACGAGTCGCGGCCCGACATGGTCACACCGGTACTGTTTTACACCCCCGCGATCGCGCCGTCCGGCATGTCGTTCTACACCTCGCCGCGCATGCCCGCACTGCGCGGCAACATCTTCTTCGCGGCGCTTCGCGGCATGCACATTCGTCGTGTCGTGCTCGATACGCTCGATCCCACGCGACCTGTCGCGCAAGAGGGCCTCTTCATCGGGCGATTCGGCCGCATTCGAGACGTGATCACGGGGCCGGACGGCGCGCTCTACTTCTGCACGAGCAACCGCGACGGCCGCACGACGCCGGTCGCGGCCGACGACCGTATCGGGCGGATCGTGCCGCTGCAATGACCGTTGCGCTCGCGGCCCTCGCCGAATCGTTTGATATTCGCGGCGACCGCGTCACGCCGATTCATGACGTCACCGAAGACAGCCGCGACGTGCGTCCCGGCTCGCTCTTCGTTGCGATTCCCGGCACCTCGGACGATGGACACCGGTATATTGCCGACGCCACTGCACGCGGCGCCGCGGCCGTCGCGATCGAACGGACCGACGCCGCGCCCGCCGGCCTTCCCACCGTCATCGTCCCTTCCGCTCGCACGGCGCTGGCGCTGTTCGCGCAGCGTCTGTTCGACGATCCCTCGCGCGGTCTCGACGTCATCGGCTTCACCGGCACGTTCGGCAAGACCACCACGAGTCACGTGCTGCAGCAGCTGCTCGACGCGGCCGGAAGCCGAACGGCCGTGATCGGTTCGCTCGGCGCGCGATTCAACGGTGTGTCGTACGCGCTCGGTGGCATGACGACACCGTCTCCCATGGTGCTGCAGCGCGCCATGCGCGGCATCCGCGACGCCGGCGCGACGACCGTCGTGATGGAAGTGACAAGCCACGCGCTCAGGCAGCACCGCGTACACGGCCTGCAATTCAGCGGCGGGCTGATCGCCGCGATCAGGCCGGGCGAGCACATCGACTTCCACCGCAACTACGAGGATTACGTCGGCGCAAAGCGGCTCTTTCTCGGATACCTTGCGCCGTCGGCGATCCTCGCCTATGACGCCGACAACCGCGCAGCCGCAATGCTCGCGCGCGAGCGCGACGACGTGCGCGACGTCGGCGTGTCGCTGCGCCGCACGGCCATCGGCGAGCGGAGACCTGAAGGCGAACGACGCACGGGCAATCTGCGCGATCGACGCATCCTCTCGCTGGCTGACGCGATATTCGACGATCGCGGCGCACTTCTCACGGTTGACGGCGTGCAGCTCAGAAGCGCGCTGCTCGGCCGCGCGAATCTCAGGAACGTCGCGCTGGCGCTGGCCTTCGCGCGGCAATCCGGCCTGCGCGTCGGCGATGCCCGCGACGTGCTGGCGCGGCTCGCGCCGCTGCGACGGCGCATGGAGCGCTACGACATCGCCGGGCGCATCGTGCTCGACGACACGGCGGGACATCCTGAAAGTTTCGACGCCACGTTCGAAGTCGCCGATCTGATTCCGGCAGAGCGAACGGTCGTCGCCTGCGCGCTTCGCGGGTCGCGCGGCGCCGACATCAACCGGCGCAACGCGCTCTCGCTCGCGGAACACGCGCAGGCGCTTCGGGTCTCGCGCACGGTCGTCACGGAGGCGGCCGACACCGCCGGCGATCTCAATCGCGTCACGCCCGACGAACGCGCAGCCGCGCGCGAGGCGTTCCGCCAGCGCGGCCTCGAGCCGGTCTGGCACGAGACGATGCGCGGGGCAATGAAGGATGTCGCCGCGCACACGCACGCCGGCGATCTCATCGTGCTCGTCGGCGCCCAGGGCATGGACGCGGGGCGGGATGAGTTACAGAAGGCCCTAGGCGCTAGGCCCTAGGCGCTGGGCCATCGGAAAGCCTCATGAAGATTGTTATCGCCGGCGGCAGTGGATTCCTGGGCACGGCGCTGTCGCGCGCGCTCACGGCACGCGGCGACGAGATCGTCTTGCTGTCGCGCGGCGTGGCCACGGCCTCCAGGCCTGCCGTCATCTGGACCCCTGACGGCACGGTCGGTCCCTGGGCGCGCGAAATCGACGGCGCCGATGCCATCGTGAATCTTGCCGGCGAGCCGATGGCCGGCAAGCGATGGACCGCGGCGCAGAAGCAGCGCATCCTCGACAGCCGCGTGCTGGCCACGCGCAGTCTCGTCGAAGCGGTGCACGCCGCATCGCGCAAGCCGGCCGTTCTGATCAGTGCGTCCGGCGTCGGCGTCTATCCCGATTCAGAAGGCATCGTTGACGAAACGTCGCCGGCCGGCACGGGCTTTCTCGCACGCGTGTGCGTCGCCTGGGAGGCGGAAGCACGCAACGCCGAGAGCTCGGGCTGCCGTGTCGTGCGGCTGCGCACTGGTGTGGTGCTGCACCGCGACGGCGGCGCGATTCAAAAATTGCTGCTGCCCTTCTCGCTCGGCGCAGGCGGTCCGATTGGATCCGGATCGCAATGGTGGGGATGGATTCACCGCGACGACTGGGTGCGCATGACGATGTGGGCGCTCGATACGCAGGCGATCGCAGGGCCGCTCAACGTGTGCGCGCCCGAGCCCGCTCGCAATCGCGACATCATGCAGGCGCTCGGACGCGCATTGCATCGGCCGGCGGTGATACCGGCACCGGCATTCGCGCTGCGAATTCTGTTGGGAGATGTTGCGGATGACATGCTGCTCGCGAGCCAGCGCGCCGTGCCGCGCGTGGCCCGCGAGAGCGGATTCCGTTGGACGTTTTCAGAGCTTCAGGCCGCGATGGACGCGGCCGTCAGTCCTGCAGCGTGAACGTGACGGTTACCGTCATGATCACCGGCACCGGCACGCCGTTCAGCAGCGTCGGGCTGTATCGCCACTGGCGTACGGCCTCGATTGCCGCTTCGTTGAGCAGCGGCTGACCCCGCAGTACTTTGGCGTCGGCGACGGCTCCAAATTCGTCGATCAGGGCTTCGAGGATGACCATGCCCTGAACGCGCGCCGACTGTGCGACCTGAGGGTATACCGGCTTGACGTCTACGATCCTTGTCGGCGTCTTGATGGTGCCGCCGACGCGAACCGGAGCACTGGCGCCAACGGCGCCAACACGAGATGCGCTGATCCCTGCGCTGATCCCCGACGCGCTGATCGATGACCTGCCGGCCGCCGTCCCGCGCAGCTCGCTGATTTCGCGGCTAAGCTCTGCCACCTGCTGGCGCAGCGCCTCCTGTTTGCGCATCAACACGTTGACCAGCTCCTGCTTGATCGCCTCGTCGCCCGGCCGCGACGCCAGTCCGAAGCGAAGCATGGAGATGGCGCCGTCATGGTCGCCCTGCTGGACGGCCTGGCGTGCCGAGGTGATCAGGGGATCCTGCGACTGAGCCAGAACAAACGCGGCGGGCACAGCCGCGAGCAAGAGGACGAGAGCAGCCAACGTAATCCGGCGCATGTAAACCTCCAACCCTTCTTCGACACCGGGCGAGAGCCGGTGTTCCAGCTCAAGCCTGAACGATACCAGTGTCAAACTGATAGTAACAGGGCCTCGGGCGTATCGATGAGCAGCTCGGAACCGTCAAGGAGCGGTTGCGCGGTCGGGAAGCCAAAGCCGTAGCGCGCGACACACACGGCGGCGCCGGCGCGCCGGGCCGTTTCCACATCCTGCCCGCCATCCCCCACCACCATCGTCCGCTCGATGCTCACGTTGCACTGCCGCGCGAGCGCCAGGAGTCCGGCCGGGTCAGGCTTGCGCGCGTACGCGGCCTCCGCGCCAATCACGCCGGCGTCGAACCAGCGCGCAAGATCGAGTCCCGCCAGCACGCGCTCGGCTGCGATCTGCGGCTTGTTGGTCAGCACCGCGCGTTTGATGCCGCGGGTGGCGAGGCCTTCGAGCATCCGGAGGATGCCGTCGTATGGCGTGGTGTGAACGAGCAGACGCCGGTCGTAATGCTCGAGGAAACGATCGAGGGCATTCGCGGGCGGATGCGCGACACCTGATGCCGCGAGCGCGCGGTCCACAAGCTGACGCGCGCCGTCCCCGACCATCGTGCCAATCAGGCCTTCGGAGAGGGGCTGCCCTCCAAGATCATCGAGCAGCGCGTTGACGCTGTCGGCGAGATCGCGACGTGAATCGACAATGGTCCCATCGAGATCGAACGCAATCAGGGCAACGGGCATGCCTTATTCTGCATGCTACTCCCCAGCCAGCGCGATCACCGGATTCACGCGCGCAGCACGCCGCGCTGGAATCGAGACGGCGGCGAACGACACCACGGCAAGAATCACCGCGACTGACGCAATGACGATCGGATCGAGCGCGCGGACGCCAAACAGCTGCGACTCGAAGTAGCGGCCGGTGAGAAAGGCGCCGGCCAGGCCGAGAGCGAGGCCGACACCGACAATCCGCATGCCGTCGACAAGCACCAGACCGAATACAGCGCGCACCGAGCTGCCCAGCGCCATGCGAATGCCAATCTCCCGTCTGCGTTGCGCGACCTGATAGGCCAGCACGCCGTAGATGCCAATCGCCGACAAAAACAACGCGACGATGCCGAACGCGATGGCGAGCAGCATGGGCATCCGGCGACTGATCAGCGACTCGTCGAGCCTCTCGCTCATCATCCGGACGTCGAAGAGCGGCACTTCGGGATCGACGGCGGCGAGCTCGCGGCGGATGGCCGCAGCAGCGGCTTCATTACCGAGCGCGGTTCCCGCGACGAGCGAGAACGACCATACCTGCCGCTGCGTCAGCGGGAAGTAGTACGCACCGACGCGCTTGTCTTCCTCGGTTACGCCGAACACCTTCACATCGTCGACGACGCCCGCCACGGTGTACCACCGCGAACCCGGACCGGGCTTCGTAAGTTCCTGGCTGCTGCCGGGGGTGAACATGCGGCGGCCGATCGGATCGCGTCCTGGCCAGAACCTCTGAGCGAGTTTCCTGTCGACAATGATGACCGTTGGCGACGTGGCGGTATCGCGCGCGTCGAAGTACCGGCCGGCGATGAGCCGGATTCCCATCGTTTCAAAGTAGGCATCGGCGACGTTGTTCTGGAGCGGTGAGATCAATGACTCACCAGGCTTCATCACGTAGCCTTCGGCGAGGATCACGCTGTCGCTCCTATCGCCGCCGAACGGGAGCGTGTCGATCAGGCTCGCGCGCTCGATGCCAGGAATCGCGCGAACGCGCTCGAGCGTGCGCTGCTGGAACGACCTCACGCTGTCGCCGTCGGGGTATCTGGTGCGCGGCAGATTCACGGCGCCCGACACTACGTGCTCGGGCCTGAAACCGGGATCCACACCCAGAACCCGCTGGAAACTTGCGAACAATAGACCCGCGCCGATCAACAGCAGAAAGGCGAAGCCAACCTGCGCGGTCGCAAGCGCGCGCCGCGCGAACATTGAACGACGGCTCGCCGTGCCTCCGCGCCCCTCATCGCGGAGCGCGAGATGGAGATTGAGCCGCCAGATGCGCGCCACCGGCACAAGACTGATGAGAAAGCCAACAGCCAGTGCGAGCCCGAGGATGATTGCAATCGTAGCCGGCTCCATGCTGATCTCATGCCCGCGCGGCATCTCGTCGAGCCCCAGTGCCGGCACGAGCGTGAGAGCCCAGCGCCCCAGAAGCACGCCGGCCACGCCGCCGACGGCCGCCAGCAGCATGTTCTCAGTGATCAGTTGTGTCGCGAGACGGCCGATCCCCGCGCCGACGGCGTGGCGCGTGGCCAGCTCGCGCTGCCTCGCGCTCGAGCGAACGAACACGAGGTTCGTGATATTGACGGCGCCGATGAGCAGGACGAACAGCACGCCACCCCACAGCAGATACAGAACCGGGCGAATCTCGCGCACGAGATCGGGCTGCAGTAGGACCGCCTGCGTGTGGAAGCCGGCATCCTTAAGGACCTGCCGGAGTTGAGGAAATCGCGCGTCATTGGCGGCATTGATGGCATCGAGCTGCTGCCGCGCCTGTTCCACCGTTGCGCCGGGCTTCAGCCGGCCGATCATCTGAAAGTTGTTGCTGTGGCGCCGCTGGTCTGATGTCTCTTCCGGCGTGAATGCGAGCGGGGTCCAGAGATTGATGTCTGCCCATAAAAACTGAAAGTCGGCGGGCATGACGCCAACGATCGTTCGCTGCACGCCGTTGATGCGCATCTGCTGCCCGACGATGTCGGGACGTGATCCGAAGCGCGCTTGCCAGAGGCCCTGGCTGATGATGACCTTCAAATCGTTGCCCGGCTGCGCGTCTGCTTCCTGGAAGACATTCCCGAGCGTTGGGCGAACGCGCAGCATCCGCAAGAGCGAGGGTGTGGCCTGCACTCCCGCCACACGCTCGGCACCATCCGCGAAGCCAACGGTGGCGCCCGCGCGCCGATAAAGCGCGACCTCTTCCATGCTGGGCATACCCTGCAGCCGATCGAAGTAATCGGGCACACCGTTCGACGCGCGGGCGACACTCGCATTCGGGTAGCTGTTGAAGATGTTCACGAGGCGGTCGGCCTCCGGCACCGGCAGCGGCCGGAGCAGCACCGACTGCACGATCCCGAAGATGGCGGCATTCGCGCCGATGCAGATGGCAAGCGTGAGGAGCACCGTCGCCGTGAAGCTGCGATCTTTCAGCAGGACCCGGACCGCGAAACGAATGTCGTTCAGAAGTTGCCGCATACGAGGTTCCTTAGATGGCGGCGAGACGCCCGTTCCGAACAGCGCACACTCGAACGATTGGCTGGCGCGGCGCCGCTCTCCGCGCGCTTCGAGTCTGACCTGCGCCGCATGGCGCGCCGTGTCGGCAACTGCGCGCCAGGACACGCGCGCGGCGGCGAAACGCGGCTTGCGCAGGCGCTCGCGCTCGGCGCATTCCACGAACGCGCGCTCCATCTCGGCGCCGAACTCGGCGCGGAACGCGCGCGGATACGCGCGCAGCAGCGCGCGATAGAAGCGGCTACGCGCCACGCGCGTCCTTCAGCAGCCGCTTCGCGCGGGCTGTGTCGACGATCGCGGCGAGCCGTTCGGCCTCGGCGGCGCAGGTCCGGCGCCCGAGCGGCGTGAGGCGATAGAACCGGGGCTTGCCGCCGCCCGTGGCCGCGTCGGCGGGCGCCGCAGTCTCCGTGACGTAGCCGAGCGCCGCCATCTGCTTGAGAGCGCCGTAGAGCATCCCGGGCCACAGGTGCATCCGGCCGCCAGTGCGGTCGAAGACCTCACGGGTAATGGCGAGGCCATGCAGGTCCTGGCCGGCCAGCGACAGAAGAATGTGAAACCAGTGTTCTGGCAGGGCGTCTTTCATGGCGTGTCAGTTTATACGTAAAGGTATAAACGTTGGAAGCGCCGCGCAGGTTCCGGCGCCGAAGCTATCGATAGAAGATTGGCCGGGCCTCTTCTTCGGGCACGTATCGGCGCACCTGGCGATAGATCGCGACCAGCGTGCCAGGCTGAAGGCTGTCGTGGAGGGGAACGGTGAGGGTTTGACTGCCCGCTGGCGAAACGCGCCGGAGTTTGGCGTGACTGCCTTCGATGTTGACGATGTCGAAGCCGAGCCCGCGCAGGCCCTGCAGCAGTTGACGGCTGCTCAGACGCCTGAGCCGCAGCGTCACGACTCGATGCCGGTTTCGTAAGACACGGCCACGCGAACGCGGTCGGCGAGTCCAAGCAGCGCCCGATCCTCGTCCCGGAGGTGCAGACCAACCGCTTCGCGGACGTTCGTCACGATCTCGTCGAGCGTGCGCGCCTGTGTGACGACGGGAAGCTCCAGCACCTCAGCGACGTACCACTTCTCGCTCCGAGTAATCACGGCATGGAGAAGAGACCTGAGTGGCAGGTTTGGGGCGTACACCGGCTGCGCCTCGCGCACATGAGCAGCGCGGACGATTTCCGCGCGACGGTATGCCGGCATGACCTCGTATTTGCCACGTCCGACGCGGCGGAAATAGGACCAGCGGTGAGCATGATTCGCGGGAGCATTCACGCAGCACCGCGATGTGACGTGGGTCCTCACGCTCTGCGGATTGAGGTCGGGGAGGGCGTGAATGATCTCAGACAGCTCGAATGTCCAGCTGCCCCGTTCGCGGCAGATACCAACCGCTGCGTCGAGCACCTGGGCCTGGATTGCACTGGCCATGCGGCAATCATACATGTGTAATTCGTATTGTCAAGTGGTGTAATTCGCCTATGATTCTCATATACAGATGACCAGTGCGTCCGAGACCCGCACCGACTTCATTCGCGAAACTGTCACCGCCGACAAGGCGTCGGGGAAACATGGCGGCCGTGTGGCGACCCGCTTCCCTCCCGAGCCGAACGGCTACCTGCATATCGGCCACGCCAAGTCGATCTGTCTCAACTTCGGCATCGCGCAGGAGTTCGGCGGCATCTGCAACCTGCGCTTCGACGATACGAATCCGGTCAAGGAAGACGTCGAGTATGTCGAGTCGATTCAGGACGATGTGCGGTGGCTCGGTTTCGAGTGGGACAACAAGTTCTTCGCGTCCGATTACTTCGAGCGCTTGTATGACTGCGCCGAGCAGCTGATTCGCGACGGCAAGGCATACGTCGACAGCCAGTCGGCCGACGAGATCCGCGAAGGGCGTGGCACACTCACCGCGCCCGGGCTCGAGAGCCCGCATCGCACGCGATCGGTCGAGGAGAATCTCGATCTGTTCCGCCGGATGCGCGCGGGCGAGTTTCCGGACGGCGCACATGTGCTGCGGGCGAAGATCGATATGGCGTCGCCGAACATCAACATGCGCGACCCGGTGCTGTATCGCATCAAGCACGCGCACCATCACAATACCGGAGACGCGTGGTGCATCTATCCGATGTACGACTACGCGCATCCGCTGTCGGATGCCTTCGAGCGGATCACGCACTCGCTCTGCACGCTGGAGTTCGAGGACCATCGTCCGCTGTACGACTGGCTGGTCGACAGTCTGCCGCTGCCGGGCCGTCCACAGCAGATCGAATTCGCGCGCCTCAATCTGAATTACACGGTGATGAGCAAGCGCAAGCTGTTGCAGCTGGTGACCGAGAATCACGTGTCGGGCTGGGACGATCCGCGCATGCCGACGATTTCGGGCATGCGCCGGCGCGGTTACACGCCAGAGGCGCTGCGCCGCTTCTGCGACGAGGTCGGCGTTGCCAAGCGCGAGAACCTGGTCGATCTCGCGCTGCTCGAGCATTTCGTGCGCGAAGACCTGAACCAGCGCGCGCCGCGTGTCATGGCCGTGCTGCGTCCGCTGAAGGTGATCATCGAGAACTATCCAGAGGGCCAGACCGAAGAGCTCGATGTCACCAACAATCCGGAGGACGATGCAGCAGGCACGCGCAAGGTGCCGTTCGCGAAAGTGCTGTTCATCGAAGCGGACGACTTCATGGAGGATCCGCCGAAGAAGTTCTTCCGGCTCGCGCCGGGGCGTGAAGTACGGCTGAGGAACGCGTACTTCATCACATGCCGCGAGGCTATTAAGAATGATGCGGGTGAAATCGTCGAGCTGCGATGCACGTACGACCCCGCTACGCGCGGCGGCGATGCGCCAGACGGCCGGCGGCCCAAGGCGACTCTGCACTGGGTTTCAGCCGCGCACGCGCTCGAATGCGAAGTCCGGCTTTACGATCGGCTCTTCACGGTCGAGGAACCAGGCAAGGGCCACACCGACTTCCTGAAGCAGATGAATCCCGCGTCCCTCGAAGTTGTCTCGGACGCGAAGATCGAACCGTCAGTCAAAGACGCGCCGGCCGGCACTCGTTATCAGTTCGAGCGGCTCGGATATTTCTGTGTCGATTCAGGCCATAGGCCACAGGCCACAGGCCATAGGCCGGTTTTCAATCGCACGGTCACGCTGAAAGACAGCTGGGCGAAGGCCGCGAAGGGCTAGTCTTCCAGGAGATTGAGCTGGCGCTTGCTTGCCCGCCGAAGCCTTGGCGAAGGCGGGTCATCGAACACGCTTCGCCCGCCAAGCGATTTCGAAATGGCCTCTTCGGTTTCCATGACGGCCTTGAAATCGGCCTCGGGCGCGTAGGTCCGCTCGATGCCCTGCGCGAACTCGTGCAGCCGTTTCATGCCGTTCATCTTGTCGGTGTCACCGACTTTGGCCGCCTCCAGGCTGCGACGCAGGACGTCGATGGTCTCGTCGTACGTCTTGAGCGGCACCGGGAAGGGGTGCCGGTCCTTCCCGCCGTGCGCGAACGAGAATCGCGCGGGATCGGAAAAGCGCGTGGGCGTGCCGTGCACGACTTCTGCGACCAGCGCCAGCGATTGCAGCGTTCGCGGTCCGAGCTTCTCGACGAGCAGCACCGAGGCAAAGTCGCGCAGGTCGCGCTCGTAGGCGAGCGCGAGCACGGCGCCAAGCCGCTTGAGATCGATATTCTCTGCGCGCACGTCGTGATGAATCGGCGCGTTCAACTTTCTTGCCTCAGCCAGCGTCTTCGCCGGATCCGTACGCGCGATCTCGACGAGCGCATCCTGTGCAGGCTTCGCGCGCCGATCCACAAGATTCTGGATGATCCCTTCCGGGTGGCCGACGATGGCCGTGTGCGGCTCTGAGGTGAAGTCGCGAACGGCCGCGGAATGCCAGTGATAGCGCCGCGCGAGCCGCGAGCGCTCGTTCATGCCCTGCTGGACGATCGCCCATTCGCCCGAAGCCGACAGAACGAAGCCGTGCAGATAGATCTGGAATCCGTCGGCGATTGCGTTGTTGTCGACCCGCGCGGCCAGGCGGCTGGCGCGGACGAGCGCGTCGCCGTCGAAGCCTCGCCGGTCGGCAATGGCGCGCAGCTCGGCGGGCGCGTTGCGCGAATGACGGCCGCGGCCTCCGCAAATATGGATGCCGAGCTCGTGCGCGCGAGGATTCAGGCCGCGCTTCAGCGCCCCAAGCACCGATGTCGTGATGCCTGACGAGTGCCAGTCCATGCCCATGACGGTGCCGAGCGCCTGGAACCAGAATGGATCGCTGAGACGCGTCAAGAGCTCGGACTGGCCGTAATGAAGGATGACGCTCTCCGAAATCGCCGTCCCGAGCGTCGTCATCCGCGTGGCAAGCCACTGAGGCACGCGGCCCCCGTGCAGCGGAAGATCGGCGACACCGGAACGCTTCATCAACGCTATTATGCGTGCATGATTCGCACTTCCACTTTCTGTCTTGCTCTCGCGCTCGTGAGCTCGACCGCCATTGCCCAGGGTGGCATCACGCCGGCGCCCGACCGCAGGCCCGGCGAAGGGCTCGGCCCGTTCAAGACGCTCGTAATCCGGGGCATCACCATCATCGACGGCACGGGCGCCCCACCGGCCGGGCCGATGGACGTCGTCATCGAGGGCAACCGCATCGCGGCAATTCGAAGTGCGGGCACGCCAGGCATTCCGCTGCGGCCCAACCGGCAGCCGCGCGACTTCGATCATGAGATCGACGCCACCGGCTGGTACATGCTGCCCGGCTTCGTCAACCTGCACATGCACGCCGGCGGCCCACCCAAGAGTCCGGAGGCGGAGTACGCCTACAAGCTGTGGATGGCGCACGGCGTGACCGCGGGGCGCGGCGTGGAGTTCGGCCCGCAGGCGTTCGCGCTCAGGGAAAAGCAGCGCAGCGCGCGCAACGAGATCGTCGCGCCCCGCATCTTCAACTATCAGCGGCCGGGCGCCGGCTGGGGCAAAGGCCCGGTGGACACGCCCGAAAAGGCGCGCGCGTGGGTGCAGTGGTGCGCGGCCAACGGCGTCGACGGCATGAAGCTGGTCGCCTATCCCCCGCCGATCATGGCGGCCCTACTCGACGAGGCCAACAAGCTCGGGCTCGGATCCACCGCGCATCTCGAACAGCGCGGCGTCGCGCAGATGAACGCGCTCACCGCCGCGAAGCTCGGTCTCGGCACGGTGACGCACTTCTACGGCCACTTCGAGGCGCTGCTCAAAGACTATGAGGTGCAGCCCTGGCCGCACCAGATGAACTACAACGACGAACAGTGGCGCTTCAGCCAGGTCGCGCGGCTCTGGGACAAGATCCATCCGCCGGGCAGCCCTGAATGGAATGCCTACCTGCAGGAGCACGTCAAGCTCGGCACGATCATGGATCCGACGATGACGGCGTACGCGGCGGGACGGGACGTGATGCGCATGCGCAACGCCGACTGGCACGACACCTACACGCTGCCGTCGCTGATGGACTTCTACACGCCCAGCCGCGAGAACCACGGCTCGTACTTCTTCGACTGGACTCTCTCGGACGAGATCGCCTGGCGCAACTTCTATCAGGTCTGGTTTCGGCTGCTGAACGACTACAAGAAGATGGGCGGGCGCGTGACCGTGAGCGACGATGCGTCGTACATCTACAACACGTGGGGGTTTGGCGTGATCCACGAGATGGAGCTGCTGCAGGAAGCCGGCTTCCATCCGCTCGAGGTGATTCGCGCGGCGACCATGCACGGCGCCGAGGCGCTGCACGAGCCGTCAGGCAAGCCGCTCGAGTTCGGGATCGTCCGCACGGGGCTGCTTGCCGATCTCGTGCTGGTCGATCAGAACCCGCTGCAGAACCTGAAAGTGCTCTATGGCACGGGCGCGCTGCGCCTCAATGACGCGACCGGCAAAGTCGAGCGCGTGGGCGGCATCAAGTACACGATCAAGGACGGCATCGTGTACGACGCGAAAAAGCTGCTTGCGGATGTGGCCGCTATGGTCGACGAACAGAAAAAGGCACGCGCGAAGGGGACGACAGCGCCGCAAGTGCGGCGCTGATTTTCGCGCGGAACTCGCGCGTGGGATTGATGCCGCCCGGGCTTTGCGTGAGCACCATGCCGATGATGCCGCGCGCGGGATCGACCCACGCCATCGTGCCGTCTGAACCGGTGTGGGAATAGGTGCCGTCATTCGCGATCATCCAGCCGTAGCCGTATGAGCCGGCGTCGTTCATGCGTGCGCGCGGCGTGATCATGGCTTTGACCGTCTCTTCTCTCAGCAGCCGTTTGCCTCCGTAGGCGCCGCCCTGACGGAACATCTCGAGAAACTTCGCGTAGTCGGCGGCGGTGGAGATCATTCCACCGGACGCACGGATGACCGGGTAGTCGGGCCTATCACCAGGCGTGAATCCTTGTGTGAACGTGACCTTCTCGCCGCTGCGGCGCCCCCGATACACCGTGGCCATCCGCTGCAGCTTCGCCGGATCCTCATGATTGAGGGTGTCACTCATCCCCAGCGGCTCGTAGAGGCGCGACTTGAGAAACGCTTCGAGCGGCATGCCCGACACGACCTCGATGATTGCACCGAGCGTGTTGTAGCCGGCGTTGTTGTACGAATAGGTCCCCGGCCCTTCCTTAGGCCCTTCAGCCCCGAACTTCGCCACGGCCGCCTGCAGCGAGACCTCTTCTTCAGCCTTGAACGGATAGAAGATGGGCTCGATGCGCAGCCCCGAGCTGTGCGAAAGCAGCTGCGCGATCGTAATGCGGCGAGACTTCTCGTTGTCGAACGACGGCAGGTGCTTCGCGACCGGATCGTCGATCGAGAGCTTCCCGTCTTCGGCAAGCATCATGACGGCGGTGGCCACGACCGGTTTGGTATTCGACGCCATCCGGAACATCGAGTCCGTCAGCATCGGCACGCCGTACGCGTGATGGCGGAACCCGACCGCCTCGTGCAGCAGGACGCTGCCGTTCTGCGCCACATACAGCACCGCGCCGCGGATGTGATCCTGTTCCACCGCGCGCCGATACAGATCGACGGCTTCGCGCAGTGCAGTGGCGCGAACGAGGGGCCCGCCTTCGCTCTGCGAGCTTCGGCGGACAAGCGGCGCGGACTGCGCTGCAAGAGAGGCCGAGAAGAAAAGGACCGCCAGCGCGGCTGGAAGATAACGGCGGCTCGGACGAAGCATGGGGGAATCTTATCCGAGCCGCCGCCAGGGACGCGAACGCTACGACCCCTGTCTCACCAGCTGCCCGCGCACCACGCCGCCCGGATTCGCGGCTGAGTGCACGTTGAAATAGAACGCGGCCGGATTGTCGATGATGCTCTGCGCGGTCGCCGGATCCGTGATCGTGATGTTATTGAACGTCAGCGTTGCCGTGCCATTGACAATGGGAATCGCCGTGGCAGCCGAGAGCCCGGTATTGACGACGGGGCCGCCGGCCGTGCCGGCCGCGCCGGTGTGAATGTGCGCCAGAATCAGCGTGCTCCCGGCGGGCATGTTCGACACCGTCGACGAGAAGTTCGCCGTGGCGGCCGTGATGACATCGCCGGCACCGCGTGTCAGGTTGAACGTAATCGTGGCCGTTCCGGTCGCGCCGGCCTCGGCGCCGGTGGCCGGCGGCACTTCCTGCGTCCCGCTCATGGTCGCCGTAAAGACGATCGTGTCATCATCGGGATCGTTCGGATTGTCGTCACAAGCGGCTGCGCCAAGCGCGGCAAGGGCCATCACGAGAAGAGCTGCGAATCGTTTCACCTGCATTCGAATCCTCCAGACTAAAACTTGCGTGCGAGATTGAAGCCGAGATAGACGTTGCCCGGCGTGCCGCCTCTCGCGAGCTGCGCGTTCGTCGTGCCGAAGCTGTTCGATACGTTCAGTTGAAACTGGTGACCGTCGGTGCGCTTCTCGATGCCGGCCGCCCACTGATGCGCGCCCGGCGTGAAGCCGGTGCGCGGAATGATCTCGCCCACGATAAACACGGTCGGCCGCAGGCGCAGCCGGCCTCCCAACCCCGCGTAGAACATGCGTTCCTCTTCCACCGAATGATCGGCGTCCGACGTGCCGGGCACGTCATGGTCGTGGTCTTCATGACCCGACACGCCGACCGGCATACGATCGCTCCGCCTGATCGTGTCGTGCCGCGCGAAGATCTGAATCGTCTTGAACAGCAGCGATCGATGCGCGCCGATCTGCAGGTTCGCCGCCGGCGCGAAGCGGTACTCGAATCCGATGATGGCGCCCAGCGTGATCACATCCTGCGCGACGGCACGCGTCAGAATTGGCGAGGGAGCAGTGGCTGCTGGGGAGGAATAGGCACACTGCTCCGGCTCGCACGCGCCTGCGAAGGGCAAAGGGCGTGCCCCGGCGCAGCTGTCTCACCGAGAGGAAACGGGCGTGATTTATGGAAGAGCCGCCTTGTTTCTCTTTCCGCGCGCGTAAGCGCGTTACGGAGCGCGAAAATTATGCGCGCAGCGTCTGCGCCGGATCCCAGCGCATGATGCGCAGCGCCGGCAGCACGCTCGCGAGAATGGCCACGAACAGCAGCAGCGCCCCAACCAGCCCGAACGTGGCCGGATCGGTCGGCTGCACGCCCCACAGCAGACTCGCGATATAGCGTGTCAGCGCTCGCGCGAGCAGTCCGCCGATCACGATGCCGATGACCGTGAGCGCAATTCCTGGCCACGCGATCACGCGAATCGCCTGAGCCGCGGTCGATCCAAGCGCCATGCGGATGCCAATCTCGCGCGTGCGCTCGGTAATGGAGCTCGAGATAAGCCCGTGGATGCCGATAGCGGCAAGCAGCATCGACGCCGCGCCCAGCATCGTGGCCAGCACCATCAGGAACCGTTGCGATTCCGTGGCGGCCGATCGCACCTGCGACATGCTGCGCACGGATGCCACCGGCAGCTGCGGATCGATCGCGCTCACGGCCGCGCGCAGATGCTGTTCGATGCCCGTCACTGACCGTGACGTGCGCACGATCCACGTCGGCGAAAACCACGTGTGCACCAGATTGAACGTTCCCGCCATCGTCTGGGCCGCCGCAAGGTAAACGATCGGGGTGGTCTGGATCGGACCTGCACCGCCGATTCCCGAGGCTCCCTGCTGGACGTTGGCGACGACGCCGACGATTTCGCGTTCACGTCCGGCGACTCCGATACGGCGCCCGATGGCCCCATCTCTGTAAAAGCGGCGCTCGAATGCCTCGTTGACCACTACGGCCCCGGCTGATTCCTCCCGATCGACGGGCTCAATAACCCGCCCCTTTTTCAGGGGAATGCGAAGTGTCGAGAAGTACTCCGGCGAGACATAGGTAACGTTCGCGATGAAGCCCGTCTCTGTGTCGCCGGCCTGCTCGCCATCGAGCGGTTTGAAGCCAAGGTTCAGGATGCGCTGATAAGGAAGGCCGAGCGAGACAGCGGCCGATTCAACACCAGAAATCGATGACACGCGCTCGAGTGTGCGGTCGAACAGCAGCTGAATCTGTGCGGCTGTCTGATATCGCGTGTCCTCCAGCGACGCCGTCGCGGTCACGATGTTCGTGAGATCGAAGCCGGGCTCGAGCCGCTGGAGCGAGACGAACGTCCGGGTCAGCAGACCGGCGCCGACGAGCAGAACGACGCCAAGCGCAACCTCGCCGACGCGCCGCGCGACTCCCCTTCTCGCAGGCCGGATTGCACATCGAGGCGGCTGGCCTGAAGCGCCGGAATGGTGCCGAAGATCACGGCCGCGAGCATGGTGATCGCGGCGGTGGCGGCAACCGCGCGCAAGTCAAGGGTCACGTCCTGCCACAGCGAGTACTGATTGCCGGCGAGCGCCTGCATGCCGTTGAGCATCAGCTGGCCGACCAGAACCCCGAGCACGCCGCCGGCAAGCGCGAGGGTGATGCTTTCCACGAGCAGCTGGCGGATGACCGCCCGGCGCCCGCTGCCTAACGCCATGCGCGTGGCGATCTCACGAGTGCGCGTCCGCGCGCGCGAAAGGAGCAGACCGGCGAGATTCACAGATGCGATCAGCAGGACGAGTCCAACCGCGGCCCACATCGTGAGCAGCGGATCGCGCGATCCGGCCGTGACCATCTGCTTGACTGGAGCAAGGTGGTACCACACATGCTCGCCCTCCCGCGGCTTGAAGCCAAGACTGTGGTACGCCTGATTGAGCTCTGCCTCCACTGCCTCGGCGCTTCCCTTCACGCGCAGAAGAGCGAGGAAGTTCGTGCCGCCACCTTGTCCCCTGCGGCTTGCGCGCACCGGAGTCCACAGATCGGCCATCGAAAAGTTGCCGCGAAACGACGCGGGCATGATGCCGACGATGGTGTGGGGCTCGCCGCGGACGAGAACCGTGGAATTCAGCACCGATGGATTGCCGCCAAAGGCACGCTGCCAGAGGCCGTGCGAAAGAATGACCGCGGCCGGTCCGCCGGCCCGATCTTCTTCCTCGGTAAACTCGCGTCCTCGGACCGGAGACACGCCGATGACGCGGAAGAACCCGGCGCTGACGCGCTGGTGGTCGACATTCATCGCGGTTCCGCCGATCGCGAGGTTCACCCCGGCTCGCCAGTCGGAATAGACGGCGGTGTCGGCGGACGTGACGTGCTGCCTGATTGCCTCCCACATGGCGCCGTCGATGCCGGGACTCTGGAACACGCCGCGCGACGACATCGTGACCCGCTCGGCATGCGCCAGTTGATCGGGGTTCGGATATGGCAGCGGCCGCAGCAGCACGCCATCGACAAGGCTGAACACCGCGGCGTTGGCGCCGATGGCGATCGCCAGTGTGAGGATGGCGGTGACGGCGAATCCGGGACTGCGGCGCAAGAGGCGCAGCGCATATCGTCCGTCGCGCACGAGTGTTTCGATCAGGGGAATGCTGTTCATCTGATAGATCTCCTCGCGAATGGCGATGGGATTGCCGAAGCGTGCGCGCGCGCGCCGCTCGGCCTCGTCGTGCGGAATGCCGCGGGCGCGCAGGTCGTCGGCCATGAGCGCGATGTGCGCGTCGATTTCGCGCGATCGCTCGCGATCCCAACCTGTCCTTTTAAAGAAGCGGCGGATGCCCATCAGTCGTCGGCCTGCCCTGAGCGGAGTCGAGGGGCCGGGTCCATCACGCGGCCGATGGCGGCCACCAGCTGCTGCCAGCGGCTCGATTCCTCGTGCAGCCGGCGCTTGCCGGCCGCCGTCAATTTATAGAAGCGCGCCTTCCGGTTGTTCTCGGACGTGCCCCAGAACGAGGCAATCAGCCCCTTGTCTTCGAGCCGGTGCAGCGCCGGATACAGCGACCCCTGTTCGACCTGGAGCACGGCGTCGCTGCGTCTCTGAATGATTTCGGCGATGGCATAGCCGTGGGCCGGGCCGAGCACCAGGGTCTGGAGCACCAGCATGTCGAGCGTGCCCTGCATCATGTCGCCCGCGCGATCGGCGCTCTTGCGTGGACTCATGCTTCAATCCTCGCTCCACTAGACGATCTAGGCAAGAGAAAGGTTTACTATTCTGGCCATGCGCCCACTTCTTACCGCACTAACCATCGCCCTCGCCGTCGCGGTGCCCCGGGCACAGCAGCACCATTCGGCTGAGCTCGGCTCCGTAAATTTCCCCATCTCGTGCCATGCGGAAGCGCAGGCCCGAATGAGCCGGGCCATCGCGATGCTGCACTCGTTCTGGTTCCCCGAGGCGCGGAAGGCCTTCGAGTCGGTCGTCGCGGCGGACCCGGGATGCGGCATCGCCTACTGGGGCGTCGCCCTGACGCATTTCGGCAATCCCATGGCGGCCGGCAGCGGCGCGGAAGGACAAGCGGCGGGCTGGGCCGCGGCGCAGAAGGCCGCGAGCATCGGCGGCAGGAGCGATCGCGATCGCGCCTATATCGATGCGGCCACCGCCCTGTTCCAGGATCACGCCACGCTGAACAATCGCGCGCGCATGGCGCGCTACGAAGCGTCGATGAAAGCCATCGTCGACCGCTTTCCCGACGACAACGAGGCGAAGATCTTTCATGCGATCTTCCGCGTCGCGAATGCTCCGCCGACCGATCTCACGTTCGCGCAGCAGAAGGATGCGGCCACGATTCTGACGCGGCTTTACCGCGAGCAGCCGAAACATCCCGGCCTCGCGCACTACATCATTCATGCGTTCGATTCGCCGCCGCTGGCGAATCTCGCGCTCGATGCCGCGCGGCAGTACGCCGGCATTGCGCCGGCCGCTCCGCACGCGCTGCATATGCCGTCGCACATCTTTACGCGCCTCGGGCACTGGGACGAGTCGATCAAGACGAACCGGCGCTCCGCCGATCTCGAGCCGTCGCCGGGCGGCAAGTCGCATCCGATGGATTACATGGTCTACGCCTACCTGCAGCAGGGGCGCGACGATGCGGCCATGGCCGTGATCAAGGAAATCGGCGGCAATGTGTCAGGGGAGTACATCGGGGGGACGCTCGGCTCTTACAACGCCCTGGCCATGCCGGCGCGATATGCGCTCGAGCGGGATGACTGGAAGGGCGCGGCGGCGCTGGCGGTGACGTCGACGTCGATGTCAGCCGACGCCGCCGTCACGCACTTCGCGAAAGGTCTCGGCGCTGCGCGCTCGGGCGACATCGCGCTTGCGAAGGAACAGACGGCGGCGCTTGAAAAGATTGTCGCCGCGCTCACGGCGCGCAAGGACCCGTACTGGCCGGTCGTCATCGATGCGCAGCGCATTGCGGTGTCGGCCTGGATCGCGCACGCCGAAGGACGTCATGACGAGGCGATGCGTTTGGCGCGCGAGGCCGCCGACAGGGAGGAGTTGGTCGAGAAGCATCCGGTGACGCCTGGTCCGCTCCTTCCGGCGCGCGAGCTGCTTGGCGACATCCTCATGGTGCACAACCGGCCGGCCGATGCGCTGGCGGCGTATGAGGCCACGCTGAAGCGCGAGCCGAATCGCACACGGACCATCCTCGGCGCCGCGCGCGCGGCCAAAGCGGCCGGCAGGACGGACGCGGCAAAGGCGCACTACCGCAGCCTGATCGACGTCATGGATCCGAAGTCGCCGCGGCCGGAGCTGCGGGAGGCGAAGGCGTTCGTGGGGCCTGGCCTGCGTCCGTAGCGATGTAGTATCATCACTACATGAAGCTCGGGCTCCGCGAGGCGAATCAGGGGTTCTCGAAGGCCATCAAGGCCGTGCGCGCCGGCAAGGAAGTCGTCCTGACCGAGCGTGGACGTCCGTTTGCGGTCATCAAACCCCTCAAAGACGCAGACGTCGAAGAAGCCGCACTGCAGGAAATGGCCGACGAGGGCTTGATCAGGCAGGCCGCTCGCAAAGGTCCGACGCCAGCACCTCGCTGGCGGCCAGTCAAAGTCAAAGGCAAGCCGCTGTCGAAGACAGTCATCGAAGACCGTGAAGACCGGGCGTAGCCGTGGCGTGGGCCTATTTCGATACGAGCGCCCTCATCAAACGCTATGTCGATGAGCCCGGCCGCCGGCAGGTTCTGCAATTGTTGCGGCGTCATGCCTGTGTGATCTCGGCTGTGTTACCGGTCGAACTTCGCGGCGCCCTGCGACGCCGTGTGTCGGACGGCTCGCTGGGTGCGGAGCGAGTGGCGGAGATCCTTGAACGGTTCGCGAGTGATCGTGCGTTCTGGACGATCGTCGGCGTCTCGAGTGAAGTGCTCACGACCGCCGAAACCCTCGTTGCAACGCATCCCCTGCGCGCGCTTGACGCGATCCACGTTGCATCCGCGCAACTATTCGCGACTCGCATCGCGGCACCCAGGCTCACCTTCGTCAGCGCCGACGCGCGACAAACGGCGGCCGCGGCTGCAGTCGGGATGAGCACGAGACAGATAGAGCGCTAGGATCGCATGGTCGCCGCCCGACAGGCTTCAGCGGGCCGCCAACCGAAGGCCAACCGACCCGGGCCCTTCTGGCCGGCGTGCTGCTGGAATACGCGCACGCCCATTTGGGGCGCGCGCGAACGTCGCCCGCCGTGCTCCATGCGTGGGCCCAGAAGCTCTCGCACTCGCCGGGGCGTCGATATCTGAGCTACTGGGTGGCGCTCACGCGGCTACGCCGCGGCGAGGCTGGACTGGCGTATTCCGCGGCGCGGGCCGCGCTTCAGGCGCCGCAGACCGCCGACAACCCAGAGTTGCACTGGCGTCTAGCGGCACTGGCGTTTCTGGCGGGAAAGGCCATATCGAGCGCGCAGGACGGTGCTGCCATGCGCGCGCAGGCGGAGAACGGCAGGCAGCGCATCTCAGAGTCGTGGGGCGAGGACGCGCCAGCGTACTTCGGACGTCACGACTTGACGCTCTTGCACCGACTGCCGGCCGTGGCTAGATAGTCTGCAGATCAAGAGTCGAATTGATGGTAGTGACAAATGCCTTTGACCAACGATGACCGTGAACAGGACTGACCGCATCACGCCTTCCGGAACTGCTCGAGCCATACGCATCTCGCTCGCTTGACGACGCAACGCCGAAACTGCGATCTGGGAACTGATTGCAGTTTCTTAAATAAATTGATGTCCGTCGCGGAAGTCGCCGCCCAGGATCGGCACTGAATCGGCGCCCAGCCAGGTGTCGAGCACGCGGGCATACACCGTGCGGAAGTCGGTTTCGTAGCGCACGTCGCCGCTGTTGTTCTCGAGCGTCGGATTGCTCGCGCCGGGCGCGAGGTCAGCGGCAGTGCCGTAGATTCCGCCACGCACGCCGCCGCCAATAGCCATCATCATTCCGCCTGCGCCATGGTCGGTGCCCGCGCTGCCGTTCTCACTGATGCGGCGGCCGAACTCCGAAAACTGCAGCACCAGCGTGTCGGCGAGCAGGCCCTGATTGCGCAGGTCGTCGTAGAACGCGCCAAGGCCGCCGTTGAGCGTCGTCATCAGATTGGCATAGGCGCCGGTGGTGGTGTTCTGTGACGCGTGCGTGTCGTATCCGCCGGTGGTCACCCAGAACACCTTCGTGCCAATTCCCTGGACGATCGCGCCGGCCACCGATCGCAGCGCCTGACCGAATCCGTTGTTCGGATACGTCACGCTCGGCGAATACGCCGCGACGGTGGCCACGCGATCGAGCGTCGCCAGCGCGGCCTGCTGCGTGCCGTTGACGAATGCCAGATGCGGCGCGTCGACCGGCACGTGCGACGCAATGCGCGTAATCGCCTCGCGCGCATAAAGAGCATCGGAGCCGCCGTTCGGACTCGCGAACGCGTACTGCACGGGATTCTGAATCGCCGGCACGCTCGTCCTGTCGCCGATGAGCGACCGCGGCACTTCACGCGTGGTCGCCCACCCGACAAGCGGATCCACGGGCGAAGGCAGCATGTCGAGATACCGTCCGAGCCATCCCGATCCGATCGGCTGGCCGGGCTTTCCGGTCGAATAGATGTCCGTCCCCAGGAAATGCGACCGGGTCGAGTTCGTATAGCCCGTGCGCTGGATGATGGCGAGGTCGCCCTGGTTGAAGATCGCGCGCAGATCCGTGAGGCGCGGATGCAGGCCAAGGGCGTGGCCGCCGCTGTCGGTGCCCACCTGCAGCACGCTCTCCGCCGGCACGGCAAGGGTCGGCCGGCGCCCGTAGTACTGCGGATCGGTGTACGGCACCAGCGTGCTGAGCGCGTCGTTGCCGCCGCTCAGATAGAGCACCACGAGGTTGCGCCGCGAGGATCCCTGCGCGCGCGCGACATCCGAGAGAAACGCGGGCGCCGCGAAGCCGACCGTGAATGCCGAGACGCCGCCTTTGACGAACGATCGCCGTGTGAATTTCATGAAGAGCCTCAGACGAACTGGTAGTCGCCCGACCCCACCATCAGGTGCACCAGGCCCGCCGTCTTCGCCAGCAGCTGCGTGTCGGAGCCGGACCACGCGGCGCCCGCGCGAAGGTAATCGAGATACGCCGAGCGGCCGTCCCCTTCCGGCGCGGGCAGCGTCAGCCGCTCGCGCGCGAATGAGAGCAGCGCCTCGGGCGTCGAGCCGTGCCCTCGCGCCTGATCGCGCAGATTCACACGCTGATTGGTGGCCAGCTGCGCCGCGAAGTTCATGCGCGCAAGCATCGCGCCGGTCGAAAACCACCCCGGACCGGGATCCCACCCGTTGACGTCGGGCGGCTCGAACAGCTGCTGTCCCATGTTGGTGAGCGGCGCCAGCGCGTTGTTGACCGAGAACCCGACATGGCCCACTTCCTTGAGCGCGCGCACCACGAACTCGACGGGCCACGAATATCGGCTGAAGTGATTGGCGGTCACGAAAAACTCCGGCGACCGCAGCAGCTCGCGCATCACCGGGCGGATGTCGGTGTTGTGCTTCAGGTACACATCGGCGAGGCGCGCGACGAACGCCTCCGACGGCTCTTCAATCTCGCTCACGAAGAACGCATGAAGCTTCCGCACCAGACGCCGCGCCGTTTCGGGATGCCGCGCCAGCGCATCGATCAGATCGAGGCCGTCCTGCATCCCTTGCGCCGAAGCGCGCGCCGGAATCGTGCGGCTGCCGCCCGGATAGATCGCGAAGGAGAATTCTTTCGGCGCGGTGTCGTGCTGTCCGGCGTTGAAGTTGAACCGATAGTATGTCGCCGGATTCGTCCGATCGCCGGGACGGGCGAGGTTCCAGCCCGTGAAGACGCGCGCCGCCGCATAGACGTCAGACTCGGTGAAATGGCCGACGCCGAACGTGAACAGCTCCATCAGCTCGCGCGCGAAGTTTTCCTGCGGGCGCGCCCTGATATTCAACCGTCCGTCGAGCCACACGAGCATCGCCGGATCTTTCGCGACTTCGACGAGCAGATCGCGGAAATTGCCCAGGGCGAACTGCCGGAACAATTCGAGTTGACCGCGGACGCCGCCGGGATCTTCCGTGGGCTTTGCCGCCATCATGCGCGTGCCCTCGAACGCGCCGAAGGTGCCCGCGATCTTGCTGTAGGCGGTGGCAAAATGGTTGTGCCAGAAGAGCGCCATCTTCTCCTGCAGCGGGCGTGAGGAGTGCACCATGCGGAACAGCCATCGCTGGCGCGCATCGGTGATGTTGGCGCTGGGCAGAAACCTGCCGCGCGCGGTGACGCTGACGTAGCCGGGCGATCCGACACGCGCATCGACATCGCCGGGCTGCGACTCAAAGTTGATCAGCCGGTCGATGGCGGCGCCGGTGCTGATCGAGGCGTAGTCGCGCAGTTCCTCAGGCGTCGCGCCGAAGCCTGCGCGGCGCAGCAGATGGCCGGCGTAAAGTTCGCGTCGAGTCTGCATAGCGATATAAGACCGTCACGCGTCGTGCCGGGTAAAACCGAACACGGCGTCGTCCTTGGTGGGGGCGCCTCGATGGTAGCGCACCAGCGCCCTGGCCGCCAGCCATGCCAACCCATCTCCGTGACGGCCGAACCCAAGCGACAGCAGATGACCGGGCAGATTACGATGCGGACCCACGAAAGGTGCTCCGTCCGCTGTAGTTGCGAGTTGAACTGCCCAGGAGTAGGCAGGCTGAATGCCCGAAAGCGCGGGATACAACAACGACAACTCGTACATCAATTGTCCGGTGCGCTGCGTCAGCGTGCGATCCGTCAGTCGAGCAGGCGGCGCCGGTTGATCCGCGCCGGAAATCATGACGCGATCGTCTTTCAGCCAGCGCACGGTGTGCGGCGGCGTGCCTGAATCCATCAGCGCGCTCTTGCGCTGACCGACGCCGCGTCGCATCGCACCGGGCATGGGCTCGGTGACGATGATGTACGTATCGCGGGTGATGAAGTGGCGGCGCAGCTGCGACACCAGCGGGCCCGCGGATCCTGTGGCGATGACGGCAGCCTGCGCCGCGATCATGCCGGCCGCGGTGCGCACCTGCACGCCTCTGCCACGCGGCAGGTGTTTGACGCGCAGCACGGGCGACTGCTCGAAGATCCGCGCGCCGGCCTTGCCCGCATGCGATGCGAGGCCGAGTGTTGCGCGCACCGGATCGAACGTGAACGCACCGGGCGTGCGCATCGCCGCGCGCGCGGCGTCCTCGACGGCCGTTTCGCGCACGGCCGCCGAAGCGGTGAGTCGCGAGACCTGCAGCCCTGCCTCGCGCCGCGCGCCATATTCCTTCGCGAGCGCCTTCACGTCGTTCGCAATCGTGATGACCGATGTGCTCTCGAGATCGCAGCGGATGCCGAGGCGCCGGATCAGCGCCGCGAATTCGAGGACGCCGCGGCGCGCCTGCTGCCACATCGCGCGCGATGCCCTGCGGCCGTGCAGCGCGTCGTGCGACGCGAACGATCCGTCGAAGCCGGAAAGCAGCAGTCCCGTGCTTCCGGCCGTCGCGCCGGATGCGATTCGCGCTGCCTCGAGCAGGATCACGCTGTAGCCTGCCGCGGCAAATGCGTAAGCGCTTGCACACCCTGTGAGTCCGCCGCCAATCACTACGATGTCGGCGCGGTCGCCTGCGCCGCCTTTCGACGGTTTCCACGTCGGCCACGACTGACGTCGTGCCGGCGGCGTGCGGTCGTCCCAGAACCGAAGTCCCTGTCGCATCCGGCAATATTAAGGGTTTGTGAACCGGCGTGGGTGCCGAAACGTATCCGCTTCCATGCAGAACCTGCGGTACGCCTTCCGCCGCCTCGGCGCCGAGCCGGGTTTCGCGCTCGTCGTCGTGCTCGCGATCGGACTCGGCATCGGCATGAACACCACGGTTTTCACGCTGGTGAACGCGGTGCTGCTGCGGGGCCTGCCCTACCAAAACCCCGACGAAATCGTCTACGCCGCCAGCTACAACAACCAGAATCGCGATGACAGTCCGGTCTCGTGGCCCGACTACGAAGACTGGAAGGCCGACGCGAAATCGTTTCGCGGGCTCGCGGCCATGTCCGGACAGCCGTTCAACGTGAGTGGCGAGCCCGGCGCTCCTGAGCGGATTCCCGGGATGCGCGTGACGCCGAACGCCTTCGGTTTGCTCGGACAACCCATGCAACTGGGCCGCGACTTCATCGATGCAGACGGCAAGCCTGGCGCGGCGCCGGTGGTGATTCTCGGACACGAGATCTGGCAGCGCCGGTTCGGATCGGCGCGCGACGTCATCGGCCGCACGGTGCGGATCAATGAGATCCCCACCGAGATCGTCGGCATCATGCCGCGTGGGGTGAAGTTTCCAAACCAGGCCGAGGCGTGGATTCCACTGCAGGTCACTGAGGAGCGGCGAAAGCGCGATTTTCGAGGGATGGAAGTGTTCGGCCGTCTGAAAGGCGGCATGAGCGTGGCGGAAGCGCAAACCGAGCTTGCCGGAATCGCCGCGCGGCTGGAGCAGGCCTATCCCGCCACCAACAAGAACATGGGCGTGCTGGTGCAGACCTTCAATGAGCGGCAGAACGGCGGCCCCATCCGGATCATGTTCCTGATGCTGCTTACGGCCGTGTCGCTGCTGCTGCTCATCGCGTGCGCGAACGTCGCCAACCTGCTCATCGCGCGCGCTGTGTCGCGGACGCGCGAGATCGCCGTGCGGATCGCGCTCGGTGCAGCGCGGCGGACGATCGTCGCGCAGCTGCTCACCGAAAGCGTCTTGCTCGGCTGCCTTGGCGGCATCCTGGGCCTTGCATGCGCCTATATCGGCGTCACGCTGTTCGATCGCGCGACGACCGATGTCGGCAAACCCTACTGGATCCTCTTCACCTTCGACTGGCGCGTCTTCGGGTGGCTCGCGCTAGCGTGCGTGGGCACGGGCCTGGTCTTCGGCCTCGCGCCCGCATTACAGCTCGCGCGCACGGATACCAACGAAGTACTGAAGGATGCCAGCCGCGGCGCCACGACTGGCCGCGGGCGCTGGCTCACGAGCTCCCTCGTGGTGCTCGAGGTGGCATTCACGCTTGCGCTGCTCGGCGCCGCCGGCGGGATGATCCGCAGCTTCGTCAATCTTTACAACGCCGACCTCGGCGCCAGCACCGACAACGTGCTTACCGCGCGGCTCGACCTGATGCAGTCGAAATATCCCGACGGCCCGTCGCGCCACCGGCTTGTCGAGCAGCTCGACGAGCGCCTTCGTGCGCTGCCTGGTGTCGAAAGCGTGTCGATCGGCACGGCCTTGCCGGGCGATGGTCTTAGCTCGCTGACGCTAGACCTCGAGGGACAGCCGCGCGCCACCACCGAGTCGCCGAGGAGAGCACAGGTCGCGACCGTACGCCCAGGCTTCTTCGAAACGTTTCGCATAGAGCCGGCCCAGGGACGGCTGCTGAACGATCGCGACGGCGCGCCTGGAGCCGAGGCCGTCGTCGTCAACCAGCGCTTCGTCGAGCGGTACTACGGCCGCGAAAATCCAATCGACCGCCGCATCATGCTGCGCGGTGACGACAAAGACACGGTCTGGGCCTCGATTGTCGGCGTCGTGCCGCACATTCGCCATGGCAACGCGAACGCCGAGGAGCTCAATGCGGTCGTGTACCGGCCGCTGCGCATGTCGACGGCCAGCGGCTTTGTGGTGGCGCTCCGCAGCCGTCAGCCGGTCGAGACGCTGGCAGCCGGCCTTCGCACGACAGTGCAGGCGATCGATCAGGATCTGCCTGTCTTCCAGGTGAGGACGATGGAAGACTATCTGGCGCGGCAGCGGTGGCCGCTGCGCGTGTTCGGCACGCTCTTCGTGCTGTTCGCCGTGTTCGGCCTGGTGCTGTCGACGATCGGCATGTACGCCGTGACCGCCTATTCGGTCGGCCAGCGCCGAAGCGAGATCGGGTTGCGCATGGCGCTCGGCGCACAGCAGACGCAGGTCGCCTGGCTCGTGCTGAAGCGCGCGATCATTCAACTCGTCATCGCCGTCCCGCTCGGCCTTGGCCTCGCTTACGGTGTATCGATTGCGATGGCGTCGATGGACCTCGGCATCCGCTCCGGCGATCCCCTCACGTTGGTGTCGATTCTGCTAATCGTCACGACCGTGACGGTGGTCGCCTGCCTCGTGCCCGCCAGGCGAGCCGCGCGGTTGAATCCGACTACGGCACTCAGGAATTGAAGATCTGCGATCTTAGATTGAAGATTCATTGCAGATTTAGCCATTGAAGAATGGCCATTAGGACTGAGAGCTGCCCGGCATGCCGCATGCTTTAACGGCGCGGCATGACTCCAGAACAACTGCGCAAACGGATGACGGCGTTCGCCGTCGCAACCGTGAACTTCTGCAAGCCGCTCTGGCTGAAACTCGAAACCCGGTACATCGCCGATCAGTTATGCCGCGCGTCTACATCCACCGCGTCCAACTACCGAATCGCCTGTCGCGGCCGTTCCAAGCGTGAGTTCATCTCGAAACTCGGGATCGCCCTGGAGGAAGCAGACGAATGCGTAGGTTGGTTCGAGGTGATCGACGGATGTGAGTTTGCGCCGCTGGAACAGACAGCCCCGCTGCTGCAGGAGGCACGAGAGCTCGTGGCAATCCTCGCCGCTTCGCGGCTCACGGCGCAAGGACGCTGAGGAATTGAAAATTGACGATCTCTGATTGAAGATTCATTGCAGATTGACGATCTAAAAATGGTCATTCATGGGGGGCGCGCTCATTGCCGGGCCGTGGATCGTCGGCAGGAAAAATGACCAGTCTGCAATCTTCAATCTGAAATGAATCATCAATCTGAGATCGTCAATCTGCAATTGACCGACTACGTCTCAGAATGATGAACGCCGACAGGGCCGTGCCGACCAGTGCCGCGACAGTAAACGCCCCGTGCCGCCGCAGACGTCTACGCACGAACCCAAAGCCCGCTGATTATCCCTTGCGAGTCGAAGAGCTAAAAGCCGAAGCGCACGCCGACCCTCAGCGACCGCGCGGGCATCGCGCCCGTCGGTTGGCCGAAGAAGGGGGACGTCATGACACCCGAGTAGCCCTGCGGATTCACGGTGTTGAGCAGGTTCTGGCCCTGCACGAACAAATTCATCGAGTAGCGGCTCCTGTTCTGCACCATGGGGCCGCCGGCCATCACCACCATCTGGCCGGCACCGGCCGCCGGCGTCGCGGCGCCGTCGCGCATGATCACGGTCGTGCCGCCTGCGCCGCCTTCACCGCCGCTGCGGCCGAAGCCCAACGAGTACGAGAACATTCCGCCCAGCGTGTAGATCGCCTTGCCGCGCGCGCTGTTGCGCCCGACACCCTCAGGACGATCGCTGAACACCGTGTCGCCGTTGTCGTCGCGGCCGGTCGTCACGTTGTACGGCTGCCCCGATCGCACCGAGGCGTTGAGGCTCACGTTGAAGCGCCCGAACAGCACGGTGCTCAGGTTGCCGCCGAGCGAGTGACGCGAGACCGCCGCCGGTCCCCACTCGGCCTCGAGGTTGTAGTTGTCGGCCGGCAGCGCAAAGGGACTCGTAGAGTCATTCTCGGAATGGTTCAGCGTGTAGTTCAGGAACATGAACAGGCGCTTTGCCGGAATGTTGAAGTTGAGCATGGCGTGCATCATGTGCTGCCGCTGCCCGCCCGTGGATTCCACCTGCGTGATGTTGCCGAACGACGGATCCGGACGCACGCCGTCAATCGGCGCATTGATGTTGCGGCCGCGGAAGCGATCGTAGCCGCGCATGAAGCTGTACATCACGCTGGTGCCGAGATTCTGCGTGAGCTGCTGCTGCACGCCCGCCGACGCGCGCACCGAATACGGCATCGACAGATCGTCGCCAAACACATACGTGCTGCCCGGAAGCGCCTGCAGCCGTACGCCGCCCTGATACGGATCCGGGAAGCCGGGATTGCGGATCACGGTCTCGGTCAGCCGCACGCCGTCGACCTGCAGCACCTGCTCGTACGTCTGCGACTCGAGCCAGTCGTTGAACACGCCCAGGCTGCCGCGCACGGTCGTCTTGCCGCTCTTGAACGGCGACCAGGTCAGGCCGAAGCGAGGCGAGAGGTTCAGCGTGTCGTCGAGGTTCTGCTGCAGCTCCTGGCGCACGCCGAAGCTGACCGTGAGGTTCGGGCGCGCGCGCCAGTCATCCTGCGCGAACAGTCCCAGCTGCCACTGCGAGTACTCCACCAGCGGGTTGCCCTCGCGAATCGAGAACTGCGTCGGCCGGCCGGCCTCGAAGTCGGCAAGACTGGCGAACGTGAACGTCCCCAGATAGTTGGACTGCTGATCGCTTTCGACCCACTCCCCCTCCAGCAGGAAGCCAACCCGCACCGAGTGCTTGCCTTTGGCGTAGTCGAGATTCGAGGCGAGCTCGAGATTCGTGACGTCGCGTCCGCCCGTCGACTGAGCGCCGCCGCCCGTGAAGGCGTCGAGCACGCGAATCGTCTGGCCTTCGAACGTCGCGCGATTGTCCGACGAGGTCACGCCGATCTGCAGGCGCGTTTCGTTCAGCCACGACTTGCCCCAGGGTCCGGTGTCCGACAGCCGCAGTGTCCCTGACTGCACCTTCGACTGCACGCCTTGTTCGCGCAGGCTGAAGCCGCCGACGCCCATTTCGTTTTCCCGCTGATTCGCCATCAGATTCGCACGCACTGTGTGCGACTTGCTCACGGCGTGATCGATGCGGCCGTTGAACGAGAAGCTCTCGTTCGGCTGGCGAAACGAGAAGTTCTGCTGCCCCTCGAGCGTGCGTGCGTTCACTTCCGACGCGCGATAGTTCGAGGCTCCGTTTCCCGAGAGCGAAAATGACGTCTTCTGCGGAATGATGGTGCCGAACAGATTGAAGCCGATCATCTGATCGCGCATGTCACCCTTGGCCGGCTGCGTCGCCGTCCTCGCGTTGAGCGCATCGTCCGCGAAATTGAAGTTCATGCCGCCGCGCAGCGGCCCCATGCCGGGCTGGGTGACGATGTCGATGTGGAACGTGCCGCTGCCGTGATGCTCGGCGGCGAACGGATCGCGGCTGATGCGGATCGAACGAATCTGCTCCTTGGGAGGCAGACGCCCGCCGCGGAAGCCGTCGACGCGGATGGTCGCGCCGGGCCCGGCCATCTGTTCGAGCAGCGCGGCCATTTCATCCGGATCGTCGGGCAGCGCATCGATCTGATCCTTCGACAGGGTCGTATCGAAGCGGCCGTTCTTCGGATCCGAGGCGTTGGTCGCGGGGTCGCGGCCGACCGACACCGATTCCTCCTGCCGCTTGATCGGCAGGCTCACCTCGCGCCGCATCGTTTCGCCCGCGCGCAAACGAAGATCGATGACGCCGATGGTTTCGAACCCCTCGAACATCACCTGAATGTTGTAGCGGCCGGCGGGCAGGCCATCGAAGCGTGCCACGCCTTCCATGTCGCTCGGCACGTCGGCGCGCGTCGCCCCCTTGGTGCGGCCCTCGGCGCCGAACAGGCTCACGAGGGCGCCGGGAATGACCGCGCCCGACGGATCCAGGACAACCACCTGAAGGCGTCCGGGCTGCGGCGCGTTACCCTGCGCCGCCGCCGCCACGGGCGCGGCGGCGATAAGAAACAGACTGAGAAGGATTTTCGTCATGAGAACTTCTTCGCGTCGATCTTCGGATTCACTTTGACTTTGCTGATGGTCCACTCTTCGGTGGTCGTGCCGCCGACAGCGCGCTGCAGCATGTGCGGGAACTGGATCCCGTCGACTTCCTTCCAGTCGGTGAAGTAAATGCGGTACTCGATCATCTTCGGAGGTGTCTTCCTCATCTCCTCGAGCTGCTTCTGCATTTCCTCCTGCGTCATCTGAGCCTGGCCGCCTGCGGGCGGCGGTGTGTGCATGCCAGGCGCGTGGCCCATCACAGCGCCGGCGCCGGGGGGCGGCGGCGGCGGAGGAGGAGGCGGCACGCCTGCGGCGCCGTCGCCGCCGGAGCGGCCTGTCGTCCTGTTGATCACGCGCGGCTCGGCGCCCTGATATGTGAGCATCAGCGGGATGCTGGTCGCCTGGTCGACAAAGAGGTTCACGTCGAACCCGCCGCCGGCCTTGATGTTAATGATGTGCGCCTTGCCGTCGGGCGACTCGGCTTCACCGGCGTAGGTGTAGGTGACGTTGAGACCGGGATGCGCCTGTCCGAACCATCCGAGCATCAGGCGCGACAGATCGACGCGCTGGCTGCGAATGATCGAGGCGTTCATCATCGCCTGCTGTTCCGGAGTCGGCGGATCGGATCCTGGTCCGGCTCCGCGCATGCCGCCGGCGCCGCCGCCGGGCGCCACTCTCGTCATGACCATCGTGCCGCCGCCAGCGGCAACGCCGTTCATCATCACCATCGGACCGGCGCCCATGGCGTTACCAGCCGAACGAATGACGTTGTCGCCGTTGAAGCCGCTCGTCATGCTGGCGGCAACCGGCGCGGTCACGTTGTCGACCCGCAGGTACTTATCCGGCAGCTCGAGAAAGATTTCGATCTCACTCGTCATCTGGCGCTCGCCGATGTTGCGCGCGGTCTTTGCTTCGAGCGAGAAGGTCTTGAGCGTCTCGAGCTTGCCCGCGCCAAGGGCTGTGCGCACATTGGCGAGCACTTCGGCCGCTTTGTCCTGCGCGAGGGCCGGCGTCGAGAACGATGCCGCCGCGGCAAGCGCGACGATCAGAAACAGACTGACTTTCCGCATGTTGAAACTCCTCAAGAGATGGCCGCACCGTTAGACGTAGCGATCGTGGCCTTCGGATGCCTCTAAGGGGTTAAGCCCGCGCAAAGAGTTTGTAAAGAACGTAAAACCAGCGATTTCAACAAGTTAGCGGCTCTATTCGTTCCGCTGCGGATGCTAGACTCCTTTGGTGCGAAGGCTTCGACTCGTACCGCTTCGTCTCGCCGTGCCGCTGGTACTGATGGTGGTGCTGGCCGTTCTGGCTGCCCTGCAGTACCACTGGCTCGGACAGGTAAGCCAGGCCGAACGGCAGCGTATGCACGAGACGATGACGAGGCGGGCGGAGGAGCTGGCGTCGGATATCGATCGCGAAATCGCGCTGGTGTATCTGGCCTTTCAGGTACGGCCGGCGCAGACTGCGCCGATTGAGCAGACGCTCGCGGCGCGGCACAAGGTCTGGCGCGAGACGAGCCGTCATCCCGATCTGATCAAAGACATTTATGCCATCGCGGCCGACGGCAAGCTTCGGACGTTCGATCCCGCTTCCGGCGTATTGACGCCGGTTGAATGGCCGCAGGAGCTGCAGGCCATCCAGGAACGAGGACGGAGGCTGGCGTCGGCGACGACCAGCGCCGGAACGTTCACGTTTCGCGTGTCGCAGACCATCCTCACAGATCCGCTTGCGGTGCTGGTGTCGCTGCCGATCATGGCGCATCGCGTGAGCCAGCATGGCGTGGAGAGCCATCTGATGACACCGGGAGGCTCAGTGCTCCTGGTGCTCGATCAGCAGAAGTTCGCCGGCGAGGTGCTGCCGCAGCTCGTGGCGCAGCGCCTGGGCGACAGTCTCGACGAATACCGGCTGACCATCGTGCGGTCGCGCACGCCCGATCATGTGGTCTACGTGAGCAACACCACACGGGCGCCCGTGCAGCCTGCTGAAGCAGACATCAAAGTCGGAGCGCTCGGCATCAGGCCCGCCGTGATCGATCGGCTGCTTGCGACCGAGCTGCGCGGCGCGGCAGGCTACGCCGTGGGTCTCGATGCGGCCAGGATGCCTCGGTCCGTGAGTCCTGAGGCACCGCCGCCCCCTCCTCCTGCGCCGGGTGTATCGCAGCCGGATCGCGTCGCCGTCATCGAGAGGCAGGCCACGGCAGCTGCCGTCCAGTCGGAACGCATCGTCCTGCCGGCACAGCGCGGCGCAAGCGCCGGTGGTACCCCCGTGGCGATGACAGGCTTCGGCGCGGGCGCGTGGCAGGTGCTGCTCAAGCATCGCGCCGGATCGCTCGAAGCGGCGGTGCAGCGCGTGCGGCGCCGCAATCTCATCATGAGTTTTGGCATGCTGGCCTTGCTCGGGGCCAGCGTCGGACTCGTGCTGGTCTCCGCACGGCGCGCCGAACGGCTCGCGTCACAACAGATGGATTTTGTCGCCACGGTGTCGCATGAATTGCGAACGCCGCTGGCGGTGATCCGATCGGCGGGCCAGAACCTCGCCGACGGCGTCGTGCAGGATCCGAAACGCTACGGGGAGCTGATTGAAACCGAAGGCCGGCGTCTCACCGACATGGTCGAACAGACACTGGCGCTCGCCGGTCTTTCGGGCGAGCGGAGGCCCATGGCGCAGCAGCCGGTTGACGCGGGCGATGTGGCGCGCGCCGTACTCGCCTCTCCGGAAACATCGTCGCGCGCCACCGACATCGACATCGAGCTGCGGGTCGCCGAGGAGCTCCCGCTGGTGCTGGCCGACGAGATGCTCTTGCGACGAGGCGTACAGAATCTCGTGGGCAACGCCTTGAAATATGGCGCGTCTGGCGGCTGGATCGGCGTCACCGTCGATGCCGCCGCGTCGCGGCGCGGCCGCGAGGTGCGGATCACCGTGTCCGATCGCGGCCCCGGCGTTGCGGCCGGCGATCTGCCGCACATCTTCAATGCGTTCTATCGCGGGCGGCGCGCCGTGGCCGATCAGGTGCAGGGCAACGGTCTCGGCCTGCATCTGGTGAAACGCATTGCCGAAGCGCACGGGGGGCGCGTCACGGTGCGGACGGCGCCGGGCCAAGGCGCCGCGTTCACGATCCATATTCCGTCGCGCGCCGATCTCGCGGTGCCCACGCTGGCGGGCGAACAGCCCGCATGAAAAAAGTCTTTCTCGTCGAGGACGAGCCGGGCCTCGTGCTCACGATGACCGATCGCCTGAAGAGCGAAGGCTATCAGGTGGAGCACGCGGCCGATGGCGTGACCGCGCTCGCGCGCGCCGCATCCGAGCCATTCGACGTCATCCTGCTCGACGTCATGCTGCCTGGCGCCAACGGCTTCGACGTATGCCGTGATCTGCGCAACCGCGGCGTGATGACGCCCATCATCATGCTGACGGCACGCGGACAGGTGGCTGACAAGGTTGTCGGGCTGAAGCTCGGCGCCGACGACTATGTCGCAAAGCCCTTCGACATGATGGAGCTGGTGGCGCGCATCGAGGCGCAGATCCGTCGCGCCGCCTCCGCCACGCAGGTCGTGACGGCGCAGCAATATGCCTTCGGCAACATCGCCGTCGACTTTCGGAAGGCCGAAGTGCGCCGCGACGGGACCGAGATCGAGCTGTCGGCGCGCGAGTTTCAGCTGCTCCGCTATTTCATCGAGCATCGCGGCGCGACGCTGTCGCGCGACGAGCTTCTCAACGAGGTGTGGGGCTACAACGCCATGCCGTCGACGCGCACCGTCGACGTGCACGTGGCCTGGCTCAGGCAGAAGATCGAGCCCAATCCTCGCCATCCGCAGTACGTGCTCACGGTTCACGGTCTCGGCTACAAATTCGTGGGGTAGCATTCAGGGGATGTTCTCCGAGACATTCCCCGCCGATCTCGCCGAAGCCCGCATAGCCCTCGTAACGGTTGCCGCCGTCGTCATCGCTGCGGTGCTGCTGTTTGCCTGGCGCCTGCGCCGGGCGCGCGGCGGGCTGAACGGCCGATCGGCGATTGCGCTCGTTCTGCTCGCCATATCGGCCATCGGACTCGCCTATTGGTGGTGGTTTGCCGCGACGTACTATCGAATCCGCGCAAGTCCTCAGGAAATCGTTTTGCAGCTCGAGCTGCCGCGGCGCGAGGTACGGCTTGCCCGCGGAGACATCAGCGGCTTCGCCGTGGAGCCGGGCATGCGGGGCGCGGCCCGCATGGTCATCGAAACCCGCGAAGGCAGCCGCTATTATTCTCCGTCGGCCCCGCGCACCAACCGCACCGAGGCGATCTCTCGGTTCGACGAGCTGCTGACGCCAGACATGAATCAGATTGCCGAACGCTATGTGAGGCTCGTGCTGGCAGTCGGGCAGCACGACGCGGACTTCGTCGACGCGTACTACGGGCCCGAAGCGCTGCGGCCGGCCGAAGGACAAAAAACGCCGATCGCCGACCTGCTTGCAGGCGCCGCGGCGCTCCTGCATGAAGCCAGGGCGTTCGTTCTGCCGGCCGAGGCCGACGATCTCACCAGGCTCCGGAAGGACTACCTGGCCGGACAGCTGCTGGCGGTGCACACGCGCCTGCGGATGCTGAACGGCGAGAAGCTGTCGTTCGACGAGGAATCGCGGCTGCTGTACGACGCCGTGGCGCCGGTCAATTCCGAGGCGTCGTTTCAGGCGACACTCGCGGAGCTCGAGGCAAAGCTGCCCGGAGCAGGTTCCCTCATCGACCGCTACTCCGCGTTTCGCGCGCGATTCGTCATTCCGCCCGACACACTGGATCGCGTCTTCCGGCTCGCGATCGACGAATGCCGCGCGCGCACGCTGAAGCACCTCACACTGCCTGAAGGCGAAGCGTTCACCGTTGAGTACGTCACCGGCAAATCATGGAGCGCCTATAACTGGTACAAGGGCGGCTTCCGATCGGTCATCCAGGTCAACACCGACCTGCCCATCACCATCGATCGGGCGATCGATCTGGCCTGCCACGAGGGGTATCCCGGGCACCACGCCTACAACGCGCTGCTCGAAAAGCATCTCGTGCGGGATCGGCGGTGGATGGAGTTCTCGGTCTATCCCCTGTTTTCGCCGCAATCGCTGATCGCGGAAGGCACCGCGAACTTCGGGATTCCGGTGGCATTCCCGGGCACGTCGCGTGTCGAGTATGAAAGGGCCGCGCTCTTTCCCGCCGCGGGCCTGGATCCCGCCCGGGCCGACGAGTACTACCAGGTGCAGGCGATCATCGATCGTCTGAGCTACGCGGGCAACGAAGCCGCGCGGCAGTATCTGAATGGCGCCATCACGCGCGAGCAGGCGATTGACTGGCTGCAGCGCTACGCGATGATGCCGAAGGATCGCGCGGAACAGCGCACGCGGTTCTTCGACCAGTACCGCAGCTACGTCATCAACTACAACCTGGGCAAGGATCTCGTGCGCGAGTGGGTCGAGCGGCACGGCGGCACGGCGGATCGTGCTGACGAGCGCTGGAAGATCTTCGGCCAGCTGTTGTCGTCGCCCCGCCTGCCGTCGGGGCTCCGCTGAAATTCAAAATTGGCAAGTTGAAAGTTGAAAATTAGCGGTGCGCTGCGTCGAGATCGCTGAGCCGGGCGGGCCCGAGGTGCTGCGTGCCGTCGAGCGGCCGGATCCGGTGCCTGGCCCTGACGAAGTGCTCATCGACGTCGCGGCGGCCGGCGTGAACAGGCCCGACGCGATGCAGCGCGCGGGCACGTATCCACCGCCGAAAGGCGCGTCGGATATCCCCGGCCTTGAAGTGTCCGGACGCATCAGCGCCGTGGGCGTCGGCGTGACGAGGTGGAAGACGGGCGACATGGTAATGGCGCTCGTCTCAGGCGGCGGCTACGCGTCGCGCGCGGTGGCCCCCGAAGCGCAGTGCCTGCCCGTTCCGCGAGGCCTCTCGATGATCGAGGCCGCGGCCATCCCCGAAACATTCTTCACGGTCTGGACCAACGTCTTCGAGCGCGGCCGCCTGCAGCCAGGCGAAACGCTGCTCGTGCACGGCGGCGCCAGCGGCATCGGCACGACTGCCATCCAGCTCGCGCGAGCGTTCGGCAGCCCGGTCTTCACAACGGCGGGATCGGACGATCGATGCGCCGCTCTCGAAAAGCTCGGCGCCCTGAAGGCCATCAACTACCGCACCGAAGACTTCAGCGAGCACATCAAGGACCTTACCAACGGACGCGGCGTCGATGTCATCCTCGATATCGTCGGCGGGCCGTACATCGGCAGAAACATCGCATCGCTCGCGCGCGACGGCCGTCTCGTGATGATTGGTTTCATGGGCGGAACGGAGGCGGCGTTCGATGCCAGGCCGATCATTCTCAAACGGCTGACCATCACGGGCTCGACGCTTCGCATCAGATCAATTGAAGAAAAAGGCGCGATCGCACGTCAGCTCGAAGCACACGTGTGGCCGCTGATCGAACGCGGCACGGTACGACCAGTCATCCACGCGACGTTCCCGATCGACCGGGCCGCAGATGCACACCGCGCGCTCGACGAGGGACATGTCGGGAAGATCGTGCTGACGATCAGTCCATCCTGAGCGCCTTGACCGGATCCATCCTTCCTGCACGCCACGCCGGCAGCGCCGTTCCCGCGACTGCGGTGACCAGAATCGTGCCGATCGCCGTCAGCCACACGCCTGGGTCGTAGATCCGCAGCTCGTATACGTACGCCTGCAGGAACCGCACGACCCATGACGCGACAAGGGCGCCTGTCAGCAGGCCGGCAGCGACCGTCGCGAGCTGCTCCCGCATCATGAGTCGGACGATCTCCCTTCGCGTCGCGCCGACGGCCACGCGAATGCCCACCTCCCGCGTACGCCGTCCCGTCGTCATCGCCATGACACCGAGAATGCCGACGCCCGCGAGCAGAACCGCCGCGGCACCGAACGACGAGAAGAGCCACGTCTGAAACCGTCGATGGCGGATGGATTCCCCCAGCGCTGCGGTGAGTGTCTGCGCGCGGCTCACGCGATACATCGGGAAGCGATCGGAGAGAAGATTGACGATGCGCGGGAGGGATACGGCGGCGTCGCCGTCGAACCGGACGAGCACGTGCCGGATCGAGGGACGCGCATCGGCGGCGATTGACGAATAGATCGCGCCGTCGGGTTTGGCATCCAATGCCATGTAGCGTGCGTCGGGTACAACGCCGACCACCGTGAACAGCCGGTCTCGAGCGCGGAGGCCCTGGCCGAGTGCACTGCCCCGAGGCCAGAACTGCCGGGCAACCCGCTCGCTCACGGCCACAACGGGATCGCCACGTCTGAGTTCCGCTCCGGTCGGCAAACGCCCTTCAATCGCTCGAAGGCCCGCCGCGTCGAAGAAGCCGGCGGTGACGCTGATGCCCTCGATGATCCCGGTATCAGACGCCTCGCCTGACAGGGCGCCTGCGGGTGGCTCGAACGGACTGCCGTTGCGCATGTTCTCGAGCAGCGCATCGCTCAATCCTCCGGCCGCGGCCACGCCCGGCGTGTCGCGTACCGTCGCCACCATGTCGTGGATCAGCGCCGCACTCGCGCCTTCACCCCCGTTCAACAGAAGCGTGGCGGCGTTGTCGGGATTGAAGCCCGGGTTTTCCCGCCACACGCGCAGCAGACTGCCGGCCAACAGGGTTCCGGCGACGGCCATCACAAGCGCGAGCGCCACCTGCGCGGCAATCAAGACCGCACGCGCGTTGGTGCGCGCGCGCCCGGACGCGCCTCTCGTGCCGGTCAGGGCAGACGCCACTTGAGGGCGCCGCGTTGACCATGCCGGCCAGAGCGTGACGATCGCCACGCATACGGCCGACGCGAGCACCGCGAAACCCAGAACTCGAACGTCGATGACGGGCGGCTTGAGAAACATCAGGCCGGGCGGCATCAACGCGAGTGTGACGTTCAGCAGGAAATGAGCGAACAACAGACCGCATGCGGCACCCGCGATGACGATGACGCTGCTCTCGATGGCGAGGACTCGCAGCAGATCGCCGGTCGTACCGCCCAGCGCGCGCCGCATTGCCAGCTCGTGCCGACGATCCTGCAGCCGCGTGCCGGCCAGGCCTGAGACGTTCACGCACGCCAGCAGCATCAGGAACGCACTGGCCGCGAAGACTGCCCACGAGACATCGCGCGCATCCGGCGACAGGATCGATCGCAGCGGGATGAGATCCGGCGGCTGTGTGGGCCGAGCCGGCGCCGCCGATGGCGGAATTGCCGGCCACAGGCGCTCGAGATCCGCGGCGGCGCGCGCCAGACGCTGTTCCGCGGCGGTCTCTGCGACAGCGGCAGGCAGCCTGGCGATCACGTGCTGGCTGCGTGCCCGCAGGTCGCGGCGCTCATCGGGATCAAGCACCAGCGGCATCAGCATCTCCGGCACCAGCCGGCTCGATACCGCGGGGAACACGAAGTCGCGCGGCAGAATGCCGACGACCTGAACGCGCTGCTGCTCCAGATCCGTCACGACGCGGCCAACGATCGAGGGATCCCCTCCGAACGCGCGTTGCCACAACCGATGTGTGATCAATGCCGGCCGGATGTCGCGCGGGCCCTCGAAATGTTCTGGCCGGAAGCCTCCGATCAGAGGTGTCATGCCGAGCACGTCGAGGAACGCCGCATCGACTGTCGCCACGCGCGGGCGTTCGGCAGCGCTGAGATCCAGTGGGGCGCCGCTCGTATTGAACGTCGCAAACGCCGCTTCAGGGATCGCCCCGGCCCACGCGTCAACTTCGATAGCCGACGCCATCAGGAAACGAGGGATGGCGTCGCCGTCGCGGACGATTATCCGGCCGGCGGCGTACAGCTCGCCCGGATCCCGGTACGGCAGCGGCTTGAACAGGACACCGTCGACCACCGCGAATGCGGTCGTGGCGAAGGCCATGCCGAGCGCGATTACGCCGACGGCCGCAATCGAGTACCACGGTGCGCGGCGAAGCGATCGAATGGCGTGCCGCAGATCGCCTCGGCCGCGTGCCAGAGACACCGCGCCCTCCAATGGCGACGATACGCGTGCGCGCAGTCTGGTGGCGGCAAGATGGCCGACGAGCCCGATCGCAGTCCGCCAGAACCACAACGCGGCGAGCGCCGGCGACTTCCGGGCGTGGCGCCGGCGCTCGCTGGTGAGGTCGCTCATCATCGCGTCGGCAAGCGCCGCGTCGGTCAGCCACGACAGCAGGCGCGTGAGCATGATCAGATGCCTTCGAGGCCTTCCCACAGATTCGTGAGAGCCCGGCGCGACGCTCGGAGGGCTGCGCGCGCGTTGCGGGTCACGCCATAACACCGCTTCGCCCGGCCGCCCCGCTCCGGGGTCGGCTCGGTCGTCCACGACTGGAGCAGGCCCTTCTTGTCCAGGCGATCGAGCGTCATGTACACGGCGCCCAGCGCGACACGCCGCGATGCGCGCCGCTTCAGTTCCGCGTGCACCGCCATCCCATAGGCATCGTCGCCCGCCTGAAGGACGGCGAGCAGCACCATCTGCTCGAACTCGCCCAGCGCGAGCGTCTCAGTGTCATTCATGAGGCGGCGACATTACTACAACATTGTTGGAGAAACAAATCCAGGCAATCCACAGGCCGTGGTGCACGACGATGCCGGCCGTGACAAGCGGCGCAACATCCGGAGCCAGGCTGGTTGGCAGCACACGCGTGAAGTATTGGAGAACGGCGAAGAGCGCAGATGACGCAAGAACCGCGATGGTGAGCAGCCGCGCGTATGGACGGGACTCGCGAAGGCCGATGGCCGCGGCGACAGACGCAAGGGCCAGGAGGACGCGCGCGGCGACGGCGATGAGCGTCACCGCGTCGCGGTAGAAGAGCGTGGGACCGACCCGCAGCAGCAAACTCGCCGCCAGGAACGGCTCGAAGAGAAAAAGAATTACCGCAAGGGCCTGACGCACAACAGCAGCATAAGGCCCTCTACAGCGATGGGACCACCGACATGCGCCCGCAGCTGCTGCGCGGCGCGCCGTACCCGGTGTCGCGGATCGCCTGCAGCATCATCTCGGCCATGATGGCGTAGCCGTTGTCGTTCGGATGAAAGCCGTCCGCCGAAAACGAGGACGAGGCGTAGAACCGATCCTCGCAGAGCAGATCCACGATCGCGACGTTCGGGCGCGAGGCCAGCGTATTGATCCCGTTCGTCGAGAAGCCCACCGAAATTTGCTGCAGCACGCGCCGCTGATCGAGCGTGTAGCCGTTCGTGAACGGCGTGCCCGCGAAGTTCGGAAGATTCGCAATGACGATGCGCGCCGACGGCGCGCGCGCGCGGACGCCGTCGACCAGCGCCGCCATCTCGGCGGCGAACTGGCGCACCTGATCGTCGACATAGGCGCGCGGATTGCCGTTCGACGACCCGCTGACCGACCGCGCCACCACGTTGGTGTCGTTGCCGCCGGCGAAGATGGTCACGACCGTCGAATCGCGCGCCACGAAGGGCAGCTCGCGTTCGAGAAAATTGAAGTCCACGCGCGGCCCGTACGACTGCGAGAGTGTCTGGATGCGCGGGCTCAGCACGGCGCCCGGGATGCCGAGATTCAGCAGGCTGACGGAGCGCCCGCCCTGCGCGAGCTGGCGAGCCAGAACCTGCACGTAGCCGGTGCCCAATGGACAGTCGATGAACGGCAGGCACGACACGCTCGCGCCAATGGCAATGGCGTCGCTCGCGCCCACGGCCGTGTATTTGATCGCCGCGCTGCTGCCCGCGCCGTCGTCGTTCTTGTCGTCGGGGCCGGTGGGCAGTGCCGAGCACGCACCTGCAAGCAGGGCAAACGACACCACGAACAGTGCCGTAAAGACACGTCTAAGATTCTTCATTGGTCTGGTTATCGGGGGGAGCCGGCCGAGGGATCAGTGTAGCACAGGCTAAACGTCGAGCTCCTGCGCCTCTTCCGCCCGGTCCATGATGAACCGGAACCGGGCAGACGGGTCTTTGCCCATGAGCTCGTTAATCACCCGATCCGTCACGATCTGGTCGGAAATCTCGACCCGAAGCAGCCGCCGCGTGCGTGGATTCAGGGTCGTCTCCCACAACACCTTCGGCATCATCTCGCCCAGTCCTTTGAAGCGCGTGATGTCGGGCTTGCCGCGGCCGTTGCCGTGGCGCTTCAACAGCTCCTCACGATGCTTCTCGTCGAGGGCCCAGAACGTGTCTTTGCCGATGTCGATGCGATACAGGGGCGGCTGTGCGAGATACACCTTCCCGTTGGCAATGAGCTCCGGCATGTGCCGATAGATGAAGGTCAGCAGAAGCGTGGCAATGTGATGGCCGTCGGAATCGGCATCGGCAAGGATGATGACGCGTCCGTACCGCAGCCGCGACAGATCGAAGTTTTTGCCGAGGCCGCATCCCAGCGCCGTCACGAGATCGGCCAGCTCCTTGTTCTCGAGCACCTTCGCGATCGACGCGCTCTCGGTGTTGAGCACCTTGCCGCGAAGCGGCAGAATCGCCTGTCGCGCGCGGTCGCGTCCCTGTTTCGCGGAGCCGCCGGCGGAATCGCCCTCGACGATGAAGATCTCGCTGTCGTCGCGGCCGGGCGACGAGCAGTCACTCAGCTTGCCGGGCAGCGTGAGCCGCGATGACGTCGCCGACTTGCGCTGCACCTCGGCCTGCGCCGCGCGGCTGGCTTCTCGCGCCCGCGCCGCCATGATGATGCGCGCCACGATCGCTTCGGCGGTGCTGATGTTCGAGTTCAGCCAGTGCTCGAGGCCGGGGCGCACGATGCTGTCGACAATGGCGGTGGCCTCGGGGTTGTTGAGACGATCCTTGGTCTGACCCTGAAACTGCGGCTCCTGGACGAAGATGCTCAGCACGCCGACGAGGCCCTCGCGAATGTCGTCGGCGGTGATCGTGACGCCCTTCGGCGTCAGGTTGTGCGTGTCGATGAAGTTGCGCACGGCCTTGCCGAGACCGCCCCGGAATCCGTTTTCATGCGTGCCGCCCGAGCCCGTGGGAATGCCGTTGACGTAGCTGCGCAAGTGCTCGTCGGTGGCCAGCGTCCACTGGAACGCAAGGTCGAGCCGCATGCCGCTCTCGTCGTGCTCCTTGGTGATCGTGAACGGCGCGTCCTGCACGGCCTTCGAATTGCGCTCGGCGAGGATCTTCTTCAGATAGTCGGCGAGCCCTTCGTCGTGCTGAAAGACTTCGCGCTTCGGCTGGCCCGATTCCGCGGCGTCATTGTCGAAGGTGATCTTGACGCCGCGATGCAGGTAACTCGTGACCTCGAGCCGCTCGCGGATGATCGCGGGATCGAATTCGACTCTCGGAAAGATGGTGGGATCGGGGCGGAAGAACACGGTCGTGCCGGTGCCGCGCGCCGCGCCAATCTTCTTCACCGGTCCAGCCGGCAGGCCCTGCTTGAACCGCTGCTCCCACTCGGCGCCGTCGCGCCTGACGGTGGCGACGAGCTCTTTCGACAGGGCGTTGACCACCGAGGCGCCGACGCCGTGCAGACCGCCTGCCGTCTTGTAGCTGCCATGCTCGAACTTGCCGCCGGCATGGAGTGTCGTGAAGATCACTTCGAGCGCGCTCTTCTTCGTCTGCGGATGCTTGTCGACCGGAATGCCGCGGCCATCATCGGTAATCGTCAGCGACGACTCGTCGCGATGCAGCGTCACGCTGATGTTGGACGCAAAGCCGTTCATGGCCTCATCAACGGCGTTGTCGAGGATCTCCCAGACGAGATGATGCAGACCCGTCGACCCGACGCCGCCGATGTACATGCCGGGGCGCTTGCGAACAGGCTCGAGGCCCTCAAGGACGGTAATATCCTTCGCGGTGTAGGACGTCGCCATTGGAGAAGGATAGTACCGCGAACTGGATTTGGTGATTTAGATCCGCGATAGCAGCGAAATCTGCCCGGCGTGATATGCGTGGTGCTGCACGAGGCCGTGCAGCAGCACGTAGCGCGTGACGCCGGCGCCGGTCTTGCGATCGCGCGGATCGCGCGTGGGTTCGAACAGCTGCGCCTCGGTGAGCTTGCGCAGATCGTGCACCACGGCGTTATGCGCGGCGACCAGCGCGTCGATCTCTTCCGCCCACGCCGCGGCCCCTTTTCCGGCGGCGGCCGGCCAATCCCCTTCCGGCGGCTCTCCCGCCGGCATGCCGTTGACGCGGCGCCGCACTTCATTGGTCCACGCCGTCATGTGACGCACGATTTCGCGGATCGAGTGTGCAGCGCCCGGCTTCGCGTTGGCCTGGCCGAATGGAATGCGCTGGAGAATGGTCACCACCGGATCGCCATGCCACGGGTCGCCGCAGATGGCGCGCTCGAGCTGATCGATCAGCCGCCCGACTTCCGTGTCGAGGACGACGCCGGGCGACTTGCCATCGGTCACGGACGCACGTCTCCTTTCGCCGACACGCCGAAGAGCCACACACGACGGCCGTTGTCCACGCGGCTGCGCGTCAACACAACGTTGTTAACGGACACGCCGGATGCCGGCGACGGCGTGTCGATCCCAGGCGCGCCGCAGAAGTTGATGTCGACGATCGAAAGCCAGTAGTCGCCCGGTTGCGCGTCGAGGGCCGCGCGCAGTCCGCCGCCGCCCGGGGCCGGGATCAGGCGCGCCGACGCGCCCCAGCTGGTGGAGACCTGAAGGTTGATCGGAGCGAAGTGATGGATACAGCCCGTAGCGACGGGGTCGGGAGGCCCAGCGGGCACTTGCGGCTGGTAACGGATGCTCAGCGCAACGTGGGTACTCGGATCTGCCGGGCCTGATGGGCTTGTGCACCCAAGGCACGCGGCGACGGCAAGACCGATGAGCTTAACTTTCATCCTTCAATCAACAGCTGTCCTGGATCTTCTACCAGCTCCTTCACTTTTACCAGAAAGCGCACCGCTTCGGAACCATCCACGATCCGGTGATCGTACGTGAGGGCGGTGTACATCATCGGACGAAGCTCGATGCGTCCGTCGACAGCCGCGGGCCGATCCTTGATCGCGTGCAGGCCGAGAATGCCGACCTGCGGCGGATTCAGGATCGGCGTGCTCATGAGCGACCCGAAGACGCCGCCGTTGGTGATGGTGAACGTGCCGCCGCGCAGGTCGTCGAGCGTCAGCGTGCTGTTCTTCGCGCGCGCGGCGAAATCGCGGACGCCCTGCTCGATCTCCGCGAACGACAGACGATCCGCATCGCGCAGCACCGGCACGACGAGGCCTTCTTCGGAGCCGACCGCGATGCCGATGTCGTAATAATGCTTGAGCACCATCTCGTCGCCCTGGATTTCGGCGTTGAGACGCGGAAACTCACGCAGCGCGGCAATCGCGGCCTTCACGAAGAACGACGACAGCCCGAGCGAGACGCCATACCGGTCCTTGAACGCCTGCTTCCGACGCTCGCGCAGCTGCATCACCGCCGTCATGTCGGCTTCGTTGAACGTCGTGAGCATCGCCGCCGTCGATTGCACTTCGACGAGGCGCTTCGCGATGGTCGCGCGGCGCTTGGACATGCGCACGCGTTCCTCGCTGCGCTCGGGCGTCGTGGGTACGTGGGTACGTGGCGCCTCCGCGGGCGCGGGCTTTGCCGACTTGATGTCGTCGGGCGTCACCCTCGGCCCTTCGGGCTTCACGGTCGACAGATCGACATTCTCCTGCCGCGCCAGCCGGCGCGCCGCCGGCGTCGCCGCAACTTCCGCTGCCGCGCCCGCCCTGTCCCTTTCCCCTCTCCCTTTCCCCTCTTCCCTTTCTTTCCCTTTGCCCTCTGCCCTTTGCCCTTTCCCCTCGCTGATAGTGCCGAGAACATCTCCAATCTTCACATCGGCACCGGTGGCGTGAGCGATCTTCGAGAGCACGCCCGTCTGCGGCGCCGCGACTTCGACGTCGACCTTGTCGGTCTCGAGCTCGACGAGCGGCTCGCCCACCGACACGGCGTCGCCTTCCTGCTTGAGCCACTTGGCAATGCGGGCGTCGACGATCGATTCGCCCATTTCCGGCACGACAATGTTGGACGGCATAGGTATCAGAAACTTAGAACTGAAAACTGGGAACTCAGAACTTAGTTTTGAGTTTTTAGTTTCAAGTTCTCAGTTTTCCTTTCCGTGATCTTAAACGCGGCCGCAATGAGCAGGGCCTGGTTCTGCGCGTGGCGTGCCGCTGAGCCCTCGGCCGGACTCGAGCTGCGGGGCCGCGCGATGTAACTGAAGTTGAAGCGGCCCGAGACGATCGCCTGCAGGTGCGGGCGCACGAATTCGAAGACGCCGTAGTTTTCAGGCTCTTCCTGCACCCACACCACCTGCTCGAGCGACGGATAACTCTCCATCACGGTGCGGATGTCGTTGACCGGCAGTGGATACAGCTGCTCGACACGGCAGATCGCCACGGCGGCCGCCTCCTTGCGGCGATCGCTCGTGAGCAGATCGATGGCCACCTTCCCGCTGCACAGCACGAGACGGCGGATGTCTTTCTCCCGCGCGCGCGCCTCCTCATCGTCAATCACCTGCTGCCAGCGGCCCTCGGCCAGCTCGCGAGGGGCCGACGCGACGGCCGGATGCCGCAGCAGGCCTTTCGGCGTCAGCACGACGAGCGGCAGCGGATCGTCGACGAGCAGCATCGCCTGGCGGCGCAGCAGATGGAAATACTGCGCGGCGGTGGTGCAGTTGGCCACGCGCATGTTGATGTCGGCGGCGAGCTGCAGAAAGCGTTCGGGGCGCGCGCTTGCGTGATCGGGGCCCTGTCCTTCGTGCGCGTGCGGCAGCAGCAGCACGAGCGAGGGCTCCTGGCCCCACTTGGCCCGGGCCGACACGATGAACTCGTCGATGACGACCTGGGCGCCGTTGATGAAGTCGCCGTACTGCGCTTCCCAGACCACGAGCGTCTTCGGCGACTGCACGCTGTAGCCGAACTCGAAGCCGACCGCGGCGTTCTCGGACAGCGGACTGTTATGGATCTCGAACGACGCCTTCGCCTGCGGCAGCGCCTGCAGCGGCACGAGCGTGCGGCCGGTCGCGGCATCGTGCAGCACGGCATGGCGCTGGCTGAACGTGCCGCGCTCGACGTCTTCGCCGGTCAGTCGGATCGGCGTGCCGTCTTCGAGGATGGTGGCGAAGGCGAGCTCCTCGGCAGAGGACCAGTCGATCGACCGCGCGTCGCGATCGGCCAGCATCTGCCGGCGGCGCTCGCGCGCCTTCTCGAGCTTGCGATGCGGCGCGAATCCTTCGGGCAGCTGAAGGAGCGCATCGTTGAGCGCCGTCAAACGCGGCAGGGCGACGGCGGTCTTGACCCGGGCGGCCGCGCCCGGCGGCGCCAGCTCCACATGCGGCTCCACGAGATCGCGCTCGGGATTGAGGCCGTCGAAGGCCGCCTGCAGCGCGTTCATGCGCGACTCGATCATGCGATCGGCGTCGCCTGGCTGAATTACGCCGCGCGATTCGAGCGCGCGCGCCCAGACCTCGCGCACGGTCGGATGGTCCGCAATTGTCTTGTAGAGCGTCGGCTGCGTGAACGCCGGTTCGTCCCCCTCGTTGTGGCCGTACCGTCGATAGCCGACCAGATCGATCAGCACGTCGCGCTTGAACTTCGCGCGATAGGCCACGGCGATGCGCGCCGCCTCCACGCACGCCGGCGGGTCGTCGGCATTGACATGGATGATCGGAATCTTGAAGGCGCGCGCCAGGCCGCTCGCATACAACGTGCTGAAGAGGTCGTCGGGGTCGGTGGTGAACCCGAGCTGATTGTTCGCGATGATGTGGATCGTGCCGCCGGTGTAATACCCCTGCAGCTTGCAGAAGTTCAGCGTCTCGGCGACGACACCCTGTCCGGCGAACGCGGCGTCGCCGTGAATCAGAATCGGCAGCGCCAGATCGGGATCGAATCGCGGTGCGCCGGCCCTCGAGCCGTCGGTCGCGGCGGCGCGCGCCATGCCCTCGAGCACCGGATCGATCGCTTCGAGATGGCTGGGATTGGGCGGCATCGACACGTGCATCTCGAGCTGCCTGCCGTCCTTGATCGCGCGGCTCGCACCCATGTGGTACTTCACGTCGCCGGCAAAGGAGCTGTCGCCCGAGTGTGCCGCCGACCGCACCGGATCCTTGAACTCCGCCAGAATCTGCGCGTACGGCTTGTTCAGAATGTGGGCCAGCACATTCAGGCGGCCGCGATGCGCCATGCCGATGAAGACGCTGCGCGTGCCGGCGTCCGCGATGTCGCCGATGACCTCGTCGAGCACCGGCACGAGCATGTCGAGACCTTCGATCGAGAACCGCGTCTTGCCGGGAAACGTGCGATGCAGAAAGCGCTCGAACGTTTCGACCACGGTCAGGCGATCGAGAAGGGCAACCTCGTCGAGGGGCCTGGCGGGCGGACGGAATGCGCCCCGTTCGATCGCGTCGCGAAGCCACTGCCGCTCTTCAGGCACGAAGATGTGCGCGACGTCGTACCCGATCGCGCCGCAATAGATGGTGCGAAGCCGTTCCACCGCTTCGAAGGCGCTGGCGGCATCGCGCGCGAGCGGACCTCCGACGAGCGACGCCGGCAGCTGCTTCAGATGCGCTTCGGTGAGACCGTAGGTCGCGAGGTCGAGCGCGGGATCCCCCTGGCGCTGACCGCCGAGCGGATCGAGCGTCGACGCGAGGTGTCCATACCTGCGGATTGAGCCCGTGAGCTTGACCAGGCCGGAATAGATTTCCGGACTCTGTGCGGGTGAAGCCGCGGCAGGTGCCGGCGGCGCCGCGTCCTCATCAGCCGGCGCCCATTGTTCGAAGATCGCCCGCGTGGCAGGGTCAACGGATTTCGGATCGGCACGAAACCGGTCGTACAACTCGAGGATGTAGCCCCGGTTCAACCCCGCGAAGTCCTGCCAGCCGGCCATATCCGGTTAATCTTACCGGTTGTCGGCCGCTGGTTGTTGGTTGCTGGTTGCTGGTGCTGGTGTGAACCGGCAGGGACAAAGCCCTGCCGGCTAATCTCGAATCAGCCGAGTCCGCCGCCTGGAAGATCCGCTTCGATGCCTGCGGTCATGCGGCGCAGCGTCGCCAGCGATTCGCGCAGCGCCTGCCTGCCGCGGGACTCGAGCTTGAAATACTTGCGGCGCCGGCCACCGCGCTCGGCCGTCGGCTCGCCGACGCGGCTCGAGACATAGTCTTTCGCCTCGAGGCGCTCCAGCGTCTTGTAGACCGCCGCCACGCTCACCGTCCGGCGTGCGCGCGACGAGAGCTCCTCATGAATGGGCACGCCGTACGCGTCTTCGCCGACCCGCACGAGCGCCAGCATGACGAGCTGCTCGAATTCTCCGAGAGAAGTTTCATTCATATCTATTCCGCTCTCAACGCTTCGATCGGATCGACGCGCATGGCGCGTCTGGCGGGCACATACGTGGCGACGAGCGCCGTGACAGCGACGATGAGCGCAATCGCGAGGTACGTGGTCGGATCGGACACGCTGACGCCGAACAGAACGCCGCGCGTGACCTGGGCCAGCGCGATCGATCCGGCCAGCCCCAGCACCAAGCCCGTGCCTATGAGCACGCCTCCCTGCCTGACGAGCAGCGACCGCAGATCGGACGGCCGCGCGCCGAGCGCCACGCGGACCCCGAACTCGCGCGTGCGTTGCGCCACGACGAAGGCGATGACGCCGTACAAGCCCGACGCCGCCAGCGCCAACGCAACACCCCCGAAGGCGACGAACAACGCGGCCAGCCCGGGCAGCGCGGAGAACTCCTGTCGCAGCAGCCCGCCGAACGTCGCGACGTCAACGGCGACATCACGATCGACCGCGTGCATCGCGTCGCGCAGACCACTCGTGACCGCCGCGGGCGCCGGCGATGCGGCCAGCACCACGATGTCGCGCCACGGCTGCTGCGCGAACGGCAGGTACACGATTGGATTGGGATCCTGGTCGACATCGGAGTTGGCGACATCGGCCGCCACGCCGACGACCGTGGTAAACGCGGCGGCCGCGCCGAGCCGCACGCGCTGGCCGACGGCCGATTCGACGCCGCCCAGATATCGCTCCGCCGCCGTGCGGCTGACGACCGAGACGGGCCTGGCGTCGAGGCTGTCACGAGCATCGATCGGACGGCCCGCGAGGATCGGAATCCCGAGGGTGTCGAAGTACTGATCGCCCGCCAGGACCCGTCCTGCGAGCCGGCTGACGCCACGGTCGGCCGGACGGCCTTCGATGTCGAGCTCGCCCATGACATCGGCATCGATGCCAGGCACACTCGACGCGGCCGTCGCCAACGTCACGCCAGGCGCCGCGCGAAGGCGATCGAGAGACGCCGCAACCAGCCGGCGTACATCATCGTCAGACGCGTACTTCCAGGGCGGCGCCTCGAAGCGGACGACGGCGATCCTGGCGTCGTTGAAACCCAGGTCGACCGTCATGACGGCAATCAGCGAGCGCAGCGCAAGTGTCGAAACCACCATCAGCGTCATGGCCAGCGCGATCTGCGCGACCACGAGCGCGCCCCTGAGACGGCGCGCACGGGGTGTGCCGGCGATGCGGGCGCCCAGGTCGTTGAGGCCCCCGGACGCCTGCGTGCGCGTCGACTGCAGCGCCGGAATCAGCGCGAACAGCACTGGCGCGACGAACGAGAGCAGCATGACGAAGAGCGCGATGCGATAGTTGACAGCGAGGGTGTCGAAGAAGAAGTTGCCCTGCGCGAGCGAGGCCAACAGCTTGATCGCGGCGTAGCTGAACGCCAGGCCGAGCAGGCCGCCGGCCGCCGCGAGGACGAATGCTTCGCTCAGTAACTGGCCGATCACCTGCCCGCGGCCGGCTCCCAACGCCGACCGCACGGCGAACTCGCGGCCGCGGCCCGCCATGCTGGCCAGCAGCATGTTCGTGACGTTGGCGCACGCGATGAGAAACACCATGGTGACCGTAATCACCAGCAGGGCAAGAATGAGCTTGTCATTCTCACCGGCGATGCCCTCGCGCACCGGCACGACTCGCGCGCTCCATGATGCGTGCGTGACCGGGTGCTGGCTGGCAATGCGGTCTGCGAGGGCCTTGATCTCAGCATCGGCTGCGATGACTCCGGCACCTGGTGCAAACAGGCCCATGACGGCAAGACGCCGATCCGCACGCGATGCGTCTGGGCGATCCGCCGCATACGGCACCCACACGTCTATCGCCGCGAGTCCACCGTAGTTCAACTCGGGCCCGAGTATGCCGACGATGGTGTGAGGAGTGCCGCTGAGGGTGACCGACTGGCCGACAGCGGCGGGGTCCGCGGCGAACTCACGCCGCCAGAACGTCTCGGTGAGCAACACGACCGGCACGGCGCCGAACACACCGTCAGCCGCGTGGAATCGGCGGCCGTGTACGACCTGGATGCCCCAGACGTCGAACGCGCTCGGCGTGATTTGCAGCGCGCTGAGCCGCCGTGCGTTGCCGCGTCCAGTCAGCGTGTGCGTCGAGCGTGTGAAGGCAGCAACGTGCGTGAATGATCGGATCGCCTGGAAATCGAGATAGTCGGCCGGCGGTATGTCGGCACGATCGAATCCCCGTGACTCGTCGACGCCGAAGATGTACCCGACGCGTTCGGGTTCGGCAATTGGCAGCGGCCGCAACAGCAGCATCTCGACCATGCCGAAGATGACCGCGTTCGCGCCAATCGCCAGAGCGAGCGTCAGCACGACCGTGAGGCTGAAGAGAGGCTGGCGCACGGCCACGCGGAGCGCCAGTTTCAGGTTTCGAACAAGGGAAGCCATCACCACTCCTGCGGAGCGAGCATCTGCCAGGACTGGCCAATCGCGACTCAGCACGCGCAGAGTCTGCCGCCAGTACCACACGCGCGCCCGCAAGACACCTCGCCGGCGACACCGCGCGACAAAGCCCTCTTCGAGATCGCCAAGGACGAACTCGGCGGTGCCCGGTGGCAGACGCCGCTCGACGAGGCGGAGGGCAAGCCGTGGGGGTTCCGGGGTACGCCGCGGACCGTCCATAGCCATATCTTAGACGATGTCGAAGATAAAAGGTTCGCGCACATCCGTAGAATCGACCGGATGCCTCTCGACGCTTCTGAAGCGGAAATCGTCCGCGCCTTCCGCCGCAATGCGGTGCACGTGCGCGGCGCGCTCCGTCTGGTGAAGGAGTCCGAGGCCGGCGGCGTCCGGGTCGTCGACGGCTATATCCAGGAACAAGGATGGCTGGAACGGTATCGCCGGCTGTCGACGCCGATTCGCCGCGCGGCGACCGACAGTGACAAGGCCAGCCTGCGCCGGACGCTTGCGGCACTCGATCGCGCGGCGGTGCCCGAGGCAGGACCCGCCCTTGCGGCCGCGCACGCGGTCATCGGCCAGATGCAGGCCGAACTGGACTCCACCGTCGGTCTCGGGGGCCGCAAGGTGGCGCGCGGTGAAATGTTTCGCGCGTGGATGGACGCGGCGGTCTTTTACGACAGCACCGACAAGCAGCGCCCGTACGAAGAGATGGTGGCGCTGCACGGCAAGGCGCTCGAGGCCATGGCCGCGCAGCTGACCGAAGATTATGCCGATGCGGTGCTGAAGCTCGACGAAGCGGCGGCGCTCGCGCTCGGCGAGCCGCTGATTCTGCCGCCGCCGGAGAAGACACCGCCGCCGCCGCCCGATCCGAAAGAAAAGGGACGCTGGCTCCGCGTCGTCAAAGACCTGTTAAGACGGAAGACGGAAGACTGAAGACTCAAGAGAAAAGATTCTTGACGACGAACCAGACGTTCGCCGGACGCTCCGCTAGCCGCCGCATGTACCAGGGGAACCAGTACTCGCCATAGCTGATGAGCACGCGCAGCGGCTCCCCTTCCGACACCAGCTGCAGCTGCGCGCCGCGCTGAATGCCGAATAGCATCGCGAATTCGTAGTTCTTCCTGGGCACGTTTCGAAGGGCGATCTCCGACCGCAGCCGCTCAACGAGCGCCATGTCGTGCGTCGCGATGTGGAGCACGCCGCCGGCCGCGATCGCATCCGGCTGCAGCAGGCGGCTCGCCAGCTTGAAATAGTTCTCGTCGACATCCTTCTTCGCCGGGTACGCGACCGGCGGCGGCTCGAGATAGGCGCCTTTGACGATGCGGATATGGCAGCCTTTGGGCAGCAGCGCTTCGACGTCCTCCGCGGTTCGATACAGATACGCCTGCAGCGCGATGCCGATGCGATCTGAGTAGTCGCGGCCGCGCGTGAACAGCTCGATGGTGCCGTCGACGTACTCCGAGCTCTCCATGTCGATCCAGATGATGTTGTTGCGCAACCTGGCGTGGTCGAGCAGCCGCGTGAGATGCCGGAAGCACATCTCCTTGTCCTGGTCATAGGCCAGCTGCGTGGGTTTCACCGAGATCTGCGCATCGAGACCGCGCTCGGCGACCATGTCCATGACGCGAACGTAGTGGTCGGCGACCGCCTGCGAATCTTCCGCGCCGGCGAGCGATTCGCCGAGCCGCGTCAGAATCGTGTTGATCTTCTTCCCCTTCAGCGTCTCGGCCGCCTCGAGCGCGTCTTCCACGCGCTCGCCCGGCATGAAGGTCGACACCGATCGGCGCACGAATCCCCACCGCATCGCCTTCTCGCGGAGCCACACGCTCTGCGATCCGGCGAGCAGCACCTTCCGCATCGCGCTCATCGGATAGCGGTCCTTTGGCTGTCCATGAACGAGACGGACAGGCGCGGCTCTCCCCCACCGCGTCCTGCCGCAGGCGGCGGCGCCGTGAGGGGCTTGAGGGCGCCGCGATGGCAGGTGTAGCAGGTAACTCTGGGTGCGGGGGGCTGGCCAGGTGCGGCAGCAGCTGGCGCCGCGGCAGGCGGAGCGGCAGCATCAGGCGGGGTCGCGGCCGGAGCGGCAGGCACCACGACGTCTGCCAGATGTCTGTCGTTGATCTCCATGACCATCGTCAGCATCTTCCGCGCGATCTGCTTGGCCGGAATCTTGTCCGACATGAAATCGAACTTCGAGAGATCGTTGCCCTCGCCTGCGTGGCAGTGCTCGCACCGCACGCCCAGCGCCCTCGTGAACGATCGCATCGTTCGCACGAGCTCGCCGCTCGGGATGTCCTTTGGCAACACTTGCAGGTTCATGGGCTCGCCTTCCCAGGCCGAACCCGTCCACCGCATCTGGGCGGTGGCTGACGCGCCCAACATGAGCGCGCACGCAATCGTGATGATTCCTCGCATGGCCATTTACTTTCCGAAGGCGAATAGCGTGTTCCGCGACCGCACATAGATCCGGCCATCCGCTAGCGCGGGTGTAGCGTAGATGTCTTCACCGATGTCGTTGACGGCCATCGGCTCGAGATGGCCGTCGGGCCTGAGCACCGCGATCTTCCCCTTCTCGCTGGTCATATAGATCTTGCCGTCGCCGGCGACCGGCGATGAATAGAACGCGTCCTGGACGCCCGCGATTCGTCCCTGTTTCAGCATCTCTCCCGTCTCGGGATTCAGCGTTGTCAGGATCCCGCGATCGTTGATCATGTAGAGCATGCCGCCATAGACGAGCGGGGACGGCAGCTGCGGCACCGACCGGTGGTACTGCCAGACGATGTTCTTCGCGGTCATGTCGCCGGTGCCGCCAAGCCGAATCGCGAGCATGCCATTCTTGGTGGCGAGCGCGGCGCGGTAATAGTCCCACTCGTCGCGCGACAGCGCGCCGTCCCCGTTCAGGTCCATGAAGTCGAGCCAGCCCTCGGCGTGTTTGTTCGGCATCTCGGTTTTCTGGAGCTTGCCGTCCTTGTTCGCGTCGCCGGTGGCGAAGACCTTCTCGGTTTCCTCGGCCTGCACTTCCTTGCCTGGATCGTTCTCGCCGGATCCATAGCCGTTGATGAAGAGGGTCTCTTCACCGCGGACGCCGATCTTCGCGATCACCGGCACCGACTTCATCTCGAACGACAGGCCGCTCACCCACCACTTCCGCTCGCCGCTCGCCGGATCGTACGAGGTCAGCCGGAACGAGCCGGGGAGCAGGATCTCATCGCGGCCATCCTTGCCCTTCCAGAGGATGGGCGTCGAATGGCCGCTCTTCGCCTCGGGCCTGGCCGTCTTCCAGCGCTGCTTTCCGGATTTCTTGTCGACGCCGATGATGAACGAATCGAGACTCTGATCGGCGGCAAGCACCACGAGGTCGCCGACGATGATGGGCGACGCGCCCATGCCATAGACATTGATGAAGGGCCCGAGCGGTATCCGCCAGCGTTCCTTGCCTTCGAGGTCGTACGCGATCAGGCCGAAGTCGTGGAAGAACACATACACGCCCGTGTCGTCGACCGCGGGACTCGGCGACGCGGCGTTGTTGCGCTTGTCGACCGGTGGGGTCGCCAGACCCGAGAGCTTTGTCTCCCACAGCAGCTTGCCATCCGTGCTCACGGCAAACGTGAAGAGATCCTTTTCGCGGAAGCCGGTCAGATAGATGCGATCGCGGCGCAGAATCGGCGACGAGTGCCCCTGCGGAAGCTCGAGCTTCCACACCAGGTTCTTTTCCGGTCCGAATTCGACGGGCAGATCCTTCGCGGTCGAAATTCCGGAGCCGTTGGGGCCGCGGAAGCGGGACCACTCATCGTGCGGCGCTGACGAAGCAGCGGCCGACGCGGCGAGAGCGAGCGCGACGAAAAGCTTGAGTGCCATTGGAGCGGCCAGTATATTCCGGCCGATGATCCAGGTGGTCTGGCAATTCGTAGTTAAGGAAGAGGCCGTGGACCGCTTCGAGCGGGCGTACGGCCCTAACGGCGAGTGGGCGCGGCTGTTCGCGCGGCATCCGGCGAAGTGGTTTAGTTTCTGCACTTCACTCGTCCCAAGTCGCTCGCCCCAGGCCAGGGCGAGCGAAGAGAATCTCGTGCCAGCCTCTTGCAGTTTTTGCCATATTGACGACGGCCTTCCGACGATGTAAACGTCGTCATGATGAGGAGGAACCGCATGGCTGCTGCACCGAAGCTGATGACGGCGGACGACTACTTCAACACGCCGGAGACGCTGAATCCGGCGGAGCTGGCGTTCGGGGTATTGCGTGTCGCCGATGCGCCGACGCCGCGACATCAGTCGGCGGTGGCGGACTTGTTCATCGCGCTCGAGCGTCATGTTCGCGAGCGGCGGCTCGGAAAGGTCTGGCTGTCGCCGCTCGACGTTGTGCTCGATGAGAAGAAGGCGCTGATCGTTCAGCCCGATCTGATGTTCATCTCGAACGAGCGCGCATCGATCGTGCGCGATCGAGTGCGCGGGGGTCCGGATCTTGTGGTCGAAGTACTGTCACCCCACCCGCGCATCGGAACACTATCGGAGCACCTGCAATGGTTCGCGCAGTACGGCGTGCGGGAATGCTGGCTGCTGGATCAGAACGAGCAGCGCATAAGCGTGATCGAATTTCAGGACGGCGAGGCACGACCGGCTCGATTAGTTGGCGCGGCGGAACCAATCCAGTCGGCGGTCCTGCCAGAAATGTCGCTGAGGCTGCGGGACATTCTGACCGAATAAAAGGTGTGCGTGATGCCCATACTCGGACTTGCCACAGTTATTTACCCCGTCAGCGATCTTTCACGCGCGAAGGACTGGTACGCCGAAGCCTTCGAGCGGCAGCCGTATTTCGATCAGCCGTTCTATGTGGGTTTCAACATCGCGGGTTACGAGCTCGGTCTCGTGCCTGACGAGGGCAGACCCGGTGCAGATGGAGGCGTGGCGTACTGGCGCGTCGGCGAGATCGACAGCGCCGTATCGAGGTTCGTCGCGTCCGGCGCCAGGATAGTCTCAGAGGCCAAGGACGTGGGCGAGGGCATCAAGGTCGCCACAGTCGCCGATCCGTTCGGCAACTCGATCGGCCTGATCGAGAATCCGCACTTCGATCTGTCGACGGCGTAACCCTGCCCCGCATCGGCGGGATGCCCGCGCGCTGGCACAACTTTCTCATCACTCTGGCCGGCCAGAGTCCGGCGAATGGCGTGCCAGCTGTTTCAGTTTCTACGCTTCACTCGCCCCTGTTTACCCGCGCCAGCCCAGCGCGAGTGATGAGAACGGCGGGCCAATGTGGCAGTTTTTTCAGCCGTTCCGGAACGGCCTGAGTCGAGTCGTAGCAAGCGCGTTAGCCTCGCGCGCGACTCCGTCGTGGCTGAGCGAACTCGAGATAGTGAGCGGCCTCTTCGCCGAGGCGCTTTCGTATGACGTCGATGGCCTCGGGATTCCGATCGATCAACAGAAACCGGCGGCCCAGTGCGCGCGCCACGGCGCCAGTGGTGCCGCTTCCGGCAAAGAAGTCGAGCACACGATCGCCCGGTTTCGTCGATGCCGCGACGATCCGGCGCAGCAGCCCTTCAGGCTTCTGCGTCGGATACCCGGTCTTCTCGCGGCCCGTGGGCGAAACGATCGTGTGCCACCACACGTCGGTCGGCAGCTTTCCACGCGCCGCCTTCTCTTTCGTGACGAGCCCGGGCGCCATGTACGGCTCGCGATCGACTTCAGCCGCGTCGAACCAGTAGGTGTCGGGGTTCTTCACGTACGCCAGAATCGTGTCGTGCTTGGCCGGCCACTTTTTGGTCGCGCGCGCCCCATAGTCGTACGCCCAGATGATCTCGTTGAGAAAACACCCGCGCCCGAAGATGCCGTCGAGCATGACCTTCGCGTAATGCACTTCGCGATAGTCGAGATGCAGATAGAACGTGCCCGACGCGGTCAGCAGCCGGCGGGCCTCATGCAGTCTCGGCTCGAGAAAGACCAGGTAGTCGTCAAACGCATCACCGTACGCCCGCGATCCGGTGACAATCGTCGAATAGGTCCGTCCCTTGAAGCCCACGCGGTCTCCGCCATCGTCGCGCGTGGTCGTCAAAGTCTTGCGCGTCTGCGTCTTGCCGGTGTTGAACGGCGGATCGATGTAAATGAGCTGGAACGAGCCGGCTGGCAGCTTCGGCAGCACCTCGGCGTTGTCCCCGAGCACGACGTAGTCTCGAGGTGCTGCCAGATCGATCATCAGTAATCAGCTTTCGAACGACGGCGGCGCTTCCGGTGCGGGCGGCACCACGCGCACGAACTGACCGCGCTGCAGCAGCTCGCGGCCCCTGCCGCCGCGGCTCGTCACCTCGTACTTCGTGGTGCTGATCGTCTGCTCGGCGCCGCGCGTGGTCTCGACCACCATCAAATCGCGATCGCCCTTCGACGCCATGAAGCCAAGCACGCGGTCGTCGTCCTTCGCGAGCTTGATCAGAATCACGCCGCGCCCGGGTCCCGAAAGGAAGTTGACCTCATCGGCCCTGCACAACAGCGCCCGTGCCTGACGCGTGGCTACGATAACCGTCTCGTCGCCTGTCACGATCTCGACGTTCACGACCTCGTGACCTTCTGGCACGCGCGCGAAACGCCGTCCCGACCGGGTGCTCGCCTCTACGAACGGCTCGAGCGAAAATCGCAGGCTGTAGCCGTCGCTCGTCGCGGCCATCGCATGCACCGGCGGAACGTCACCTTCCTTCTTCGCGCTGATGTTCTTCGCGACGCGCGGATCCAGGCTCTGCGCCGCCACCACACGCTCGCCGTCCTTGAACTTGAACAGCCGCTGAATCGGCTCGCCGTGACCTGTCGACGCCGGGATATCGACGATGCGCGCGGTATAGGCTGTCCCGAAGTTCGTGAAGAACACAATCGTGGCTCTGGTGCTGCCGGCAAGCGCGGCCAGCACGTCATCCCCCTCGCGCAGCCGCGTCGACGACAGGTCCTTCACTTCCTTCTGGCGCTTCACCCATCCATCGCGCGTGACAATCACGACGTTGTCTTCTTCGACGATGAAGTCTTCGGCGGTGTATTCGGCTTCCCCCTCATCGCTTTCGATGGTGGTGCGGCGCGGATCGATCTTCGGATCGCCGTACTTCCTGTGCACCTCGTCGATCTCGATGCGCACGATGTCCCAGCGCAGCTGCTCGTCCTTGAGCAGTGCCGCAATCTCGCGCGCGCGGCGGCGGCGGTCTCCGAGCTCCTTCTGAATGATGAGGATCTCGAGTCGGGCGAGTCTGTAGATCTTCAGCTCGAGGATCGCGTCGGTCTGCTCGGGATCGAGCTTGAACTTCGACATGATCTTCTCGGCCGCGTCGGCCTTGCCTTCCGACTTGCGGACGATCTTCAGAATCTCGTCGAGCGCCTCGAACACTTTCTCGAAGCCTTCGAGGATGTGCATGCGCTTCTTCAGCGCCGCCAGCTCGTGCTCGAGCCGGCGCGTGACCACGTCGAGGCGGAAGTGCAGGAAGTGCCAGAGGATTTCATGCAGCGACAGCCGCTTGGGCGCGCCAACCATCTCGTTCTCGGTCGGCTCGAGGCACGTCAGGTTCACCGGAAACGCGGTCTGCAGCGGCGTGTGCTTGTAGAGGTACGCCATCACCATGCGTTCGTCGGCGTCCTTCTTCAGCTCCAGCGCAATCCTCACATCGTCGGTCGACACATCGCGCACGTCGACGAGCGGCGGCAGTTTGCGCGACAGCACGACTTCGGCGATGCGTTCGACGAGCGCCGCCTTGTTGGTCGCATAGGGGATGCTGGTGATGTAAATCGTCTTGCCGCCGCGTGTCGTGGGCCCTTCCTCCCAGGTGCCGCGCAGCCGGATGGCGCCCTGGCCCGTCTTGTAAATCTGTTTGAGCTCGTCCTGCGTGTTCAGGATCTGGCCGCCGGTCGGAAAGTCGGGACCTTTGACCCATTTGCACAGCGCGACGCTCGAGAGCTCAGGGTTCTCGATGAACTTGATGAGTGCGGTGCAGACCTCGTGCAGGTTATGCGGCGGAATGCTGGTCGCCATGCCGACGGCAATGCCGGTCGCGCCATTGATCAGCAGGTTGGGCATGCGCGCCGGCAGCACGACCGGCTCGGTCTTCGTGCCGTCGAAGTTGGGCCGCATGGCGACCGTGTCCTGTTCGAGCTCGCTGAGCAGCTCGTCGGCGATCCGCGCGAGCCGCGCCTCGGTATAGCGATACGCTGCCGCGTTGTCGCCGTCGAGCGAGCCGAAGTTGCCCGAGCCGTCGACGAGCGGATAGCGCAGCGCGAACGACTGCGACATGCGCACCATCGCGTCGTACACCGACGCATCGCCGTGCGGGTGATAGTTGCCAAGCACCGCGCCGACGACCGTTGCCGACTTCCGGTGCTTGGCGTCGAACGTGAGGTTCTGCTGCCACATCGAATAGAGGATGCGGCGCTGCACCGGCTTGAGGCCGTCGCGCACATCCGGCAGCGCGCGCGCCGTAATCACCGAGAGCGCGTAGTTGAGATACCGCTCCTGCGCGGCCTCATGCAGCGACACGGCATCGACAATGCCGGCGCCGCTGCCGCCCTCGCCCTTGCCGCGGCCCGTTGCGGGCGCGTCTTCCATGTGATCGAACAATGAATCGGATTTCGGTTTACGGCGGGCCATTCGTGAAGAAGTGTAAAGCAGAGCGGCTCAAAGTTGATTAGGATCTCTGCATGCTCCAGGACCTGAAGTCGGCCTGCCGTTCCCTGCTTCGGCGTCCCTCGCTCACCATCGTCGCAGCGCTGACGCTGGCCGTGGGCATCGGTGCGGCCACGGCGATCTTCAGCGTCGTCTATGCGGTGCTGCTCAAACCGCTGGAGTTTCCGGAGAGCCATCGGCTCGTCCGCGTGTGGGAGCTGACGCCTGGCGGCGAGCGTTTCTCGATGTCGGGGCCCGACTACGCGGACTTCGCGGCCGGCACGCGCAGCTTCACGAGCGTGGCCGCTTTCGGCGAGAGCCCTCGATCGATCATCCTGACCGGCGAAGGCGACCGGTGCGCATCGCCGCAATGCCCGTCAGCGCGTCGTTCTTCGAGGTCCTCGGTGTAATGCCGGCGCTCGGCCGGACGTTTACCGCCGCTGAAGATCTTCCCGGCACCTCTTCGCGCCGCATCGTGCTGAGCCACGCGCTCTGGCAGGCACGGTTTGGCGCGTCCACGGTCATCGTCGATCGCATGGTCACGATCGATCGCGTGCGCTTCATCATTACCGGCGTGATGCCGCCGGGGTTTGCGTTTCCGGCCGGTGCAGAGGCGTGGGTGCCGGCGGTTCCCTCGTCGCCTGAGATGGCGGAAGGCAAGGCGCTCGGCATGATCGGCCGTCTTCGCGAAGGCGTCACGATCGATCAGGCCCGGGCGGATTTGCGTGCCGCGGCCGTGCAGGTCGCCGAGCGCGATCCAGACGCCAGCGCGGGATGGAGCGCCGACGTCACGACATTCCGCGAGTGGCTGGTTCCGCCGCGGTTCCGTCAGGCCCTGTTCGTGCTGCTTGCCGCGATCGGATGTCTGTTGTTGCTTGCATGCGCGAACGTCGCCAACCTGCTGCTTGCGCAGGCATCGCGGCGGCAGGGGGAATTAAGGCTTCGGGCAGCGCTGGGTGCAACGCGCAGCCGTCTCGTACGGCTGTTGTTCACCGAAAGCGCGCTGCTCGCGGCGCTGGGCAGCACACTCGGTGTGTTCCTCGCGATGTGGCTGATTGTTGCCATTCGTGCGATTGGCGAAGGCCGCATTCCCCGTCTCGACCAAGTCGCACTGCAAACGCCCGTGCTGGCATTTGCCGCGGCGGTGGGCCTTCTGAGCTGCGTGATATTTGGCATCGCGCCGGCCCTGCACGGCTCGCATCTCGAGCTGCGCGCATCGCTCGATCAGAATCTTCGCTTCACTCGCCGCGGCCACCGCGCCCGCGGCGCAATCGTCGCAGTCGAAGTCGCTCTCGCGATGGTGCTGCTGACGGCGGCAGGGCTGCTTACCGTGAGCTTTGCACGCCTGGCTGCAGTCGATCCGGGCTTCGACACGGCCAATGTCCTCGCCGTACCAGTCGAGCTCCACGATGCGGGGCATGACGAGGCACAAGCGGTGCGTTTTCTCGCCGAGCTCATGGAACGCGTCAGGGCGCTGCCCGGGGTCGACGCCGCCGGCGCGACATCGACGAATCCCTTCCGTCAGTTCGGCTTTCGCAACAGCGTGACGCCCGAGGAGGCGCGCGCATATGCTCCGCCGAGCGGTCTCGTGCGAGCCGGCTGGCGCGCAGTCACGCCCGACTATTTCGCGGCGGCCGGCGTGCGGGTAGTCGAAGGGCGCGCGTTCACCGCGAATGATCGCGACGAACAGGCGCGAGTGGTGATGATCTCGCAGAGCCTGGCGAAGGAACTCTGGCCTGGCCGGACTGCAGTCGGCCGGCGCATTCTATGGGGCGGCCTCACGGGACGTCCGCGCGAGGTGATTGGCGTCACCGGCGACATCCGCGACGTGACCGTCGGCGAGGAGGCTGTACCGATGCTGTTCGTTCCGCACGCGCAGGTTCCCGTTCCGTCGATGACATTGCTCGTGCGCGGACCGGGTCCTGAGCGCGTGGCGCCGCTGGTTCAATCGACGCTTCGGGAAATCGCGCCAGGCATGCCGCTGCCCGCGATGTCGAGTGTGGAGCGCAACCGCGCCCGAGCGTCAGCGGGGCCCCGCTTCAACGCATGGCTGCTTGGCGGCTTCTCATTGATCGCCGCAGGCCTGGCGGCAACCGGCATCTACGCGATGCTCGCATTCGCCATCAGCGAGCGGCGGCGGGAAATCGCCGTGCGACTGGCGCTGGGCGCGAGGCCAGGCAGGATCGTCCAGATGGTGCTCAGCGACGGAATCCGCCTGACCGCGGCCGGCCTGGTCTCTGGTCTCATAGCCGCGGCGCTGCTCACACGCTACCTCGAAACCCTGTTGTTCGAGGTCAAGCCTTCTGATCCAGTCATCTTCGCTGCGGTGGGTGCGGCGCTCGTCGCGCTCGCCGCGGTGGCGAGCGTTATCCCCGCGCGGCAGGCGTCACGAATGGACCCGCTCGAAGGACTACGAGCCGACTAATCAACGGCGGGCGTCCATTCGCGGCGCAACAGCCCGTAGGCCAGCGCGGCCTGCGGCTCGCCGTTCAGAAAGTACCGCTCGCGCAGATAACCTTCGCGCTTGAAGCCCTGCCGCTCGATCAACCGGATCGAGGCCACATTCTGCGGATCGGGATCGGCCTCGATGCGGTGCAGGTCGAGCTGTTCGAATGCAAAGCGAAGCAGTGTCGTGAGCGCGTCCGAGGCGTAGCCGTAACCCCAATGCGCCCGGGCGATCGCGCAACCGATCTCACCGCGGCGGTGCGCCTCGTCGATGTGGAAGAGCGTGCAGGTACCGATGATCTCGCCCGTCGCCCGGAGCTCGATGCCCCACTGAAACAGCGTGCGCGCCGCGAAGTGGCGGCGGATGTCGTCGAGCAGCGCGCGCGCCGCCGCAATGTCGGTGAACGCCGGCCAGCTCCAGAACCGTGTGACCTCAGTGTCGCCGAAAATCCCGAACAGCGCCGGCACGTCCTCGTCGCCGAGCGGTCGGAGCGCCAGGCGCGCAGACTCGAGCACCGGCAGGCTCGCGCCCCAGCTGAATCGCGTCTCTGAACTCATAAGAATCGATTATCCTTCGCTCACCGTCTTGGGAACAGAGATCACCAAATCACCAGATCACCAAATCACCAAATCCACCGTCGCCGTCCTGTTGTCGTACGGCGCGTTGACGTTGCTGCTCGCCTATCCGGTCTGGCTGCGCGCGGCCGATCATCAACTGGGCGGCGGCAACGATCCCTGGCTCTTCATCTGGACGATCGGCTGGAACGTCCACGCGCTTACGACCGCACCCTGGGCGATTTTCGACGCGAACATCTTTTATCCACATCCGAACACCCTGGCGTACAGCGAACACCTGATCGGCACGGTACTCTTCGCCGCGCCGGTGGTGTGGGTCACCGGCAATCAGCTGCTCGCCACCAACATCGTCGCGCTGATGTCCGTGTTCCTGAGCGCCGTCGGCGGCTTCGTGCTCGGCCGGCGGCTTGGCCTGTCGCATCCCGCCGCATTCATCGGCGGCGCGATCTTCGCGTTCACGCCCCCGCGGTTCGAGCGGATCGATCAGCTTCATCTCACGACCATTCAGTGGATTCCGTTCGCGCTCGCGTACCTGCACGGCTACTTCCAGACCGGCCGGGCGCGCGATCTGCGATGGGCGGCGGCATTCTTTTCGCTGCAGGCGCTCACGTCGGGCCACGGCACCGCGATGCTGACGCTCGGCGGCGCGATTGTCATCGCACATCGCTTCGCAACCGGCGAGCCGCTCGCGCTTGCGAAGCGCATCCGCGATATCGGCGTGCCCGGCTTGCTTCTGCTGGCGCCGGTCGCGCTCGTTCTGATTCCGTATCTGCGCGCGCGCAACGAAGTTGGACTCGTGCGCGATCTCGATGACGTCGGCGTCTCGGCGTCGAGCTGGGTGAGCTCCGCCTCGCACGTCGATACGTACCTGCTCTCGCTGTTGCCTGACTGGGGATGGCTGCAGACGCCCGCGGACGTGTACTTGTTCCCCGGCATTCTGCCGATCGCGCTCGCAGTCGCCGCGTCAGCGGTCTGGGGGCGCTCCTCAGAAGCAGACGGCGCCGCAGGATCCGGACGCTACCGGGACCGCGTGTGGCAATGGGCCGCGCTCGCGCTGACAATCGTCGCGATCTCTCAAATCGCGCTTGGCCTCCTGGTCATCATCAACGACGGCGTGCGGGTGAGGATCGGCCGCACCGTGCTGTTGCGCGCGCATGGTTGGGAACCGTGGATCTACGCCGCGATCGCGATTGCGGGCCGGGCAGCGCTCGCGCGCAAAGTTCCGTTCGCGCCGCTCGCATCCCTCGCGAGCGTTCGCCGCCGCCGCCCATCGCCCACTCCGCGCGGCGTCTATCTGCTGATGCTGCTCATCACGGTATGGATGACGATCGGTCCGCCGTTCGGCGTGTGGCAATGGGTGTACTGGGTGCCGGGCCTGAGCTTCATCCGCGTGCCCTCACGCTTCATGCTGCTTGGCATGCTGGCGCTCGCCATGCTGTCGGCGGTCGGCTTCGACCGGCTCACGGCACGCCTCCGCGCGTCGCGGCGGGTCTTTGCGGCCGGCGTTCTCGCCGCGCTGCTGGCCGCCGAGTTCGCGACCATGCCCGTCGACGTTCGCCCTTACCCCATCGTCACGCCCGCGATCGATCGCTGGCTCGACACGCAGCCCAAGCCCTTTTCGGTCGCCGAATTTCCAATCCCCAACACGCCGCTCGATGCGATCGTGGCTCGCCGCAACCTTATTTACATGCTCTATTCGATGGCGCACTTCCAGCCGCTCGTCCAGGGCTACAGCGGCATCGCGCCGCCAGGCTATTACGAGCTGGAGCAGAAGCTGAAGCTGTTCCCTGATGAAGAGAGCGCTCGCGCGCTGGCGGATCTCGGCGTCACCTACGCCGCCATCCACATGGATTCGTTCGGACCCGAAGTGATTGAGGATGTGAAGGCGCGGCTGGAGCGGCTGGAACGCGCCGGCCGGCTTCGGCTGGTGCACGCCGCGGGTGAGGAAGGCCGCGTCTACGCAATCGTCAGGTAGAGTGGAGGTCTGATGCTGCTCGCTATTCTGGTTTCCGGAGCTCTGGCATTCGTGGCGCACAGCCAGGCGGCCCTGCCGTCGGTGAGCGAGCGCGTCTGGGCGAAACCGGACCATTTCTGGTACCGGAAGACCGTACCGGGCGGGCACGTGTGGCTCACCGTCGAGGCGAAGCATGGCGCGAAGTCGCCGCTGTTCGACCACCAGCGGCTCGCGATCGAGCTGAATTTGCGCACGGGATACGAGTTCACGCCTCTGACGCTGCCGTTCGCGGATCCGGCCGCGCGCTTCGTCGTGAAGTACGACGGCTCGAACGCCTACATCCAGGAAGGCGCGATGGCCGTCGAGTTCGTGCTCGATGGCCAGCAGTGGCGGTGTGAGCTCCAGATCAAGTGGGACTGGAACAAGGTACCGCCGACCGACTACGAGTGCCTGCCTCGCGGCAGGGCAAGTGAGGGAAGTAAGGCGAGTAAGGCGAGTGAGGCGAGTGAGGCGAGTGAGGCGAGTAAGCCGGTGCGCTCGCCTGACGGCTCGCTCGAGGCGTTCGTCCACAACAACAACGTCGCCGTCCGTCCCGCGCCCCGAGCGGAGTCGAGGGGCGGCGGCACCGCGACGATGCTCACCTCGGACGGCACGAACGGCGACGCGTACGATCCCGGATCCCTGCGCTGGTCCGCCGACTCCCGCACGCTGACCGCCTATCGCCTCAACGCCGCGATCTGGCAGGCCGAGGGCGTCAGCGGCAACGTCGAGAAGCTGATTAGCTTCCGGACGTTGCCGATCCCAAACCTTCCCGACTCCAGGAGGCATTTCTGAAGAAGCTTGTCATTCTCGTGCTCGCGCTCTCCGCGGCCGCGCCACTCGCGCAGGCCCCGGACGCCGCGCGCTACAAAACTCACGACGAGCTGACGTCGGCGCTGCGTGCGCTCGCGCAGGCGCACGCCAGTCTCGTCACGCTCGTCGACCTCGGCAAGAGCCATCAGGGACGCCCGGTCTGGGCCGTCGAGATCGCGAATCGGACGGGCGTGCCCGTCGACGCGCGTCCCGCGCTCTTTGTCGCCGCCAACTTCGAAGGCGACCAGCTCATCGGCAGCGAGCTCGCGCTGTATCTCGCGCGGCATCTGGCGACCTCGTACGCCTCAGACGCCCAGGTGAAGACGCTGCTCGACAACCACGCGGTCTACATCGTCCCGCGCGCGAATCCGGACGGCGCGGAGCAGATGTTCGGCAAGGTGAAGGCCTTCGCGCGCGCCAACACACGCGCGTTCGACGCCGACAACGACGGACGGGCCGACGAGGACGGTCACGAGGATCTCAACGGCGACGGATTCATCAGCGTCATGCGCGTGAAGGATCCGAACGGCCCGTATATGGCGCATCCCGACGATGCGCGGCTGCTCCGCCGCGCCGACGCGGCGAAGGGCGAGGCGGGCGGCTGGAGCGTGTACTGGGAGGGCACCGACAACGACGGCGACGGCTTCATCAACGAAGACGGCCCGGGCGGCGTCGATCTGAATCGCAACTTCCAGCACCGCTATCCGTACTACACGCCCGACGCCGGTCCGCACATGCTCAGCGAGCCGGAAGCGCGCGCGATCATGGACTACATCCTGAAGAAGCGGAACGTCGCGGCCATCCTGACCTACGGCGCCAGCGACAACCTGATCGCGGCGCCGACACGCCAGGGCGCGCTCGCGCCGCCGCAGACGATCGACCTGCTGGCGTTCGCGGATCGCAGCGTGGCGGACGCGCGCGAAGCCGGCATGTTCGCCGGCGGCGGCGGACAGCAGTTCGCGTTTCGGGGAGGCGGCGCGGGCCGCGGTGGCGGGGCGGAGGGCGGCCGCGGAGGCGGTCAGCCAGGACCCCGTCCACCCGCCACCACGGTGAACGCACAGGACATCGAGTATTTCCGCACGATCAGCGACCGCTATCGCGCGCTCACGGGCATTCGCACGGCGCCGGCCACGCGCATGCCGGGCGGCGCCTTCTTCGAGTACGGCTATTACCAGTTCGGCGTGCCGTCGTTCTCGACGCCCGGATGGGGCATCACGGCCCCTTCTGCCGGACAAGGCAACGCGCCGCAGGGCCAGCCCGCCGGCGGCCGTCAGGGCGCAGCCGGAGGCGGATCACCGCAGGGCGGCGCCGACGAGGCGTCGGGCACCGCGGCCTTCGACCTGCGCATCGCGCAGGCGATCGGCGACGGCTTCTTCGCCTGGACACCGTTCACGCATCCCACGCTTGGCGCGGTCGAGATCGGCGGTTTCAAGCCGTACGCCGTGACGAATCCGGCCGCATCGCAGATCGACGCGCTCGGCAAGTCGCACGCCGCATTCGCGATGTACCTGACGACGCTGTTCCCGAAGATCGCGATTGCCGGCCTCGAGGCCTCGGCGCTCGGCGGCGGACTCTACCGGGTGACGGCCGACGTCGAGAACACGGGCTACCTGCCGACGTCCACGGCACACGGCGTGACGTCCCGCTCGGTCAAGCCGACGATGGTGCAGATCGGCGTTGCGCCCGAGTCGATCGTCTCGGGCGACGCGAAGACGAATTTCATCCAGGCGCTGGCCGGATCGGGGCGGCGCCAGAGCTATCAGTGGATCGTGCGCGCGAAGCCGGGCCAGACGATTGCCGTCAAGGCGGTCGCGCAGAAAGGCGGCGCCGCTGAGCGCACGGTGGTACTCAAATAATGAAGAAGACGATTCTCGCCATCCTCCTCCTCTCGGCTGCGGGTCTCGAGGGCCAGTCGCCGGCCAACGCGCAGCGCAGCGGCTCCGATCCGCAGTTCAAGGTGCGGCTCGACTTCAACCGCTGGCACGACACCGACGAGATCAAGTCGGATCTGCTGCGGCTCGAAAAGGCGTGGCCGAAGTTCCTGAAGTACTCGTCGCTCGGCAAGAGCCACGCCGGCAAAGACCTGATGTTGATGACCATCAACAATCCGGACACCGGCCCGGAGATGTCGAAGGCGGCGATGTACATCGAGGCCAACGTCCACGGCAACGAGATCCAGGGCGCGGAAGTCAGCCTCTATACGGTCTGGTACCTGATGGAGCACTACGACCGCATCCCGCAGGTGAAGAAGCTCGTCGACGAGCGTGTCTTCTACATCGTCCCCACCGTGAATCCCGACGGGCGCGATCACTTCCTCAAGGGCACCGGCGCGGGCTCGCGCACGGGCCACGTGCCGGTCGACGACGACAACGACGGCGTGGCCGATGAAGACGACGTCGACGACCTGAACGGCAATGGGGTGATCGAGCAGATCCGGAAGCACGTGCCGGGGCAGGGGAACATGCGCGCGAGCGCGCGCGACAAGCGGCTGCTCGAGCCGGTACCGCCGGGCGAGACGGGCGACTGGGTCGTGCTTGGCAGCGAGGGGCTCGACAACGACGGCGACGGCCGCGTCAACGAAGACCCGGTCGGCGGCTACGACGGCAACCGCAACTGGGCGTCGAACTGGCAGCCGGAGTACGTCCAGGGCGGCGCGCTCGACTATCCGTTCCAGCTGCCCGAGGCGCGCGCGATCAACGACTTCCTGATGGCGCACCCGAACATCGCGGGCGTGCAGTCGTACCACAACAGCGGCGGCATGATCCTGCGCGGGCCCGGCGCCGAATGGCAGGGCGAGTACCCGCGCGCCGACGTCTCGGTGTACGACGAGCTCGGACGCCAGGGCGAGCGCATGCTTCCCTACTACCGCTACCTCGTGATCTGGAGCGGGCTCTACACCGTGCACGGCGGGTTCATCGACTGGACCAACGACGGCCTCGGGATGCTGTCGTTCTCGAACGAGCTCTGGAACGGCGGGCAGTACTTCAACAGCCCGGCGCTGCAGGAACAGCAGCGCGATCCGGAAAGCCCGATCTCGGGCCGGACCTCGCAGCTCTATTTCGACGACTTCCTCGAGTTCGGCGATCAGTACATCGAGTGGGCGCCGTTCGAGCATCCGCAGTACGGCACGGTCGAGATGGGCGGCTGGAAGAAGACGCAGGGCCGAGTGCCGCCGCGCTTCATGAACGAGGAGCTGTGCCATCGCAACATGGCCTTCTCCCTGTATCAGGCCGACGAGATGCCGCAGATGAAAGGCGGGGAGACGTCGGTCGAGTCGCTCGGCGGCGGCGTCCATCGCGTGCGCGTCGAGCTGATCAACACGAAGCTGACGCCGACGATTCTCGCGAAGGCGGCCGACAACAACGTCGTCCGGCCCGACCTGCTTACGGTCGGCGGGCGTGGCGTGGAAGTGCTGTCGGCCGGCTGGGTCCGCGATCGCTTCCGTCCGGGCGCGACGCAGCTGATCGATCAGAAGGCGCTGTCGCGCATCCTCGTGCGCAGCGGGCACCCCGGCCGCACGACCCGCGTCATCGAGTACATCGTCAAGGGCACCGGCCCGATGACGGTGACGTACGACTCGCTGAAGGGCGGCAAGGTGTCCGCCACGGTTACACTGCGCTAATGGCGGCTCGCCACCGTTAGCGCGCAGCCGGCAGCGTGTCGGTGATCGGCGTCAGCTTGCCCGCGTTGGCCTTGTTGAACGCCTCGACCTCCTGCATCAGCTTGTTGAAGTCGGTGCCCGCCGTCTCGAACTGCTGCGACAGATCGCGGAACACGTTCTGTGACGCGGCAGTGGGGCGATAACCAACGCCACCAGCCACGTCGCTCGCCTGCCCGCCCACTTCGCCCAGGAGCCACACGAGATTCAGATACAGCTTGTACTTCTCGACGTACCACTTGTCGTCGCTGTGCATCTCGGTGCGCGACAGATAGTGGAGCTCGGTGTCGTACATGCGCTTGTAGATGGCCGCGAGCTGCTGATCGAGCTGGCGGTTCGACGCGTGCTGCTTGCGCAGATCCTCCACCTGCATCCGCATGATCTCGATGCGGTTGATCTTGTCGACCGCTTCATTGAGCGCGCCGACAATCTGCCGCTGCAGATCGGAGCTTGCCAGCAGATCCTCGTCGGTCGACGGCAGGGTCACGTCGCGCCGCACCTCGAACGGCTGCGAGTACTGCTTGCCGTCGTGCGTCATGCGCACCGTGTACTTCCCGGGCGCCACGCGAGGCTGCCAGCGCGCCGATCCGATGCCCCAGTGCGTCACCGGCCGCTCGCGCGCCGTCCAGCGTCCGGCTTCCCAGATGTACGGGTTGTCGGGCGGAATCGACCGGAGCACCGGCTGATTGGCCGATGGATAGGTCATCGCCCACGACACGCGGTTGAGCCCCTTCTTCGCGCCGCTGACCGGCATGGTGTTGACCGTGGCGCCTCTCGCGTCGAGCACTTCGAGCGTGATCGGCGAGGCCTGGTCCGCGGCGAGTGCGAACACGAAATCCGCGTTTCCGCCCGCCGCTACGCGTGTCGCCGGCACCGGCTTCAGCAGCTGCAGCGCCGCCTGTGGATTCAGCGTGTCTTCGTGCTCGAGCGCCCACGCGTCGCGCAGAATCCACAGCCCGCGTCCGTATGTGGCGATCGCCACTTCGGGCGCGTTCGTCGGCACCTCGATGTAGTTCACCGGCGCCGCCGGCAGCTTGTCCTTGAACTGCTTCCACGTCTTGCCGTCGTCGAGTGAATAGAAGAAGCCGTGGCCCGTGCCGGCGAACACCATGCCTTTGCGGCGCGGATTCTCGGCAATCGAGAGCGTGTAATCGAGCGGATGGCCCTTCGGCAGTCCGTCGCTGATGCGCGTCCACGTCTGGCCGAAGTCCGTCGTCTTATAGAGGTACGGATCGCGCACGTCGACCAGGTGATAGTCGACGGCCATGTACGCCGTACCGGGATCGAAGTGCGACGAATCGATGCGGCGGACGAGGCCGAGCGGCGGCATCCCGACGTTCTTCGTCAGGTCCGTAAAGGTCTTGCCCTCGTCGCGCGAGATCCACACCTTGCCGTCATTGGTGCCGACCCACACGACGCCCTTCTGTGTGCGCGACGGCGCGATCGCGGAGATCGTCGCGCCATAGAACTGGCCGAGGTTGTCGCCGACGACACCGCCAGAGAAGCGAATGAGGTTCGGGTCACCGGTCGAGAGATCCGGATGCAGCTCCTCCCATGTCTGGCCGCGATCACGGGTGCGGAAGAGCGCCTGGCAGCCGAAGTACACCGAGTTGTCGAACCAGTCGATCGCCAGCGGCGGCGACCACTGGCAGCGATACTTCAGGCCCACCGGATCGCTGTCGAGCGTGTGCAGCCACGGGCTCACCGACCGGCGCAGCCCGCTGTTCTCGTCGAACGTCGCGACGTGCGCGGCATAGCACGTGCCCCACACGAACTTCGAGTTGTTCGGTTCGGGATACGTGTAGCCCGATTCGCACGACGGCATGCTTTCCTGCGCCGGAGCCGCGGACGCGCCGCCGCCCCGTCCACCACCTCCACGGCCGCCGCGTCCGCCGCCGCGTCCGCCCGGAGGCGGCGCCGCCGGCGCAGGCGGCGCATACGACGGCACGTTGGCCGGCACAATCGGGCGGTTGCTCGCGATCCGCATGCTGCCGTTGTCCTGGCGATCGCTGTAGACCCAGTAGGGGCTGCGCTGATCCACCGTCACCCGGTACATCTGGCCGATCGGCAGCGACACGCTCGTGTTGCCGGTCGGATTGCGCGGCGATCCGAAGATGCCCATGCCGCCGTCGCCGGTGACAATGTAGTGGCCCGCCATGGTTGGCGTCGTGTCCCACCAGATGTCGTGGCAGTCGCCGCATCCGCCGCCGCCGCTTTGCCAGATTTTGCCGCCATCGCGCGAGCGCCAGAGCGTGCTGTTGGCGACGAGCAGGTGATCGGGATCGTCAGGCGATACGCGGACGCGAATGTAATAGCCCGCGCGGCCGATCAGCCGGCGATCCCAGCTCACGTTCTTCCACGTCTTTCCGCCATCGTCCGATCGCCACATCGAGCCCTGCGCTTCCGACTTGAGGCGCGTCTTCGATCCCCACGGCGTGACGCCGTCGCTGCCGGTCTGAATCAGCGCGTACATGCGATTCGGATCCGAAGGCGCAATCGCCACGTCGGTCTTGCCGAACGGAGACTTCGGAAGGCCGGGATCCGTGATCTTCGCGAACGTCTTGCCGCCGTCGCGCGAAATGTGGATGCCGCTGCCCATGCCGCCGCTCTCGAGGACGTGCGTCTGCAGGAACATCTCCCAGGTGCTCGCCAGGACGATGTTCGGGTCCTTGTGCGCGATCTGCAGGCCGGAGCATCCGGTCTTCTCATCGACGAACAGCACGTGCTGCCAGGTCTTGCCGCCGTCCTCGGTGCGGAAGACGCCGCGCTCGCGCTGCGGCCCCGTTCCGCGCCCCAGCGCGCAGGCCATGACGATGTTCTCGTTGGCTGGGTGGATGACGATGGTGCCGATGCGGCCGGTCTGTTCGAGACCCATCCGGGTCCATGTGTCGCCGGCATCGGTCGACTTGTAGATGCCGTCGCCCATCATGTCCATGTCGCGAACAGCCCAGCCTTCGCCGGTGCCGGCCCAGACGACGTTGGGATTGCTTTGCGCGACGGCAAGGGCGCCGATCGCCTGCGAGGACTCGCCGTCGAACGTCGGCTTCCAGGTTTCGCCTCCGTCGGTGGTTTTCCACACGCCGCCGGACGCCGCACCCGCGAAATAAACGCCCGGCTTTCCGGCGACCGCGGCGGCCGCGGCGATGCGCCCGGCATTGGTCGGGCCGACGTACTCGAAGCGGGGAGGACCCACGGGCTGCGGCGGCTGAGGCCCGCCGCCTCCTCTGCCGCGCTGCGCGAGCGCGGGTGTGGAGGCAATCAGAATCATGGCTGCGGCGGCGACGAGACGGTGTAAGCGGTTGCACTCTGGAACCATGCGCGGAAGACTACACCATTCGCGGGACGGCTTTATACTGCCGTCGCCAGCGTTGCCTGCCTTTCTGTGAATCCGGTGCGGCACGCCCATCTCGCCATCCTGCCGTTCCTGCTTCTTGTCGCCATCCCGGCGTCGGTGCGGCCGTCCGCGCAGTCCTCCGCTGTCGTCAGCCAGCTCGATCGCTACCAGCGCGGCGAACATGACGCCGTCGTCAGCGAGCTCGAGGGTATCGAGGACCTCGGCGGTTATGACGCGCTGCTCGAGGCGCTGCGGCGCGAGGTGCCGTCCTGGCTGGCGGCGGCGCCTGACGCGGAGCGCGCGAAGCGCAGACTGGCGGCGGCGACCTTCGCCCTCGAAGCGGCCCGCGCCGCGGATCATGTCGACTGGAAATGGCTCCGGCGCCTGACGGCGCAGGGCAACGAGAACCAGGAGGCCGACAGCATCTTCTGGAAGGCGCCGCCGCTCCTGATCGAGTGGGGATGCGCGCTGCTACGCACGGAGCCGGCACCGCGCCCGATTGAGCGGATCTGGCATCTCGCGGCTGTGGCCGTTGCGCAGCGGACGGGCGATTTCGAGTTTCTCATCGGCAGTCCCTGGGACGCGCGGATGAACGCTCCTGACGAGATCGCGCACATCTATCACGCGACGGCGCGCTTCAAGAACGAGCCGCGCTTCAGGCTGTCGATCGCCATCGCGCTGGACTGGCAGACGTGGACGCGGTCTCGCGGGTCCGTGGCGCCGCGCCAGGCCGACGCCGCCGCAGATGCGTTCGAGAAGGCGTTGCGCGACGACGCCATCGGCGGCGAAGCCGCGGTGCGGCTTGGCGCGCTGCAGGCCCGCCGGCGCCGGGTAAAGGACGCGCTCGAAACATTCGCGCGCGCAGAGACGCTGACGCGCGATCGCTATCTCGTGTATCTCGCGCGGTACTTCCAAGGTCAAGCGCATGAGGCGGCGAAGCAGCCCGTCGAGGCCGAAGCCGCGTACCGGCGCGCGCTCGCGACGATTCCACACGCGCAGTCGGCAACGCTCGCGCTCGGGGCGCTGCTGGCAAAACAGGGACGGCGATCCGAGGCTGGAGGCCTTGTCGAGGCGCAGCTGTCGACGAGCCCGCAGCCAGTCGATCCGTGGCTCACCTACGGCGCCGCCGACGATCGCTTCTGGCCCGAGCTGATCGCGCAGCTCCGCGCGGAGATTCGGAATTGACGCGGCCGTTTTTTGCGGCGCTCGTGCTTGCGATCGCCGTCGCAACCGCTGTGGACGCCCGCCAGACCGCGCAGCAACAGCCTGTCTTTCGCTCGACGGTCGATGTCGTGACCGTCGATGTGTCCGTACGCACGATCGGGAGGCCTGTCGGCGGACTCACTGCGAATGACTTCGTGCTGCTCGACAACGGCGTGCGCCAGACAATCGAGAGTGTCGAGATGCAGGAGGTGCCTGTCGATGTCTCCGTGCTCGTCGATGCGAACGAAGACGTCACGATAGGCCTCGACTCGATTCACGAGCAGGTCCGGCGTATCGCCTCGCGGCTGCGGCCCGCCGACCGCATTCGCGTGACGGCCATCAATGGCGGCGTCGCCGACATTCTTCCCGCCAGAGCGCCGGCGCTGCAGACGATGCCGCCGATCGAGCCGCGCGGAGTCTCCGCGGCAAGCGACGGGATCGCCGCGGCGTTGCTGCGCGGCGCCGAATCCGGGCGCCGCCATCTGATTGTCGCGGTCACGAACGGCGTCGACGCCATTAGCACCATCGCGCCCGAAACGGTCATCGCGCTTGCGCGGCAATCAGAGGCGGTGCTGCACATCGTGCAGCTCGACGTGGTGCTCGAGCTCGCCACCCAGCCTCCGTCGTACTCGACGGGACGGACGCGGCTGAATGCGGCGCGCCGGCAGATCTCGGGCTTGCGTCCGCCGACACGTCTGTTCTGGCGGCCCTACGACAGCATCCGCGATATCGAGACCCTCCGCGCGGCCGCCGACGCCACCGGCGGCGCGCTGCATCTGCCGGGCCTCATCACCGACACGTCAGACGTCGTCACCAAAGTCTTCGAGGATTACCGGCGCAGCTACGTGCTGCGCTACACGCCGAAGGGCGTGGCGCGAGAAGGATGGCACGAGATTGTGGTGACCGTGCCGAAGTATCCCTCTTACACGTTGCATGCGCGGCGCGGGTACGGCGTCGAGGCGGCCCCGCGGCCTCGCGGGCGGGAAGAAAAGCCATCAGACAGGCCGCAGTTCCCCGGCAGGGTCAGCACTCTCGTCGAAGCCTACGATCGCGCCGACTATGCCCGGATGGAGAAGGTGCTGGCCGGCGTCGCGGACGCCACATTGGTTGCCGACGTCCGCAAGGCGGGCAATCCCTGGCCGGCCAACCCGAACCGCGAGGCGGTGTTCGTGATCGAGATCGCGGAAGCGGCGCTGCGCTCGCGTCGTGAGGCTGCCATCGAGGCGGCGCGCGATCTTCTGGTTGACCACCGCAAGCTGGTGCGCCACCCGCTCGGCCCGGACAGATTCGAGCGTTACTGGCTCTGGGCGGTGCTGGCGATGCTGCAGGGTGTCAACCATCCCCAGATCACGCGCGAGTTCGCCGATTACGCACTCTCGCGTTTTTCAGATGAGCCACGATTCGTGCTGGCGCGCGCGTTCGCCGCCGATCAGTCGCGCGCACTCGAGGACGCTGAAGGCCGTGGCGGCGCCGGGGAGGCCTCGCATGTGACAGAGACTACGTCGCGGTACGACACGGCGGCACGGTTTCCCGAAACCGCGGCGGAAGCGCGCGTGCGAAAGGCGTTCTTCCTGCACCGCATCGATCGCCACCGGGACGCGCTCGCCGCGCTCGATGCCGTCGAGGCGGGCCCCGCCGAACCCGATCCGATCATCCAATACTTCAGGAGCCTGTTTCGGGGGCGCGTGCTCGAGGCGCTGGAGCAGTTCGAGGAGGCCAAGGCCGCATATCAGGACGCGCTCGAGGTGCTGCCAGGCACGCAGTCTCCGCGCGTGGCGCTGATGCGGCTGGCGGTGCGCGCCGGCGATCGGCCCGCCGCGGAAGCGCTTGCCGCGGCGATTCAGAACGCGGCCCAGGAACGCTTCGACCCATGGTGGGTCTACTGGCTCGGGGACTATCGTCACTACGACGCCATCATCGGCCGGATGCGGGAGAGCACGCGATGATGCGGCTCGGCCTCGCGGCGTGCCTGCTGATCCCGCAGGCGACATTCCGTTCCGGCGTAGATGCCGTGACCGTCGACGTCTCCGTCCGCGACGGCTCGCGGGTCGTCACGGGCCTTCGCGCCGCCGACTTCGAGGTGTTCGACAACGGCGTGCCGCAGGATGTGGCCAGCGTCAGCTATGGCAAGCTGCCGATCGACGTCACACTCACCCTCGACGTGAGTTTGAGCGTGACAGGACCTCTGCTTGACCGGCTGCGTCAGGCCGTCAGGCAGCTCATGGCCGATCTCGGGCCCGATGACAGGCTCAGGTTCCTCGGATTCAATATGCGCATCAGCCGCGCCGTCGATTTCACCGCGGATGCCGCGAAGATCGACGAGGCGCTTCGTTCTGCCGTGGCAGGCGGCAGCTCGTCGATCTGGGATGCGCTCGCGGTGGCCCTCGTGTCGGCATCGGAGCCGGAACGGCGTCAGCTGATTGTGGTCTTCACCGACGGCGCCGACAACTCGAGCATCACGACGCCCGCTGCCCTGATCGATCTGGCACGCCGGACCAACGCGTCGATCGCATCCGTGGTTCCAGGATCCGGGTCGGCGGCCGGGCCGCAGGCGCGGCAAGGGCTGGAGCTGCTGCGCGACCTCGCGTCAGAAACCGGGGGCACGGTCATCCAGGCGTCCGGGCGCACCACACGGACGGCTGGCACGAGGACGACAATAACGGTCAACGCTCCGATCGATCTCACCGCGACGTTCCGGCGCGTGCTCGATGACTTCCGATCCAGCTACGTGCTGCACTTCACGCCGAAAGGCGTCGCCCGCACCGGCTTTCACACGCTCGACGTCCGGATCAAAGGCAAACGATCGCTGACCGTGCGCGCGCGCCGGGGGTACGCCGTGCGCTGAGGCGCCGGACAACTCAGTCGACCCAGTCGGCGATGAAAATGTTGGTATCGCCGGCGACGGCGGCATTGCGGTTCGAGGCGAACACGAGCTTTTTCCCGTCAGGCGACCACATCGGGAAGCCGTCGAACTCGGGCGTGTACGTCACGCGTTCGAGGCCGCTGCCATCCACATTGATCATGTAGAGATCGAATTCGCCGCGGCCCTGCTGACTGGTGATATTCGACGAAAAGATGATGCGTTTGCCGTCGGGATGGAAGTACGGCGCGAAGCTGGCGGCGGCCGATGTCGTGACCTGCCGCAGATTCTTTCCGTCCCGATCCATGACGAAGATCTCGAGCGAGGTCGGCTGCCAGAGGCCATCCTCGAGCAGCAGCGCATAGCGATCGAGCTCAGGGCCCGCGGTCAGCGTGCGACCGCGAAAGACAATTTTCGATCCGTCGCTGCTGAAGAACGGCCCGCCGTCGGGCCCGACACGATTGGTGAGCCGGCGCACGTCCGATCCGTCGCCGTTCATGGAATAGATCTCCATGTCACCGTCGCGGACGCTGGTGAAGACGAGGCGGCCGTCCGGGCCGATGGTGAGCTCGGCGTCGTAACCGGGCGAGTTCGTGATGTTGCGCCGGTTCGAGCCGTCGGCGTTGCCGCGATAGATGTCGTAGGTCGCGTAGATCGGCCAGACGTATCCGCGCGACATGTCGGGACGCGGCGGACAGTCGGGGCCGCCGCCATGCGTCGACGCATAGACGATTTCGCGCCCGCCTGGCACGAAGAATCCGCACGTCGTGCGGCCCTGCCCGTTGCTGACGCGCCGCAGGTTGGCGCCGTCGGCATCCATGGTGTACTGCTGATCGCATCGGGCGCCGTCGCGCGTGCTCTGGAAGATGATCTTCTTCCCGTCGAACGAGAAATAGGCTTCGGCATTCTGGCCGCCGAACGTCAGTTGGCGGATATTCCGTAGATGGCGCTCGTCCTGCACGGCGGTCAGCCGGGAATTTAGTTCCGGCATAGGCGACGCGCACACACCAATGACGAGCAACGCAAAAATCAATCGGGACATCTCGTCGATCATATAACCTGCAGCCACAGCCGGGGCTGGACAGAAGCATCCTACCTATGTAGGATACGGTGTATGCCAAGCCTGACCTCCGCCACCGCCCTGGTGCTCGACGCCCTCGCACGCGGGTACCGTCACGGCTTCGATATCCTCGACGCCACCGGCCTCCCCAGCGGCACCGTGTACCCGATCCTGCGCCGGCTCGAGGAAGAGGCGCTGGCTGGTTCACGCTGGGAAGACGCCGCCAAAGCGCAACGCGACCAGCGCCCGCCGCGGCGGTACTACGAGCTCACGCGCGCCGGACTCGCCCTCGCCGAGCAGGCCCGCCGCCGGTATCCGATGCTGGCCGGCCTTCCCTCGCGCGCAAAAACACGCCGCGCCTGACGGCCGCACATGCCCCGCACGCTTCTCGCCGCCGCCGCCCGCCGCATGGTTCGAGCCGCCAGCCTGCTCGTCCCGCGCCGGCATCGCGAGGCGTGGCTCCGCGAGTGGGAAGCCGAGCTGCATCACGAGCAGCGCCGGCTCGCACCGGGATTCTCGTCACAGCTGCTCCTGCTGCAGCGATCGTCCGGCTCATTCAGCGACGCGGCGTGGCTGCGGCGCCAGTTCTCGCGAGATGCCGAAATGATTCACGACATCACACACGTCACACGGATGCTCGCCGGCCGGCCGGTCTTCACCATCATCGCCACCGGCGTGCTGGCGCTCGGCCTCGGCGCGAGCACAGCCATCTTCACCGTCGCCGACGCGCTGCTGCTGCGGTCCCTTCCCTACCCCGACGCCGACCGCATCGTCGCCCTCTGGGAACGCGACACCTCGTCATCCGCCCCGCGGCAGGAAGTGGCGTCCGGCAATTTCTTCGACTGGCGCGATCGTGCGACAAGCTTCGAGAAGGTCGCCTCCCTCGCGCCGTGGAGCGTCGACTACACCGGCGGCGCGAAGCCGGAAGTGTTCTTCGGCACGAGAGTCAGCGAAGGATTTTTCGAGATCCTGGGCATCCAGCCGCTGCATGGCCGGTTGTTCAGCGGCGCCGATCACAAGAGCGGGCGCGAGCAGGTTGCGGTGCTCGGTCATGAGCTCTGGACGACGCGATTCGGGCAGGATCCGGCCATCGTTGGGAAGACGCTCCCGCTCGACGGCGTGCCGGTGGAAGTCATCGGCGTTCTGCCGGCGTGGTTCGATTTGCCGATGATCGCCGCATCGGAGCGCCGTGATCTCTGGCTGCCCGACGTCGCGCCGCAGGAGTGGGCCCGGCAGAACAGAACGTCAGGGTACTGGGCCGTGATCGCGAAGCTTCGCCGCGACCGGACCCGGCAGGGAGCGCAGGCGGAAATGAACGCGATTTCCGCGCGCATGGCAAAGGACTATCCGAAAACGAACGCGACGGTTGTCGCGCAGGTCGACCCGCTGACTGAGCACCTCGAGGCGAAGGTGCGCCCCGCGCTGTTCGCGATGCTGGCGGCTGTCGCGCTCGTGCTGCTCATCGCATGCGCCAATGTCGCAAACCTGATGCTGGCGCGCGGCGCTGAACGGGAGCGCGAGTTTGCCATTCGCGGCGCGCTCGGCGCGAGCCGGTCGCGGCTCGTCCGCCAGATGCTGACCGAGAGCCTGATGATTGCCGCCGCCGGAACGGCAATGGGGCTGCTTCTGGCGCGCACACTGCTCGATACGGTTATCGCGATGGCGCCGCCAGAAATCACCGGGCTGCAGCAGATCTCGATGGACTGGCGCGTGTTTGCATTCGCCTGCGCCCTCGGCATGGCCACCGCCATCGGGTTTGGCCTCGTGCCGGCGCTGCACGTCTCGAGGGCCGCTGCCAGCGATCCGATGAAGGAAGGACGCGGCGCCACGGGCACGCGCCGCGCCAGACGGACGCGCGACCTTCTCGCAATCGCGGAGATCGCGCTGGCAATGGTGCTGGTCGTCAGTGCCGGCCTGCTGCTTCGAAGCTTCTTCGCCATCATGCGCGTCGACACGGGATTCGCCGCCGACCGGGTTGCGGCAGTGCAGCTGTTTGCGTACGGAGACCGCACGCGCACGGCCGAACAGCGCATCCAGTTCTTCCGCGAGTCGATCGATCGCATGCGAGCGCTGCCTGGTGTGACGCATGCCGGCGCCGTGTCGGCCATGCCGTTCATTCCCGCCAACATCAACATCGAAGCGCCGCTCGCCGTCGAAGGCCGCGCCGACAACCCGTCTGATGCCAGAACCGTTTTTCTCACGGCGGCAAGCGACGGCTACTTCGAGACGATGGGCATTCCCCTTGTGAGCGGCCGCACGTTCACGGCGTATGACGATGCACGGTCGGCGCCGGTGGCGATCGTGAGCCAGTCGCTCTCGAAGCGGCACTGGCGTGACGCGAGCCCGATAGGCGCGTTCGTCAACGTGCGTTTCACGGGGCGCCAAATCCGCACGCAGATCATTGGCGTCGTCAGCGAGCTGCGCCACGACGCGCTCGATCAGCCCGCGCGCGACGAACTGTTCCTCTCTCAGGCGCAAGTTGGATTCGGATCGATGACGTACGTGCTTCGCGCATCGGCCGATCCTGCCGCGCTGATCGAGCCGGCAAAGCAGGTGGTCTGGGCGCTCGATCCACTGCAGACGATCTATGACGAGGCGACCGTGCCGGAGCTCGTGGCCGCCACCGTCGCGCCGCGGCGCTTCGCGATGGTGCTCGTCGCGGTGTTTGCCGCGGTCGCCATGTTGCTTGCCGCGGCGGGGGTGTACGGCATCATGAGCTTCACCACGAGCCAGCGGACGCGCGAGATGGGCGTCAGGCTCGCGCTGGGCGCGACGCGCCGATCGGTATCGTCGCTGGTCGTCGGACACGCGATCGCCCTTGCGGCTATCGGAGTGGTGCTCGGGACCGCCGGCGCTTACGTCGCGGGCACTGCGATACGAACGATGCTGTACGGCGTGAGCCCGTTCGATCCGCTCACGGTTGGCGCCGTTGCGGCGCTCCTGCTTGTTACGGCGATATTCGCCGCCTATCTCCCCGCGCGCCGCGCGGGAAAAGTTGATCCGCTGGTCGCGCTGAGAGTCGAGTAGACGTTCCGCACGCTCAGCGCCGAATGATGCCGCGCAGGCGGCGGCGCAGCTCGTCAGTGAGGCCGCGGCGGATCGCGCCCTGAACGTCGATGCCGAACGAGGGCGCATCCAGCGAGCCCGAGATGGTCAGCGGCAGCTCGAGACGGCCGTCGCGCCGCAGGCGCGCGAGCTCGCGGATGCTCGCCACCACGCGATCCGTGCGCTCGCGCGACAACACCGCCAGGCCCCGCAGCGACAACGAACGATCCGCCGCGATCCAGCCTTCGGCTTCGAGCCTGACGTTCCCCGCCTCGAGCACGAGATCTTCGGTCGCGCCGCGGCCCGAGCTCGTTGCGAACGTCGCCGTCAGCCGCTCGAAGCGCGTGTCGTTTCCGTCCTGCTCCGCAAGGCCCAGCGCGCGATTAATCGATGAGAGCAGCGGAAAGCCACGGATCACGCCGTTGTCCACCTCGATCCGCAGACGGCCTGCGACGCTCTGCGTGAGTGATTCGCCCAGACGACCGCCGAGCGCCGCCGTCACCAACGCCGTGCCGTCGAGACGCTGGTCGCCGCCGGAGAGGGCGTCCAGAAACGCGCCCGCGTCGAGACCGCGCACGCGGGAGTCGGCGCTCCATCGGGGCGGCTCGGCATCGAGCCGCACGCTCACCCGGCCCTCGTGCATGCCATCGGACAGCCCGAACGCAGTCGGAGCGAATAGCAGGCGCGAGCCCTCGATCGTGAACGGCGCCTCGAAGCGCTCGAGCTCCAACGGCTCGAGGTGCACGCGCGGCGCCTGCAGGACGCCGTCGCCGGTCAATCGCGACGTCGCGCGGTCGACGCGGATCGCCACGCGCACCGACGCCGGTGACGCGAGCTTCAGGAACTCTGGGCGCTCGCCGCCGACGAGCCGCAGGAACGCGGGCAGGTCGTCGTCGTCGATCGCGCCGGCGCTGAAATCGAGGCGCACGGATCGGGCGTCGCTGCCCGCTTCGCCCGCAATGGCGGCGCCGCCGATGCGTCCCGTGATCGGCGCGAGGCGCAGGCCGTCCTCTTCCACCCGAACGTCCGCGTCGATGGCGTCGATGCTCGCCGCCTCGCGCAGCGCCCCGTCTGCCGCCCGGTCGAAAACGCGCATGCGGCCGTCGATGATGCGGACGCGCGCAATCGCCGGGCCCGCTCCCGCGGCGGCCGGCGCGGGCACGACGGCCGGCACGTGCCACGCGCCACTCCGGTCGCGAAGCACGGACACGACGAAGCCATCGAGAACGAGTCGCTCGATGACGACGTCGCTGCCGAACAACGAACGAAAACGGGGGACGATTCTGACGCGCGCGATATCGAGGGCGGGTGCCTCCGCCTCGGCGTCTCCGATGCGCACGCCCGACCCCGTAAGCCCGGGCGGAAAGAGCGTCATGCCGAGGCGCCCGATCGAAACAGGCTGCCCGAGCGCGGCCGAGAGCCGGGACTCAACGCCCTCGCGCAGTCCGCCACGTCCGAGTGACTGCAGGAGCAGCGCCGCCACCACCACTACCGCGGCGACGGCGACGGCGAACGCGATAAGCGCGCGGCGGACCATCAGAGCAGCTTAACGGATAGGGCGAGCCGGATCGACCTCCTCCGGCTGGCGCTACCATGCGGTGTGCGCCGTATCCTCCACATCGACATGGACGCGTTCTATGCGTCGGTCGAGCAGCGCGACGACCCTTCGCTGAAAGGCAAACCCGTCGCGGTCGGCGGCCGGCCAGAAGGCCGCGGCGTCGTCGCGGCGGCCAGCTACGAGGCGCGGCAGTTCGGCGTGCGCTCCGCCATTCCGATGGCGCGCGCGATCCGGTTGTGCCCGCACCTCGTTATCGTCAGTCCGGATTTCTCGAAGTACAAAGCCGTGTCGCAGCAGGTGTTCGGGATCTTCCACCGCGTTACCCCGCTGGTCGAAGGGCTCTCGCTCGATGAGGCGTACCTCGACGTCACCGAAAATGCCTGGGGCGAGCCGCTGGGCGTCAACGTTGCGAAGCGGATCAAGGCGGCGATCAAAGATGCGACCGGGCTCACGGCCTCTGCAGGCGTCGCGCCAAACAAGTTTCTGGCGAAGATTGCGTCGGCATGGCGGAAGCCGGATGGCCTCACGGTGATCGCGCCCGATCGCGTCGAGCAGTTCCTGCTGCAGCTGCCGGTGGATGCGCTCTGGGGCGTGGGACCGGTCACCGCAAAGCGCCTGCGCGAGCGCGGAATCGAGAAGATCCCAGACGTGCGCGACGCGAGTGACGAGGTACTGCGCGAAGCGGTCGGCAGCGGCGCGGACTGGCTGCGGCAGCTCTCACGCGGCATCGACGACCGGCCGGTGGAGCCGCAGCAGGAAGCGAAGTCGAGCAGCAGCGAGACGACCTACGCGTACGATCTCACCGATCTGGAACAGATGCGGATCGAGGTCGATGAGATGGCGCGCGACGGCGCGGCGTGGCTGGCGAGGAAGGATCTTCTGGCGCGCACCGTAACGATCAAAGTGCGCTACGACGACTTCACCACGGTCACGCGCAGCGATACACGCGCGCCAACGCGCGATCCGGATGAGATCGCGCGTCGTGCAGTCGCCTTGCTCGATCGCACGGAAGCCGCATCACGGCCCGTTCGGCTGCTCGGCGCCGGCGTGCACAACCTGATTGACAAGGCAGACGCCGACAACGAGGGCCCTGAGCCGCAGCTGCCGTTCGAGTGATTCGGCGCCGGAGGCGTTGACTGTCTCGGGTGAGTGTGTATACTCCTTGGATTCCGGACGTATTTTCTATGGATCAGTCCCACGTCGACCGCGCTTACTCTGAGATTCGCCAGCGGATCATCGACGGGTTCTATGCTCCCGGCCGCCCGCTGTCGGAGGTCACGCTCGCCAACGCCCACGGCATGAGCCGCACGCCGGTGCGCGAAGCGCTGTCGCGTCTGTGTCACGAGCGCTACGTCGAGCGCATGTCGGGCCGCGGTTTCTTCGTATCCCGCGTGACGGTGCAGGCCATCAACGATACGTTCGAAGTACGGCGGCTGCTCGAAGGCTGGGGGGCAGGCCGGGCCGCGGAACGCGCCACGACGGAAGCCATCGCGCGGATGCGGACGCTGGCCGAGCGTCAGGACGACAACGTCAGCGGCGTCGAAGCCGGAAACGCGAACCGGCATTTTCATCTCGCCGTCGCCGCGGCCGCCGGCAACTACCTCGCCGCGGATCAGATCGAGCAGTGCCTCGCCCAGATCGATCGCTTCATCACGCTGGGAGTGGGCTTCGCGCCGTTCAAGACCGGATCGGGCGCCGCGCACTCCGAGATCGTCGACGCCATCGAAGCCCGGAACCCAGAAGCCGCGCGGCGGCTGATGGAAGAGCACCTCGATCGCGGCCTCGCGTTGATGCGCGATGCGGTTGTCGCCGGCGCCTTCGCGAATGTTGGGGTCGTATAGTCGAGCGCTTATCGCACGGAATCCGAACTCCCTTCCATCAAGGAGCAGGCATGACTAGACTCGTTTCAGTGGCATTGATGCTCGCGCTTTCGAGCGCGATCGCCGCCGCTCAGCAAGGCACCACGGAAATCCGCGGCCGTGTCCTGGACGCCCAGGGAACCGCTGTTCCTGGAGTAGCCGTGGTGGTGCGAAATCAGGACACCGGCATGTTTCGCGAGACGGTCAGTGGCGCCGATGGCACCTATTTCATCGGCGGGATCGTTCCAGGACGGTACGAGCTTGCCGCGGAGCTCCAGGGCTTCAGCCGCTTCCAGCGCCGCGACGTCGTGCTCGAGATCGGTAAGACGGCGACCATTGACATCCCGCTGGCGGTCGGCAACATGACTGACGAGGTCACGGTCACCGCCGAGTCTCCAGTCATCGACGTGACGTCGAAGGAGGTGGGCGGAAACATCTCGGCCAGAGAGCTCATCGATCTGCCGTCCATCAACCGCAATTTCGTCGGCTTCGTTGGGTTGCTGCCGGGCATCATTCCGTCCATCAGCACCGAATCGTTCGGCAGCGACTCGGTCACCGTCAACGGACAGGATCCGCGCAACAACAACTATCTGCTCGACGGTGGAAACAACAATGACGATGTGATCGGCCAGCGGGCGGGCACGCAGGCGCGCACGCCTATCGAGGCGGTCCAAGAGTTCCAGGTCATTACCAACCAGTTCGACGCCGAATTCGGGCGGACGACCGGCGCGATCATCAACGCCGTCACGAAGCAGGGGACGAACAACTGGCGCGGGTCCGGCTTCGCTTTCTTGAAAGACGCCGACATGACCGGCCGCGATTACTTCGCGAAGAAGCTCGACCTCCCGAAGCCAGATACCAAGGAACAGCAGTTTGGTGGCACCTTCGGGGGGCCGCTTGTCCGGAACAAGGCGCACTTCTTCCTCAGTCTCGAGCGGATACTCATCGACGAGGGCATCACGATCAACGTGCCGACGCGGCCCGAGTTCAACGCGACGACCACTGAGGCCACCCGCGTGTGGAATACGATCGCGCGCGTCGACCACCAGATCTCCGCCAATCACACGTACGGTGTGCGCTGGCTGCGGGAATATTCGCCGCAGTTCAACCAGATCATCGGCGATGTCACGCTGGATGCGGCTCGCGAAGAGGACGACCTGGACCAGACCGTCGTCGGGACGTTCAGCTCGGTCCTCGGGAATTCGAGTGTCAACACCTTCCGCGTCACGTGGACGCAAGAGGATGTGGCCTTTGCCAACCCGTGCTACAACGGCAACGGACGCAACATGCGGGCGTGCCCACCGACGCTGAATTTTCAGAACTACACGACCCAGCAGAACAGCGTCGCGCAGGCACGCGTGAACGACGGCTTCCAGGTCGAGGATACGTTCTCCTGGTTCGTTCCGGGCCGGCGCGGCGATCACGACATCAAAGTGGGTGCGCAGTTCCAGTACTCGGGATCGCGCAACGTCAACGACGGCAATGTGAATGGCACCTTTTCATTTGGCCGCAGCGACGGTCCCTTCAATCCGGCAGACTTCTCAACGTATCCGGAGCGGTTCAGCGTACGAGTGCCCGGTCAGTCGCGCAGCTATAACAAGGCCGTCTTCTACTCGGCGTTCGTGCAGGAAAAGTGGAAGGTCAGCAACAGGATGACGTTGAGCCTCGGTCTCCGCTATGACCTCGAGGTCATTCCTATTCGCGAGACCGACAATCCCCTGTTCGACGACCCTGGCGACTATCCGATCGATAAGAACAATCTAGCGCCGCGCGTCGGCTTCGCCTATGACCTGGGGGGGAATGGGCGCGACGTGATCCGGGCCGGGGCCGGCACGTTCTATGACAAGACGCACTTCGAGTTGATCGGCGGCATTTACACAAATGGCGTCTTCTCGGATTCGTTCACCCGGAACTTTCCGATTGCCGGCATCGATCCTGGACCCAGGGCCGGGCGGCGTCCGACCGATCCTTTCCTCGTGAATGGCCCCGAGGTGAATGCGGCGCTGCTCGCGCAGCTATTTCCTCCCGGCGTACGCGTTCGCAATACAGGTGCGAGCTGGGATAATCCGGACCGTGGGATTCCGTACACGCACCAGCTGACGGTTGGATATTCGCGGCAGCTCGGGACCACCGTCGGCGCGAGCGTCGACTATGTGCACGCCTTCGGCCGCGATCTCCTGATGTCGCGCGATCTCAATCCAGGGCTGCGCGCAACAACCGCGGTGACCTCCCCGCTGCGACGCCAGGGAAGCGATGTTCTGAGGGCCGCGGAGGCGGAACTGGCCGCGACGTACCCGGGCTTCGCGCCGTTCAGCACGGGGGTGACGATTCCCGTCAACGAAGGACGGACCGATTACGATGCCGCGATGTTCCAGCTTGAAAAGCGTTACAGCAATAACTGGAGCGCCCGGGTGGGCTATACGCTGGCCTATTCGCGCGGCAACACGTCTGGTGGGGGTGTGCCTGGCAGCGGCTTCCAGGTGCTCGACGACCTGAACCTGGATCTCAACGAAGGTCCGACCAGCTTCGACCTGCGTCACAATCTCGTCGTCAGCGGTCTCGTCATCGTGCCTCGCACCGGCGGGCTCAGTCTCAGCTGGGTGGCGCGGGCGCTCAGCGGAACGCCGTTCAGCCTCTTCAACGGCAACATCGATCCGGACCGCAACGGGTCGCAGGTCGAGCCGCTCGCAGCCGGCACGTATGCGAGCACCGGCGACGAGGCGTTCACGGTCGAGAACTACAAGAGCCGACGCAACGGTGCGTACGGCCCGGGTTTCTTCAAGCTGGACATCCGTGGCGGCTACCGCTTCGACGTCGGCGGAGGGAGGCGGATCGACGCGTTCGTAGAGCTGTTCAATCTGACCGATCGCGTGAACTTCAGCAACCCGACAGGCAACCAAGCCTCACCGAATTTTCTGCGGCTCACGGGAACCTCGACGAGCTCAACGCCACGGACGGTGCAGCTCGGATTGCGGATGGCGTTTTAGGAATAGCCAGACGGCCATGGTGCCGTCTGGCTCCTTAATCGCGATCTTCACGATCTCTATCTTCTCTATCGGCACTTCCCCGTTCACCGGCGCGGCCTCGATCGCGTCAACAACGTCGAGTCCACTCACCAAGCGTCCAAACGCCGTGTACTTCCCGTCGAGTGACTGACAGATTGCGGTACAGATGAAGAAGGAGGTGCTCGCGCTTGCGGGATCGTCGCCGCGCGCCATCGAGAGCACGCCTTTGACGTGCGGCGTGTCGTTGAATTCCGGCGCAAGTGTCGCGGGCACGAGTGCCTGCTGTTTTGCCGTCAGCGGCTGACTGCGATGCGCGATCGCGCCAGTCTGAATGACGAATCCTTTGACAACGCGATGGAACAGGGTGCCGTCATAGGCGCCGGCCGCGGCAAGACGCAGGAAATTGCGTACGGTTCCAGGCGCCTTGTCTGCCAGGAACTCCACGGTCATCGGACCGCGCGACGTCTGAATCTCGGCGGTGTATCTGCCAAGCGCCGCATCTGAAACATCCGCGAACGGCTCCGGCTCAGGCGGCGGAACGGGCCGGATGCTCACATTGGTGATCACGACACGCTCGGCCGGCAGCCCGCGCGCGTTGGCCGGCAGCGCCGAGATCTTCTGCACCACCTCCATGCCCTCGACGATGCGTCCGAAGGCCGTGTACTGCCCTGTGAGCGCAGGTTGATCTGAGGCATTGACGAAGAATTGCTGCCCGGCGCTGTCCTTGTTGCCCGGCACGAGCACGGCGCCGACGATGCCGGCGACGAACGGCTCGTCGCTGAGCTCGGCGCGCAGCACATTCAGGCCGCCCGTGCCATAGCGGTGCGACATCTTGGGATCGCGGCTGAGCGGATCGCCGCCCTGAATCAAGCCAAGCTTGATCACACGATGGAACATCGTGCCCTTGAAGGCACCTTCGCGCGCCTTCGTCGTGAAATAGGCGACGTGATTCGGCGCCTTGTCGGCGAGCAGATCGAAGACGAACGTGCCGTGTGTGGTCTCGACGACGGCCTGCTGTCCCTTCAAGGACTCTGGCGGCAGCGTGGAGGTGTAGAACTGTGGAGCTTTGGCCTGGAGAAGGATGAGCACGAGTAACGCGAGGCGCATAACCTCACGTTAACCCGTGCTGCGTGTCGAGTGCTAGCTGCGAGACGAATCAGCCGCTTCAGAGCCGCGCGGCTTGCGCGGTGTTCTGCGGCGCTCCACCTTCGGCGCCTTCTCGGCTTTGTCGGCCTTCAACGCCTTTTCCGCCTTGGGCTTCGGCGCGCGGGCGGGCCGTTTCGCGCCGCGGCCCGCGGCCGGGGCCGCTTCGACGTTGCCGCTGGCAGGCTGCGCTTCCGCGATCGGCGGCTTGCGCGCACCGGCGCCGCGTCCGCGGCCTCGTCCGCGATGCGTGCCGAGAGCCTGCGCCGTCGTGTCGACGATGCCGACCGGAACCGACGGCTCGATGTCGACAGGCGCGGATGCCACAGCCTCTTCGACGCGCGTGTCGCCTTCGACGCCCGCTGCGTAGCCGGACACGAGCTCCGTTCCCGGCGCGGCCTGCAGTGCCTGTCCCTGGAAGAGACGGACCGCACCCTGTCGATCGCGCTCGAGACGAACGAGTCCGTCTTTCTGCGCCGCGCGCAGCAGGTCCACCAAGCCCGGGAAACCGAAGCTCCGTTCATCGAAGCCCGGCGCCTGCGTCTTGAGCACCTGCTTCATCTGACGGATGTAGAGCGGCCAGCGCATGGTGGACTTCGCGGCGTGAAGAATCCGGCGAAGCTCGGAAATGCCTTCCGCCGCCTTGGCGGGATCGGCCAGCGCAGGCACCGGCTGCTCTGGTTTTCCCGGCTCTCCCTGCCTGCCTTGCTCCACGTGCCTCGCGTGCTTTGGATGCTCGCCCGCCTGCGGCTCGCGCTCGACATAATCCTCGCGCAGCTCCACGAGCAGATCGCGGCCTTCCTGCTTCACCGTGACGAGCCCGAGCTTCTCGAGCTTCTCGACGAAGTCGCGGAAGGATCCGGCGCCGTAGCTGCGCTCGGAGAAGGTCGAATCCAGCTGCAGCAGGGTGCTCTTGAGCAGGCCGAGCTGCGGTGAGACCTCCCGCTCCGAAAGCACTTTCAGCGCGCGCTTGACGAGCGGCACCGACTGCTCGATCGGCTGTCTATCGAGCGACGGCTGCCGCTCGGCCCCCTTCTGCTGACGCCCGCCCTGCTGGCGGCGCGACGACGTCAACAGGTTCTCGTAGGCCACGAACTCATGACAGTTCTTCTGCATGATGTTGCTCGTGAACTGCCGTCCGCCGACGACGAACACCTTCTTGTCGTACTGCTTCAGCTTCTCGACGAGGCTGATGAAATCGCTGTCGCCGCCGACGATGACGAAGGCGTTGATGTGGGGATGCGTGAAGGCCATCTCGAGCGCGTCGAGGGCCAGGTTGATGTCGGCGCCGTTCTTGTCGCCGCCGGGCGTGAGATTGCGCTGCACCATCTTGATGGCGTGCTGCGTGAGCAGCCGGCTGTAGTCACCGGCGCGCTGCCAGTCGCTGTAGGCGGTCTTCGAGACCACCTCGCCGCGCTCCTTGAGCGCCTCGAGCACGAGCCCGGCATCGAATGTGGTGTTGAGGGTGTTCTTGACGCCGATTTCGATGTTGTCGAAATCGATGAAGACTGCGAGACGCAGTCGTGATTCTGCCACTGAAAATTTCCTTGGTAATCCCGGAAAACCTTCGGTTTTCCGTGTTTTGAACAGGCGCGATCGGGCGGCGGGATGCGGCTCGGCCTGACCCGGGCCAGGCGGCTATAGAAGGATGCGGCTGTAAGCGGCGTCGTTCAGGGCCGCCGGCTGCGTCCGACTCATATCGGGACGCGCGGCGCGGGGAAGGCGCGATCCAGCGGCGTTTTCAAAGCGGCTCGCCGGGTCGTCCTGTCGTCCTGGCCATTCTAACAGCTCGTTCTGCAACGGTTGACATCGATATAGCTACAAAGCTATATTCACGTCAGAACCCACGTTTAAGGTCGGACCCGAGGGTCCGTTTCAAAGGAGCATCCATGTCGCGATATACCCCCCAACGACTGAACAGGAGAGAGCCATGCAGCAGAGGTCCAAGCGCATCAGGCTCGCCGAGTTTTATCGGCGCATGCGCAAGCTCCCCGCTTTCGAGAACCATGACGACGCCTTTGAGGGCGGGGCGAGTCTTCTAGACGCTTTGGAGAATGAATTAACGTCCATACCATACGCGCCAGCCGACTGGCGTAGTGACGGACGTCTCTACTGGCCGCAGGCAGACAACGCAAAGCGGATCGGTAGGACGGTCACGCGCTACCGGAGTTTCGCTCACGAGATGCTCATCGGCGATAACGGCAGCCTTGAGATTCGAGCGATCGGTGGCGACGTCGAGCTATCGAAACCCGGCGGCGATGGCCGCCTGGTCTCCGATTTGCTCCGAGATGAATCCGAATGAACGAGCTTCAGAAACTGGTCGATCAGGTGCAAAGTGAATTCGATGACGTGCGTGTGCAGCTCGATGATACTGCCGCCGATTCAATCTTTGCCGAGTTCTACAGAGACCAGTACAAAGTTTTCGCAGAGTGGCGGCGCGGTTTCGGGGTAGGCCTCAGTGGCGGAAATGATTTCCTGTTCGGGGAGGGGCCGCACGAAATCTATAAGAGCGCCAGCGATGCCGCGAACCGCATCAAGGAACTCCTGTCTGCCAAACGAGCTACACAGTCTCCGGAAGAAGTTGCGCTGGATCGACTTCGCATCGTGAGGCGCATGTCGCAGCAGGAAATAGCGAAACGACTTCGGATCACCCAAGCGAGTGTTTCGAAGATCGAGAGGCAGTCAGACATGTACCTGAGTACTTTGGGAAAGCTCGTACACGCGATGGGCGGAAAACTAGAGCTTCGTGCGAAGTTTCCCGATAGCGAGTTTCGAATAACGCAGCTCGGAGATCTCGCTCCGACGATAGGCCGTTCGGCGCGACCACAGAGGACACATCCACGCAGGACGACGCGCACGCTCAAGCACAAGTAAGACTCACCTCGGCCGTCCTCCCGGGTTCCATTCAGGCCTGAACGTGTCGTTCGCCAGCCAGCGAATCGGCTCGAGCATCGAGCGGATCGCTTCGGTCATGTGCGGAAAGTCGATCAGCCTGACCTCGTCGTTCGGCTGGTGATACTCCTTGTGCAACCCGAAGCTCGACACCGTGTGCGCGGGAATGCCTTTGCGCGCGAAGCGGATGTTGTCGGATCGCGTAAAGAAGCTCTGGTCTGGATGCGGATCCTGCACGAGACGCGCGCCGCGCTTCGCCAGCTCCGGCCCCAGATTCGATCGCTCGTATCCGGTGAGCCATAACGTCTGCGGCGGTACTTTCGGATCGGGCCGGCCGATCATCTCGAACTGCAGGTTCGCAATCAGGAGGTCTGTTGGAACGACCGGAAGCTCGGCAAAGTAATTCGACCCATGTCCGCCGCGCTCTTCGCTGCCGAACCATGCGAACACGATCGTGCGCTTCGGCTTTGATCCCTCCGCAAGGGCCTTGGCGAGCTCCAGCACGGCCACGCTGCCTGACGCATCATCGTCTGCGCCGTTGAAAATCTTGTCGTCGTCAGGGGTGTTGGGCTGCATGCCGACGTGATCGAGGTGCGCGCTCAGCAGGATGACTTCGCGAATCGGCGTGTCGCTTCCAGGAAGTAAGCCGACGGCGTTCCAGGTGTAGGTCGGCGTGTCGGAGTACTTGAGCGGCGGATCGAACAGGACGCGCGCGCCGGCCGGCAACGCGAGCAGCGCGGCATAGGTCGCATTGTCGACGGCAATCATCGTGGCCCGATGCGCGGCGATCGCCGGCAGCGCGACGGCCCGGGCAGGCACCGAGGGAAGACGCGAGGCGGCCGTATCCCAGCGCTGACGGATCGCCGGAGTCTCTGGCACGATGACGAGCGACGCCGGCGCGACGGCGGCGCGATCGTCGGCGCTCGTGTTGTCGGGAGCGAGTACGGCCGCGCCAGCCCTTACCGTCATTCCTGGTTTGTAGACGACGAGCGAACCGGCGATTCTCGTCACGTTGCCGAGGTTCAACACGATCATCTCTTTGCCATGCGTCAGCGTCACGCCGCCCACGGCGAGGGTCGGCGGCGCGGTGGATTCGACCGCTCGCAGTTCGATCCGCTGCACGAAGCTCCTGGGTTGACGAGGCTGTCCGGCGGCCGGCGCAGGACCGGGAGGGATGTCTCCAAGCGGGGCAAGTCCCAACCGGCGCAACTGCGACGCCAGGTACTCAGCCGCGATCCACTCGTCGCGCGTGCCGCTGCCGCGGCCGTGCAACGCGTCGCTGGCGAGAAACTCCATGTGCCCGCGGACGGATGCCTCAGTGATGGAAGCCGGCGTACCCGGCTGAGCCGGAAGGGCCTGAGCGACAGGCGGATTCGCCACCTGCGTGCTCGGGGTAACGACCGCGAACGTCAGGAGAATGGCAGCGAGGTTCAGTCTGGCTCTCATGGCGAGGTACAGCATAATCGAGAGATGTCAGACATCGAACCCCAACGCATGAACGCTTTTCGCCGATTATTCATTCTCGCGAGCGTCGTTGCGCTCGTCGCGTGCAACGGCGCCGAACAGGGCCCGCCGGCCGGCGCGACGCCCGCGCCGCCGCGCGCCGAGCAGCAGCCGCTTACGGCGCTGCCTGGCATCGATCAGAACCGCGTGCTCGAGCACATCAAGGCGCTGTCGTCCGACGAGTTCCAAGGACGTCTGCCCGGCACAACGGGCGAGGACCTCACGGTCAAATACATCAGCGATCAGTACAAGACTGTGGGCCTCGAGCCCGGCAATCCCGACGGCACGTGGGTGCAGAGGGTTCCGCTCGTCGGCATCACCGGCAAGCCGTCGACGCTGACGCTCACTCGAGGCACGCAGAAGACGTCGCTGGCGTACGGCACCGACATGATCGCGTGGACGCGCCAGGTCACGGATCGCGTCGTGCTCGATCCTTCCGAGATGATCTTCGTCGGCTACGGCGTCGAAGCGCCGGAGTTTCAGTGGGACGACTACAAGGGCGTCGATGCGAACGGCAAGACGCTGGTGATGCTGGTGAACGATCCGCCCGTCACCGGCGCCAACGGCCAGCCCGATCCGAATGTGTTCGGCGGCCCGGCGATGACCTACTACGGCCGCTGGACCTATAAGTACGAGAAGGGCGCCGAGAAGGGCGCGTCCGCGGTACTCGTCATCCACGAGACCGGGCCGGCCGGATACGGCTGGAACGTCGTGCAGGGCTTCGGCGGCGAGCGCTTCGATCTCGAGGCGCCCGACAAGAACATGGGCCGCGCGAAAGTCGAGGGATGGATCCATCTCGATCGTGCCCGCGAGCTGTTCAAGGCCGCGGGACAGGACTTCGACGCGCTGAAGAAGGCCGCGACCTCGCGCGACTTCAAGCCCGTGCCGCTCGGCACGCAGGCGTCGATGTCGATTACCAACACGATGCGGCGCGTGCAGTCGCAGAACGTGATCGGCAAGCTGACCGGATCCGATCCGGCGCTGAAGAACGAGTACGTCATCTATACCGGCCACTGGGATCACCTCGGCGTCGGCAATCCGGTCGACGGCGACAAGGTCTATAACGGCGCGGTCGACAACGCCACCGGCATCGGCGCGATCATCGAGATCGCGCGCGCCTTCACGCAGGCGCAGCCGCCGCCGAAGCGCTCGATTCTGTTTCTCGCGGTCACCGCCGAGGAGCAGGGCCTGCTCGGATCGGAGTACTACGCCAAAAATCCGCTCTATCCGCTCAATAAGACCGTCGCGAACATCAACATCGACGCGATGAATCCGTACGGCCGCACCACCGATCTCGTGGTGGTCGGCAAAGGCGCGTCAGAGCTCGATGACTATGCCGAGGCGGTCGCGAAGGAACAGGGCCGCACGGTCAAGCCCGACCCGGAGCCCGAGAAGGGCTATTACTACCGTTCGGATCACTTCAACTTCGCGAAGGTGGGCGTGCCCGCGCTGTACGCCGACGGCGGCGTCGACTATGTCGGCAAGCCGGCCGGCTGGGGCCGCAAGATGCTCGACGAGCACACGGCGACGCGCTATCACCAGCCGCAGGACGAGATCCGTCCAGACTGGGATCTGAGCGGCCTCGCGGAAGACGCGAAGTTCTTCTTCGCGGTCGGCTATCGCGTGGCCAACGCCGAGAAGATGCCGGAATGGCGGCCGGGCAACGAGTTCAAGGCGATTCGGGACAAATCGCTCGGGAGGCAGTAGGGATCCGGACCCGGTTGCCGGTTGCCGGTGCGCGCCAGGCGCGGCAGAAACTGCGACTATGACCTGTGGAAACCTTCCTCAAAGGAGGTTTCCACAGGTTATCCACAGATTGACGTGGTGGTCGTAGCAGAACGTGCACTGCTGCGTACGGCATGGTCGTCAGATCCCGAGCCCTCGCCTGTACCAGCTGAAGGCCGCGACGACGTCGGCGCGCTGCTGGTCGGTGGGGAGCGGCTGCCCTCTTTCGGTCATCAGCATTCTCACCACATCGGCGTATGGGTTTTCGAAGCGGGCAAGTACGGCGCTGACGGTTCCTGTCACGGGCGCGTCCGCGAAGGGCCGCCCATCGAGACCCAGCACATACGCCGGCGTGTATTCGAACGGCACGCCCTCACCATGGGACTCCACGCCGTAGCGCCGTTCGTCGTCCTCCGACAGATAGTTCTCCAGGCAGTGGAACACGCCGTCGAGATCTTTGCCGGCGCTCCGGTCGCTGAACGCGACCAGTTTGAGCAGGACGTACAGCGGGAGCGGCGCGAGGGGCAGTGTGAGGTCGGCGGCGACGTGCACCTGGATGGTGTTAGGCACTACGTGTCTGAATCCAGCCATGTTGAGCACAAACCCGTGCTCCAGCTCCAGACGGGCGTCCGGCGCGAGTGAATCGCTATACGGAAGGATGTCGAGGCGGCCGCCGCTGCTGTGATGCATCTGGTGAGGATGGCGGCCTGAACTGAACCCATAGCCGGCCAGAGCGTCCTTCACCGCCTTGAAGTCGTCGAGGCTCTCGACAACGACAACTACATCTGCGTCGTTTGTCATTCGAACGGGTCGGGCGTCGAGCAATAGCTCCGGGACAAGGGCGCCCACAATGCCGAATCGGATCCCGAGCTGCCGAAGACCTCGCTCGAGATCGGTGACGACCGGAAGCAACGCGGGATCAATGCGCGGCATCACCGAGGACCATGGGCAGGAGCAGTTCGGCCGCTTCGAGTGCCTGCTCCGTTCCGCGATAGCGAAGCTCCGCGTAGGCAAGCAGTACAGGAGCAAGCGGAAGCGCACCCGGGGTCTGCGCAGGGATTGCGAGCGGGCCCGGCGGCTCGATGATCAGCATGTTCCCGCCGCCAGCAGTTGGCTGTGCGATCAACGCCCGCTGCATGTCGCGATCCTCGAATGCGTGGATCGGCGCGTAGACCTCGGTCTCTGCCGCGCGAAGGAACTGCGTGCGGCGTGCGGCGGCATCGGCGCCGGTGAGCGCCCAGGGATGCACACGTTCTTTCATGACCGTTTGCAGGCGAGTCCAGATCTCGGCCTTGTCAGCGGCCAGGACTTGAAACCGCCGCTCCTCGAGCTTCGGGCGATGGCCATCAATGTAGGCCTGCACCCAGAGGGCTGTGAGCGCCTGCCGATCCCCGACGTGGCGACCGTTCTTGTCATCGACAAGGAAGCCTCGGCGTTCGAGGTCCTTCATGCACTTCGCAACCGTTCCGAGGGCGACACCCGCCTGTTCGGCCACGTCGCGGTACGGGGTGTCAGGCAGTTCGGGGCGGATGAGCAGAGCCATCACCGTTTTGACCCATCCCCTTTGCGCGGGAGGCACTGCGGTCGTCTGTGCCTTTGGAGGCCGCTGCCCGGCAACGTGAACAAACAGCCCGGGAACGTTCAAGTGAGCGTTGCCGGCGAGGTCAAGGTAGTCGATTCCGGCCCGTTCAAGGACGGCCGCCTGCTCTGGCCGAACGTGCGGAGCCAGCACCAACGCCCGATCGTGGGCGTTCGCTTGCGGAAGGGCAGCCTTGTGCCGGTTCACTTGCTCGGCAATGACCGCGATGTCCTGGTGCCGGAGGTGTCGCTTCTCTTCCACGAGATAACGCATCACCCGGCCATCGGGAGCAGTCCAGGTCAGAACCGCGTCGAACGGGGCCCGGGCCTGCGTTCCATGAGCCAGGCGGATCTTCGCTACTGGAAGCTTTTCGCGGATGACGGCCTCGTATTCAGCCAACGGCGGGCGCTGGATGCGGTTCATGTTCATCATTATGGCATGTTCATAAATAATGAACAATCAAAATACGTGAAAATAAACATCAAGGGCCATCTTATTGACATTAGCGGAAGTATTTATAATGATAACGTGTAAAGGACATGCGAATGACAAACGTAAAAGGCCCTGAGAAGAAGCTCATCAGAAGGAAGCTCGTCCGCGCCGCAATCGACACACTCGAAAAGGAAGGCTGGAAGGTCACCCGGGTGCGGGGTGGCGGCAAAGGACGGCTGCGTCGCATCGCCAAGGACGCCACGGTGCGGCTCGCCGCGATCCGGACTTCGCAGGACACCTGGATCGCGTTCCCGCGGAACGACGACGACACGGCGTGGGTGACGCTGTCAGAGGTCGATGTCGTTGTCGCGGTATCGGTGGATGACCCGGAGCGGCCGCAGCACGCTCAGGTCCACTTCCTCGAAGCCGACGAACTTCGCGAGCACTTCGACAGAGCGTACGCAGCCCGTACGGCTGCAGGGCACACCATTACCAAAGGTCGTGGTGTATGGGTCTCGCTCTACCACGAGGAAGGAACCAGCCCTGTGCAGCGGGTGGGCGCCGGCATCGGCAACACCCATCCTCCGATTGCGCGTATCCCGCTCGGCGGCGACGGGGACCATGTCCCGCCAATCGCCAGCTCTGGTGCTTCAGGCGCAGATGACGATTTGCCGCTCACCATTGCGGACGCAAAACGGCGCCTGGCGCGCACGCTGGGAGTAAGGCCTGACAACATCAGGATTACCGTTGAGGCCTGACTCTTGGCGATGAGGGCATCCCGGAAGCCCTGTTAGAATCGCGGCCAAATGGCAAAGAAAGCGACGCGGGCGCGCCGAGTGCCGGCAGGCCGCGTGCCTGGGCAGCCTCGCGCGCGCGCGCGCAAGACCGCCGCCCCCTACACACATCCTGATCAGACCGTCCTGATGCGGCCCGAAGTGGGCACCCAGGCCCAGTTTCGCAAGAAGAAGGCGCCGGTCACGTATCGCTATGACTCGTCGCTGGCGCCCGCGCTCGAGTGGGACGGGCAGAACGGCGGCCGCGATGTCGCGGAGTGGCTGATCGACGTCATCCGCCAGGCGGCGACCCTGCCGGCGCCGCATGTGCTGTCCGCGCCGGCGGAGTTCAAAGGCAGTGACGGTACGACGCTCGCATCGGCCACGTCACTCGAGGACGCGGTTGCCGCGCTGAAGCGGCTCGGGCGCCCGTTTCTCAATTGGGCCGGCAAGGCCGAGCGACTGTCATTCGACGTGCCAACGCTGCCGCTCTTCGTTCATGAACGCCTCTCGACCAAGGCCATCGTCGACACGCTCATCGGCCACAAGTCTGACAAGCAGGTCGATCTCTGGGGCCTATTCGGTGACACCCGGCATTCCGTCACCGATCAGGTGTTGAAGGCCTATGAGTACGACGACAAATGGGTGAACCGTCTCGTGCTCGGCGACTCGCTCGTCGTCATGAACTCGCTACTGCACTACGAGCGCCTGGGCGGCCAAGTGCAGATGATCTACATCGATCCGCCCTACGGCGTGAAATTCGGCAGCAACTTCCAGCCGTTCGTCCGCAAGCGCGATGTGTCCCATGGCTACGACGACGACCTCACGCGCGAGCCGGAGATGGTCAAGGCGTATCGCGACACGTGGGAGCTCGGCCTCCACTCGTACCTGACCTACATGCGCGATCGGCTGCTGCTCGCGCGAGAACTCCTTTCGCCAAGCGGGAGCGTGTTCGTGCAGATCAGCGATGAGAATCTGCACCACGTGCGTGAAGTGATGGATGAGGTTTTCGGGGCAGAGAACTACTGCTCGCTGATCGCATTTCAGAAGACCTCAGGGTCTACAACGCGCACGGTTCCAACGACTGCAGACTACGTCCTTTGGTATGCGCGAGAACGCGAACGAGTAAAGTTCAACAAACTCTACGTAAGACAAATTGCCGGAGAGCCCGGCGCGTTGGAATACAAGCGTGTGGAGCTCGAGGACGGAACAGTTGCTCCTGTCTCCCAGTTCGTGGAGGACGGCAAGCTGCTATTACCTCCTGGAGCACGCCTCTTTGCGACGGATAGCATCGTGTCGAAGGGAGGCGATGATCCTGACATCGACCTTGAGTGGGGTGGACGCGCATTTATTCTGTCGTGCAAGCCTGGCCGCCACTGGAAGGCAGGCGTAGAGGGTACCCGTACCTTATGGGACGCAGGGCGCCTTCTACGTCAAGTGGGATTACGAATTTATAGGCGTTACCTGACTGATTTTCCTTTCCGCGAGCTGACGCACGTTTGGACGGATACGCGCGGGGAAGACGACCCTTCCTACGTTGTGCAGACATCAAGCCTTGTGATCCAGCGTTGCATGCTCATGACCACGGATCCCGGCGATCTCGTGCTCGACCCGACGTGTGGAAGTGGCACGACCGCGTACGTCGCAGAGCAGTGGGGCCGGCGATGGATCACGATTGACACGAGTCGTGTGCCGCTGGCACTCGCCCGGCAGCGACTTCTCACCGCGATGTTTCCGTACTACGAGCTCAAAGAGGCGGTGCACGGTCCGACCAGTGGGTTCGTCTACAAGCGGAAGCAGAACGCCAAAGGCGAAGAGGCCGGCGGCATCGTGCCGCACGTGACGCTCGGGAGTATTGCCAACAACCAACCGGCAAAAGAGGAAGTACTCGTCGATCGACCCGAAGTCGACAACCGCTACGTCCGGGTCACAGGGCCGTTCGCCGTCGAAGCGACGATCCCTGCGCCTGTGGATTGGGAAGGTGACGGCGTCGAAGACTCCGGCGCGGAATCGGTCGAGACGTACGGCTCGTTCGTCGAGCGCATGATCGAAGTACTGCGCCGCTCGCCAGTGCTCCACGTGGACGGCGGAAAGACGATCAATGTCGCCAACGTGCGGCCGCCGGCGAAGTCGTTGTCACTAAGTGCAGAAGGGGTCGTCCTGAACGGCGAGCCGAAGGCCGTGGCATTCGTCTTCGGACCCGAGAATGGCGCCATCAGCGAGAAGCTGGTTCACGAGGCGCTGAAAGAAGCGAGCCTCAAACAGTACTCGCACCTCTACGTCATCGGCTTCGCCATACAGCCGCACGCGCGGCAACTCGTCGACCACGCGGCGGAGATGGGCCTCCTCGCCGCGACCTACGTGCAGGCGACACCCGACCTCATGATGGGCGACCTGCTTAAGAACATGCGGTCGAGCCAGATCTTCAGCGTGTGCGGTCTGCCAGAGGTGACGCTACGCAAGGTCAAGCCTGAGGCAACCGGCGGCCCGCCGCGGTTCGAAGCCGAACTCATTGGTCTGGATACGTTCGATCCGACGACGATGGACACGGATCATCGAGGAGGCAACGACGTGCCGTGCTGGTTACTCGACGCCGATTACAACAATCTGTGCTTCCGGGCCACTCAGGTCTTCTTTCCGCGCACGGGTGCCTGGGAGTCGCTGAAGAAGGCGCTCAAGGCCGATTACGACGAGACCGTGTGGGACCACCTCTCGGGCACGCGCAGTGCGCCATTCGAAGCCGGCGAACACGGCCAGATTGCGGTGAAGGTCATCGACGACCGCGGTAATGAGCTGCTGCTGGTGAAGGAGCTGTCATGAGCGACAAGTCCAGGATTGAATGGACCGACGCGACGTGGAATCCGGTCCGGGGCTGCACGAAGGTAAGCCCGGGCTGCGCCCACTGCTACGCCGAGACATTCGCCGAGCGCTTCCGCGGCGTGCCTGGACACCCATTTGAACATGGCTTCGACCTGCGACTGGTGCCTGAGAAGCTGGAAGAGCCATTCAGATTGTCGGGCTCTCGCATGATCTTCGTGAACTCCATGAGCGATCTGTTTCACGAGGCAGTCCCAGATACGTACATCGAGCGAATCGCGTCGGTGATGATGGCAGCCAACTGGCACATCTATCAGGTGCTGACCAAGCGGGCAGACCGAATGGCGTCCCTTCTCCGAGGCGCACTTTCCCATGCGGGCCTTCGCCGCCATATCTGGTGGGGAGTCAGCGTTGAGAACCGCAGGGTTGGGCTTCCGCGTATTGAGGCGCTCCGAAAAACCCCTGCGGCGGTTCGCTTCCTCTCAGTCGAACCGCTTCTCGAAGATCTTGGAGTGGTTGACCTAACAGACATCGACTGGGTCATCGTCGGAGGAGAGAGCGGTCCGCGAGCCAGGCCGATGGATCCAACCTGGGTTCGGAATCTCAGAGACCAGTGCATGGACGCCCATGTGCCGTTCTTCTTCAAGCAATGGGGTGGGGTCCAGAAGAGTCTTCATGGCCGACGACTGGACGGGCGCCTTCACAGCGCATTTCCGGTACATCGGCGTCGAGCCGCACCTGACATTCACAAGCGCCGTGAGTTGCGTGCAGTCTCAACATAGTCGAACACCCAATGGCCGGCCGTTTTTACGATCAGCCGTTCGATGAGGGCACGAAAACGAAGCTCGATATCTTTGAGCTGTTCGCCCGAGAGTGGCTGCCGGTCTTCTTGTCACAGTCGCCGCCTAAGTGGGGCGAGTTGCATCTTTACGACTTTTTCGCCGGACCGGGCGCGGACGCCACAGGTCAGCCCGGGAGCCCGCTACGACTTCTGAAACGACTTGCCGAGGCCAGAGGCTACGCCGCTTGGCCGCACGTTCGCATTCATGCACACTTCTTCGATGCCGATGGGAGGAAGATCGATGCGCTTCGCGCCAGGCTGGCGGACCCGGGCGTCGTACCGGCGGGTGTCGAGGTGGAGGTCGAGCCGAAGCCCTTTGACGAAGCGTTCGCGCAGGCGCAGCCGGTTCTCAGTAGACAGAATGCCGCAAAGCTGATCTTCATAGATCAGTTCGGCGTCGGCCAAGTCGGCGACGACCTGTTCAGAGAGCTGACGAGATTCCCGGCCTGTGACTTCCTGTTCTTCATTTCGTCCTCAACTCTCCACAGGTTCGCAGACCATCCAGCCATCAAGCAGAAGATACGTCGCCCCAAGGACTACTATCACGTACACCGCGCCGTTGTTGACTACTATCGCGGACTGCTGCCGGATCCCGCACGCTATTTTCTTGCGCCCTTCTCGATCAAAAAGGACGCAAACATTTACGGGATCGTGTTCGGGTCAGGCCATCCGCGCGGAATCGATAAGTTTCTTCAAGTGGCTTGGAAACAAGACGTAATCAACGGTGAGGCCGATTTCGATATCCACCGCGATAACGTTCAACTTGGATTGTTTCGGCCGACCAAAGTGTCGGCCTTCGAGCAGGAGCTTGAGGTCAATCTGACGTCAGGCGAGATCAAGAATGAGCAGGATCTGTTGATGTTGGTCTTTCGACATGGCGTAAAGCCGCAACACGCTGAGCCTGTACTGAAGCGGCTGAAAGCGGCCCGAGTGATCGAATGCGGATTCAGAGTTCCCCAGGTCAAGTACTACAGTGCGCCGAGGCCTATCGAGCGTCCTAGCAAGCGATCCGTGACATGAGCGAATTCGAAGTCCCGCAGCCGATCATCTGTTCCCCGTTCGACGAGCCAACCGCACATTGGCACATCGAGGAAGGAACAGCCCCGACTGAGCCGACCGCCGGTCGAAGACCGGCGCAGTATTTCTATCGCCAGCCAGGCGCGAGCACAGACGAGGGTGCGCCCACCGGCGTCGCCGTGCCCCTGCCGCTCGTAAACCTCATGCGTACGCGTATCACGGAGTGGCGCGGCGCGGGCTATCCGGGCGTGACGGCCACTTCGCTCGAGTTGCTGCAGTACTGGCGGCGCGACGGGCGACTGTTCCGGCCGTTCTTCGCACAGCTCGAAGCGGCCGAGACCATCATCTTCCTGAACGAAGCGCGCCGCGACTACCTTCAGGGCATCGACGTGCCGCTCGACGAGCCCAGCGAACAGCAGAAGACCGATCTCTCTTACAAGGCCTTCCGCCGCTATGCCTGCAAGATGGCGACAGGCTCGGGCAAGACGACGGTGATGGGCATGCTCGCGGCGTGGAGCATTCTCAACAAGGTGCACGATCGGTCGAACGCGCGTTACTCGGACGTTGTCCTCGTTGTCTGTCCTAACGTGACAATCCGAAGCAGACTCGGCGAACTCGAGCCGCGGCGTGGCGAGGCGAGCATCTATCGTCGCGCCGATCTCGTGCCCGCGCACCTGATGGCCGATCTCACCCAAGGCCACGTGCTGGTCACCAACTGGCACGTGTTCGAGCCGCACACATCGCAGGCGGGCGGGATCGGCGCGCGCGTCCTCAAGACGGGGCGTCGGGAGGTGCTTCCCGAGCACATCACGATCGGCCAAAAGACGACTAAGGCCAGGGGCCGGCGCTATCTGACACGGGAGGAGTACGAGCGGCAGGTGCGTTCAGGGCTGCTGGAGATCATCGACGAGAAGCGCGACAAGGACGGCAATGTCAGCCGCGCCACGGTGTACAGAGAGCGGTTCGTCGAAAGCGACACGGCCCTGGTCAAGCGCATCCTGGACGGGGAAGCCCGCGGCAAGCAGAACATTCTCGTGCTCAATGACGAGGCGCACCACGCGTATCGCATCCGCCGCGACGAGCCAGACGACGACGAGGCGGATCTGCTGGGTGACGCGTCAGAGATCGACGAGTTCTACAAGGAGGCCACGATCTGGATCGACGGCCTCGATCGCATCAACAAGTTGCGCGGCATCAACTTCTGCGTTGACTTATCGGCGACGCCGTACTACCTGGGCCGCGTGGGCCAGGACGCGCATCGCCCGTTCCCCTGGGTGGTCAGCGACTTCGGGCTGACTGACGCGATCGAATCCGGACTCGTGAAAATTCCGCAGCTTGCTGTGCGCGACTCGACGGGCGCCCAGATTCCCGGCTACTTCAACATCTGGCGCTGGATCCTACCTAAGCTCACCGCCGCGGAGCGCGGCGGCGCCAGAGGGTCGGCCAAGCCTGACGCCATTCTGAAATGGGCCAACACGCCCATCTCGATGCTTGGGGGGCTCTGGGAAGAATTGCGCACCGCCTGGGAACAGTCGGAAGACGACCATCGCCCTCCGGTCTTTATCGTGGTCTGCAAGAACACGGCAATTGCGAAGGTCGTGTACGAGTGGCTGGCCGAGAACACGCCGCCGATGGGCATTCCAGCGTCGACGATCTCCGGATTCTTCAACACCGAGGGACGCGTCAACACCATCCGCGTCGACTCGAAGGTCGTTAACGAAACCGATACGGGCCATGCCAAGAGCGACGAAAGCCTGTGGATGCGGTTCACGCTCGATACGGTCGGCCGCACCGAGTGGCCGCGTGACCTTCAGGGCCGGCCCCTCTATCCTGAGGAGTTCGAAGCCTTGGCCGCGAAGCGCGGCGCCGCGCTACATCCTCCTGGCCGCGATGTCCGCTGCATCGTTTCGGTCGGCATGCTCACCGAGGGATGGGACTGCAACACAGTCACCCACATCGTGGGTCTGCGGCCGTTCATGTCGCAGCTGCTTTGCGAACAGGTCGTGGGCCGCGGCCTGCGCCGCCGCACCTACGAACTGGGCGACGATGGCCTCATGACGGAGGAAGTGGCACAAGTGTTCGGCGTGCCGTTTCAGGTTATCCCGTTCAAAGCAAATCCGGCATCAAGCGCCAAGCCGGCCGCGAAGCGCTACCACGTACAGGCGCTGCCGGGACGTGCAGGGCTCGCCATCACGTTCCCTCGCGTCGAAGGCTATCGACAGTCCATCCGGAACCGCATCGACATCGACTGGAACTCGGTTGCGCCACTCTGGCTGGATCCGGCGCAGATCCCGCCAGAGGTGCAGGTCAAGGCCTCGCTGCCGACCAACACTGGACGGCCGTCCCTCTCCGGACCCGGTAGATTACAGGACGTGAACCTCAACCCGTTCCGCGCCGGTCGGCGGATACAGGAGCTCGTGTTCGAAATGGCGAAGGACCTGACCAAGGAGTATGTGAAGAGCGGAACGTGCGAAGCGCCAGCGCATGTGCTCTTCCCTCAGCTCGCGCGCATTGTCGAGCGCTACGTGGACGAGAAGGTTACACCGCTCAAGCCGGCCGAGCGCATCGATCTGTTCCTGTCGCCTTACTACGGCTGGGCGATCGAGCGTCTCGTGTCGGCCATCAAGCCGGACGCATCGTCTGGTGAAGCTCCCGAAGTTCCGCGGTACGAGACGAGCCGCGGTCCTGGTTCAACGGCCGACGTCGACTACTGGACGAGCCGTGATGTGCGCGAGGTGACGAAGAGTCACCTGAACTACGTCGTCGCCGACACAGGACGATGGGAGCAGCAGGCCGCGTACATCATCGACACGCATGGCCAGGTTGAGGCCTTCGCCAAGAACGCCGGACTCGGTTTTGCGATTCCTTATCTCCACAACGGTCAACCTCACGATTTCGTTCCAGACTTCATCGTCCGACTGAAGGATTCATCGCACGTCGTTTTCGAGACGAAGGGTTTCGACGAGCTTGCAGACGTCAAGAAGGCCGCCGCAGAGCGGTGGGTCGCTGCGGTTAATGCGGATGGGCAGTATGGAACGTGGAGGTTTGCGATGGCGCGAAAGGTAAGCGAGATCTGCGAAATACTGGATAAGCTCGCTTAGATTTCTGCTCCGCCACGGCAACCAAAGAGAGTAGGGGTCAATGTACCTGACTGACCGGGCATCCCGCACGTAAGGTTCGAGTGTATCGAGTTACCCGGAACGGGAAGATGCGCAATGTTCCGGGAAGAGATAGATCAATGGCAAGGCCGTCAAACATCCCAATCCCTGGGTTTGGGCGGGGAGTATTTGGAGCTTCTGGGACATGGTCACCGTTCTCGGATTCTGGCTCACGGCCCTGCAGCAACTTCAAGCGTTGCGCGAAGTGGCTCAGAAGTATCCCCCAGAGCAGGAAATCACTGGTCAGGACAGACGCTTCATTGTTGGCTGGCTGTTTACTTTTGGGCAGGCCTGCCATCGACTCGATTTCAAGGCGTCCTTATTGCCGCTGCGCTACATCATCAGTGTTCCAGACTTTGAGAAAACGTTCGACTACGAAAGCTTCGCTAATCGCACCATAAAGGCCGGTGCGGCACTACTCCGTCTCAATCAGTTCGAGGAAAACCTTCATCACGACGGCATGTTGCGTTTCATGTTGCCTATCCCCGAAGACCGCCTAAATTACTTCGATGGCGGCTTGTCGGGAAAGTTCAAGGCTCCGTTCCCCTCAGCAGTCGAAGACATTGACGAGGCCGGAAAGTGCTACGCAACCGGCAGACATCGCGCGGCGGTCTTTCATATGATCCGAGCCGCCGAGTGGGCGCTCAAAGCTCTCGCCAAAGCTGCTGGAGTCAAGGGTCACGTTGATTACAAGGAGTGGGGCAAGATCATCAATAAGCTCGAAGAGCAGGTAGCCTTAGTGGATAGGTGGCCGAGTGGTCCCGAGAAGGCTAATGCGTTAGCGTTCTACAGAGGCGCCCTCGCGGACGCTCGATCCCTCAACAACGTCTGGCGCACGGCTAATCTGCACGCGAAGCCTGGCGTCACCTGTGACCAGCACGATGCCCTTAAAGCCTTAGACCGCGGCATTGATTTCATGTCGAGAGTGGCAACACGCGTGAGTGAGTCGCAGAAGCGCCCGCTATCGAGGCGGAGCTTTCGCCAGTGACCGCTTCCGCTGTTTTCGCAAGGATCTCCGCTAATGTCGAACTTCCAGGCTTCCCTTCGACCAGCCTCTGAGCGGCCAATTTCGGCCGTCAAGGAGGGAGAATCAGTCATTGGTAGATCCTGTCCTTTCAAACGATGATTGTCATCAGTGAAAGGGCAGG
>JBBDWL010000065.1:0-4666 GCA_040902895.1 Vicinamibacterales bacterium | reverse complement strand
TCGACCTGGTCGGCGCCCGAGCCGAGCGTCAGCTTGTCCGTATAGGTCCGCTTCGGGAGGCCCTTGCCGGGGTTGTCCTTGAAGACGTTGGCCGGCGTGCCGCCGAGGCCGGTGACCGGGCTCGGCGAGGCGATGATCCTCGCCGCGTTGGCGTGCGCGATGATCTCGGTGGAGGCGGGCATCGCCACGTTGCCGCTGACGTGATCGTAGTGCATGTGCGTATTGATCACCGTGGTGACCGGCTTGTCGGTGAGGGTCCTGACCTTGTCGAGCAGCGGCTGGCCCCAGCCGGGATTCTTGGTGTCGACCAGGGTGACGCCCCTGGCCTGGACGAACACGGCGGTGTTGCCGCCGCCGCCGCGCAGCACGAACAGGTTGTCTTTCACTTTTTCGACGGTCAGGTTGTCGGCCGACGGTTGCGGCGGGGCGGGCTGTTGCGCCGCCTTCACGGCGATCGACACGCTGCCGATCGCGATCAGGATTCCAAGAATGGTTGCGCGTTTCACGGATTGATCCTCCCACGCGGCGACCGATCGGCCGCCGACAAAAAAAACGCCAGGAACCGGGCGATGCGCTCGAGGCTGGGTTCGGAGATGACGTCGAGCACTTCGCCCGTCGTATGGTACAGCGGCGGCGCCTGCATCACGCTCACTTTCGCCACGTTCAACGCCGCCCAGCCGCCGGTCTCGCCGCTCTGGAACGTCGAGCGCTCCGAGATGAAATTCACACCAAACCGTGCCGGTCCGCTATCGATGAGCTCTTGCAGGAACGGCGAATTGTTGGTGACGCCGACGGCGATCGGCGCCTCGCCGGAATCGGCGACCGCTTCGCGATAGCCATCGGCTGAGGTCGTGCGCGTTGGTGAGAAGTTGCGCTGCGCCACGTGCTCGATGTTGATCAGCATCACCGCATTCTTCGCGAGCGCCGGGTTCGCCGTCACGAAGCTGCGCGGCCCGTTGATGCCGGGCGTGTGATGCCCGGCACTGGCGACGAACACCAGCGTGCGCTGCGGCGTGTGTTGCGGCTGCGCGAAGTGGCGCGCCAGCGCCACCAGCACGGCAAGGCCATCACCGTTATCACCGGCGCCATCGAACCAGCCATCCACGTGCGCGTTCAGGACGATCGTCTCCTCGCGTTGTCCGGGGATGACGGCGACGCCGTTGATCGCTTTCAGGCCCTGGTAGGTCTGCGTCTGCAGTTCGATTCGCGCGCGCAGCTTGTCTTGCACACCGGCGCGCACTGCGCGATCGAACACGGCTTCGAGAAACCAGCCGTCGCGGCCGCCAATGTTGAAACAGGGGTTCCCGCAATTGCTGAAATCACGTGACAGCTCGTTGCCGGGAAGTCTGACGAGATTGAAGACGCCGACGGCGCCGCGCTTCACCAGTTCTTCGGCGCGCGAATCCACCGCGCCGCGCTCGAACACCATATGGCCCTGCGGCACGATCAGCTGGACCGCGATCGTGCCCTTGATGTCGATATGTTGCAGCACCGCCGGACTGGCGGCGCCGACATAGACCAGCGGCGCGGTCAGGGTGCCGCCGGGAATATTCGACGGCGAGACCGGAAGGGCGGATTCGAGGATGACGTCCGCTGAGCCGGGACCAAATGCGGGATCGGCGAGCAGCCGCACCTGCCAGGAGCGCGGCAGCCACAGCGACGACTTCGCGTCCTGCTCGATTGGCTGTGTCGTGACGTCGGCGATCCCTGCCCTGCGGAACTGCGCGACCGTCCACTCAACCGTGTGGTCGCTCGATCGAAATCCCGCGATGCGCCCCCACATCTGCCCGCTGCCGATTTCTTTCGACGCGCGCGCCGCGGTGGCGAACCCGACAATGGTGGCGACGTCGCGTTTGAGAGAGCCGCCGGCGAGAACGGTCTCTGCTCCAGCCTCCGCCGGTCGAGGTGGACGTGTGCCGACCTTCACCGCCGGTGGGGTGCTTCCCGGGCGGGGGAGCGTGAGGCCGAACCACGCCGCTTGATGGCCGCGGGCTGGTTGGGCTGCGCCCAGGCTGAGGCCGACAGAGTGACGAGCAACATCCCGATGGCGCTTCGCATGCCGGAATTCTATGCCTGATGGATTACGACGCCACCAACCGCGACGCCGCCGACGCGGTGATCCGCGATCACCAGCGCCGCGGCAGCGGATTACGGCAACGCCCACGCACTCAGCGTCGTTCCTGCTGGAACGAGGAGATGCTGCTTGCCGTCGACCATGTAGGTGACGACCGAGGTGCCGTGCAGCGGTGCGCCCAGTTGATAGCGCCACAACAGTTTGCCATTCGTCGAATCCAGCGCGATCAGATTGCCGTCGGCATCGCCCGTGAACACGAGCCCGGCGGCGGTGGTGAGCAAGCCCGCGGTTGACGGCGTCAGGTACTTGAACTCCCACTTGCGGTCGCCGGTGACCGGATCGATCGCGCGCAGGGCGCCGTAGGCAGGACTGTCGGGCGAGTTGATGCGCTGGCCCGCGCCACCGGTGAATCGTTCACCGGCTTTGTATTCCGGCTTCCATGAGAAATAGGTCATGCAGACCTCGCGCGCGTTCACGTAGAACGTTCGTGCTGCCGGATCGTAGCTGGGCTGCCAGAAGTTGGTGCCGCCAGTGAGATCGGGACAGGTCACCGATCCCTTTTCACTCGGCATATTGCCGGGCAGCAGCACCGGCCGTCCGTCGGCGCCGATCTCCTTCGCCCACGTCGTCGTCACAAACGGTTTCGCGACGATGATTTTGCCGGTGGTGCGATCGAGCGTGTAGTAGAAACCGTTGCGATTGGCGAACATCACGACTTTGCGCGGCTGTCCCGCAATCGTCATATCGGCGAGGATCGGGACTTCCGTGGCGTCCCAGTCGTGCACGTCGTGCGGCGTGAACTGGTAGTGCCATTTCAATGTGCCGGTGTCGGCGTCGAGCGCGACGATCGAATTGCTATAGAGGTTGTCGCCCTTGCGGCTTTCGCTGTGATAGTCGGGACCCGGGTTGCCGATGCCGTAGAGGAGTAGGTTCTGCTCCGGATCGTACGCACCGGTCACCCACACGCTGGCGCCGCCAGTCTTCCACGAATCGCCGGCCCACGTGTCGTTGCCCGGCTCGCCCGGACCGGGAATCGTATAGAAGCGCCACGCGCGCTTGCCCGTCTGCGCGTCGTAGGCGTCGATGTAGCCGCGAATGCCGTACTCACCGCCGGCGACGCCGACGACGATCAGATTCTTGACCGCCAGGGGCGCGATGGTCGACGAGTAGCCGATCTTGTAGTCGCCGAGCACGGCGTCCCACACCACGGTTCCCGCCCGCATGTCGAGCGCGACCAGATGCGCATCGAGCGTGGTCATGTAGAGCTTGTCGCCGAGGACCGCAAAGCCGCGATTGACCAGGCCGCAGCACGCGGTCAGGTTCGACGGCAGCTCACGGCGGTAGCGCCAGATCTGCCGGCCCGTGCGCGCATCGATCGCCCATGCCACATTCTGCGGACCGGTGACATAGAGCACGTTGTCGCGAAAGAGCGGCGTAGTTTCAAAGTTGCCAAGCGTCGCGGTCTGAAATGTCCAGCGCGGGCCGAGACGGGCGACGTTGTCGCGCGTGATCTGCGTGAGCGGACTATGACGTTGATTGCCGTAGTCGCCGCCAAATGTCAGCCATCGCGATCCATCGGCCGGCAGTCCGTCGAGGATTTCCTGTACGGCTACGTTCGGGCGCGTTGGCGGCGATTGCGCCATCGGCGCCACCGCTCCGCTGCAAGTGATCAAGACGAAGGTCAGAGCCGCTCGCATGGCGCACCTGTCTCCCTATTGCTGCTGCTGGACCGTCGGATTGAACCCGCGCAGCATTTGCAGATACCGAATCACATCATCGAGGTCGCTGTCGCTCAGACGAGCGGGTCCAAACAGCGGCATCGCCGAGGTGGTCCCGTTCACCACCGACTTCATCTTGTCCTTCTCGTAGCCCTGGATCCGCTCACTCGTGTCCATGATCTGCACCGAGAACAAATCCTCGTTCTTCTTCACGCCGTGAATCGGCGGACCGCTGTCGGGCGTGATGGTGACGGGCGCGAACCCCGGCCGAAAGATTTCCGCGCCGCGGCGAATGCGCGCGACCAGCACGTCGCGCGAGCGCGCGGCCCCGATGCGCGACAGATCCGGACCGAGCCGTCCACCGGCGGCGTTGACGCGATGACACGACGCGCAGTGGGTGCGGAACACGCGCGCGCCATTCTCGGCATGGCCGCGCGGCGGATCGGCTGGCAGCGGCGCAGCGAGTGTTTTCAGGTAGGCGAGCATTTGCCAGATCTCGCGATCCGATGTGCGCGGCGCCGGGAAGGACGGCATCTCCGTCATGGCAATGCCGGCGCGAATGGTTCGGAACAGGCCCTGATCGGTGCGCCCCGACGACCACACGTGCGTGATGTCGGGGCCGCGCACGCCCTTGCCGTCGGTGCCGTGACAATCGGCGCAGCGCTGGCGGAAGCCGCCCATGCCCGCGAGAATCGCTTCGGGATTGCCCTCTAACGGATTTTTCTCCGGGCCCCCGCCGCTCAGACTTTGCGCGGTGGGGCTGGGCGGGCCCTGAGCCAGACTCGCGGATGTTGCCACCAGCACCACGAGAGTCGTGACCCAGGCCGGGTGGAGGCGATCGATCGCATGGCGTTGCCCTCTCGTCCTACCTGGT
>JBBDWL010000064.1:0-30828 GCA_040902895.1 Vicinamibacterales bacterium | reverse complement strand
AGCGCAATAGACAATGCTATTTACAATCTACGATTTACCTTGGGCTATCCCTACCGGCGCGTCGAGCAGTCGGGCGACCGTGTCGATGACATAATCCCGGCCGTGGAGCGATCCGAGCGCGGCATCTGGAAGGTCATCCTCGCATCTGCCGTGGGGACGATGATCGAGTGGTACGACTTTTATATCTTCGGCAGCCTGGCCGCCGTGATCGCGCCGCTGTTTTATCCGCAGGGCAACAACACGCTCGCGCTGATCGCGTATCTGTCGACCTTCGCGGTCGGCTTCGTCGTGCGGCCGTTTGGCGCGCTGTTTTTCGGACGGATCGGCGACGTGGTGGGGCGCAAATACGCGTTTCTCGTGACGCTGATGATCATGGGCGGCGCAACGGCGGCGATCGGCCTGCTGCCGACGTACGCCACGGCAGGCCTGTTCGCGCCGATCGCGCTGCTGGTGATCCGCGTGCTGCAGGGCCTCGCGCTCGGCGGTGAGTATGGCGGTGCGGCCGTGTATGTGGCCGAGCACGCTCCCGACGCGCGGCGCGGCTTCTATACGAGCTTCATTCAGATCACGGCCACGCTCGGCCTCTTTCTGTCGCTCGTGGTCATTCTGATCGTGCAGGGATCGATGAGCGCCGAATCATTCCGCGCGTGGGGATGGCGCGTGCCGTTCCTGGTGTCGATCTTCCTGGTCGGCATCTCGCTCTATATCCGGCTGCGCATGCAGGAGTCGCCGATTTTCGCGCAACTGAAGACGGCGGGCATGACGTCGGCCGCGCCGCTCAAGGAAGCCTTTACCAATCGCGTGCACCTGCGGCAGGTGCTCATCTCGCTGTTCGGAGCGACCGCCGGGCAAGGCGTGGTCTGGTACACCGGCCAGTTCTATGCGCTCTTCTTCCTCCAGACAATTCTGAAGGTGCACGTCACGTCAGCCGCATGCATCGTCGCCATCGCACTGCTGCTCGGTATGCCGTTGTTCGTGGCATTCGGCGCCCTCTCTGACCGCATCGGCCGCAAGCGCATCATGATGGCGGGGTGTCTGCTGGCGGCGCTGGCGTACCTGCCGATCTACGAGGCGATGCGCGTCGCCGCCGGATCGGAAGTTGTCACGGCAATTTCGCAGCGCAATCCTGTCACCGGTGCGATCGCGCTCACGCCACAAACCGTGCGTGACGGGGCGCTCAGCCCAGCTACTGAGGTGCTTGTCTTCCGCGGACTTGCTGATCTGCTCACGCAGCCCGCCGCGTGGCAGCTGATTGGACTGATCTTCATTCAGCTCGTGTTCGTCGCGATGGTGTACGGACCGATTGCGGCGTATCTGGTCGAGGCCTTCCCCGCGCGCATCCGCTATACCGCGCTGTCGCTGCCGTATCACATCGGCAACGGCGTGTTTGGAGGACTGCTGCCCCTGATTGGACTATCCGTGATCGCCGCGACCGGCAACATCAGCGCGGGCCTGTACTATCCCATCGGCATCGCCGTGCTGACGTTCGTCGTCGGCTCGCTGCTGCTGAAAGACACGCACAAGACGCGCATCTGGGACGAAATAAATGGGGACGGGTCTTAATTATTCGCGGGATGCGGACGAATAATTAAGACCCGTCCCCATTTATCTGCTTGGCCCCGGCCTTGATATGGTCGAGCGCCCGCGCGAAGCCCTCGCTCACTTCCAATGCTCCGCCGGCCGTGCTCTGCAAGTCGCGCAGCAGGCCGTCGCGGAGGTCGTAAATCCATCCGTGCACGGTCAGTGGTTGCTCCCGCCGCCAGGCGTCCTGCACAACGGTCGTCTGACACACGTCGCGCGCCTGCTCGATCACATTGAGCTCGCACAACCGATCGACCGCCGCCTCTTCATCCGCAGCCTGGGCCATCAGGGCGGGATACCGATCGCGCACGTCCTGCACGTGGCGCAGCCAGTTGTCGATCAGGCCGAGCGACGCATTGCCCAACGCGGCGCGCACGCCCCCGCATCCGTAGTGCCCGCAGACGATGACGTGCTCGACCTTGAGGACGTCAACCGCATATTGCAGCACCGATAGACAGTTCAGGTCCGTGTGGACGACAACGTTGGCGACGTTGCGATGGACGAACAGCTCGCCGGGCCTGAGACCGACGATCTCATTGGCCGGCACACGGCTGTCGGAGCAGCCGATCCAGAGGTATCTCGGCGACTGCTGCTCCGATAGGGATTGAAAGAACGACGGCTCGCGCTCGGTTGTGGCGCGAGCCCACTTACGGTTGTTCTCGAAGAGTGCGGCTAGTCTGCCCATCAAGGTCCTTCCTGGCTGCCGCCTTCGCGGTGTCCAAGGGCTTCTCTCACTTTTCGAGCCAGCATGTTGGGTGGGTAGGGTTTCTCGAGAAACATGGTTCCGGTTTCCAGCACACCGTACCGCACGATCGCCTCGTTCGAGTACCCCGACGTAAACAGCACGCGGATGCCGGGATATCGGCCGGCGAGCTGTTGACACAGCTCGGGACCGGTCATCCCCGGCATGATCACGTCACTGATGACCAGGTCGACGGCTGCTCTTTCGACCTGCAGGATCGTCAGCGCCTCTTCGCCACTCGAAGCCGACAGCACACGATAACCGAGCTGGTTGAGCACCCGGCTCGCGATCGTCCTCACCTGCGCGTTGTCTTCGACCACCAGAATCGTTTCGCTTCCGCCTTGTGCCTGCGGGCTCGCGCGCGGCCGGTCGCGCAGAGTGGGCTCTTGATTGGTGGCAGGCAGATAGACCTTGAACGTCGTTCCGCGGCCCAGTTCGCTATACACGTAGATGTGGCCGCCGCTTTGTCTCACGATCCCATAGACCGTCGCCAGGCCGAGCCCGGTGCCCTCGCCCACAGGTTTTGTCGTAAAAAACGGCTCGAAGAGATGGGCCTGTGTTTCAGCGTCCATTCCGGCGCCCGTGTCGGCTACCGTAATCATCACGTACGGCCCCTGGCCGACATTCACATGCTGCCGAACGTACGCGTCGTCGAGATCGACGTTCGCCGTGGCAATCGTGAGCGTTCCGCCGTCCGGCATCGCATCGCGGGCATTGACGGCGAGGTTCATCAGTACCTGCTCGAGCTGTCCCGGATCGACCTTCACGGCGTCGGCGGATGCCGCGAGACCCAGAACGATGTGAATCTGTTCACCGATCAGCCGCCGGAGAAGTTTCTCGACGCCGGTAAGCACCGCATTCACCGCGACGACTTCCGGCTGCATCACCTGCCGGCGGCTGAAGGCCAGCAGCTGGCGCGTCAACGCGGCAGCGCGGTCACCGGCATTCAGTATTTCCAGTACGTCCTCCCGCGCGGCGTGGTGTTCGGGAAGGCTTTGCAGGGCGAGGTTGCCATGCCCCACGACGGCCGTGAGCAGGTTGTTGAAATCGTGCGCCACGCCGCCGGCGAGTTGCCCGACCGCCTCCATTTTCTGCGCTTGCCGCAGCTGCGACTCGAGCGCCCGCTTCTCGGTGACATCGACGCCGACACCGAGTACAGACGCCGGCTGGCCGCGATCGTCGAGCTCGCGCCGGGCCTTCGCCTCGATCCAGCGAGTGGAGCCGCCCGAATCCAGTGTCCGGTACTGCATTTCGCACACGTCGGCATCGCCCCAGCGTCCATCGAGGATCTCGCGAACCCGCTCGCGATCCTCCGGATGCACGCCCGCCAGAAACTCGTCGACCGACGCGGGCGCACCGGGTGGAAGCCCGCGCGCGGCGGCAATCGTTTCGGAGCATGTCATGCGCCCGGTTCCCCGATGCGATTGCCAGATACCAATGCGCGCTCCGGCGAGGGCGAACTGCGTGCGGTCGTGGCTTTCCCGCAACGCCTGATGCGCGCCCTTGATCCGTTCAGCCATCACATTGAAGGTTTCGCTCAGCTCACCGAGCTCGTCGTGGCGTCCCGGCGGAACGGGCTGAGAATAGTCGCCCGACGCAACCCGGCCGGCGGCGGCCGTGACGACCGTCACCCGCCGCGAGAGGCGCACGCCGAAAAGTGCAACAAGGCCGACGGCCACCGCCACGAACGCCAGCGCGATGAGGATCATCCGGCGCATGAACGGTCGCGCCGGCGCGACGATCTGCGCGCGAGGAAACCCGACCCATATCACGAGCGACGTGTTGGCAATCGGCACGCTCGCCCCGACCCAGCGGCCGCCGTCGGGCGCGCGATATTCGCCGCGGCCGGTCCCCGGCTCGAGGCCGGGCGGGGCACTCGCGACGCCGAGCATGTCGGTCCAGGTGCCGTTGGCGCTTCCGACCCGAAAGATGGCGCCCTCGCCCATGATGTCTTTGAGATTGCTGCTCAGCGAGACGCGTCCATACCGCCTGAGATAGCCAAGCCGGCGCCGAGCCTGCGAGCCATCGTGAATTTCAGATGTGACGTCGAAGTATGACAATTCGCCGGCGGCGCGAAGCTCGCTGACACCAGTGCGCTGTGGCGCCGGCTCCGACGGATAGAACACGGTCTGACCGGAGACGGTTTTTCCGGGAGTCGAAAACTCGAGAATGCGCGCGCCGTCGGCGGTCCAGAGCTCGACTTTCCGGAACGGGCCCGCGCGGGGTGCAAGAACCTGTCCGGCCGACGCCCGCGCCGCGTCGGTTTGATGGGCGACGAAAGCTCGGATCGCGGGACTGTCGGCCAGACGCGCGTTTTCGACGAGGTTCGCCTGCATCCCCCGTCCGAACGGATCCGCGAACTGCTCGGCAGCCGCCGCGGCCCGCTCGTGCGCGGCCTGCACCAGCGTCGATTCCACCTGCCGGCGCGTCGCAACCAGGAACGTCCCGAGGACGACGACGATCAATCCCGAGACAAACAGCGGAATCCGCCATCGAAGAGATTGAGGCATGGCGGATAATACTTCGACTGCGCCGACGACTGCCCTCCCCGCCTAAATCGCAGGACGAGATGCTTCGAGCGGAAATCTTCCTGGCGGTGCGGCGCCAGGCAGGCGCTTGGACCCCCAGATAGCCGCTGCATCGAAGCCGGACAAGAAGCATAAGGCTCCGAACGCTTCGGTCCGAGAGACGCTGAAGCGCTCCCGAGCAAGAATCCTCAGTGCTTCGCCTGGCGCCACCGGATGAGTGCCCAGCATGGTGAGCGTGTCGAAGCGATCGCAGACGGCCACGACCGCAACACCCCGGCGGAGCCGCGATCGATTCTCGGCCATCCCTCGTTCTTCGCGACGTAAGGCGTCGACCATCTCGACACTTGCTGCGAATGCGGGAACGGTCCGCACGAGCTCCAGCCCTCCGATTCGGCCGGGCAGGCGCGAGACCCCGGCGTCCGACGCATGGTGGAGCAGGGCTGCCCATTCCATGGTTGAGACTTCCGGTTCACGGATGCCCATGAGGAGCGCCGCGCTTACGGAGAGGTGAGCTACGCGGCGGACGTGTTCGTGGAGCATCGGGCTGTCCTCGAGCAGCAGGCCGAGCAGAGCGTGGAGGGCCTCGTCAGCGCTCCGTTCGATCTCGGCGAGGGCCTCCGTAAAGGCCTGGTGATGATTCCTCACGGCGTGATGGACTCCAGCTTCCAATGGATCGTGAGGTCATGCCTGCCCGCGCGAATGCCGCCGCCAGGCGCCGCCAGGCTCCATGCGAGATCGACGTGGCCCGACGCCGTGTTCGGGTTGCTTTGGTACACCAGACCGAAGGAGGTTGCGCTCAGCGTGCCGCTCGATCCGACGCCCCCGGCAGCCCCCAGAATGCTCCATGAAACGTTCGCCGCCGGAATCGCAGCGCCGCCTGGCGGCGTGAATGCAGACGCATCGGCCTGCACGCTTATGCGAAGGACCTTTCCAGCATCCAGGCTGGCACTCGAAAAGCTGAGTGTCGTGGGATTCGGGGCTCCGGACGTGACTCGGGCCACGTCGGTTACCATAAAGCTGACCGCCGGCGGTATGGAGATGCTCACCGTTTCCTGAGCGCCCGCGAGCCCAGCCATCATGGCCCAGGCGGCAACAGTCAACTTGATACGCGCGACCGGTAGCCGGCCCCATCCGAAGTTGTTCATGCGCTCACCCTATCTTCCGCATGATGATGGGCATGTCTTTTTTTTCGACCGTGAAGTCCAGTCCGCTCAGCGGATATTCTCCGGTCAGCTCGACGTCAATCTCTGATGGGGAGGCCGGTGCAAGGCCCTTGCCCAGACGCGAGACGTCAAGTCGGAGCGTATAGCGCCCGGGCGGCTGGTTGTAAAAGGCGTACGCGCCCTTCGCAGTCGTAGCCGTTACCGACCCGTTCACTGTCACGACCGCGCTGGGGATGCCTTCACCTTCGTCAAAGCGCCCGTTGCTGTTCTGGTCCAGATACACACGGCCGCGAATCGCAGTGAGCGGGACAACCTGTATGTCGACGTGCTCCCGCGTGGCTTTGGTGACGGCCAGTGTCCGCGGCTTGTCATCCCATGCGTAGGCAGCGGGCAGCTTGTCCTTGTCGAGCGACAGATCGAACTCTCCATCGGGGACGCGCGTGAACCTGTAGCCGCCGGCCTCATCAGTGATCGCCGTGTATGGCCCGAGTCGCACGAGAGCCCCTGCAACCGCATACCCGGCCTGGTCGACGGCGTTGCCACGGATTTCGCCGCCGCGAGCCGGCGACTGAACAAGCCACGTCTTGCGCACCGTCACCATGATCCGCGACTGCTCATCATCCGACGCGTTCGACATCTGGAATGCGGAGAGCCGTCCGTACTGAGCTTCGAGGAGAAGTGTCGGCGACAGCTTCTGGGTGACCCGGGCGCGGAACCTCGAGGCCTCGGAGATGTCTGGAAAGGCCGTCGCAAACTGCATGGTCGTTCGGCCAAGCTGCAGCATCGACGTCACCTCGTCCCACTCCTGCACACGCCCGTCGTCGAACCACTGTGTGGATTGCTGATAATGCAGACTGCCCCACCGGCCTGGGGTGTACGACGCCGTGCTGTGGCTCTCCCGACGATTGAAGCCGAACGGCACGGCACGCTGCCTGTAATCTGTGCGCCCCCATTGCACACGCTGGATTAGGCGAACCGGTCCGAGAGGGAGCTGGACTGTGAGGGCATGCGAGGAGCCGTCGTCGGAGGAAGCAGTCCACCATGAGCGCTCCAGCGTCATGATCACCTGGCGAGACAGCGGGAGGCGAACAGAGGCAAGCTGCCACTGGCCGGTATCGCCCGGTGCATCCGACAGCCGCAGCGCGCCTGACACGGCGAAACCACGGCCCAGATTCACGGTGCCGGACACGCCCTTGTCGCGGCCCGCGATCGGAACACGGGTGAAACGATAAAACGCCGTGAAATCGAGTCTCGGGTGGCTGTACTGTCCTTGCACAAATGCCGCGCCGTCGGACGCCACTTCGCCGCCGGCGCGGAGGCCCGGCAGCAACTGAAAACGATCGCGATAGGCGACAACCGATGCGCCGCCCGGCGCGCGGTCACGACCATCCAGATAGATGGAGATCGATGGGGTCCACCGCTCGCCCGTGCCTAGCGACACGCGTGCGCCCCGGGCGAGTCCGCGAAGATCCGAATAGAGGTCACCGGCTTCCCCACGCCATTTCCCGTTTGGAGTAAAGATCGAGAGGCGCCCCGTTTTCCACTGCAAGCCCATCGGGCCTCCTGTCATGAAGGCGCTTAGATCGGTCTGCATGCCGTTGATTTTTCCGGCCCCCGATATGTCGCCGCCCCAGTCTGCGCCCTGAAGGTAGCCAATACCGGTCGACAGCCGCATCGTGTCGTGCTGCGGCGGGAGATGCACATCGCGGGAACTAGCTCGACTCGCAGGAGCAATCACGTCCGCCAGCCGTGTGGTTTCCGCCAGCTCGGCCGGGGTCTTTTTGATCTGGAAGGCGGACCAGCCCTCGAGCGTCGGCATTTCCAGGTTCCGTCGCTGGACGGGCGCCTGGAGCTCGACGGGATCCCTGTCCCCCTGGCCCGCGTGCAGATTGGATCCTGCACGGATGACGAGCGGCGGCGGCGCGGTCGAGGCCTGCGCTCTCCCTGCGCCCGCTGGCGCGGCCGTTGCTGCAGCCGCCGGAGGGGGCGCGCCGGGCTGAAGGCGCGAGGCGGCGATCGCGGCCCTCCGTGCGGCCTCGCGTACGGCCAGCTCGCCCAGGGACTGGGCCTGGCACTCGGCGAAGGTTACAAACAGGACGGCCGGAAGCAGCGCCAGCCTCACGGCCTGACGCCGGCGGCCGCGGGAATCATCGCGGCGCTGCACTAGTGAGCCTTCGCGAGAGCGGTACCCGCGCGCACGATGTCAATCTCGCGCTCGGTGCCAATGTAATGGTCCACGCCGTAGTCGACGATCGCGCGCACCAGATATCGTCCCGATGGCAGCAGCGAGGCGTCGGAAAGCTGGATGGAAAAGAGTCCTGTCGCGATCGGCTCGGTCAAAAGCGTGCCGCGCGCCAGATTGATGACGGCGGTCGGCTGGGTCGCGCCTGGTACAAGAAACTCAAATCGTCCTTCTATCGCGAGTGGCGTATTGCCGTTGTTCCGAATCCTCACTATCGCGGTATTCCCGCGCACATCAACGGCCGTCAGTTCCGCGGCGCGCTGTACTTCTCCCACATAAATGAAAACGCCGACCGAGACCGAAGCCATGAACTTGATGCCGACGCCTTCTGTCGCCGCCAGTGGATCCGGGAGCTCGTCGACGGTAAGAACGCACCAGTAACCGCCAGGCCTCGCCTCGCCTGGGACACTGACGGTGAGCCGGGTCGTCAGCGTTTCGCCCGCCGCGACATCGGATTCCACGGGATTCAGGGTGACCCATCGACCGCACGACTTCGTGAGCGTTCCCGGTTCTGCGTAGAACGACTGCGACCCGTCTTCGCTGCGCCACCAGTCCTGCATATGCGCCTTGAACCGCGTCGTCGGCTGGCCGGGATCGAGCGTGAGCCGGAATTCCCTTGTCTGCACCTGGCCCGGCCTGGCGCTGATCTTCAGGGAGCTCAGGGTCGCCTTGAAACTGAGCTGATGGACGGCCGCGGCCGGCTCCGCGGCAAGCGGGAGATGTCCGGCAGACAGGACGGCGCAGGCGATGAAGAAACTTGAATATTTATGCATGATGATTTTCCGGCAGGCAAAGGCCCTGCGAGGCCGGGCACGAAGCCCGCGCCTCGCTGGTCTCTGTGACTACGTGCCGATGCTCTCGAACTTCCAGGTCATCGCGAGTGTGTGATTGCCCGAGCGCTTGACGGTGCTCTTCGCAGCCAGCGTAAACACCAGGTTGGTCGTGCTGCACGACGCCGCGTCAGCTGCGCAATCGGCAACCGCCGTGTACGCGGTGTCAATCAGCGTCCCGGCTGCGCCCGTGCCGTTGGAAAACGTTGCCGCGCTCCAGGTGACGTCGCCCACTGCCCAGGTTGCCGCGAGGGCCACTGATGGCGTGAAGGCTGCCGCGTTTCCCTGCAGTGAGATCTTCAGCGTCTTGGTGGCGGTCGCCAGAACGATACTGTTGACCGTGACGCTCGCGGCACTCGCCGCAGTGCTCGCGCCAACGTTCGTGACGTTGAACGTGACGCCCGCCGGAACCGTCACCTGCGCCTGCTCGCTCACGTTCGCCGTGAGGGTTGTGGTCTGAGTCGAGTTCGGCAGGGTGACGGCGGTCTGTGCAGAAGCCGCGCTCGCGGTCATGACGGTCAAGGTGGCGATCATCGATGTACGAATAAGTACGTTTCTCACTTGTGCTCTCCTTGGGTTGTTTGGAACCCGGTTGTTGTGTGCACAGGAGCAGAGCAACGACGCCGCCAAGTACCGCCGGGCGGCGCACGGCCGCGCACCGGGCAGACCTAAGTCCTGCACGGACTAAGGCTTCCGGTCACGTGGCCCAAAGGCGGAGCGGCCTGCACGCACCCGACGCATGGCCGTGGACGTGCCATCAACGGCGCATCCGGCACGGCCCATGCGCCACGGCCGGCGCACATCGGCGCCGCAGGGTCAGCCTTCTTGTCTCGGATCGGATCGCGGAGAAAAATCCAGCCGCTCAAGCCACCGATACATGGTTCGACGGCTGACGCCGAGCAGACGCGCAGCAGCCGCCTTGTTGCCCCCCGCCTTCCGCATCGCCTGTTCCACCTGGCTGCGTTGCGCATTTGTCAAAAAATGAGGATCCCACGGGGAGTCGGCCGCCGGCAGGCCAGCACCGGCCGGCGCCGGCTCCGCCGGGAGGTCGGTCGTGGGAGGCATGGCCGTTCGGACGTCGCGCTCGCTCAGCATTTTCGCGTCGCTCAACAAGCACGCGCGCTCGATGACATTGCGCAGCTCGCGCACGTTGCCGGGCCACGGCGCCTGCAGCAATGCCAGTTCGGCGCCGGCGGTCATCCCGATTATTGGGCGTTTGAGCCGGTCTGCTGCTTCACGGATGAATGCAGCCGAGAGATACGGAATGTCCTCCCGGCGCTCCCGCAATGGAACCAGGCGAAGCTCCATCACGCTCAATCGGTAATAAAGGTCGCTGCGAAAACGGCCAGCGGCCGCTTCGGTGCGCAAGTCCCGGTTGGTCGCGGCGATGACCGTGACATCCACGCGCTTGGCGTCGAGCGCTCCGACCCGCTGCACCTCCCCGTGCTCCACGGCGCGAAGAAGCTTGGCTTGGATCGCCAAAGGCAGCTCGCCGATTTCGTCCAGGAACAGGGTGCCTTTGTCGGCGTGCTCGAAGAGTCCGACTTTGGTGTCGCTGGCGCCCGTGAATGCACCGCGTTGATGGCCATAGAGCTCGCTTTCAAAGAGTCCCTCAACGACGGCCGAGCAGTTGACCGTGACGTATCGCCGGCTGGAGCGCGAGCCAAGCGTATGCAACGCGCGCGCAACCAGCTCCTTTCCGGTACCCGTTTCCCCGGTGATCAGCACGGTTCGCACGTGGGGTGCGAAGCGCCGGATCGCGTCGAACAGCTCATGCATGACCGGGCTGCGCCCAATCATCCCGTAGAAGGCGAATTTCCTGGCGATGTCGGCGTCGACCTCCAGAAGCCGTTCGCGCCGCTCGAGGCTCTTGCCAACGCCGGTAAGCAGCCCGCCCAGCCGATCGAGATCGAAGGGCTTGCTGACGTAATCCAGCGCCCCCAGTTTCACGGCTTCGATGGCGGTGTCCACGCTGGCGTGCCCCGTCATTAAAATAACCTGGCACGTCGGGTCGATGTCGCGAATCGCGCGCAGGACGTCGAGCCCATTGATGTCGGGCATTTTGAGATCGACAAGGACCGCGTCCGGCCTCAGTGCCGGCAGCTCGCTGAGCGCGGCGCGCGCGTCCGTGCGGCCCACGACGTCCAGGCCGAAGCGCGGCGCGAATCGCTCGACGAACTTCAAGACGCCCGGCTCGTCATCGATCACCAGTAATTTCGGTTGAGTACTCATCGTGCGGCGAGCGGTGCAAGGGCCTCGAGAGCGGCCGTGCGCGTCGAATCGGTCCGATGGGCGAAGGCCAGGGACTGAGGCATGGCGGATAATACCCGAAGTGATCGATCGCTTCTTCATGCTCTCGCGCGATATGTTCTGCATTGCGCTGCTCGGGACGCGCGCACCTCGATATGCTGAACGCGATGGAATCGAGTTTCGGGTGCAATCAGCTGCTGTCGAAACTTCCTGAGGCGGAACGGGAGATTCTGCAGCGGCATGCCGAATATGTGAGCCTGCCCAGGGGCGCGACGCTGGTTCGGCCCGGTGAGCGCTTCACATCGGTCTATTTCCCAGCGAGCGGCGTGATCTCGATAGTCAGTACGGCCGAAACCGGCCGCCAGTGTCAGGTGGCTGCCGTCGGGTCCGAGGGACTCCTTGGAATCGGCACCATTCTGAACATGCAGCCGTCGCCGTACTGGTACATGGCGCAACTCGATACGGGCGGATACCGACTCAGCGAGCAGCGCTTCCAGAAGGCCTTTCTCGAGCTGCCCGTGCTCAGACGCGAAACGCTGCGATACGCCGGCCGGATTCTGTTGCGCACCGGGCGCGACGCGATGTGTAACCGGTTCCACTCACACGATCAGCGAGTTGCGCGATGGCTGCTCGAGATCGCGGACAAGTCGGGTCAGTGCAGGCTCGCCGTGACGCACGACGACATCGCGCAGATGACAGGGGGTGCGAGACATGCGGTGACCGACGCCCTGTCGGAGCTTCGACGCGCCGGAGCTATCGAGTACGGCCGGGGTCGTGTATCGATCATCGACCGCAATCGGCTGCTCTCCCACGCGTGCGATTGCTGTATGCCCACCGGTAGTACAGAACCCTGAGCCTGCCAGCCGCATAGCCTCTCTTGGTACACGTTTGTACCGATCGGTGCTGCGCTCGTAAGAGAACCTGCGCGTGGCGTACCCCCCAGCGCGCCGACCGGGTGTCTTGAGGAGAAGACCATGAAACCTCGGCAGGCTGCCGGGCCGGACGGAATCGACCGCGCCAGGGGAAATATCATCGTCGCCGACGACATTCAGGCCAACCGCGATTTGCTGGTGGGGCTACTGTCGCGCGAAGGCTATACGGTGCGGACGGCCTCGAACGGCGCGGCCGCGCTCGCCATGATCCACGACGAACCTCCGGATCTGGTGCTGAGCGACGTGCTGATGCCCGAAGTCAACGGCTTCGATCTCTGCCGTCGACTCAAGAGCGATCGAAGCACGCGCCTCATTCCGATCGTCCTCATCACGGCCCTGTCGGAGCGCGAAGACCGCATCGAGGGCATCAACGCGGGCGCCGACGACTTTCTCACCAAGCCGGTCGACGCGCACGAGCTGAAGGCGCGCGTGCGATCGCTCGTGCGCCTCAAGCGGTTCACCGACGATCTCGATTCCGCGCAATCGGTCATCCTGAGCCTGGCGCTGACCGTCGAAGCGCGCGATGCCTGCACCAGCGGCCATTGCCAGAGGATGGCGTCGTACGCCGCGGCGTTTGGCGCGCATCTGGATCTGGAAGACCACGAGATCGGCGCCCTGCACCGCGGCGGATACCTGCACGACGTCGGCAAGATCGGGATTGCCGACAGCATCCTCATGAAGCCAGGCCGCCTTACGGCCGAGGAGCGCACGGTCATGCAGCGACACGCGGTGATTGGTGAAGCGCTCTGCGGCGATCTGCAGCTCCTGCGCGCGGTGCGGCCGATTGTGCGGCACCATCACGAGCGCCGCGACGGCAGCGGCTATCCGGACGGACTCGCCGGCGATCAGATTCCACTGCCCGCGCAGATCATGGCCATCGTGGATGTCTATGACGCGCTGACGACCGACCGCGTGTACCGCGGGGCGCTCTCCACCGAAGCGGCCTGCGTCGAGCTCCGCGATGAGGCGGCCAAGGGCTGGCACCGCGCCGACCTGATCGACGAGTTCATCGGCATCGTGAAGAGCGGCCGCATGGCGGAGCTGTCGGAACGCGGCCCGCGCGCGATCGACCTTCGAGGAACCGTCGATGGCCGCTGAACCGCTCGCGCTCGACACGATCGTCTTCGCGCGTGGCCTGACGACGCCGCCCGGCGTGAAGCCGGAGCTCTCTGGGATCAGCCTCGATGTGCTCCCGGGCGAAATCTTTTCGATCGTTGGCCGGGCCGGGTCGGGCAAAACGACACTGCTCGAGGCGTTGATTGGAATGCGGCCGGCGTTGCGAGACACGCTTCAGGTCTGCGGCCACGATCCGAGGCGAGTGCCCGAGGCGCTCAGGCAGCGCATCGGCGTCGCTCTCGCGCATGCCGAATTCGAGCGAAAAATTACGGTGGAAGAGGCACTGCGGCTGGCCGCCGGATTCTACGATCGATCCGATCCCCAGCGCGCGCTCGCACAGCTGCGGCTCGAGCCGGTGCGGCATCGCCAGATCGAGTCGCTGCCGGCGCCCATGCGCCAGCGCGTGTCGCTTGCCGCCGCCTTGATTAATGACCCGGCGGTGCTCTTCGCAGATGAGCCGACCCACGAAATGGATCCCGAAGGGACGCGACTCGTATTCGATCTGCTGAGGGAGCGCCGCGACCGCGGGCGCACCTCGGTCATCGCCACCAACCATCTCGAGGAAGCGGCGCGGCTCAGCGATCGGATCGCGGTGCTCGAACGGGGCCGGCTCGTCGCCGTGGATACGCCGGCGGCCCTCATCCGGCGCTCGAGGGCGCCGGTTCGCGTCACATTCGAGGTCACGAAGCCGGACGTCCCCCTCGACGCGCTGCTTGCGCTCGATGCCGTGATCGACGCGCGGCTCGATCGCACGACATACGTGCTGACGTCGCGCGATGGACATGCGACGCTGCGCGCCGTCCTGCGGATGCTCGACAGGCTGCAGCTGCGGCCCCTGGCCGTCGGGCTCCGCCAGCAGGCGCTCGAAGATGTCTTTTTCGAAATGATCGCCGCGGGCGAGGCGGATGCATGAAGACCGCTGTCCGATTCGCGAGATATGCGGGCGTCCAGCTCCGGCTGCTCGGACGCGATCGCCAGCTGCTGTTCTGGAACGTCGGGTTCTTCGTGCTGCTGCTCGTGCTCTTTCTCGGACCGCTCAGCGGCGGCGATGCATCGGTCAGAGTCACGCTTGCCGCGGGGCTCGTGACGACACAGATCATGGCCAACGCGTTGTTCAGCGTCGGCGTCGGTCTGTCGTCGGCCCGTGCGCGTGGGGTGTTCAGGCGGTACGCGATCACGCCCGCGCCGCGCGGGCTGGTGGTCGGCGGATCGATCGCCGCGCGCGTCGCCCTGGTCAGCGGCGCGGCCGTCCTGCAGGTCCTGATCGCGCGGGTCATGTTCAACGTGCCGTGGACGGGCGGGCTCCTCACCATCCTCGCCATCATCGTCGCGGGCAGCTGCGTGTTCGCGGGCATTGGATTTCTCATTGCGGCACTGGCGCGCGCGCCTCACGTGGCCAACACGGCCACGAATCTCGTGTTCATCCCGATGCTGGCCCTTGGCGGCACGGCCCTGCCCGCTTCGATGATGCCCGAGGCATGGGCACGCGTGCACTGGGTGCTGCCGACCGCCGCCGTGTTCAACGGGTTGCTCGGCGCGTTCGTGGGAGGCCAGACGGTGATCGATCAGCTGTCGCCACTGGCCTATCTCGTGGCATGGGCCGGCGTCACGGGCGTGGCGGGCACGTACTTCTGGAACAGGCGCGAGGCATGAACGGCTCGAGACGCACCGCGGCGGCTCTTCTCTTGTCGGCGTGCGCGGGCTTTTCGACGGCGGAAACGGCAGCAGTCGTGGCTGCGACAACGATTCTCGCGGCGACCGCCGCACCACAGATCGAGGACTACCTCGAGAACGCGAGAGGCGTGAAGGCATTGGGCGATGTGCGCGTGATCGCCTTGTCGATCGTGCGGCTGTGGTCCGATGTCGGCCAGATCGCCCTGGATCAGAAAGTTCCCGCGAAGCTGCTAGTCACCGAGGGCGAAATCCCCGACGCCGCAGAACCTGCCGCGCGTCCATGGACCCTGCCGCAGGACAATCGAGAGGCACAGTCGATGGCGGCGCATCTAGTCGACAACGAGGCCGGCTATCCGGTGGGCGGCAGAAATGTCACGCGGTGGCGCGGCCCCTATCTCGAGGGACTGTCTGCCGATCCCTGGGGCTCACGCTATGCAGCAAACGTCGGGCTGCTCCGGAGCGGCACCGGCCACGTCGTCATCGTCTTGAGTCCCGGCCCGAATCGTTTGATCGAGACGCCCTACGAAACGATCGGCCTGAAAACCGGCGGGGACGACGTGATCGGGCTGGTCGGCCGGGGCCGATAGCTACTTCCGGCTCGTATGACTATGGTGGCTCAGTTTGTCGTATTTCGCCTGGACCAGCGACGGTATGCGCTGCCGCTCGCCGTTGTCGATCGTGTGGTCCGTGCGGTGGAGGTGACACCGCTGCCCACGGCGCGGGCGATCGTGCTTGGCGCGATCAACGTGCATGGTCGTGTGCTCCCGGTGCTCGACGTTCGGCGGCGGTTCCTCCTGCCACTTCGTCAGATCCGGCCGTCCGACTGGTTCCTCTTAGCCCACACGGCACGGCGCACGGTCGTGCTGGCGGTGGATGAATCGGAAGGCATCATCGAACGCCCGGAGGAGCAGATTGTTGATACGGATGACATTGTCGCTGGCCTCGACGACTTCCCTGGGGTCGTCCGATTGGACGATGGGCTGGTGCTCATCCATGACCTGGAGAAGTTTCTGTCGCTGGACGACGCGCGTGGCCTGGACGATGCCATAGGCAATCGGCCGGGCGCCTGACGAGGAACCGTGACCATGCACCGAGTGGATCCGAATGCCGACGCGCAATGGCCGCGATTGAGCGAGTTCATCGCGGAGCGCATGGGGCTGCATTTTCCACGCGAGCGGTTGGCGGATTTGCAGCGCGGCCTCGCAGCCGCGGCTAAGGATTTCGGATTCGACGATCCGGCGGCGTGCGCCGACTGGCTCATGACCGCGCCGCTGACGAGGGCACAACTCCAGGTGCTCGCGAGTCACCTAACCGTTGGCGAGACGTACTTCTTCCGGGAACCCAACACGTTCGAGATCCTTGCGAATCACGTGTTGCCAGACTTGATTCGTGCCCGGCGGGGCTGCGAGCAACGGCTGCGGCTCTGGAGCGCGGCGTGTGCCTCGGGAGAAGAGGCGTACTCGCTGGCCATCCTGCTTCACCAGGCGTTGCCCGATCTTGCGGCCTGGCACGTGACGATTCTGGCGACCGACATCAACCCGCGGTTTTTGCGTAAGGCGGTCGCCGGCGCGTACAGCGACTGGTCGTTCCGCGGTGTCCCGCGCGGCTTCAGGGAACGCTATTTTGATCGCACGAGCGACGGGCGGTACGCGATCCGGCCAGAGCTACGACGGATGGTCACCTTCGAACACTTGAATCTGGTCGAGGACGTGTATCCGTCGCTGGCCACCGACACCAACGCGATGGATGTCATCTTCTGCCGCAACATGCTGATGTATTTTGCGCCGGCACAGATCCGCAAGGTCGTCGGCAATTTCGGCCACTCCCTCATCGCAGGCGGCTGGCTGGTCGTGGCTCCTGGCGAGACGTCGCAGGCCTTGTTCCAGGACTTCGCGACGGTGAGCTTTCCGGGTGTGATCCTCTACCGAAAAGCGCCGGTGGCAACCGCCTGGCCGCCGGTGTCGCCGCCGATGGCTGTGGCGTTGTCGGGACCGCCGCCACCCGTTCCAGCGGTGCCGCCCCCGGCAGTGCCGTCCGCCCCCGCGGTCCCGGAGTCGGCGGTGGCGCATACGGCGCCGACGTCCCGTGCTGCGGCCGCGTCGCTCTACCACCAAGGCCGTTATGGCGACGCGGCCGAGGCCCTGCAGACGTTGTCAGCCGGTTGCACACCCGAACGCGACGTCCTGTCCTTGCTCGTACGCGCACTGGCCAATCAGGGCCGACTGGTCGACGCGCTCGCGTGGTGCGATCGATGGATTGCCTCGTACAAACTGGACGCGGTTGCCTATTACCTTCGGGCGGTCGTCCTTATGGAGTCTGGCAAGCCGGACGAGGCGCGACGTTCGTTACTGCAGACCCTATATCTCGAGGCTGATTTTGTACTGGCGCATTTCGCGCTCGGCAATCTCGCGCGAACGCGCGGCAAAGGAGACGAAGCGTACAAACATTTTGGCAACACGCTGCGGATCCTGAACCGTGTTCGATCGGAGGACGAGCTGCCCGAATCCGAAGGCCTCACCGCTGGACGACTCAAGGACACCATCATCGCATTGATTTCGGTGGGAACAGATGAAGAGCAACGGCAACCGCGCCACGACCATGCCTGACGACGCGCAGATTCTTCGCGCCCGCGCCCGGACACTGGCGCGCGCGGCTGAGCATGCCCCAGCGGCGGCAACACTGCTCGAGGTGCTGGAGTTCCGTCTGGCAGAGGAACGGTATGCCGTAGAGACGCGGTACGTGCGCGAGGTGTACCCGCTGCAGGATCTCACGCCGCTTCCCTGTACGCCGCCGTTTGTGCTCGGTATCGTCAACGTGCGCGGCCGGATCGTTCCGGTGCTCGACCTGAAGAAGTTTTTCGACCTGCCGGAAGAGGGATTGACCGATCTGCACCGCATCATCCTGCTCGAGGGAGACGGCCTGGAACTCGGGCTTCTGGCGGATGCGACTGAAGGCGTCCGATCCATCCCGATGGACACACTGCAGCCGTCGCTGCCAACCCTGGCCGGCGTCCGTAGCGAATACCTGAAAGGCGTGACAGGAGAGCGCGTCGCCGTTCTCGACGTGCGTCGCATCCTGGCGGATCCGAAGATCATCGTGCATGAAGAGGTGGAGAACTGAATCCTGTGGCGACGGAGATCGTATGACTATGAGATGGACTGTCGGAACGAAGATCGGCGCCGGGTTTTGTCTGGCGGTGGTGATCTTTCTGATCGTCGGAGCGGTCTCGTACCAGAGCACCATTCAGCTCGTCGAAGCCTCTGACGCGCGCAGGGAGACGTTCGAGTTGCTGAACGAGCTCGACGATGTGCTGTCGGTGATGCAGGACGTGCAGATCGGCGAGCGAGGGTATGCGCTCACCGCCGAGGAGCGCTATCTCGAGCCGTACCGCGCCGCGGCGGCGGCGCTCGACACGCGGATGGAAGCGATTAGGCAATCAACCGCCGGCAGTCCGCAGGATGCGCGTCGCGTGGCCGCGCTGGAGCCGCTCGTCAGAGAGTTGGTGGCGTTTGCCGGTGAAACCGTCGACGCCGTTCGCACGGGTGGAACCGCCGCCGGCCTTGAGCGCATCCAGTCGGGCAGGGGCAAAACGATGACGGAGGCGATCCGCACGGCGATCGCCGACTTCGAACGTGAGAAAACGGCATTGCTCCAGGGGCGAATCGACGACGCCGAAGCCAATGCGACGCGCGCCAGGTGGACCATTGTCCTCGGCACGCTGATGGCGTTGATCGTCGCGACGCTGGCCGGCGTCCTCATCACGCGCAACATCGCGCGCCCGCTCGGAGAGCTCACGGCTGTGGCGGAACGGATTACCGCTGGCGATTTGAGCGTCACGGTGTCCACCGACACACGGAGCGACGAAGTCGGGGTGCTCGGGCGGACCTTCGATCGCATGACACAGTCGCTGCGCACGATGGCCGCGGCGGCGGAGCAGATCGCCGCTGGCGATCTTCGCTCCGCGATCGCACCGCAATCGCCGAACGATATCCTGGGCAACGCGTTCGCGCGGATGGTCACGAATCTGCGCGAGCAGACGCGTGAGTTAATCGAGGGGGCCAATGTGCTGGGGTCAGCCGCCAGCGAAATCGTGGCGTCCACGACGCAGCTCGCGTCGAGTGCCAGCCAGTCGGCCACGGCCGTGAGCGAAACGACCACCACGGTTGAAGAGGTACGCCAGACCGCGCAGCTGGCCAGCCAGAAGGCAAAATATGTCTCGGACAGCGCGCAGAAGGCCGCGCAAATTTCCCAGAGCGGTCGCAAGTCCACCGAAGACGTCGCCGAGGGCATGAACCGTATTCGCCAGCAGATGGATGCCATCGCGGCCAGCATGGGGCAGTTGAGCGAGCAGAGCCAGATGATCGGTCGAATCATCGCTACGGTGGAAGACCTGGCGTCGCAGTCGAATCTGCTGGCGGTCAATGCCGCCATCGAGGCGGCAAAAGCAGGCGAGCACGGCAAGGGCTTTGGCGTGGTCGCGCAGGAGGTCAAGAGTCTGGCCGAGCAGTCACGCCAGGCGACCAACGAGGTGAGAACGATCCTGAACGACATTCAAAAGGCCACGACGGCGGCGGTGCTGGCGACCGAACAAGGCAGCAAGGCGGTGGAGGCAGGGTCGCGTCAAACCGAAGTGGCAGGCGAATCAATCCAGACGCTCGCCGGCAGCGTGACGGAGGCGGCGCAGTCGGCTACGCAGATTGCCGCCTCGAGCCAGCAGCAGCTCGTGGGCGTCGACCAGGTCGCGTCGGCGATGGAGAGCATCAAGCAAGCGAGCAGCCAGAATGTGGCGAGCGCCAAACAACTGGAGACGGCCGCGCGCAACCTGAGCGGTCTCGGCCAGCGGCTCAAGCAGATCGTCGATCGGTACAAGGTGTAAGCCGGGCGGGCATGAATTCCAGGGAAGACGATTTCCTCGCGAGCCTCCGGGCGATCTTCACGGTCGAGGCGGGCGAGCATCTCCACGCGATCGCGACCGGGCTGCTGGAGCTCGAGAAATCGCCTGGGGTTGACGCGGAGCGTCAGTTGGTCGACATCGTCTTCCGCGCGGCACACAGCTTGAAAGGCGCGGCCAGGGCGGTGGACTTTACCGAGATCGAGTCGCACTGCCAGTCACTCGAAGACATGTTCGCGGCCTGGAAACATCAAAAAAGCGCGCCGACGACAGAGGTATTGGATGCGGCGCATCGCACGCTTGACGCGATCAGCGCGGCGATGGGCATCGCTCCGTCGGTCGAACCGTCGGTGTCCGACGTGTCGCCCACGCCGGAGGTGAGCGCGTCCACTCCGGCCGGTGCAGTTTCAGCGATTCCAGCTCTGCCGGAGCGGGTCATGGCCCGCGAGGAGACCGTCCGGATCTCCGTCGCGAAGCTCGATGCGCGCGTGCTGGAAGCGGAAGAGATGCTGACCGCGAAGCTGACGGCCGCGCGGCATGCCGACGACTTGCGTGCGCTGGCCACACGATTCGACGGGTGGAAAAAGGCCTGGGCGTCGGTCGAGTCCGACGCGCGTGTCCTGCGACGCACGCTCGATCGGCCTGCGTCCGACGGATCCGCTCCATCACACACGGCGGGCGCGGTCAGGGTGATGGAGTTTCTCGAGTGGAATCTCGAATATCTCAAGTCACTCGAAGGCGGTGTGGCGGTGTTGGCGAAGCGTGCGGCGCAGGACCGCCAGGCGATCGGCAAGCTCGTCGACGATGTGCTCGAAGACTCCAAGAAGCTGCTCCTGCTGCCATTTGCGGCATGCGTGGCGCCGTTTTCCAAACTGGTTCGCGATCTCTGCCGCGACGAGGGCAAGGAGGCCGATCTGGTCATTCAGGGGGAAGAGGTCGAGATCGACAAGCGCATTCTCGAAGAGATGAAAGCGCCGCTCATTCACCTGCTTCGCAACTGCGTCGACCACGGCATCGAAATGCCGGACGAGCGGGTGCGCCTGAGCAAGCCGTCGCGCGGGGCCATCATGTTGGCAGCGTCGGCCATCAACGGAAATAAGGTGCACCTGCGAGTCTCGGACGACGGCGCAGGTGTCGACGCCGCGAAGGTCAAAGCGTCCGCCGTCGCACACGGATTGGTGTCGTCGGATGAGGCGCGCCAGCTTGGCGACGTGGAAGCGCGGCGTCTGATCTTCGAACCCGAGGTGTCGACGAGCCCAATCGTCACGCGCCTGTCGGGCCGGGGATTGGGGCTCGCCATCGTGCGCGAGAACGCCGAAAAGCTCGGGGGCACCGTGTCGGTCGCGAGCTACCCGGGCCGGGGCACGGAATTCTCGATCGTGCTGCCGTCCACGCTCGCGACATTCCGGGGCATCCTCGTCGAGGCGGCGCAGCAATTGTTCGTGGTACCCACGATCCACGTGGAACGTGTCACGCGTGTGGAGCCAGACGAGATTCGATCGGTCGAAGGTCGTGACACCGTGTCGTTGAATGGGCGGGCCGTCCCGCTCGTGCGGCTGGCGGGCGTCCTCGAGCTGCCGGATGCGGAGACCCAGGACGAACCACGCGCCTCTACCGTGATCCTCGTGCTCGGCATCGGTGATCAGCGCGTGGCGTTTGGAGTGGACGCCGCGCTCGACGAACAGGAGGTGCTGGTCAAGCCGCTGCGCAAGCCGCTCTCGCGCGTGCGCAATGTCGCCGGCGCCACCGTACTCGGCTCCGGTCAAGTGGCGCCTATCCTGAACGTCAGCGATCTGCTCAAATCCGCGAGGAAGACCGGCGGCGCAGCCGCGCGGCCGGCCGCGGGGGCGCGACCCACGCCGGCCGAGGCCAAATCGGTGCTCGTGGTCGAGGATTCGATCACGTCGCGGACGCTCCTCAAGGGCATCCTGCAGGCCGCCGGGTACACAGTGAAGACAGCGGTCGACGGCATGGAGGCGTTCTCGATGTTGCGCGCGGAACACTTCGATCTGGTCGTCTCCGATGTGGAAATGCCGCGACTGAACGGCTTCGACCTCACGGCACGGCTCCGTGCCGACAAGAGACTCGCCGAGATGCCGGTGGTGCTGGTGACGGCGCTCGAGACGCGCGACGACCGTGAGCGTGGCATCGACGTCGGCGCGAACGCGTACATCGTCAAGAGCCGCTTCGACCAGAGCGACCTGCTGGACGCGGTCCGGCGGCTGGTGTGAAACGACACGTCTGCGGCACCTTACGACAACATGACTGATGGTGCGATTCACGTCCTCGTAGTGGATGACTCGAAAGTGGCCCAGATGCTGCTGGTCCACATCCTCGAATCCGATCCGGTGATTCGTGTCGCCGGCGTCGTCAACGATGGCCAGGCCGCGCTCGACTTCGTCAACCAGAGCCCGCCCGACGTAATCCTCATGGATATCCACATGCCTGGGATGGACGGTTTCGAGGCCACGCGCCGGATCATGGAGACCCGGCCGGTCCCGATCGTCGTCTGCAGCGCCACGGCGAATCCGCAAGAGGTCGCCACGACCTTCCGTGTGATGGAGGCGGGCGCCCTTGCCTGCGTGGAAAAGCCGGTGGGTCGTGAGCATCCCGAATTCGCGCAGATGGCGGCTCATCTGCGCGACACCGTCAAGATGATGTCGGAGGTCAAAGTCGTACGCCGGTGGCGGCGCGCACCAGTCGCGCTCGCAGATGCAGCCAGCGCGCGTCCGATGGCGGTGAGGCCGGCGGTGGGGGGGATCACGGTGATCGGCATCGGTGCGTCCACGGGTGGACCGCAGGTGCTCCAGGAGATTCTCGGGAGCCTGCCGAAGGCGTTCCCCGTACCCATTCTCGTCGTACAGCACATCGCCCACGGCTTTTTGCCAGGTCTGGCCGAGTGGCTGAACCAGACAACCGCGTTTCAGGTGCACATTGGCGCCCACGGCATGTTCCCCATGCCGGGACATGCCTATCTGGCGCCCGACGACTTCCACATGGGCGTCAGCCGGAGCGGTCGCATCGTGCTGACGAAAGAGACGCAGCAGAACCACCTGCGGCCGGCCGTCTCGTATTTATTCCGTTCGCTCGCCGACGTCTACGGGTCCGCTGCGATCGGGGTGTTACTCACCGGCATGGGCAAAGACGGAGCGGAAGAGCTGAGGCTGATGAAAGACCGCGGCGCCGTCACCATCGCGCAGGACCGGGAGACCTCGGTCGTGAACGGGATGCCTGGTGAGGCCATTAAACTCGGGGGCGCGACGCATGTGTTGCCGGCCGATAAGATCGCTGACGGCCTGCTTTCGATCGTCAACAGACGCAATGGCGCGGGAGCGTGAACGATGACTCCACTCGGTCGACCCGCGAATCACAGCGCGGATATCCTCATCGTCGAAGACAGTCCAACGCAGGCGCAGCGGCTCAAGCATCTCCTCCTACAGCGGGGCTATCACGTCACCCACGCGGCCAACGGCCGCGTGGCGCTCGACATGGTGCAGCATCACAAGCCGGACATGGTCATCAGCGACGTGATCATGCCGGAAATGGACGGCTACGAATTGTGCCGTCGCCTCAAATCCGACCCCGTGCTGGGAGACCTGCCGGTCATTCTCGTCACGACGCTCTCCGATCCGGGAGACGTCATCCGCGGACTGGAGTGCCGGGCCGACAACTTCATCCTCAAGCCGTACGACGAGCGGTATCTGGTCAGCCGAGTTCAGTTTGTGTTGCTCAATCGCCAGATGCGCCAGGCCGAGCAGGGCGGCCTCGCGGTGGAAATCTTCTTTCACGGGGAGAAGCACGTCATTACCGCCGACCGCATGCAGATTCTCAATCTGCTGCTCTCGACCTATGAAGCCGCCATCGAGCGCAACAAGGAACTCACGCGCGCCAAGGAAGCGCTGATCGAGAGCGAGGAACGCACCCGCCTGATTGTCAGCACGGCACACGATCCCTTCGTCGGAATGGACAGTACGGGCGCAATCAACGAGTGGAACGCCGCTGCGGAGAAGGTCTTCGGCTGGTCCCGCGACGAGGTCATCGGTCGTCCAATGCGTGACATCATGATTCCGCCCGAGTACCGCGCGGCGCACGACGCCGGCCTTGCGCATCTGCTGCGAACTGGTGAAGGGCCCATTCTCAATGCTCGAGTCGAGCTGACGGCGCTGCGACGCGACGGGGAGATGGTTCCCATCGAGTTGACGGTCTGGCCGATCCAGACCGGAGACACGCCGATCTTCAATGCCTTCATCCGGGACATCACGGAGCAGAAACGGGCCGCGGCGGCCGTCCAGCAGGCGATGGCCGAAGCCGAGCGCGCGAATCGCGCCAAGAGCGGCTTCCTCTCGCGCATGAGCCACGACCTCCGGACGCCGTTGAACGCGATCCTCGGATTCGCGCAGCTGCTCGAGATGGACGCGGCGACCTCGGAGCACCGGGAGGGCGTGCGCCACATTCTCAAAGCCGGCTCTCACCTGCTCGAGTTGATCAATGAGGTTCTCGATATCGCCCGCATCGAGTCGGGCCACCTGTCGCTCTCGCCCGAACCTGTGGGCCTCGGCGACGTCGTTCAGCATGTCGTCGACCTCGTTCGGCCGCTGGCGGCCGAGCGGGAGATCTCCTTCGACGTGGACACCCGCGCGCTAGAGGGGCGCACTGTGTTCGCTGATCGCCAGCGTCTGAATCAAGTGCTGTTGAACCTGGTCGCCAATGCCGTCAAGTACAACCGCGACAAAGGCCGCATCAGCATCGCGTGTGAAGACGTCGCAGAGAGGCATGTTCGCATCAAGGTCAGCGACACGGGGGCGGGGATTCCTGCTGAGAAGTTGAACCTGCTCTTTCAACCATTTGAGCGTCTAGGCGCGGAGGAGACCCGCGTCGAGGGGACGGGTCTGGGCCTCACGCTGGCGAAAGCGTTGACTGAAGCGATGGGGGGCACACTTGGCGTGCAAAGCGAGATCGATCACGGCAGCACGTTTTGGGTGGAGCTTGCGTTGGCCGACCCCGGTGCCGAGGAGGTCGCATTCAAGGCCGTTTCGCGCCCCGACGCGCCGGGCAAGGACTCTGGAGTCGCGGGTACGGTCCTGTATATCGAAGACAATGCGTCGAACCGCCGGTTGATGGAGCGTCTCCTTGCCCGCCGTCCCGGCGTCCGCCTGGTGGGAATGGCCCAGGGCCAGGCGGGCCTCGACTTCGTCCGTGGCAACCGCCCCGACCTCATCCTGCTCGACCTCCATCTCCCCGACATGCACGGCGAAGAAGTGCTGCGGCGGCTGTGGGAAGACCCTCGAACGCGAGCAATTCCCGTAGCCGTACTCAGTGCAGATGCGACTCCGTCCCAGGCAAAGCGCCTGCGTGCCGCCGGTGCGGTGGCGTATCTGACCAAGCCCATCGATGTGAGCGAGGTGCTGCAACTCTTGGACGACAACCTTCGGAAAGCTTCGCCGTAACGCTACTTCGCGATTTGCCGGCGATATTCCTCGCTGGCGAAGATCGCAATCTCGACGCGGCGGTTCTGCGCTTTCCCGCTGTCCGTGTCGTTCGATGCGACAGGCTCGATCTCGCCGCGGCCGGTCGCGTCGATTCGCGCGCGAGGTACGCCCTGCGATGACAGGAACGAAGCGGCCGCCGTCGCGCGGCGCTCCGACAGACCCTGATTGTAGGTGTCGGTTCCGTCCGCATCGGTATGCCCGACGAGCACGACGTTGGTCCCCGGATATTTTTCGAGGCTCGTCGCCAGGTTGCGCAGGTTATCGCGCGCGGCCGGCTTCACGGTCGCCGAGTCGTAGTCGAAAAGAATGCCGCTGTCGAAGGTCACGAGAATGCCTTCGCCCACGCGCTCGACGCTGGCGCCCTCAACCTCTTTGGCGAGCTCGGCCGCCTGCTTATCCATCCGCGCGCCGATGACCGCGCCAACCGCCCCGCCGACGGCCGCGCCGATGATCGCTCCTTTGGCGGTCGATCCTGCGGCATTGCCAATGATGGCCCCGGCGGCGGCGCCGCTACCGGCGCCGATAATCGCGCCCGTTCTTTCTCTGGTCGCGCACGCGGCGCCTGCGATCGCCACGAGCGCGAGAATTGCAACACATCTGTAAAAGCTCTTCATGACCGAGGCTTACTCATAACGCGTGCCAGCCGCGCTTACGCGACTCATCTTTGCGGTCTCGCGCGAGGGCGGCCGGAGATTCCCAGCTCCTGCGCCAGCGCCTTTGCCTGATACACCTGTTCCAGCGCCACGCGCATGAACTGCGGGTGCACCGCCACCGTCCTGTTCTTCTCGGCGTCGAACCAGTAGCTGCCCGAAATCGAGTGGATGTTGCCGTCGAAGACCAGTCCGACGATCTCGCCGGCCGCATTCACCATCGGGCTGCCGGAATTGCCGCCGACGATGTCGTTGGTGGTGACGAAGTTGGCGCGGGCGGTGAGGTCGAGGCGGGAACGCGCGTCGAGCCAGCGCTTCGGCAGCGCGAACGGCGGCGCGCCGGTGGTCCGCGCGTACATGCGATCGAGATGCGTGAACGGCGGCACCGGCACGCCGTTCTCCATCCACCCCTGCACGGCGCCATACGAGAGGCGCAGCGTGAACGTGGCGTCGGGATAGAGATTGGTGCCGTAAACCTTGAAGCGCGCCTGCGCGATCTGCTGCTGCGCCGCCGCCACGGGCGCGACGACCTCGGTGTCGTTAATGGTCCGCAGCCGGCGCGACTCGGCATCGACCTGGCGCGCAAGTGCGATCATCGGATCGGTGCTGGCGTTGACGGCCGCCTGACCGCCCTCGAACAACCGCATGCGCACGGCCGGATCGGCCAGTCGTGACCCTTTGATGAGCGCCTCGGCCTTCTCGTCGGGGCCGTCGGCGCCAAGCACGGCCCGAACGATCGGGTGATCGGGGCCGAGATACTCGCGCATCCGTTCGAGCGAGAACGACAGCTTCACCTTCTCGAACTCGGGATACACGGGCGTCTTCGCCTCGAGCGCCGCGCGCAGGCCCGGCAGCGCTGCTTCGGTGTACTCCCGGAGCCGCTCAGGATTTGGTTTGGCGCGCTCATCTGCAGCACGCACGAGCAGGCGCGCGTACAGGAACAGATCGGAGTTGAAGCCGGCCGAGCCCTCGAGCCACGCCCACGGAACATGGATCTCGCGGCTGCGCTGCTCGGCCTTCGCGATGATGTCCCATGCACCGCGCGCCGGGGCGAGCGACGGATCGGCAGCAACCGCCGCCCGCAGCTTCCGCTCCTCGGCCTCGCGCTCGGCCATCATCCGATCGTCGAGCAGCGAGGCCAGCTGCATGCGCCGCACCTTGATCGAGTTCTCGATGCTGCCCAGGTAATCCGCCGCGGTCCGCGCGGCCTCGTCCGACAACTTCGAGTACTGCAGCAGCCGCCCGCGCAGCTCGGCATAGCGAATGAGCCAGAACGGCAGCACCACATCGCGCTGTGTCTTCAGCTGCGCGACCGTCTTCAGCCGTTCGGTCGTGCCGGGATGTCCCGCCACGAACACCGGCTCCCCTTCGCGGGCGCCCGCCCAGTTCACGGCGAGGTGCGTGGGCACCGAGGCGGGCTTGCCGTTCTCGTATACCCGCAGCAGCGCCATGTCGAGACACCAGCGCGGGAACTGGAAGTTGTCGGGATCGCCGCCGAATGCCGCAACCGCGTGCTCCGGCGCGAACGCCAGCCTCACATCGTCGTACCGCCTGTACTTGTAGAGCCAGTACTGCCCGCCCTGATACAGCGTGACGACCTCACACGCGAGTGGCGCACCTGCGGTTTTCGCGGCCTGCTCGCACTCGGTCTCGAGCCTGGTGAGTATCTGGCTTCGCGCGCCCGCCGCCTGCCCGGCCGCCACGCCGGCGATCGCGGCAGTCACGCGCGGCGTGACGTCTTCGGTGGCGACGAGCACCGACGCCTGCGAGCCCTGACAGCGGATTTCATCGGGCCGTTCGGCCGCCGTGAATCCGCCTTCCACCAGGTCGCGCTCGGCGGTGGAGTTGTCGGACAGACAGGTGGCGACACAGTGGTGGTTCGTGAGGACCAGGCCGTCGGTCGACACGAACGATGCCGTGCAGCCGGTCTCGAGGCGCACCACCGCCTGCTGCAGCCGGTCGAGCCACGGCCGGGTGATGGTGACGCCATATTTCTGCGCCACGACGCTTGATGGGAAGTTGGCGAACGTCCACATTCCCTCGTCGGCCGCGACAGCGGCGCACATCCCGAGAACGAGCACGGCCGCGATGAGACGCTTCATGATCACCTCGTGATCCACGAGCGTAGCATCCTTCCACGCTATGATCGGCGGGCATGCGTCAGACAGATTCGCGCGCCTTCCCTGGCACGAGAGACCAAAGTCGTGATGAGCTCCGCGGGTTGCTGGCAGCGATTGTCGACTCCTCGGACGATGCCATCGTCAGCAAGACCCTGGATGGGGTCATCACCTCATGGAATCGAGGCGCTGAACGCATCTTCGGGTACACGGCGGCCGAGGCGGTCGGCCGGCATATTTTCCTGATCATTCCGGACGATCGTCGTTCGGAAGAAGAGGACGTGCTTGCCCGCGTCCGCAAAGGGGAAAAGACCGACCATTTCGAAACGGTACGCCGGACCAAGGACGGCCGCCGGGTGCCGATTTCGCTGACGGTCTCGCCGCTCAGGGATTCTCACGGACACATCATCGGCGCATCGAAGGTCGCGCGCGACATCAGCGAGCGGCTGGAAAAGGAGCGGCTTCAGCTGCTGACACGCCTGGTCCTCGCGCAGGAGGATGAGCGCCGGCGAATCGCTCGCGAGCTGCACGACCAGCTCGGCCAGCAGTTGACGGCGCTCCGGCTCACGCTCGAGATGATCAAACGGCAGTCCGTCCCCGGGACTGACTTGCGCGTGCAGGTCGAGACGCTCGAGCAAATGGCGCTGCAGCTGGACGAGGATGTGGCTTTTCGCGTCTGGGAATTTACGCCAGCGGTGGTCGACGAGCTCGGCTTGCGGGCGGCACTAACGAATTACGCGCGCAAGTGGTCGGAACACTTCGGCATCCCTGTCCAACTGCACACCGGCCAGTCAACCGGCGAACGGCTCGCGCCGGAAACCGAAACCATGCTCTATCGACTGGCACAGGAAGCACTCAACAATGTCGCCAAGCACGCACGGGCAGAGCGCGTCGATGTTGTGCTCGAGCGCGCCTCCGAGAACGTGTCGCTCATCATCGAGGACAACGGCGTAGGGTTCGATCCATCCAGCCTCGAGACCGTTGGCGACGGCCTCGGGCTGATCGGCATGCGCGAACGCGCCGCCCTGGTCGGTGCTCAGTTTCAGATCGAATCCACACCGGGCCGCGGGACGACGGTCATCGTTCGGGCTGCCGTGACAGCCGGGATCGACAACGCCTGACATGGCGGCCCCGCTTCGCATCCTCGTCGCGGATGACCATGCAACGGTCCGTCAGGGACTGCGGCTCTTGATAGACAGTCAGCCCGACATGAGCGTCGTCGGTGAGGCAGCTGACGGCGATGCCGTTCTCGAGCAGGCCAAGGCACTCGAGCCGGATCTCGTCGTGATGGACATCTCGATGCCGGGAATGAATGGTCTGGTCGCCACGCGCATGCTGAAACGCGTCCGGCCGGGGGTCGCAATCGTCGCACTGACGCGACACGAGGATGACACGTGCCTCGAAGAGCTGCTCCGGGCGGGCGCGTCGGGTTATGTGCTGAAACAGAGCACGCCGACCGAATTCCTGCAGGCGATCCGGGCGGTGGCGGCCGGAGGCGTCTACCTCGACCCCGCGATGACGCCGCGGGTAGCCGACGGACTGCTCGATAGAGACCGGGCGGTGTCGGGCCGGCCGCGCGCGTCAATCAGCGATCGCGAATCGGCGGTGCTGCGACTCATTGCGATCGGGCACAGCAACAAGGAAGTCGCCAGCCAGCTTGACATCAGCGTGAAAACGGTCGAGGTGCACAAGGCGAATGCGATGCGCAAGCTCGGGTTGACCGGCCGGGTCGATGTGATTCGGTACGCAGTTCTGCAGGGCTGGCTGTACGACACGTAGTCAGGGAATACCCGTACCGCGCTGCCGGTTCTCCCAATTGTGGCGGGCGCACCCGCGCCATACGCTGGATCCTGGAACGCAGCAGCGTGCGCGTGCAGGAGCCATATGAATCACACCGCCCGTCCGTATCATGCCGTCCGCTTCTACGAAAACGAAAAATCGCTCGCCAGGATCGTGGGCGAGTTCCTCGCTAAGGGACTGACGGGCGGTGAACCAGGAATTGTCGTCGCAACGCCCGTGCAGCGTGCCGCGATTGTTCGAGATCTCATTGCTCGGGGCGTAGACGTCATGTCGCTGGAGCAGTCGGGCGACCTTGTGTTGCTCGACGCGGAGGACACGCTGGCCTCGTTCCTGACCAACGACGAGCTCGATGCGAGCGCGTTCAACGACGTCATGCGTACCGTCATAGAAAGGGCGTGCCGCGGACGAACGGACTGCACGGTCCGAATCTACGGCGCGATGGTCGACGTTCTCTGGAAAGCCGGGAAACGCGACCTGGCCATTCGTCTCGAAATGCTCTGGAACGAGCTGGCACACACGCAGCTCTTTGCGTTGCTTTGCGGCTATGCGATGGGGCCTTTCTACAAGGCTGCGCACTTCGAGGACGTCTGCGGCCAGCACACACACGTCCTTTCGGCGGATGGCACGGCGGCTGCCGTCGCGGCCGACGCCTCAGTCGGCGCGATCGGGCCGACCCATTGAATCTGTCGAAGCCTTCTGCCGCCGCGCCAGCCAGATGAACGGCACGGACCCGGCCTGGATAGCGGCGCTCGCCAGGTAGGACGCGGGATAACTCCAGACATCAGCCACGCGGCCCAGAATGGGCTGCCCGATCACGGCGCCG
>JBBDWL010000063.1:0-4773 GCA_040902895.1 Vicinamibacterales bacterium | reverse complement strand
GGTCGGTCTTGCCGACGAAGAACGTGGCCGTGTTGTCCGCGCGGATCACGATCCAGGAATCGAGCTGGCGGAAATCGGGATCGGGATATGGACCGGCAGCTTGCCACGAGAGCGCCTCGAGTGGAATCGCGTGCGCCGACGCGATCAGGAATCCTGACGTCTTGATGAAGTCGCGTCGGGAAGTCATGCGAGCCTCTTCGCGGCCAGCTTGACGGCGGCATTGATCCGGTAATACGTCATGCAGCGGCAGAGCGCGCCTTTCATGCCGTCGCGAATCTGCGCGTCGGTGGGATTCGGCGTCTTGTCGAGCAGCGCCTTGGCAGTGAGGATCTGGCCGTTCTGGCAGAAGCCGCACGCCGGCACCTGCTCGTCGATCCACGCCTGCTGGATCGGATGGAGCTTGCCGTCTTGCGCCAGGCCCTCGAGCGTGGTGATCTCGGCGCCTTGCACCTGTGACACCGGCCGGATGCACGAGCGCACCGCTGCGCCTTTGATCAGCACGGTGCACGCGCCGCATTGCCCCAGACCGCAGCCAAAGCGCGGCCCGCTCAGGTCGAGGTCGTTCCGGAGCACATACAAGAGCGGCGTGGACGGTTCGACGTCAACGGTGTGCGCCTTGCCGTTGACCCGCAAGTTGATTCTCGCCATGCGGGGAATATTACAGGGCTTGCCTGTCCCGCCGAAGCTCTAGCGGAGGCGGAGGCCTTGGGCCTGGCGCAATGCCGATCCGGTCCCATAACCCAGAAAGCTCATCCACGGATTACACGGATTACACGGATTAAATGCGCGGCCGCACGAGACGCGCGTCGGTCGTCAGCGCCCGGCTTCGCCGGGCGTTGGCACGGATGGGAAGAGGGCCAGAAATGAGTCCGCACGAACTGACCCGAGACTCGTTTCTGGCCCTCTTCCCATCCGTGCCGCGGCCGAAGGCCGCGGACGACCGACGCTCGCATCTGTGTAATCGGTGAAATCGGTGGACGACCGTTTACTGGCCGCGCACTGCTGACCGGATCGACGCCGAGCGCCCTTCGCTGGTACGCTCGAGTTAATGGCACTCACGGCGACCGTCTATAACTTCGACATCGAGCTGGCTGACAGCGACCGCAACGTTTACGAATCGCTGGCGCTGCGCGTGGCGCAGCATCCTTCAGAGTCGGACGAATACCTTGTCGCGCGGGTGCTGGCGTATCTCGTCGAATACCGCGAGAGCATCGAGTTCTCCCGCGGCGTGTCGGATCCCGATGAACCGATGATCTCGATCCGCGATCTGACGGGAAAAATCACCACCTGGATCGACATCGGGACGCCCGATGCGGCGCGGCTGCACAAGGCATCGAAAGCCGCGGCGCGCGTTGCGGTGTACTGCCACAAGGAAGGGACGCAGTGGCTGAAGGGGCTCGCCGCCGCCGGAATCCACCGCGCCGGGGCGCTCGAGCTATATGCCATCGATCGCGGCTTCATCGCCGAGATGGTCGCGCGCCTGGATCGCCGCATGGCCTTCAGCGTCTCCATCAACGATCGCGAGCTCTTACGATCGACGGGACGCGCACGGCTGCCAGTTGTTGATCCGTCACGGCGAGGGTTCTGTACCCGCGCCACAGCGCGGCAAAGGCCTTCACGTCGTTGGCGGCCACCAGCGGCGCCACCGCTTTGCGGATCTCATCGTCCGACGGCGGCTTCGACCCAGGGGGCTGCAGCGCCATCACCAGCGACTTGAACGGTAGGCCGCTTTCGAGCTCCTTCACTGCATCCAGGGCAAAGGGCTCCATAAAGGACAGGTCGCGCAACGGCAAACCGGCGACGTAGATGACGCCGAGCAACCGTTCCGGGTGCAGCGTCGCCACGCGGCCGGCGATGAATGCCCCGAGCGAGTAGCCAAGCACGTGCGCGCGCTGGATCTTGAGGTGATCGAGCAGCCTCACCACATCGCGCGACATTTCCTCGCCATATGCAGCTGGCTCGTACGGCTTGACGCTCTTGCCGTGGCCGCGCAGATCGATCGCGATCGCGCGATGGTCTTTCGCAAGGTTGGCAAACACCCCGTTGGCGATGAAGTGCCGCTCGAGCGTTCCCGTATCGCCGTGCATCAGCACAATCGCCGGGCCGCTGCCCTGCTCGGCGTAGCGAATGCGAACGCCGTTGGAATCGAAGAACTGATCCGGAGGAGCCGCCGCCGGTTGCGCAGGGGTCGCGGCGGCAACCAACGCGAGAAGAAGGACTGCCTTCATGACGTTTCCCTTTTCAGTAGGTCGGACCGTCGGGAGCCGAGGCCATTCCGCTGTCATCATGGCGTACGTCGCGCTTACGCGCGAAGAACCCACTGGCCAATTTGGTGGCACCGGCACCCACCCTTAGGCACGAGGCATCACGCACCTTGACAGGGTCTTGGTGCCGTAGTTCACGGGATAGCTGCCAATCTTTTCAGGAATGAAGCGACGAGCACTGCGAAGGGAGTGCGAGGAGATGAACTCATCCGCCTAGAATATCAGCGATGAAAGCGCACGAGTGTTACCACTGCAAGCAGTGGGTCGAAGAGGACGAGACGCATGATTGCTGGACCACCACTGAAGCCGCGTTAACGAAGGATCTGTCCGACGATCTGCAGGACGCTTACGCGCGCCTGCGTGAGGCCGCGGTCGAGCTTGGCGAGCAGCGCATCTATGCCACTCACCACTCGATCATGTTCTCGCGCAAAACGTGTCACTTCTTCGTCAGGCCAAAGCGCAACTTCCTGGAGCTCGTCATCTTCCTTGGCCGCGCGATCAAGGCGCCGCAGATTAGGAAGGTCGTGGAGTCGTCGAAGGTCAAGCGTGCGCACCTGATCCACATTCGTCATCGTGATGAGGTTGAAGCACCATTGACGGACTGGATGCGCGAGGCTTATGAACTGCAAGATCAACGCGCCTCGGCCGCTTCGCGGCGCAAGCGCGCAAAAAGGCTAGCGTAAAAGGCGTGACTGCCAGTTCACCAATACCGTTACCGGGATGGATTGCTGCGTGGTGGTGTCGGGCGCCGTGTTGATCAGGAATCGGCCGTCCGGCGTCACGTCGTACGGGACATAGCCATTGGTGTTGGTCTGGAACAATGCAATCGCCCCGCCGGGCTTGAACATGCCGGCACGGTTGTCGATTAGTACGGCCATCATCATGCCCTCAGGGCCGATGTAGTAGATCTCCCTGCCGTCGGCGCTCCAACGCGGCTTGTCGCCGCCCTTCTGCGAGATCGTCCACTTTTGTGCGCCAAAGGCGGGCGTGCTCTCGGGGGCGAAGTCACGGACGTAAATTTCGGCGCGACCCGACTCGTCGGAGCTGTACACAATCCAGCGACCATCCGGTGAAAAATAAGCGAGCGTCTCGTCGGCGTTGGTCACCAGCAACGGGCGTGATTTGCGCTCGCCGTCGAGCGCCAACAACAGCAAATCCTGCCGGCGCGTTGGATGATGCTTGTCGTAAATAAGATAGCGCCTGTCCGGTGACCACGAGTTGGCGTGCTTCGGAAGCGGCGACCGGACGAGCAACTCCGGTTCTCCGGCGCCGCTCGCTGGCCGGCGGTAGAGATCGCCGACGATGCCGCTGTCCGCCGTGTACATCGTGAACGCCAGCCACCCATCGCCCGCCAGTGCCGGCGAACTCTCGCTAATGACCTCCGGATTGACACGCGTGAAGACGCCGCGATCGAGCTCGATCGACCGAGGTTCGCAGAAAGACGAAGCGGCGGCCGTCGGGCAGAAATGCTGGCGCGGCGTGAAGCGCCGAAGACAGCTCGATGCGCGCATTACCTATGTCGCGCAGACGCTGTCTCGGATCCTTCTGAAGGCATCGTCTCAACAGTGCGTGAACGGAGAGCGGCAGGTGTGCCGGCAGTTTCTCCCACGGTGGATCCTTGTGAATGATCGCGCCGAGCGTTTCAGTCACGTCCTCTCCAGCGAACGCACGCGTGCCTGACAGCATTTCAAACAGCACGCATCCGAACGCCCAGATGTCCGTGCGCTTGTCGACCGCGCGCCCGCGCGCCTGTTCGGGACTCATGTACGGCGCCGTGCCGAGGATGACACCGGCGAATGTGCCCTGTGCCGTGAACGTCGGCGACTGGCTGGCCTGGCGATCGGGCGCGTCACGCTCCAGCAGTTTGGCGAGGCCGAAATCCAGGACCTTGACGTCGCCATCAGGTGTCAGCTTGACGTTGGCCGGCTTCAGGTCGCGATGAATGACGCCCTTCTCATGCGCGGCCTCGAGCGCCTCGGCGATCTGTTTGGCAATCGGAAGCGCCTCATCGAGCGGCGCGCGAATCTCGTACGGACCCAGACGGGTGCCGGGGACGAGGGCCATTTGGATAGCGCATGGTAGCAGGTCGAGCTGACCGGGCATTCGCGCTACAAAAGGGCATGGCACATGCACGAAGAAGATCGCATTCAACGCGCTCGAGCGGGCCGCCCGCTCTGACGTAAGCTCTACGGCATGAAGTATCTCTGCCTCGTCCGGCCGGTCCGGGAACTGCAACCGTAGCGGGCGATGATCCTCATCGCCGCCGCGTTGCTGGTGGCCGCACAGGCCACCAACGCCACGCCGCCTGCACCCACCGAAGAACAACCACCGGAAATCGAAATCTCGATCACCGTCAGCGCCACGCGAACGGGCGGCCGGCTCGAGGATCAGCCGCTGCGCGTGGAGGTGCTCGAGCGCGAGGAGATCGAAGAGAAGATGCTCATGACGCCCGGTGACATCGTCATGATGCTGAACGAGATGGGCGGCATGCGCGTGCAGGCCACGTCGC